>NZ_CBQR020000026.1 GCF_000455485.1 Gorillibacterium massiliense
CAAAGGCGGCTGGGTGCTGAAAAACGGCAAATTGGAGCTGAAGAATGGCAGCCGCGCCAAACGGCTGATGAATATTTTCCACAATCCCGACCAGCCCACTATCGACGATTACTACGAGCCATGGGATTATGACTACGAAAAATTGCAGCAAAGTCCGGAGCGCAAGCACCAGCCCGTCGCCCGGCCGAAATCGCAGATTACCGGCGAATATATGGAGTTGAATTGGGGCCCAAACTGGGAGGACGATTTGGCTGGGGTGCATGAAACCGGCCAAAAGGATCCCAACCTGGCGAAAATCGAAGAAGCGGTGCGCATGGAGTTCGAGCAAGTGTTCATGATGTACCTGCCGCGGATCTGCGAGCACTGCATCAATCCTCCTTGCGTATCCAGCTGTCCTTCTGGGGCGATGTACAAGCGGGATGAGGACGGCATCGTTTTGGTGGATCAAAATGCCTGCCGTTCCTGGCGCTTCTGCGTCAGCAGCTGTCCGTATAAGAAAGTCTATTTCAACTGGCAAACCAACAAAGCGGAAAAGTGCACCCTGTGCTTCCCCCGGATCGAACAAGGCTTGCCAACCATCTGCTCGGAAACTTGTGTCGGCCGCATCCGTTACCTGGGCGTCATGTTCTATGATGCGGAGAAAGTGGAGCAAGCCGCTTCTGTTCAGAACGAAAAGGATCTGTACCAATCACAGTTGGATATTTTCCTCGACCCCTTCGACCCGACCGTCATTGCTGCGGCAAGGGAAGCGGGCATTCCGGAGGATTGGGTGACAGCCGCCCAAAATTCCCCAATCTACAAAACCGTCGTCGACTGGAAAATCGCCCTGCCGCTGCATCCGGAATACCGGACCCTGCCGATGGTTTGGTATATTCCGCCGCTCAGCCCTATCACCAACATGGTGGAAGGCAAAGGCACCGCAGCGACCGCTGACGATATTTTCCCAGCGATTGACGATATGCGCATCCCGGTGGAGTACTTGGCGAACCTACTCACGGCGGGAGACACCGAAGTCATTACCACCGTCCTGAAAAAAATGGCCATCATGCGCTCCCACATGCGTTCGCGGAACTTGAAGAAAGATCCGGATACGGCTTTATTGCAACAATTCGGACTGACGGAGAAAGCCGTGGAAGACATGTACCGGCTGCTCGCCATCGCAAAATACGAAGATCGTTTCGTTATCCCATCCGCCCATCGGGAAGAGTTCGCCGACTTGTACAGCGAGCAAGGGGCTTGCGGCTTTACCAATATGATGGGAGGACCCGGACCGTGCGGCGGCTAATGCCGATAAAGCGGGAGCGGACCTTGAGAAGGAGGAATGGGGAATGAACGAGACGACGATGCGCTCAAGCTTGATGATGTTCTCGTTTTTGCTGCAATATCCGGATCACGAGTGGCTGGAAACGGCGGATGAACGGTTCGTGGAATGGAGCGAGCTGCTGGAGGAGAGCGATGGAACCGCCGGGCCGTTCCGCGACCGGATTGCAGCTTGTCTTGCCGGCTTTGCTGGAATGGACGGCGAAACCATCACCGCTCAATATGTCAAAACCTTTGACTTCAGCAAAAAAACCAACCTGTACTTGACTTACAATCAATTGGGCGAAGAACGGGAGCGGGGACCGGCTCTGCTCCAACTGAAGGATCTTTACGAGGAAGAAGATTTGGTGCTCTCCACGGAGGAACTGCCGGACTACTTGCCCCTCGTGCTGGAATACGCGGCAGTAGCGGAAAAAGATAAGGGAGCCGCTCTTCTGGTGTCCTTCCGCAAAGCATTGGAGGGCATTCAAGAAGCTCTCTCCGTCGCAGAAAGCCCTTATCACCATGTGCTTTCTGCCATTCTTCATCTTCTGGATAAATCAGGCGTTGCCGTTGGGTCTTTTCACTTTGAAGTTCCCCAAGGGTGCGCTCCCGGCGGAACCGTAACAGGCTGCGGTCCCATGTGGGCGGCGGCGGGTTATGGCGGCGGCCCAGCCGACCCGTCTGCTATGAAACGTAATCCGATCGGAGGGAGGCCGTCCCGATGAATAATGTAAGTCAATTTTTCTGGGTGATCTACCCTTATTTAATCCTCATCGTTTTGATTGTCGGCCTGTATTACCGCTATCAGACGGACCAATTCAGTTGGACGGCGAAATCCAGCGAAATTTTAGAAAAGAAAATGCTCCGCTGGGGCAGCATTCTGTTCCACGTCGGCATCATGTTCGTCGTTTTCGGCCATATCGGCGGGCTGCTTATTCCGAAGGATTGGCTGGAAGCCATCGGCATTCATGACCATCTGTATCATATGGTAGCTGTATCCCTTGGCACGGTGGCCGGTGTGTTTACCCTTGCCGGATGCATCATCTTAGTCTGCCGCCGGCTTGGCAATCCCCGGGTACGGAAAACAAGCAGCTTCGGTGACATGCTCTCCATTATCATGCTTACCTTGATTGTCATCGTCGGGATGCTGTCGACACTGCTCAACATCTCCGGGGATTTTGACTATCGGGAAACCATCTCGCCGTGGATCCGCGGGGTGTTGACCTTCAGACCCGACGGCATGCTGATGAAAGAGGTGCCCATCACCTTTAAAATTCATGTTATTCTAGGCTTAGCGCTCTTTGCGGTGTTTCCATTTACCCGGCTTGTTCATATGCTGAGTATTCCTTTAAAATATTTAAAACGCAATTACGTGATTTACCGCAAACGCGGGTAAGCAGGCATTGAACCAAAGATTGTAACAGTCGATATGGAGGAACTGCGGAGCATTTAGACTTCCAGCCGCTGTTGTTTTCGGATTTCTTGATTAGAAATGATTAGCGGATGAACTCCGAAAACAAAGGCGGACGCTGACGCTCTTTCAGTCCAAATGTCCTCCGTTCCTCCTTCGACATTACTCATTAAACGGTTCAACTTCTATAAATCACGCGCTAGTCGATCACGTAATTGTGAGTGGACGGGAGGCGGAAGCCGATGCTGACAGGCGTCATATTAGCCGGGGGCCGCAATTCCCGGATGAACGGCTACAATAAAGCGCTGCTGCTATATAAAGAAGAACGGTTCATTGTCAGGCAAGTTCGTCTCATGCGGGAATTATGCCGCAAAATCATCATCGTGACCGAGACGCCGGATGTCATTAAAGCCCATGTGAAAAATGAAGTCGTTTATGTGGCAGACATTCACCCTGGCAACGGGCCATTAGGCGGATTGCAGGCCGCTTTTCAAACGGTAGACACCGAATTCGCCTGGGTAGTGGGCTGTGATTATCCGGAGCCGTCTCCGAGAGCGGCGAAACTCATGCTGGAGCGATTGCGCAAAAGCCATTATGACGCAGTCATCCCAGTGGCGGGACGTTCTCATCAAATGCTCCATGGGGTTTACCGGCCGAAGCCGCTCCTGCAAGAGATCACGGTGCGGATGGATGCGGGAATCTACCGGCTTTCGGGATTGCTCGATTCCATTCGTTGGCTGCCTCTTGAAGAAGAGGACTGGCGACAGGCCGGGATCGATCTAAAATTTACCCGGGACGTAGATACTCCTGAACAATATTTGGAGCTTCTTTCGGCTGGGGACAAAGGAGGGGGAGGATCGTGATCGAGGACCGGTATTCCAGACAGCGGCGATTTGCTCCCATCGGCGATTCCGGCCAAAGCCAGCTGCAAAACGCCCATGTTTTGATCGTCGGAGCCGGGGCATTAGGCTCCGGAAATGCGGAACTATTGACCCGTTCCGGCGTCGGAACCATCACCATTGTCGATCGGGATTACGTCGAGTGGAGCAACCTGCAGCGGCAGTCTCTCTATTGCGAGCAGGATGCGGTGGAGCAATTACCAAAAGCAGTCGCTGCCGCCCGTAGGCTCGGTCAGATTAATTCCGCCGTTACCGTTAATGCCATCGTGATGGATTGTACCGGGGCCGATTTGGCCCAGTTGGTGGAAACCTCCGGCGTGGACATCATCGTGGACGGAACCGATAATTTCGAAACCCGCTATTTGATCAACGATGCCGCCTACCGTTACCGAATCCCGTGGATTTACGGAGCTTGCTCCGGCAGCTACGGTGCGGTACGCAGCTTCATTCCCGGCAAGACCCCGTGCTTGCACTGCCTGCAAGCGGCGATTCCCGAGAGAGCCGCATCCTGCGATGCGGACGGCATCATCGCCCCTACGGTACAGATGGTCGTTTCCTTGCAATCTGCCGAAGTGTTGAAATGGCTCACGGCCAACCGCGAGGAAATGTCGGAACGTTATACCGTATTCGACCAGTGGAGCAACTATTATCAGTCGATCCGGATAACCGAGCAACAAAGAAGGGCGGCCTGCCCGACCTGCGGCGAGCACCCCATACACTCTTATTTAAAAACCGATGAATCCATGAAACTGGAGGTCCTCTGCGGCAGGAAGACCGTGTCGATCAGGCCCCCGAAGCTTGGACAGTTGGATTTGAACCAATTAGTGGATCAAGCCCGCAGATTGACGCCTCTCGTAACCGGTAATCCTTATTTGATGCAGATTGTGGAAGATGATCACCGTCTCGTTATTTTCAAGGACGGAAGAGCTTTGATCCATGGTACGGATGATCTTGCGAAGGCGAAAAATCTGTATGTTCGTTATTTGGGCGAACCGGCAACGATAGGAGGGACATAAGTGAAGATTTTATTATTTGCCCATTTGCGCGATGAACTGGGGACGTCCAGCTTGACACTGGATTTGGCTCCGCTCACATCCGCTGAGTTGTTGGCCGAACTGAAACAGCGCTACCCATTGCTTACCTTGGAGTCTGTCATGGTCGCTGTGAACGAAGAATTCGCCGGTCCCGCAACGGTGATCGGTGCGGACGATACGGTTGCTTTGCTTCCTCCAGTCAGCGGAGGGTAAAATCAGCTTGATGAGGAGGCTATCCGATGAATGAGGATATGTATACCCTAACGGATCAACCTATAATTCCCGATGAAGTCACACAAAAAGTGATGCGTAGAAGCGCCGGCGCGGTTACCCTCTTCCTCGGAACCGTTCGGGAGTGGACCAAAGGCAAACGCACCGACTTTTTGGAATATGAGGCGTATCCAACGATGGCCATCGCCCAATTGAAACGGATCGGCCAAGAGGCGCTGGACCGGTGGCCTGATGTGATAACCGCCGTTACCCACCGGGTCGGACGGCTCGACATCTCGGATATCGCCGTCGCCATCGCCGTTTCCTCGCCCCACCGGAAAGCGGCATATGAAGCTAACGAGTTCATCATCGAGCGCATCAAGCAAATTGTCCCGATCTGGAAAAAAGAACACGGCGACGACGGATCCGTCTGGATCGGCGATCAATCCGGCGCCCACGAATACCGCGAAGGCAGACCCCTAATCGACGACACCGCCGGCAAGATTGACAGGAAGAGAGATGATGGAAGATGGCGGAACAATCTTTAATCGATCCTTTCGGACGCGTCCATGATTATTTGCGGATATCGGTAACCGACCGCTGCAACCTGCGCTGCGTTTACTGCATGCCGGAGGAAGGGATGGAATTCGAGCCAACTGACAAAATCCTTTCCTATGAAGAGATTACGGAAGTCGTTCGGGTTTTGGCCGGAATGGGCGTGCGGAAGCTGCGGCTTACCGGGGGAGAACCCCTTGTGCGCAAAGAGCTGGAGGTTCTGGTGGGCATGCTGTCCGCTATCCCGGGAATCGAGGACATTGCTCTTACCACCAATGGGATTTATCTCGCTCCAAAGGCGGAAAAGCTTAAGCAAGCGGGACTCACCCGTGTGAATATTAGTTTGGACTCCCTCCACGCAGACCGCTTCAAAATGATTACACGGGGTGGAGATGTGAAGAAGGTGCTGAACAGCATCGATGCCTGCATCGCCGCCGGGCTCGACCCGATCAAGCTGAACGTCGTGCTCATGAAGGGCATGAATGACGACGAGATTGGCGATTTTCTTCATCTCACGATGGAGACCAATCTCCATGTCCGCTTTATCGAGTACATGCCCATCGGGCATCACGATCAGATGTGGAAGTCGCTCTACTTGCCTTTGCAGCGGGTTTTCGAGGTGTGCGAAGAAAAGCGGTGGAGCTACCAAGCCATCGATTCCGTAAAAGGCAATGGCCCCTCCGACATGTACCAGCTGGAAGGGGCGAAGGGCAGCTTCGGCACCA
>NZ_CBQR020000027.1 GCF_000455485.1 Gorillibacterium massiliense
CCGTAAAAGGCAATGGCCCCTCCGACATGTACCAGCTGGAAGGGGCGAAGGGCAGCTTCGGCACCATTCATCCGGTGAGCTCCCACTTCTGCAAAACCTGCAATCGACTGCGTCTGACTGCAGACGGCAATATCAAGCCTTGCCTTGCCTGGTCCGACGAGTTTCAGGTGCGCAAAGTGATCGGTGACGATGAAGCGGTGCGCCGGCTGTTTCTGCAAGCACTCGGCACTAAGCCGGAGAGCCATGAAATGTCCAAGCATCTTGCGGATGATGAGACCAGTCATACCCCTACTGTACGCAGGATGTCGCAAATCGGAGGCTGAATCGTGGACTGGCATGGATTTTGGCCGCCCGTTCTCCTGTCAGTTCGGGTTGCTTTCGTATCGAGCTTGATTGCCTGGATTTTAGGCTTGTGGCTGGGAAGATGGCTATCCCGAAAGGTTTTTCCGGGGAAAGCTTTGCTGGAGACGATTTTCTTGCTGCCGTTGGTGCTGCCGCCAACCGTCGTCGGGTTTATCTTGCTCAAAGGTCTTGGGCGCCGCAGTTTATTGGGTCAGTTCGCCGAATGGTTGTTTGCCAAGCCCATCGTGTTTTCCTGGGAAGCTGCTGTTATCGCTTCGGTTGTGGTGTCTTTTCCCCTCGTGTACCAGACTATGAAGATCGGCTTTGCCGGTATCGACAGCTGTTTGGAAGAAGCGGCGCGTTCCGCCGGCGCAGGTGAATGGCAGGTGCTGCGCTATATATCGCTGCCTTTAGCCCTTCCCAGTCTGGTCTCTGCCTATATCCTCGGCTTCGCTCGGGGGTTGGGGGAGTTCGGGGCTACGCTGATGATCGCTGGCAATATTCCGGGCAGGACCCAGACGGTACCGACGGCCATCTATATTGCGGTGGATTCCGGTCATACCTCCATGGCATGGGCTTGGGCTTTGTCCATGATTTTGCTGTCTTTTCTGTTGCTTTCTTTGACGGGACGATTTGCTCGGCCCGAAGGTTAGTCGAATGGATTTGAAGGAAAGAAGGACGATTCTCATGAGCAAAAAAATCGTCATCCCCCACGAGCATGGCGGTTGGGCGATGGTCAGCGTTCCCTTCCTGATCGGAATGATGGCTGGAACCCCCCGCTGGACCCACGTGCTGTTGTTTTTGGCGTGGTTTTTTCTTTATCTGTCGTCTTATCCCTTTCTGCAGGCGGTCAAACGGCCGGCAAAACGCAGCCATTTTCTCAAATGGGGAAGCGCCTATGGCGCCGTAGCGCTCGTCTGCCTCGTTATTCCATTATGGAAGCATCCCGTCTTACTATTTCTGGGACTGCCCCTCGCCGTGCTGCTGCTCATCAATGTCTGGCATGTGATGCACAAAAAAGAACGTTCGCTCTTCAACGACTTATGCGCCTTTTTGCTTTTTTCCCTTGGTGGAGCGGCAGCTTACTTGGTGGGCACAGGGGAATGGGACCGCAGCCTGTCCGCTGTCATCCTCTTCAACTTTCTGTTCTTCACTGGAAGCGCCTTATTCGTCAAAACCCTTTTTCGGGAAAAAGGCGACCCCCGCTGGCTTCTAGCCGCACGGATCTACCATGGAGCGCTTCTATTCGTACCATGGCTGGTCGGATATCCGCTGATGTTTTTCTCCTTTGTTTTTCCCGCAGCCCGCGCCTTTGTTTTCTCTGGAAAAAATTTGAAACCCATGCACGCCGGAATAATCGAAATTGTCAATTCGGTGTTATTTCTGCTGCTGTCGGTTACGGCATTTTCCTTGTATAAGTAAATCGCTCACCCTATAATGGAGGATAATGATTTGTCCCGTGATGGAAAGGGGCGAATGAACCCTTGGGTGTGGAGGAAGAAACCGATGGTAACCGAACGTGTAAGACCAGAAGATGTCATAGTAGCGGCGCATGCCTTGAAGGATGTGGCGTATCATACACCGCTCAGAAAAAATTTCATATTATCGGATCGCTACGGGTGCAACGTTTATTTGAAAAGGGAGGACCTGCAGGTCGTTCGATCTTTTAAAATCCGCGGCGCGTACAACATGATGCGCAGCTTGTCGGCGGAACAGTTGAAGAATGGCGTCGTCTGCGCCAGCGCCGGCAATCATGCTCAAGGCGTTGCTTATTCCTGTAAGGAAATGGGAGTGAACGGGAAGATCTTTATGCCATCGACCACTCCTCGGCAAAAAATCACCCAGGTGAAGCTTTTCGGCGGACCTTTTGTGGAAGTGCTGCTGGTTGGCGACACCTTCGATGATTCGTTGCAGGAAGCGCTGGCTTATTGCGAACGGGAAAAGATGCCGTTTATCCATCCCTTTGACGATCCGATGATCATCGCCGGACAGGGAACGGTAGGGCTGGAAATTCTAGACGATATGAAGGATCCGGTGGATTTCATCTTTGCCGGCATCGGCGGAGGCGGCTTGATCTCGGGGATCGGCGCTTATGTCAAAGGCGTGCAGCCGGCCGTGAAGCTGATCGGCGTCGAGCCGGAGGGAGCGCCATCCATGCGCCACTCCATCCATAGCGGCGAAATCGTCACGCTTAACGAGATCGACAAATTCGTCGACGGTGCTGCGGTTAAGCGAGTCGGCGAGCTGGCTTACGACTTCTGCAAAGAGATGCTGGACGACATCGTCGTCGTTCCGGAAGGCAAAGTGTGCACCACCATTCTGGAGCTGTACAATGAGAATGCGATCGTCGCAGAACCGGCTGGCGCGCTGCCCATTGCGGCGCTGGATTTTTACCGGGAGCAAATCGCCGGCAAAAACGTTGTCTGCGTTATCAGCGGCGGCAACAACGACATCGACCGGATGCAGGAGATCAAGGAACGTTCCCTAATCTATGAAGGCTTGAAACATTACTTCATTGTCAATTTCCCTCAACGGGCAGGCGCTCTGCGGGAGTTCTTGGAGTTTGTGCTCGGCCCAACCGATGATATTACCCGGTTTGAATATACGAAAAAGAACAGCAAGGAAAACGGTCCCGCTCTGGTTGGCATCGAACTGAAACATCGTAATGATTATTTGCCACTTTTGGAGCGGATGCGTTCCCGCGGTCTCAGCTTCAGTGAAATCAACAAGGAACCGGATTTGTTTAACCTTCTGATCTGACCGGTAGCATGTGAAAAGCCAGGTCCTGATCCCATTAGGGATACAGGGCTTGGCTTTTTTTTAGAAAGGGATTACAAAAAAATAACAATACTGCCCAGTGTTGACAAAATGAAAACGATGATACAATATGTATACATGTCATTTTCATTTATTTTCAATTAGGGATGGTGATGGTGTGAAACGCTTTGAAGAACTGGATTCGCTTAGGGGGCTAGCAGCGTTTAGTGTATTTCTTCATCATGCCTTATTGATGCTTTTATTTACAGAGCTTGGTTTTTCCCAGATGACATTACCCCAAAAGATTCTATACAGCAGTCCGACTCACCTAATTTGGGCTGGAACAGAGGCCGTCTTCCTTTTTTTCGTTTTAAGCGGATTTGTTTTATCCCTACCCTTTTATTCAGCAAAATATAGCGGGTACATGCCTTTCCTGATCAAACGTATATTCAGATTATATCCTCCGTTTTTTTTCACGCTTCTCATAGCACTGGGTGGAATTACGCTTATCCCTCATGGAGCTATCGGGGGATTAAGCGGCTGGTTTAATACATTATGGGCGGATCCAATTGATTTCAAATCCGTGCTTAGTCATTTTTCCATGATCGGCCATTTCAACACAGAATTATTAGATTCGCCTATCTGGTCACTCGTGGTAGAGATGCGGATCTCCATTATTTTTCCGCTGATTATGTTCGTGGTTATGAAGTTTAATTGGAAGATAACCATCGTGATAGCGGCTATTTTAACTGTGATGCCCTATCAATTGGTGAAACTGGGTTTCGGCAACGAAATTAATGCATTTGTGTTCACGATTGCTTATATTCCGATGTTCATTTATGGCGCTTTGCTGGCCAAACATCTTCGCGTTATCATGAAATTTTATTCAACGATTCCTACAAAAGGCAAAGTGCTGCTGGTTCTTGCTGCGATTTTTATGTTTACCTGCAGATTCTTCCCGATTCACATATCCTTTCTTAGGGTTCCGATGATAAACAATACGATTGAAACAATGGGGGCTTGCTTGTTCGTCTGGTTTGCCGTTTCATCAAAAGTATTCGCAAAAATCCTTCATATAAAGCCGTTTGTCTTTATGGGAAAGATTTCATATAGTTTCTATTTGTATCATATGGTATTGCTTATTTCCATAACCCATCTGCTATATCAATATGTTAATCTTCCTGTAATTTGGCTGCTTTCGTTATCGTTGAGCATACTCATCGCAACCCTTTCATTTAAGTTTATCGAACAGCCTTTCATGACATTAGGGAGAAATGTATCTTTACAGCTTACCAATAAGAACAAAGGCGAAGAAAAGATAGCGCAAAGATTGGCTTGAGATTCGACATTATACTTTCCTCAAGATTGTATCTTGAGGAAATTTTTGTTTTTATCTGCGTAGTTTTCATATCAATATAAAATAATCAAGGTGACGTCCCTTCACAGAAAACTAAGCAAGCGCGGCTCGTTTGCCGATATAAATAGAGAGAGCAGATTAGCCCGAAGAAAGGGATTCACCTAACTTGAAGACGACACTCAAAACCATCGTTTCCATCCTTTTGCCTTTTGCCATACTGGCGCTTGCCTATTTTCTATTTACGAAAACAGATACATGGTCACAGCCCCAAAGGGATCTGATCAAGCTTGCTCCATACGCCGTTTTTCTTTTAGGTGGATTGATTTCTTGGAAGTTTAACCGCAGCCGGGAATTTTTTATGCTGATTCTTCTTGCTTTCGGTTTCTATTTCATCACTTCTCTGCCGGGAGAAACGGAACACGCGGCGCAGCTTGCCGACCGGTTTTCCATTGTCGCGTTTCTCATCCCCTTGAATGTAGCCGTGTTTTCCTTTTTAAAAGAACGGGGCATCTTCAGTTCCTGGGGGCTTCTTCGCATCGGGTTTCTTTTGGCGCAGATCGCCGCTTCTTTTTGGCTAGTGCAGGAAGGCCAGAGCGATACTCTGGCTCAGATGACAAAGACCCGAGTACCAGCACTCAGCTTCCACTGGATGAGCGGTATTCCTCAATGCGCCGTTCTTGCCTTTGTCATCGCGCTTGCCATTCTTGGTATCCGGCAAAGGAACTCCAAAACATCGCAGGACGTTTCCTTTATTGGCGTGTTGTTTGCCATGTACATCGTGCTGCACAATCTGCACAAGCCGCTGCTTGCGGCGATCTTTTTTGCAACGGCTGGAATCATCCTTATCGTTTCGATCATTCGGGATTCGTATTCCATGGCATTCACGGATGAACTGACCGGTCTGCCTTCCCGCCGCGCACTCAAGCAGGACATGATGAAGCTGGGTTTTCATTATGCCATTGCCATGCTGGACGTGGACCATTTTAAAAAATTCAATGATACCCACGGCCATGATACGGGAGATGAAGTGCTGAAGCTGGTGGCGTCCATCATTAAAGACGTTTCCGGCGGGGGAAAAGCGTTCCGTTACGGGGGAGAGGAGTTTACTCTGCTTTTTCCAGGAAAAACGGTAACCGAAGCTATTCCACATCTGGAGGAACTGCGGGAGAAAATCGCCAAGCGGGGCTTTACCAAACGTAGCACGGGCCGATCCAAGAGCAGCGCCAAAAGCAGATCCCAGAGCGGCAGAGCGGGAAAACAACTATTTGTCACAGTCAGCATGGGAATCTCCCAGAAAAGCGAGAAGTACAAAAAGCCGGATGAGGTCATGAAAGCGGCTGACTCCGCGCTATACCGGGCAAAGAAAAAAGGCAGGAACTGCGTCAGCAAGTAACCTGCCTTTCTTTTATCAATCAAGCTTTGGCGGAAATCGATGCAGGGTCGCCTGCTCAAAACCATAGGCAAGCTTGAGGAGCGTCGGCTCGCTCCATGCGGTCCCCACGAAGGTGATGCCTTGGGGACCTTTTGTTATGTAACCCCCTGGAGCGATGATGCCTGTTTCTGCATAACCCCCGGGAACCGTGATTGCCGGATACCCGACGTATGCAGCAAGATCGGGCCCCCATTCATTGCCCAAAAACAGGAGAGCGTCCAGACGATGCTCTTCCAATACAGCGTCAATCCCGAACTTCCCGGCCATATCCCGGTTTTTTGCCAGACTATCTGCATACTCCTGTTCCGTTAACGTTCCGCTTGTCATTTCCGACCAGATGAGCGTCGATTGCCCGTACTTTAAAGCGGCTTCCGCATGAGCTTCGTTGAAGGTGATCACTTCCTGCAAGGAGTGAACGGGAATGTTCGCAGGCAAAGCGGTCAAATAATCGTTCAAGTATTTCTTGAACTCATAGCGCATGACGTTGCCGTCCCATTCTGTGTCTTGGCATTTCAGTTCGACCGGATCGACGATAGTAGCCCCTTTTTCTTTCAAAACCGAAATGGCGGCTTCCACAATGGCAAGTCTCGCTTCATCCAAATGGCTGTAATAATAGCGGGGGATGCCGATTCTCGCTTGGGACAAAAAATCAGCGGTCAGGAACGGCGTATAATCTTGGTAAGCTCGCACTTTGCAAGATAATGTTGCGGGATCCCGTTCGTCTTCTCCCGTCAGAACTCCAAGCAAAATAGCTGCGTCCGTTACGGTTCTCGTCATGGGGCCGGGACTGTCCTGGCTTGGCGCGAGGGGAATAATCCCCGAACGGCTGACTAAACCGACAGTGGGCTTTATGCCGACGATGTTGTTTTGACTGGAGGGACTGATAATCGAACCCGATGTTTCCGTACCGATAGCTGCCGCTGCCATATTCATCGCGACGGAGACGGCAGATCCGGAACTGGAGCCGCCGACGAACAGTTCTCCGGGGCCATATGGATTTAAGGTCAGCCCTCCGCGGCTGCTGTATCCCGCCCACATCTCATCCGACATGAAATTCGCCCATTCGGTCATGTTGGCTTTTCCGAGGATGACGGCACCAGCTGCTCGGAGCTTAGCCGCCACCGTGGAGTCAACTTCCGCGAAGGAATCGGCTAGAGCTAGGGAGCCTGCGCTCGTATGCAGTCTATCGCCGGTATCGACATTATCCTTTAGTAAAATGGGAATGCCGTGTAGATGACTTCTTTTTCCGGTTTCTTTCCGTTCCTTATCCAGTGCTCTGGCTATTTCAACCGCATCGGGATTGACTTCAAGAACGCTGCGAAGAAGCGGATTATATCGCCGAATCCGATCCAAGTAGGCCATGACCAGCGTTTCCGAACAGATAGCGCCGGATTCCATTGCCTGTTGCATCTCTGAAATGGTTGCTTCGATGATCCATTTATCAAGTTGAGGTTCCATGACGATTCTCCTTCTATCTATTTAGAGAGACTTACGTAAGAAATTGTAAGCTTTGCCGTCCAGGGAATTCAACGAGCAATATAGGTATAACGAAACTCTCCGTGATAATCGAAATCAACCAGTGTGGGTAGCTTGGCAGGTGACTCCTTTTCTTTTTTCTTGTCTTGTGTTACATTTTAGCTGAACGATCGTTCAACGAATAGGAGGCAGGAGGGTAAATGACTCCAAAATCAGACCTAACCGTAAATCAACGTCACGAACAAGCGGCTGAAACACGTCAGAACTTGCTGGATACTGCAAAGAGATTATTTGCCGCAAGCGGTTATTCATTAACGTCTATAAGGAGCATCAGTAAGGCGCTAAACATGTCGGATGGCATTCTGTATCATCATTTTCCCGGAGGCAAGAAGGAGATTCTTTCGGTGATTTTGCATGATGGACTCCAAAAGAGCTTGTCTACGATGAATAGCCTAAACGATGAGCTTGAAAATCTGCCTTTGCGAGATGCGCTGGATAAAATATATAGACAGGGAGATATGCTATTTACCGCTGATCTGGATTTGATGAAAATTCTGTTGAAAGAAAGCGATAACCTGGAGTTGAATGAAACCCATCTTCTTGCGGAAACCATTCAGGAACGGATCAACTGGTTTGCCGGCTTTCTGGCTCGTAGGCACCAGAAGGGTGAGATCAGGGAAATGAATTTTGCTATAGCCTCCCAGCATTTTCTTGCGGTCAGTATCAATAACCTGATGGCTAAATTGCTGAGAATTGAGCTTTTCGGCAAGCTGGAGCTCACGGCAGATCGCCAAGAAATAATCGAGCATACGCTGGCTCTATGGAAGAACTCTTGATCTAGAAAGGATCAAGAGATTTCCTTTGTCTTTCACTGATCGATCATTCAATCAGTATATATGCATTTTCCAAAGGAGACTTGAATATGGAGAAGGCGGTTTTGATTACCGGCGCAACTGGTGGAATTGGATACGAGTTGGCGAAGATTTTTGCAGCGGAAAAGAACAATTTGGTTCTCGTTGCTCGAAACTCGAAACGCCTGAAGGAGATAAAAGAGCATTTTGAAGCCAACTATCACATTCGCGTGCATATTTTGTCCAAAGACCTTGCTGAAAAAGATGCGGCGGCGAACATCTATAGGGAAGTGACACTGCAGAATATCAAGATCGACATTCTGGTCAACAATGCGGGGTTCGGGGATTTTGGGGAATTTTTTAAGGCGGATTGGCAAAACCAATATGAAATGATTCAGGTCAATATCGTCTCGTTAATGCAGCTGACCCGCTTGTTTGTCCCTGACATGATTTAGGAGGGGAACGGTAGGGTCTTGAATGTTGCCTCTACTGCAGCTTTTCAACCCGGTCCGTGGATGTCCGTCTATTATGCCTCTAAAGCCTATGTGCTTTCCTTTTCCGAAAGCTTGGCTCAGGAGTTGGCGCATACAGGGGTAACGGTTACCGCTCTTTGCCCGGGGCCGACCCGCACAGGGTTTGAAGACAGGGCGGAACTGAATCAGTCCAAACTGTTCAAAACACTGAAGGTAACCGACGCCAAAACGGTGGCGGCCTTCGGCTATAAAAAGATGTTGAAGGGGACGGTTGTCGCTGTGCATGGCTGGCGAAATCAAGCAATTATCGCCGGATTACGAATCGCCCCCCGTTCTCTGGTCAGAAAAGTGATGGATAAGCTGCAAGCTCGAATTCACTAATTCAATTACTTCAATGAAGGAGTAACCTATCATGAACGATTCGATCAAAATCCATGTCCTGCATACCGGTCAGGTTCAAACGGATATCGCCCTGCCTTTTAATAATCAACCTACTATAAATCCAATAGCCTATACCGGCATTTTCCGATCCAAAAAATATCAGAACAAGCTTCCCGTCTCCGCTTATCTCATCGAGCATCCCAAGGGTCTTGTTTTGGTCGATACCGGTTGGCATACGGATGTGCGCGGAAATCAGCGGAAGTACATGGGCAAAATCCATTACCAGATCAACAAAGCGATTTTACCGGAGGGACAGGCGATCAACGAGCAACTGAACAGTATGGGAATCAAAATCAGTGATCTGGATTATGTCATATTGAGTCACCTGGATATCGACCATGCCAGCGGAATCAAGCTGGTGAAGGAGGCCAAGCATATCCTAACCAGCGATATCGAGTGGGCAGCCGCGAAAAAAAGCCCCGTCCGTTATCTTCAACACATGTGGGAAGGGGTTGACGTCAAAACCTTTCAAATGACATCTTCCGAGTATGGTCCTATGGAGCGATCGTTTGATTTGTTTGGAGATGGATCGATCATCTGCGTTCATACCCCGGGACATAGCAAAGGTATGACCGCAACCGTAGTACAGCGAGAAGGCAAGTTTGTTCTGCTGGCCGCCGATTGCGGCTATGCTGCCAAATCATGGGAAAACATGATTCTTCAAGGGGTCATCGTAAACAAACGGGAAGCCATCGAATCTTTACAATGGGTAAAGGAGATGGCTAAAGACCCGCGGTGCATCGAGGCTCTTGCCAATCATGATACGAATGTCCAGCCGCACACCATCATCGTCTAGCGCGTCAGTCAATATAACACTCTCCACAAATAAAAGGTGGCGTAGGCTTCCCAATCCGTCCAGGTGGAGGACAGCCGGAGAAGTTCGTCCTTCGTCGGCTTTTGCGATGTGCCTAATAGGTGCCGGATCGAATTATGCAGGCCGACGTCATCGATGGGAAAGGCGTTCGGGTAGCGCAAGCAGCGCATCAGCACGTAGTGGGCGGTCCAGGGACCGATGCCGCGGATGCTGACCAGCTTTTTCTCGGCAGCGGTACTGTCGCCAAGAGCAAGCAGCTGTTCCTTCGTTAATTCTTCCTTTGCAATCAATCGGGCGACGCCGATCAAATACTCACTTTTTTTGCCGGTCATTTGCAGCTTCATCAAATCTTCCGGTTGCAGCGCCGCGATGGCTTGGGGGGAAGGAAAGAGCCAGTAGCGCGAGCTGTCCCATTCCACGTACCGTCCATAGGTCTCCACAAGCCGCCGCTTTAAGGTATAAGCAAAGGCAAGATTGATTTGTTGACCGATAATGCCCCAGCAAACCGTTTCGAACAAATCGGGGATACCGACGCAGCGTAGACCGAAGAAATCATCGACGGTTTGCTTTAGCAGCGCATCTTTCCGGGCCATCTCGTAAAAAGGCCGCAAATCCCGGTCCAAATCGAACCAATCCCGGACGTAACGGGTGACGGCTGCGATGGTTTCTACGCTTAACGGGTTCGCTGCTCCTAAGAACTGCAGAGTCAGTTCGCCTTCTTGATCTGCTCTGACTTGGAGGATAAAGGCTTCGCCATCGATCTCAAAGGCTTTCAGAACCGTATGACCATGGATCGTGAATAAGCACTCGTCCGAGGAACGGGAGAGATAGACCATGTTTTGCTGAAAATCGAATTCTGCCGGTGTGGGCAGCTTGACGACGGGATTTACGGGTGTTGAAATGTCGGCCATCTCCTTTGCGCCTCTTACTCTCTTTCTCTCCTTTTATACCATAGATCAGACTTTGGATGTATTTTGATATCTTGCGCATCCATTGTCATATGCGTACAAAGGTCGCATTGAGGAGGTATACTGGGGAAGGAGGTGAGGGGAGTGGAAGAGGACGAAAACAAGCTGACGGATGAAAAATGGCGGGCGATTGTAACCTGCGATGCTGCCAGTGACGGTGCATTCTATTACGGGGTTAAAACGACGGGGATCTTTTGCCGGCCTTCCTGCAAATCTAAGGAGCCGATACGGGACAATGTGCGGATATTTGAACATGCGGACGCCGCGTTGCAAGCCGGTTTTCGCCCATGCAAACGATGCCGGCCCACTGGTGTGCGCTTACCCGATGAGGAATGGGTGGGGGAAATCGTCCGGTATATCCGCAGCCATTTGCACGAAGTCCTATCCCTTCGCGTTTTAGGGGAGATGTGCCACGGAAGTCCCTTTCATTTGCAGCGCACCTCCAAACGAATTACAGGAAAAACGCCAATGGAATATGTCCAACAGGTGCGCATTGAGCAAGCGGCAGCGGCATTGCGCCGTTCCGACAAATCCCTTGCTGAGATTGCTGCGGCAGTGGGAATCCCCAACACGGCGTATTTTATTACCTTGTTCAAAAAGATAACCGGTTATACCCCGGCGGATTACCGAATCAGGCATGCAAACATGGAGGCGAAGGAACGATGAAGAATAGTCACGCTACCTGTCTTTACTGGTCCATGGTTGAAGATAAGGCTTTGCCCATGTACATCGCGGCAACGGAAAAAGGGCTTGCCTATGTCGGCTCGCCCCATAAATCCTTTGCTGAACTTGCCCTTTGGGCGGAAAAGCGGATGCCGGGGGCGGTATTGTTCCGTGATGATGAACGCTTACTTTCTTATGTCCGGGAGTTAAGCGAGTATCTGCAAGGAACGCGCCATATGTTCACGATTCCGCAGGATGCAGTCGGGACGGCTTTTCAAAAGGCTGTCTGGGAAGTCGTACGCGCCGTACCTTTCGGGAATATCTGCTCGTACTCTGATATAGCCATCGCCATCGGCAAGCCGGCTTCCGTGCGGGCTGTCGGGGCAGCCGTTGGTGCGAATCCGCTGCTTATGGTGATTCCCTGCCATCGTATTATGGGGAAAAACGGCCATCCAACAGGATACCGCGGCGGTCTTGACGTCAAGATGCGGCTGCTCCAAATGGAACAAGTTTTTGCGCAAGGCAAATCATTGGAGACCGCTTAACGAAGTGCTTTGCCCAGCGGCGTCAGGATCCCATCCATGCTTTCGCGGTTTTTCTCCTGCTGATATTCCTTGATGCCTTCATCGCCTTTACGCTCTGCCCATTTCACAAGGGTATCGCGTTCCCCCGTATAATCATAAAACGGCACGCTAAAGCCGCAGGAAGTTTTTACAGATTCGATCCGAACCCTCATGATCTGGCGAGCTCCGGGCAGCTCCGGAAAAAGCGGAACCAACTCTTCCCATTCCGGTGATGTGGGGAGAGTAACCTGTCCTGATCCGTATAGTCGCAATATCATCGGCGGTCCTTCGAAAGCGACAAACATGATGGTAATACGGCCATTCTCTTCGAGATGAGCGCTGGTTTCATTGCCGCTGCCTGTCAGATCTAGATAAGCGACATCTGAAGGGGATAGGATTCTCAGAGCATCATACCCTTTTGGGGAGATATTCACATGGCCGTTTGTCTCCAGGGGAGCGGTTCCTACGAAAAAGATGTGCTGCTTGCGGATGAAATCCTCGTGCTCCGGCAGCATTGCGGGGTAGCTCTTACCCATAACCATCCTCCATTCGTGGCGGGACTCTTTATGTAAAAATATAGCATGGACTATCCGGCATTTCACTCCCTTTATGGGACATGAAGTGCTTTTTTATTTTCTGAAAATGGGCGAATCCCTATATACAAAAGGTTATATCCAGTTTATAATGAATATCAGAAAGTTGCACGAGGTAAACATTTATGTCCAAATACAACATTTTCAACGCGGAAGGAGGAAGAAGAATGGAGCCATCTTTTGAACAGGAGTACGCAGGTATGAAGAGGAAATACGAACCTTCGGCAGAAACGGTTTTCAACAGTCAAGTTCGTGGCGTGAAGCGGTTGCTTCCGTTTCTCGGCCCTGCTTTTATTGCCGCAGTCGCTTATCTAGATCCAGGAAATTTTGCTACCAATATTACGGCAGGCTCACAATACGGATACCTGTTATTATGGGTAATCGCCGTATCCAATCTGATGGCGGTTCTTATTCAAACCTTGTCCGCTAAATTGGGGATTGCTACGGGGATGAATCTTCCGGAGGTTGCCCGGGAAAGGTTTCCGAAAAAGCTCTCCATTTTCTTGTGGATTCAAAGTGAAATTGTCATTATCGCCACCGATTTGGCTGAATTTATCGGAGCTTCGCTTGGCATATATCTGCTCTTCAATATCCCGATGCTTCCCGCTGCAATCATTACGGCTATTGCTTCCTTTGCCATTCTGGAACTGCAGCGCAAAGGTTACCGCTCTCTGGAAATCGGCATCGCCGCCATGATCTTAATCGTTGTTTTATCCTTTGCATTTCAAGTCATCTGGGCAAAACCGGACGTGGGAGCTATTGCAACCGGCATTTTTACCCCACGCTTTCAAGGAACGGACAGTATTCTGCTTGCCGCCGGAATTCTCGGCGCTACCGTGATGCCCCATGCCGTCTATCTTCACTCTTCCCTTACACAAAACCGTATCGTCGGCCGAAATGAACAGGAGAAGAAACGGATATTCCGCATGGAATTTATCGATATCGTCATCGCTATGGTCTTTGCCGGAGCCGTCAATATGGCGATGGTCATCATCTCAGCGGCCCTGTTTTATAAGAAAGGTTTAAACGTCGAAGACCTGACTATCGCTTATCATCAATTCAACCACTTGGTCGGTCCGATGTCTGCCGCTTGTTTTGGTCTGGCTCTGCTCATTGCCGGTCTTTCCAGCGCTGCCGTAGGGACAATGGCGGGGGACGTGGTCATGCAGGGATTCATCCGCAAGCGGATCAACCTGTACCTGCGTCGGGCGATCACGACGATCCCACCGCTTGTTATCATCGTGACGGGTATCAATGCGACAAAGGCTTTGGTCGTGAGTCAAGTCGTTCTTTCTTTCGGTATTGCTTTTGCCCTGATTCCCCTCGTCATCTTTACCAGCAACCGTAAGCTGATGGGCGGCCTCGTAAACCGGAAAGTAACGACAGCAGCCGGCTGGCTCGTTGCAGCGATCGTCGTCGCGCTTAACTTGTTCCTTATCTTTGAAACCTTTATGTAGAGTACTATCCATCAAGACACCGCATGCGGTGTCTTTTTTTGCTTTCTTCCCTTCCGCAGGAGTGCTTTAGAAGGAGAAACCTTGTCTATTTGCCGTTTTGGTATATAATCATTAATCAATGAAACATGGGGTGATTGGTTTGAAAGCCATAATTGTTGAGCAATTCGGTTCAACAGAAAATATGAAATATGTAGATGTTGAAATCCCTTCAATAGGTCCAAAACAAGTCCTCATTCGCGTAATGACAACGAGTGTTAATTTTGCAGATATTAAAGCGAGATACGGCAATAAAGGACAAGGGAAACTTCCGTTTATTCCCGGCTTGGAAGCTTCGGGGATCGTTGAGCAAGTTGGAGATGAAGTGACATCCTTTTTGCCAGGCCAACGAGTAATGGCGTTTCCTCATAATGGTTCGTATGCAGAGTACATTGTTGCAGATGAAAATTTGACTTTTGCAATTCCCGATACGATTAGTTTTGATGTTGCCGGATCTTGCGGCATTGTCTCATTTCTGTCTTACAAACTGCTTGCTGACATTGCTAATTTACATTATGGAGATAAGGTTCTCATTCATTCTGCTTCTGGAGGAGTGGGAACTACAGCTATTCAAGTTGCTAAAGCATTAGGTGCAGATACGGTTATCGGAACTGTGGGCAATGAATCGAAGATTCCTGTAGCATTAGAAGCGGGAGCAGATCATGTGATTTGCTATACGAATGAAAATTTTTCACAGGCAGTAAATGAAATCACGGAGGGCAAGGGTGTCAATATTATTATGGATTCTATTGGCGGAGAAATCACAGAGGAGAGTATGGGGTGTCTGGCTAACTATGGCCGTCTAGTTGTGTTCGGAAATTCAAGCGGAAAATACGGACAGCTTCAAACAAGCGACCTCCATTCAAGCTGTCGTTCTGTTCTTGGGTTTAGTTTTAGTACAACAAGAAAAGAGCAGCCGGAAATTTTAAAAGCTACTTCTGTACATGTCATGCGCATGCTGGAAAGCGAGCAACTAAAAATGAAAATAAGCGAAAAACTGCCCTTGAAAGATGCTGCATTGGCACATCAATTTATTGAAAGCAGGAAAAGCACCGGAAAAATTCTCTTGTCTATGGAGAACTCGTAAACAATTTTTGCCTTTTTTCTGGATCATATTGACATTCCGGCAGGCTTGTTCATACTGGAGAAAAAGCTAGAACGCGCGTTCTGTCGGGAGGAAGAGATATGCTATCCATCGTAAAAGGGCCTTATTTGCAAATACCTACGGAAACGTCGATGACGATGATGTGGGAAACGTCGGAGCTAGCGTCTGCGAAAGTGGAAGTTTATCAAGCGGAGAGGAAGCATGGGGGATCTGGAGGCAACTATCTTCCGCCAGAAAAGGTGATAACCACCGCATCGAACGGTGAGTATTCCTTGATTCATCAAATTACCGTTCAGCAGTTGGAGCCGGGAACGACTTATTTTTATACGGTGTTTTCCGAAAACGAAACGGGTGCTTTGCAGGACGGGCCGCATCCTTTTAAGACGGCACCGGGAAAAGATGTGCCTTTTTCATTTACCGTCACCAGCGAAACGGGAGGCTTCCATTTCGCCGATAAAACCGATGGCCAGATCAATCGGGATATTTTTATGTTGATGGGGAAATACCGGCCGGATTTGTCTTTGTTTGCGGGAGATATCGTAGATGATGGAAGAGAGTATGCCGACTGGAGCACCTATTTTTTCGAACCTGGCCGGGCATTCTTGAAAACTACGCCTTTTTATAGCTGTTTGGGGAACCATGAAGAGAACGCCGACTGGTTTTACAAGTTTTTTGCTTACCCTAATCCCAAAAACTACTACTCTTTCGATTATGGGGATGCGCACTTTACTTGTTTGGACAGCACGGCTTTCGTCGGAAATGAGCAGTATCCCGGGTTATCCCATGAGTTGACGCCCGGAAACGCGCAAATCGATTTTCTCATAAGGGATCTGCAGGCATCGGCAGCAAAATGGAAAATCGTGTTTTTCCACTACTCCCCGTACGTATCCGGTGGT
>NZ_CBQR020000028.1 GCF_000455485.1 Gorillibacterium massiliense
TCCCCGTACGTATCCGGTGGTTTTCAGGTGGAGGCGCTCAGGGGGTTATGCCCGATTTTTGAAGAGTATGGAGTCGATCTGGTGATCAGCTCCCACACCATCGTTTATGAGCGAAGCCATCCGATTAAGGCAGATAAGGTGGCAACCGACGGCATCGTCTACGTGGTGTCGGGAGGAGCGGGAGCGATGGAGGAATGGCTGCTACCCAAGCGGGAATGGCACACCTCCCAGTCGCTGGCTGTCCCTCATTTCGTACAGGTAAACGTGCTTCCCTATCGCTTGGAGGTGCGGGCTATCGATTTTACGGGCCGGCTGTTCGATGTGTTCTATTTAGATTGTCGAAGGTAGATGGCGTCCGAGTATCAAAGGGAGATAAAATGAGCGAGTCAAATGGAAAAGCCGACGGTCAGAGGGGAACCTCCGCCGTCGGCTTTTTTGGATATGTTTTACAGATGATTATAACCCGGTATGGTATAATTTAGAAAATTCCCGGGGTTGTCAATCGGTAATATTGCGGTTGTAATACTCAATGATGTCTTTGCGGCGGATGATGCCGGCAAATTGTTTGTTCTTGTCGATGACCGGGATGAAGTTTTGATCGGCGGCCAAGGTCAGCATATCCTCCATGCTCGCGTCAATAGGGACGCATTCGTTATGGAAACGATTGCGGATTTCAGTAATGGGTACACTTCCCATATTTTCGAAAGTCAACCCTGGTGTTTCTTTCATTTTCCAAAGGATATCTCCTTCAGACAGGGTGCCGATATACTTGCCGGCCAGATCGATAATGGGAATCGCCGTGTAATGGTGGTGTTGCAGTTTTTCAGCCGCTTCCAGCATGGATACGGAGGATGTGATATAAGCAACCTTGTCTTTCGGTAATAAAAAGTCGGAAACCTGCATCGCATGTACTCCTTTTCTCTGGATATTATTTTAAGCCTTTACATTATTAAAGCATAAACAGTCCGGAAAGCCTATGGAAATTTGCAAAGGAGGAGCAAAAAAATGGTTCAATGCCCATGGTGCGGTCATGATGTGGTAGTGGTACAGGATTGTTGTCTTGGAATGCAGAAAGGGAGGGGCTTCTTATTTTTAATTGAATCATCAATGTACGATTGATAGGCGTAATTGTCTTCGTTGGATACCCAGAGTAAAGAAGGGGGGAAAATAATGAAAGGGCTGGTATGGCTTGTCGTTGTCATCGCCTTGGTTACCGGCTGCAGCGTGCAAGATCAAAGCCAACTATTCGAAACGAAGGATCAAGCGATTCGATATTTTATTGAAGATCAGGCCATTGAGGGTTCCATAGCGGAATTGGATATCGGGGAACAAGAAGTCGTTTTGCTAGTGGAGCAGAGCAGGGATACGTATTATGTGGGAGAGATTGCAAAAGTAAGAGAAAAGTACAAATCCGTTAAAATTTCCGGCGGGGTTTACATCGGAAACACGACAGGCGCCATGTGGGATTTCGAAACGTACAAAGGCAACGAATATACTTTAAAGCTGTCAAAAGCAAAAGAAGATAACGAAGCTCTCTATAATGAACAATTTGGACTTTTCATATCGATCGCGCTAGGGAAAAGAACGTATGAGGATCGAATGGTAAAAAATATTATTAATGAGAGTGAAACGATAACCGTGAAGTAGTTCCTTTAGGGATTATGCATGGAGGAGCAGTCAGATAAGCCTACTTCCATCCGTTTTTATAGGGTAGGCAAGTAGATCTGGGTAAAGGAGTGTTGAGTATGAGTATAGGAGCTTCAGCGGAATCGGCCACCGCCTGGGTGCCAGTCCTATGGGTGCTTTTTAATATTCTGCTAGTGATTGCCGTTATCGTCGGGGTGATTATTTTCATGGTTATGGTCATCCGATACTTGAAAAAAATCCATGTTACGCTGGAAAAAATCGAATACAGGCTGCAGGAGAACAAATACGATAGCAGGTAAATACGAAACGCTTGATTAGGAAGGAGCGAGTATTATTTTCATGACTGATATTCCCGATTCCGCCTCTACTTCAGCTTCAGAGTAAGGTGGTTGTTCACTCTTTTGGAGGAGTCGATCATGCTGAGCACGTATTTTTTCATCCGTATATCCTGCGCTTTTTTCCAAAGGGTGACACCTTCGGAGTTCAGTAGATCAGCGCCGATTTCTGCCGTCGAACCGGAAAAATAGTATAGATTCAACTCCGCCATCGCCTTGGACATGGCTTGACGATCTTTTTCCGGGTAGTTGGAATCCTGGAAAGAAGAATACGCTTTTTTATAGGAATCTTGATAGAAAAAGTCTTTGGCGTAGTCGCGGAATTGATTCAAATCCGGGTTGACGATTTTCTGTTCTTTGCTCCAGGATTCCACATCCGTCTGTTCCGTATTGTATGCGATCGTGGCGTCTCGGGCCGAAAAGTGCAGGACACCATATTGGTGCGGATAGACGCTGAGAGCACTTGAGGCGATGTCGGTGACCGTATTTTCGGAACGGATGTCCTGAATGTGGATGTGGCCGGACAGCACCAGCGAGATGTTATTTTTAACCAGGTCCGCCATAACCTCCTCGTGGTTGTTCACCGTATAGCCGTCCCGGGGAATACTGGTATGATCGATTAAGTTGTGATGCATGACGGCGATGACATGGGCATGCCGCTCAGCCGCGAGCTTGGATGCTTCATCGATCCACGCCAGCGTTTCTTCCTTCACTCTTCCGTCTCCTTGCGGGCTGCCGTAATCTTCGTTATTGTCGTATTGGCACGAATCCAGCATCAACAACCATAAATCCGAGGATAGGGGAGCCAGGTAGCTGAGGGAGCCCGTGTCTCGGGAAATGGCACTACTGTAGCCGAAATCGTTATATATGCTGGAAAAATCCGTTGGCGAAATATAATCGGTTACGTATTGATGATCGCCTTTGAAGCTGCGCGCCCACGGGTTCGAGACGTCATGGTTCCCGGGTATGACGAAGACGGGGATCCCGGCTTTCTTGACTGTAGCCAGCTTGTGGGCAAGCTCCACATGACTCTTCTTTTCCCCGTTGTTTGTCAAATCGCCGCTAAGTATCAAGGCAACTGGTTTTTGCCTGATGACATTGCTGATGAAGGCATCGGTCAGCTCGTCGGAATAGGGCAGCATGCGGGAGCCGCCGCTTGCGGTAAAGTCTTGAAAAGCTTTCCCGTTGTCGTGCAGCGACGGCTCCAGGTAATGGATGTCCGTAGCAACGATCATATTGAATTCTTTATCTTTAACGAGCTTGGTGGCAGACTGATCCGCTGTTTTAAAGCATCCGGCAAGGGTTAACGCGGGCAAAAGAATTATCAGGAACAGGATATATCGATAGTGTCTTTTCATAGAGTCCTCCAATAGCCATTCCGATCTCATAATCCAATAATGGCTTTTCCCGGCGGTTTTGTACAGAGAACAATGCTTGGACGTCTTTCATTAAGGCGTACAAAAGGAGGTATAGGAAATGGCTGAGGAGCGAAATTTATCAGCGGAAAACGGTTTGCCGAAAGGGCTCAGCAAACCGGCGCAACGGGCTCTTGCGGGAGCGGGAATCCAGCATTTGGAGCAGCTCGTTGCCTTGAGCGAGGATGAGGTATTAAAGCTGCATGGCGTCGGACCGACGGCCATTGTCCTGCTTCACCAGGCATTGGCGGAGAAGGGGCTTGCTTTCGCATCTACCGAGTTTTAGGAAGTATCAGCGGGGAAGCGGCATAGGTTGAGAGTACCGTTTTTGCCCCATCCTTCGCGGTGGAGGTGTCCAATTAACGGAAGATAGGTTATAATAGTTGGGACAAAGACTTAGAAGAAAGCGGGAAAACAATGGGTCGCAAGTGGAATAATATCAAGGAAAAGAAAGCTTCGAAGGATGCAAACGTCAGCCGGGTTTATGCCAAGTTCGGCCTTGAGATTTACGTGGCCGCGAGAAAAGGCGAGCCCGATCCGGTATCCAACAGCGCACTGAAGGTTGTTCTGGAACGCGCCAAAACCTATAATGTGCCGAAGGCAATCATTGACCGGGCCATCGATAAAGCGAAAGGCAGCTCCGACGAAGTGTATGAGGAACTGCGTTATGAAGGCTTCGGACCGAATGGTTCCATGGTGATCGTGGATGCGCTCACGAATAACGTCAACCGTACGGCATCCACCGTCCGCGCCGCTTTCAGCAAAAACGGCGGGAATATGGGCGTTTCCGGCTCCGTTTCCTATATGTTTGACGAAACGGCCGTGATCGGCGTAGCTGACCGCTCGCTGGACGAAGTGATGGAAATTCTACTGGAAGCGGACGTCAACGTTGGCGACATGGAGGAAGAGGAAGATAACGTCATGATCTACTCAGCCCCGGAAGAATTCCAGGCGGTGCAGGATGCGCTCAGGAATGCCGGCATCTCCGAGTTTACGGTTGCGGAAGTGTCCATGTTGCCGCAGACTTTTGTTACTCTTCCCGAAGAAGGACTAGCTCCTTTCGAGAAGATGATCGACACTTTGGAAGATCTGGAAGATGTGCAGCAAGTGTATCATAACGTGGAGTTTGAGGACTAAGAGCATCTTTCATGCCGAAAGGAATCCGGTTGATCCGGGTTCCTTTCTTTTTGTCTTTCAGGACATATGTCCTTTTCACTGGTATCGTCATTGCTTTTTAATTAGGAACAGGATCGAATACGAACGAGGGGGAGAACGAAAAATGAAAGGGTGGCTTTTTGCCTTGTTTGGAGGCCTCTTCATTACCTTGCAAGGTGTGGCCAATACAGAGATCAGCAACGGAATTGGCACTTGGCAAGCGGCGGCTCTGACTCAATTTACAGGCTTTGTTACCGCGATTCTGGTCAGTCTGTTCATGCGGGACGGAAAATGGCAGGCTATGAAGCAGGTTAAACCGTTATACTGGATTGGAGGGGCCTTTGGCGCCATTGTAATTTTCAGCAACGTCACGGCGATCCGGCAGGCAGGCGTAACGCTGACTGTCTCCGTACTGATGATCGCTCAGCTTCTTGTGGCTTTTGTCGCGGACCGGTGGGGATGGTTCGGACTGGAAAAGCAAAAAATGCGGCTGCCGCAGTTCGCCGGCATCGGGTTGATGATCGCCGGTGTAGTGATTTTGGGCGGATAACGGAAGATAGAGAGGTACGATTGCGATGAAGGAGATCATGGATAGCGGGCGGATCGAAGCGTATTTGCGCGAGTATCAACTGGCGGAAACTTTCCCAAAGCCGCTTTTAACGCATTTGAGATTGTATCATTTTGAACAGGGTGAGCTTATCTGCTCCAAAGGGGACCCGGCGGCGGTATTATACGTACTTGTCAAAGGCAAGGTCAAGGTGTTTACCACATCGGCGGAAGGCAAGACGATTATATTGTGTTTTCGAACTCCGTTGGACCTCATCGGCGATGTGGAGTATGTGCAGGATGCGGAATACCTGAATACAGTCGAAGCTGTTTCCCCGGTCCTGATGATCGGCATTTCCTACCGGTTGTTGAGAAAACATGCTTCCATACACCCACCTCTGTTGCAATTTTTGCTGAAAATGATCACCCATAAGTTTTACACGAAGTCGATATCCATGAGCTTTAGTCTTTTGTATCCAGTTGAAGTGCGGCTGGCCAGTTATTTGCTATCCGTTTCCTATGATAAATCGGATGAAGAATTCCGCGGCGAACTCAGTACCTACAAATTGACGGATGTCGCCAATCTTATCGGTACCAGCTACCGGCATTTGAACCGGATTATTCGCAAGCTCAGCTCGGAGCAGTTGATTGAACGGAGAAGGGGCTCTATCGTCGTTATCGATCGGGAGAAGTTGAGCGAGCTGGCGGGAAGCAATATTTACGAAAAGTAAGGAGAGATGCAGGATGGGATTCGGGTTATTATTCGCTCTGTTGGCCGGATCGCTGGTCAGCGTGCAAAATATTTTCAACAGTAAGGTTAGCGCTCGTACAGGATCGGGGAAAACGACAGTCCTCGTGCTGGCTCTTGGCTTTCTGGCTTCCTTTACCATCGGGTTATTGTCGGAAGGGAGCGGTTTTTTCCGCGTCGGGCATATGGAGCCCTGGTATTATTTCAGCGGTATTCTCGGAGTTGGGGTCGTCGTGTGCTTGACCCAAGGTGTCAATCGGCTCGGGCCAACTTTTGCCATTGCCATATCGCTATCCTCGCAATTGATTTTTGCGCTGCTGCTGGATTCCATGGGGTGGTTCGGACTGGAAAG
Organism: Gorillibacterium massiliense; assembly: GCF_000455485.1. Classification (GTDB taxonomy): domain Bacteria; phylum Bacillota; class Bacilli; order Paenibacillales; family NBRC-103111; genus Gorillibacterium; species Gorillibacterium massiliense. The sequence goes on from NZ_CBQR020000028.1 coordinate 6,199, forward strand.
GGTGCCCTTTACCGCCCGGCATTTGGTTGGTGTGTTGGTCATTTTATGCGGGATACTGCTCTTTAAATGGAGCGGAAACCGAAAAACAGCGGCGGTGGAATCCAGCGAGTTGACCGTTTGACTTACAGTGCGTTTACGGAACGAAAGCTCCTCATGTAAAATGAAGCTATCCAAGGTAACCAAATAGAAGGAGCATCTTTGTGCAAATAACCGTAGGCGAAATCAGTGAAATTTACCGGTACCCCGTCAAATCCATGGCCGGCGAACGACTCAAAGCATGCGACATCGCGCCTTACGGCATGGTGGGCGACCGGTTTGGCAGCTTCTATGACGAAACCAAGTCCGGATGGTACAGATATATAACTGCCAGAAAACTTCCCCAAATGCTAAAGTACAAGGCGCATTTCGATGACGAGGGTATTCAAGTGACGTCACCGGATGGCCGCTCTTTCGGTTGGGACGAGCAGTTGCTCGCCGAAGTTCAAAGTTTAACGGACACCCCAATCACGATGTCCAGCCTGGGGCAGGAGCACCCGGAGCATCCCCAGTTGTTATCGGTGGATGGGGCGAGCATTTTGCTGGTAACCGATGCCACCTTAAAAAGACTGGAATCGTTATGGGGCAAGCCTTTGGACCAACGCCGCTTCCGTGCCAACTTCCTCGTTGTATTAAACGACGATGCGCCACTCGAAGGCGACTGGATTGGAAAGCGTATCGTCATAGGCGGTGTTCAGCTTCAGGTGGACAGTTTCTGCCAACGCTGCGTCATAATTACGATGGACCCTGACACTCAGGAAAAGGACCCATCTTTGCTTAAAATCGTCAACGAGAAGATGGGCTTATCGTTCGGTGTTTATGCATCTGTTATCGAACCGGGAGAAATTCATTTAGGTGATAAAGTATTTTTGATTAATGACATTAATGATTGAAAAGGACTGGCCAAACTTGCTGTTTGACTGGCTCAAAACTTGCTGTTTGACGGGCTCAACTTGTGATTATCCTCCGCAAGTGGTAAGCTAAAAGTTATAACCCGAGTAAAAAAGTCGGGATTGCAAAATGCGGAGGGATAGCATGTCTGGAATCGCAAAAAATCTTACGGAATTGATCGGCAACACGCCGCTGCTTGAGCTAGCCAATTTTGCCGGGAAGCATCGGATCGAAGCGAGCATCATCGCGAAACTGGAGGCTTTTAACCCTGGGGGCAGTGTGAAAGACCGCATCGGTCATGCCATGATTAAAGATGCGGAAGAGCGGGGAGTCATCGACAAAGATACCGTCATTGTCGAACCGACCAGTGGCAATACAGGAATCGGGCTCGCTCTGGCGGCAGCTGCCTTGGGTTACCGATTGATCATTACGCTGCCGGAGAGCTTCAGTGTTGAACGCCGGAAGCTATTGACTGCTTTGGGTGCGGAACTAGTGCTGACACCGGCACATGAAGGAATGCAGGGCGCCATTAAGAAGGCGGAGGAAATCGCTGCATCACTTCCCAAAGCTTTTATTCCACAGCAGTTCACAAACCCTGCCAACCCGGACATCCACAAGAAGACAACCGCTGAAGAAATATGGCGGGATACCGGCGGCGATATCGATTTCTTCGTCGGCGGTGTCGGATCGGGCGGTACCATATCCGGCGTTGGGGAAGCGCTGAAGGCGCGGAAGCCGTCTGTCCAGATCATTGCGGTGGAGCCTTTCGATTCGCCCGTGCTTTCCGGAGGGAAAAAGGGGGCTCATGCCATCCAAGGGATCGGCGCTGGTTTTGTTCCCGAAAACTATAATCCCTCGGTCGTCGACGAGATCATCCCGGTTAAAAACGAAGACGCCTTTGAAACCGCCAAAACGCTGGCCAAAACAGAAGGTCTGCTCGTAGGCATTTCATCCGGCGCCGCCGCTTTCGCCGCGCTGCAAATCGCCAAGAGGCCGGAAAACAAAAACAAACGCATCGTGGTCTTGCTTCCGGATACGGGAGAGCGGTATCTCTCCACGGCACTCTTTCCGGAGGTCTGAGCCCTAGAACCGTGCATATTGCTGAGCAAAAAGGACAATCGATATAATCTAGGTTCCACCCCCCAATGACGCTCGCCGGGAGGTGGAATTTTTTGTTGAATGAGCTTTTCTCCGTTCCAAGGGGCTTTCTCAAAACCAGAAGCTGGGTATAATGGTTGTAATCCATTTTTATGAAAACCGTGGTGATCATTTTGAACGTTTTGATTTTGGAAGACGATAAAGCTATTGCGGCGGGGCTAGAGTATTCTCTTTCCCAAGAAGGATACAGCGTCGCGATTTGCGGCACTTTGCAGGAGGCGAGGAACGCTCTAGGCGGACAAGAACCTTTCGATCTTCTGCTATTGGATTTGACACTGCCCGACGGCAGCGGGTACGAGCTATGCCGGGAAGCAAAAGCGATGCAGGATGTGCCCGTTATTTTCCTGACGGCCCGGGATGATGAGGTCAATGTCGTCATGGGCTTGGATATGGGCGCGGATGATTATATTACGAAGCCGTTTCGCGTTCGGGAGCTGCTGTCCCGGATGAAATCCGTTTTGCGGCGCTATTCCAGAAACGAGGAGACCAAAACGGCTTTGCAGCTAGGGCCGGTCCGCATACAAACATTGGAAGCGAAGGTATATAAAAACGATCAGGAAGTGGCGCTAACCCCGCTGGAGTATCGTTTGTTGTTGACCTTTGTTACCAACTCCGGGCAAGTGCTGAGCCGAAATCAGCTGCTGGAAGGGATCTGGGATATCGCCGGCGATTTTGTCAACGACAATACTCTGACAGTCTATATCAAAAGGCTGCGCGAAAAGCTTGAGGATGATCCGGCTAATCCCCTGCTGATTCGGACGGTGCGTGGA
>NZ_CBQR020000029.1 GCF_000455485.1 Gorillibacterium massiliense
GGAATCGGCTATAAGGTGGGGGACTAAATGGTACGCAATCGGGAAATGCTCTGGCAGCTTTTGCTCTCGATTATTCTGGTCATTTTAGGTGCAGCTGCAGGGTATAGCTATCAGACGAATGCGACGCTCCTCGTGGTGTTGCTTGGCATGCTTCTGACAGTCCTCCACTTGCTGTTCTCCTGGCGGAGATACAAGGCGATTCGCAAGCTTTCCTATGACCTGCGGGTGATTCGCGCGGGGAACTACAGTCTCGATATTCGCGACAACCGGGAAGGCGAGCTCAGCATTTTGAAGAGCGAGATTTACAAGATGACACTGACCCTATCCGAACAGGCGGAACTTCTGAAAAAGGACAAGAAGTATTTAGCCGACGCCTTATCGGACATCTCCCACCAACTGAAAACGCCGCTCACCTCCATGCTGGTGATGACCGATCTTCTCGGCAATCCGCAATTGACAGAGGATAAGCGGCGGGAGTTTCTCCGCAGTATCCGCGCCCAGTTGGACCGCATCGAATGGCTGGTTACCTCCTTGCTCAAGTTGTCCAAGATCGATGCGGGAACCATCCCATTCAAAAAAGAACGTCATCGCATCGTCGAGCTGGTGGATAAAGCGACGGCGCCGCTGCTCATTCCGATGGAGCTCAAAGAGCAGAAGCTCAACATCCAAGGGGATGCGGAGGCGGCTTTTACCGGCGATTTGAATTGGACCGCTGAGGCACTGATCAATCTTTTAAAAAATGGAGTGGAGCATACGGCCCCCGGCGGGGAAATTGCCATCCGCTACAGCGAGAATCCGCTTTATTCCGAAATTCATATCGCGGATAATGGGGGAGGCATCGATCCGGAGGATCTGCCTCATATTTTCGAACGCTTTTATAAAGGCAAGTCGGCAGCGCCGGACAGCGTCGGCATCGGGCTCGCCATGGCCCGGACCATTCTAGTGAACCAGCAGGCGGAACTTACAGTCAAGAGCGAACAAGGGAAAGGCACAGCTTTTACCGTACGGTTTTACAAGCAAATAGGACAGTGACGAAACTGTCACCTTGGCAGTCACCGGAAAGTCACCTGCAACGGATATAGTGAAGATATTACGAAAGCAGGAGGGCTTCTTTTCATGGAAATTTTACGCATTGAACACTTGTCAAAAATATACGGCAGCGGTGACACGGCAGTGAAGGCGCTGGATGATGTCTCCTTTACCGTGGAGAAAGGGCAGTTCGTGGCTATCATCGGTCCGTCGGGATCGGGCAAATCGACGCTGCTGCATATTCTCGGTGGTGTGGACCGACCTACGTCCGGCAAGCTGTTCGTGGATAACACGGACGTCTATCAATTGGATGAAAACAAGCTGGCCATCTTCCGCAGACGCCAGATCGGGCTGATATATCAGTTTTTCAATCTAATACCTGTGTTGAATGTGGAGGAAAACATCACCTTGCCGCTGCTGCTGGACAACCACAAAGTGGTGCCTGAACAGCTCAAGGAGATCGTTACCGCGTTGAACCTGGAGAACCGCTTGTCCCATCTGCCCAATCAACTGTCTGGCGGCCAGCAGCAGCGGGTATCCATCGGGCGGGCGCTGATCAACAACCCTGCCATCGTACTGGCGGATGAGCCGACTGGTAACCTGGACAGCCAGAATAGTCACGAAATCATCGAGCTGTTGAAAATGTTCAACAAACAGTACAATCAAACCCTCATCGTCATCACTCACGACGAGCGCATCGCCCTACAGGCTGACCGGATCATCACCATCGCCGACGGGCGGATCGCAAAGGATGAGGTGATCCGCAGATGAACGTCATGAACCGGCTCACCGTCCGCCACATGCGATTGAACAAAAAGCGGACTTTGGTAACCCTCTTCGGCGTTATCATCTCTGTCGCCATGCTCACAGCCGTCGCTTCTCTAGGAACTTCCTTCATAGATCTGATGAAACGCAGCACCATCGCGGAAACGGGCGATTGGCATGTCTTGTATAATGCGGTTACGTCCGATCAGCTGAAAGGGATAGAGAAAGACGGAGCAACCGCCGAAACGGCCCTCAGCCGGGATATCGGATATGCCGCTCTCGAACATCCAGCCAACGTTGATAAGCCCTATCTGTTCGTGCGGGCTTATAGTGCCGCCGGCTTCCACGATTTTTCCGTCGATCTGATCGACGGGCGGCTGCCTTCTTCGCCAGACGAAGCCGTTATCGCCGAGCATGTGCGAGCCAATGGCGGCCAGGACTATAAAATCGGCGACGTCTTGCATTTGAACGTCGGTCAGAGAGAGTCCCTGCCGGATAAAGAAAATTCGGGTAAAGGCGCCGGTGGAGATTCGGCAGCGCCTGCCGCCGAGCCGCCTACGGAGCTGTCGCAAAACAGTTCGCTTCTGAGAGACAGCGAAAACCGCATGCAGGAGCAGCTTGTCGGATTGCAAGCACGTGATTATAAAATCGTCGGGGTAATCGCCCGACCCGATTGGGAACCGACTTGGGCTCCCGGCTACACGGTGCTTTCTTATGTGGACGAAGCGCATCTGCAGCCAGGCGATACCGTCGATGCCTTTGTGAAAGTCAATAAGATCACCCCATCGATTTTCAAGCATGGAGATGAGCTGGCGAAGGAGCTATCCATATCGAATCATCAGTATAATAGTTCTCTCTTGCGATATTCCGGCGCCGTTAAAGACGACAATCTCCGCAGCGTCTTGTATTCCTTAATGGCCATCATCATGGCGATTATCATGATCGGCTCCATCTCCTTGATCTACAATGCTTTCGCCATCTCTGTCTCCGAGCGCTCCCGACACTTGGGCATGCTTTCCAGTATCGGGGCAACCCGCAAGCAAAAGCGGAGCTCTGTGTTTTTTGAGGGAGGCGTTATCGGCCTCATCAGCATCCCGCTTGGCCTTATCAGTGGTTTGGTCGGAATCGGCATCACCTTCACGGTGATCAATCCCATTCTGCAAAACGTGATGGATATCAAAGAGAAGTTCAAATTGGTCGTCTCTCCTTATTCCATATTGCTGGCGGTCGGTCTTTCGATTATCACCATCTTCGTTTCCTCGTACATTCCGGCGAGAAGGGCGTCCCGGATTTCGCCCATTGATGCGATCCGCCAAACCCAGGACATCCGGCTCACGAGCCGCAGTGTGAAAACGTCCAAGTGGACGCGGAAGCTGTTTGGTTTCGAGGCGGAGGTAGGCTTGAAGAACTTGAAGCGGAACCGGCGACGGTACCGGGCGACGGTTTTTTCCCTCATCATCAGCTTGATATTGTTTCTGTCCGTGTCGTCGTTCACTTTTTATTTGCAAAAATCCGTCAGCATCAGCCAGGATAATATGAATTTCGATATTCAGGTTTCCGCCTACAATATGGAGGAAGCCGACGTGCAAACGGTATATAGCCATATCGAGAACATGGACAAAGTGACGGAGGCTTCGCGGATATTGCGGTTCGACGCGGTGATGAACGCGACGGCGGATCAGGCAGCGGACTATTTAAAAGGGAGCGAGGAAGGCAGTTCGAACCCGGATGCGGGGATGTATCCTTATACGGTCACCATGATTGGCTTGACGAAAGATCATTTTACCCAGTATGCCAGGGAAGCCGGCGTTTCGCCCGATTCCTATTTCAACGGCGCCAAACCGGCTGCCATCGTCATCGACGCGGCTCATTTTGGCGATCCGAAAACGCGCAAGTATATCGATACGAAGGCCATCCATTTGAAAACGGGGACGATTCTTCCCCTTCTCTGGTCCAACCCCGAAACAAGCACCACGGACCGTTTCGCCGATGTGTCGGTGGGAGCCTTGACGGACAAATTGCCCATGGGCGTTGTTCATCTGGACAAGGAAAGCCGCTTTATCGCCGTTATGCCCATGGATACGCTTGACGCTCTGAGAAAGAGCGCAAAAGCCGTCGGCAATCTGTCAACAAGTCTTTATCTGAAAAGCGGCGATCCTATCGGGCTGCAAAACGACATCGAGAAATGGAGAAGCAATCAAAGCAGCAATCCGGTTCTGACCATCTGGAATGTGTACAAAAGCAGGCAGCAGGACCAGCAGATGATGACGATCATGTCTATCTTCACGTATGGGTTTGTGTCCCTCATTACCGCTATTTCTGTCTCCAACATCTTCAATACTATTTCCACCAGCATTTCCTTGCGCAAGCGGGAATTCGCCATGCTGCGCTCTGTCGGTATGACGCCGAAAGGCTTCAACAAAATGATCCGCTTCGAAAGCCTCTTTTATGGAATAAAAGCTTTGCTGTACGGGCTGCCGCTGAGCTTCGGCGCGATGCTGCTGCTCTACAAGGCGCTATCCGGCAGCTTCTCGTTCCGCTTTACCGTTCCGTGGGGAAGCGTAGGAATCGCGGTATTGGCCGTGTTCCTGGTCGTAGGAGCTTCCATGCTGTATTCCGGCTCTAAGGTGCGCAAAGAAAACATTCTCGACGGGTTGCGTACAGAAAATATTTAACGATCTTCAGAATGTCAAAAACGCCTCTGTTCCTCCGGCAGTAAGCCGGCGAGACAGAGGCGCTTCTTTTATTGATGCGGATAAGTTTTGGACTAAACCTGATGTGGAATGGCCACGTTCGGGTCGACATCAGCTTCGTAGTCGACGCCCTTAGCTTCAAAGCCGAACAACTGGAAGAAATCTCTGCGGTAGCCTTCCAGATCGGACAAGTCGTTCACGTTGTCCGTTTCCAGAGCAGCCCAGCGCTTCATGACTTCCTCTTGCACGTCGCTGCGCATTTCCCAATCGTCGATGCGAATCAGGCGGTCTTTTTCATGGGTGCCGTCTTTCCGGTACAGGTGCTCGGAAAACAGGCGGTACATTTGCTGGATGCAGTTTTCATGCAATCCTTTGTCCTTCATGACTTTGTAGAGAGCGGAGATGTACAGCGGCACGACGGGAATCGCGGAGCTGGACTGGGTGACAAGAGCTTTGTTGACGGAAACGTAAGCTTGTCCGCCAGTTGCAGCCAATTGGTCGTTCAGCAGGTTCGCAACTCGTTCCAAGTCATTCTTAGCTTGGCCGATGGTGCCTTCCTTGTAAATCGGATGGGTAATCTCCGGGCCGATATAGGAATAGGCGACGGTGGTTGCCCCTTCGGCGAGAACGCCGGCTGCCTGCAGCTGATCGATCCACATCTTCCAGTCTTCACCGCCCATGACGGCGATGGTTTGGCGCACTTCGTCCTCCGTTGCCGGTTCGACGGTAACCGTAGAAATCTCGCCGGTATGGAAGTTCAGCGTTTTATTGGTATACGCTTCGTCTACCGGTTTGATAACGGACGAGAAGGTTTCGCCGGTAACAGGGTGGGTACGGCGGGGCGAAGCGATGCTGTACACAACCAAATCGATGGAGCCCAGCTCGGTTTTGATCAAGTCGATGGTTTTTTCCTTGATGGCGTCGGAGAAGGCGTCGCCGACGATGCTGAAGGATTTAAGGCCAAGCTCTTCGGCTTGTTTTTCAAAAGCGGCTGAATTGTACCAGCCGGCTGAGGCCGTGCGAGTTCCTTCCGCTGCTTTGTCGAAGAAGACGCCAATGGTATTGGCGCCAGCGCCGAAGGCTGCGGCGATGCGAGAGGCCAGTCCGTAGCCGGTGGATGCTCCAACGACCAGAACGTTGGCGGGACCGTCAATCTTTTGCTGAGACTTCACATATTCCATTTGTTCCTTGACCTGCTGGGCGCAGCCGTCGGGATGAGCCGTCGTGCAGATAAATCCGCGGGTTTTAGGCGCAATGATCATGTATATTACCCTCTCTCTTTTATGTATTTTTGCTGCCGACCGCTTTTGTTGAAAGGGAGAAGACGAGCTTGAGCGATCTCAAAAGGATTTTACCATGACCAGGTCCTAATGATCAAAGGGTTTCGCGAATGGGCACTACCGATTGACTTGCGACGGGGGAGAAGGTACACTGAAGCATATTAGTAATTTAGTAAATAAGTAACTCGATTGGAGGCGATAAAAATGAAGATCCCCACGACTTTGAAGCATAAACCAGTGATCGTGTCGGAAAATTATGAGCAGGTGGATGGCCGGTATGTCGGCAACACAGATGCGAAAGGACTTTCTTTGGGGCTGGCCCAGTGGAATGATCGGGGAAAGGTGGAAATCTCGGCAAAAGTATGGCGGTACACCGGGGAAAAATGGTCCCGGCAATCGGAGGAGCTGCCTCTCCATCGTGTGTTGGACTTGGCAATTCTCATCGGACGCTCCATGGAGTATCTCCGCGAGTCGTACCGTCACGAGCATTTGTATGACCCAGAGAATCCGGTCATCGACCGCGTCGGTATGCAGGGAGATGCCATGACGGTGTCCGTATGCACCGATAACGAGAAAATTAACGAGGACATCAAGCTGTTCGCCCAAGCCCTTCGCGCCGATGACGAAATGATTGGAGAGCGACTATCCGTCCTTTCCCGTATCCTCAAAGAAATGGGCTACTGACATACGATTACAAAACGAAAGCAGCCGCCAGGTTTGGCGGCTTTTTTATGTAATAGAAGTTGAACCATTAAGGAGTAACGATCGAAGGAGGAATGGAGGACATTTTGTCTGGAGGAGCGTTAGCGTTCGCCTTTGTTTTCGGATTTCATCCGCTATAAACAGTTCAAATCAAGAAATCTGAAAACAACAGCGACCGGAAGACAAAATGATCCGCAGTTCCACCGTAACGATTGTTACAATCCTTCGTTCAACTTATATCCTTCCCGTGCCGCCAATCGTTTGCTGCTTACGTTCACCATGATCCTGCGGACCAGCTTGACGAATTGGCCGACGAGCAGAGCGGAGATCACCGTGCCTTCCCTTAAGCCCTGCATGGAACCGAAGGCAAGAAGCGAGAGGAGCAGAGCGATGGCGACGAGGCTCCAATCGAATATCATTTTTACGTTACCGAATTCGGCTTTCGTCCGGTCAGCCAGCACTTTGACGATGCCCTCCGCAGGATTCAAGACGGTACCAGCGGCGATTTGCACATTGACGCCTATAGCGAGCATGAAGCAACCGGCTACTAAGGCAATGATTTTTTCCCAATAGTCCGGAAAGCTTGCATGGGACAGAACGGCCATGCCCGCATCGACGAAATAACCGAAGATGAGGCCGACAGCAATCTGCAGGTAGTCCCGTAGTGGCATACGGCCGCGGAGTAGAACGGCTTGCAGGAGCACAAACAGGATGCATATAACAAAAGTAAACATCCCGAAGGAAAGAGGGAATTTCAAGCTGAGCACATAGGGGACGCTGGAAATCGGGGAAGTGCCGATATCCGCTTTCGTGATAAGGGCGATTCCCAAGCCCATGAGAAACAGACCGGCAAAGAAGATAAAATAACGTTTAAGTAAGTTCATAAATTCCATTATACCTTTGCTTCTTTATAATAAAAAATATATATTTAGTGATAAATCGATAACGTATTTGATATAAGGCGGGATTTCATTTGGACTTGCTGCAGCTTACCTATTTTCAAAAAGTTGCCCGTTTAGAGCACATGACGAAGGCGGCCCGTGAGCTGAATGTCGCTCAGCCCGCACTCAGTATGGCCATTGCAAGGTTGGAAAGCGATCTTGGCGTCCCGCTGTTTGACCGGCACGGCCGGCAGATTCGGCTCAACGCCTACGGGAAAGCTTTTCTTGCGAGAACGGACACGGCGCTAACGGCGCTGGAAGAAGGACGGCGGGAGCTGGCCGATATGACCGGTTTGGAGCACGGGCAGATCACGTTGGCAGTGACTACATTGAACCGCATTTCCGAGTTGTTGGGCGCCTTTCTTACCCGGTATCCCGATGTCCGCTTTCGTGTCACCCAAGCCCCATCGGAAGAGAAGAAGTCACAGCTCTTGGAAAAAGGCGACATCGATTTCTTTTTCTCCTATATGCCACTTCAGCATCCCGAGATTAACTGCCTGCCGTTGTTTACGGAAAGTATCCTTCTAGCCGTCCCGCCTTCACACCCTCTTGCTGGCCTGACAAGTGTCCGTTTGCAGGATGTGGCGGAGGAATCCTTTGTCAGCCTGAAAACCGGATACAGCTTCCGCGATATAACGGATAGCTACTGCCGGGAGGCGGGGTTTACTCCGTCTATCGTATGCGTTGGTGATGAACCGGCGGCGATTCAAGGCTTAGTGCGGGCAGGGCTCGGCATCGCCTTTCAGCCTGTAGCGGCTGCTCATAATGAAGCAGAGGCGTCCGGGCTACATTTTCTGGAAATTTCCGAACCGGCTTGCCGGTGGACGCTGCACCTGCTATGGCGGAAAGAGCATTATTTATCCAAAGCCGCCCGGCACTTTCACAATTTTGCCGTCGATTATTACAAAGGAGATCAGGAGGAGAATCCATGACTCTGCAGCAGTTGAAATACATCATAGAAGTGGCGAACCGCGGTTCCATGAACGAAGCGGCGAAGCGGTTGTTCATTACCCAGCCTAGTCTGTCCAACGCTATCCGTGAATTGGAGGAGGAGCTGCGGCTGACCATTTTCGAACGATCCAATAAAGGCATAACCTTGACCCGGGAAGGCGTCGAGTTTTTGGGCTATGCCCGGCAGGTAGTGGAGCAAGCGGAGCTGCTCGAAAGCAAGTACTTGCACGCCCAACCATCGCCCCAGCATTTTTCTGTGTCCACCCAGCATTACGCATTCGCGGTAAACGCCTTTGTCAGTTTGGTACGGGAATACGGCCAGGATGAATATGAGCTGGCGCTGAGGGAAACGAAGACTCACGACATTATTGAAGACGTCAAAAGCATGCGCAGTGAAATTGGCATCCTCTACGTCAACGAATTCAATGAAAAAGTGATCAACAAGCTGCTGCGTGCTGCCAATTTGCAGTTTACCCGCTTGTTTACGGCGAAACCGCATATTTTTATTAGCGTGAACAACCCGTTGGCGAAGGAAAAAAGTGTAGCCATCAGCCAATTGAATCAATATCCGTATTTGAGCTTCGATCAGGGGGAGTACAATTCGTTTCATTTTGCGGAAGAGATATTAAGCACCATGGCGCATAAAAAGAGTATCCGTGTCCACGACCGGGCGACCCTGTTCAACCTGCTTATCGGGCTCAACGGCTACACCATTTCCACCGGGGTGCTGAGCGCGGACTTGAACGGCAACGAAATCATCCCCGTGCCGCTGGAATGCGAGGAAACCATCCATGTCGGCTGGATATCCCAGAAAAACAAAGTGTTGACGAAGCTGGGAGCCGCCTATGTGGAAGCCCTTGGTCGGGCGGTTGGCCAAGCGTAAGCTTTTTTACCTTCGTTATAGCCTTAGGCTATATCCAGATATGCAATAATCGAATTACTTTATGCTGCCAAAAATATGATACCTTCTTTACTAATAAAGAACGAGGAGCGATCATGATGAAGAGCAGCGTATTGGGTTATCCGCGTATAGGTGCCGACAGGGAATGGAAGAAGGCGCTGGAAGCCTTTTGGGCAGGCAAGCTGGCGGAGGGTGATTTTCTTCAGCGTCTGAAGGAGATCCGCTTAAACCATCTGCAAAAGCAGCTGAATAAAGGGATCGACCTCATTCCTGTGGGCGATTTCAGTTTTTACGATCATATATTGGATACGGCGGCCATGTTCGGCTTGATTCCCCAACGTTTTAACTATAAAGGCGGCGTTGTTCCGTTGTCCGTTTATTACGGCGTTGCCCGGGGAACGGCGGAAGCGGCTGCAAGCGAAATGACCAAATGGTTCAATACCAATTATCACTATATTGTGCCGGAGCTTCAGGGAGCGACTCCGTCGCTGACCGAAAACAAGCCTTTGGCGGCCTACCGCGAGGCAAAGGCGGAGCTGGGGATTGCAGGAAAACCGGTAATCGTCGGTCCGCTTACCTTTCTGAAATTATCCAAAGGCTACGATTCGTCTGAATTCGATGCATGGCTTGACCGTTTGCTTCCTCTTTATGTGCAAATTTTGCGAGAGCTGGAGCAAGAGGGAGTGGAGTGGGTCCAAATGGATGAGCCGATCCTTGTCACCCATACGGACGATGAAGATGTGAAGCGGCTGGGGCAGATTTATTCGACATTCACAAAAGCTGCGCCGAAGCTGAACATCATGCTGCAAACGTATTTTGAATCGGTGGAGCGGTATGGCGACATCGTCAAGCTGCCGGTGAAAGGCATCGGGCTTGATTTTGTTCACGGATATAAGGGCAATCTTCAAGCACTGCAAGCGCTGGGCTTCCCGGCGGACAAGGTTTTGGGTGCTGGGGTGATCGACGGCCGCGGCATTTGGAAAGCCTCTTTGCAAGAAAAGCAAACCCTCCTTCAAACCTTGGAGAAAATCGTTCCGGCAGACCGGATCATCGTTCAGTCCTCCTGCAGTCTGCTGCACGTGCCGGTGTCTGTGGACCGGGAAACCAAGCTGTCGCCGGTTTTACGCGACGCGCTTGCTTTTGCCGACGAAAAGCTGGATGAACTGGCGCTGCTTACGCGTACTCTCGGTGGAACCTCGGCTGCAGCCGAGCTGAAGAAGCATGATCAAGATCTGATCGGCCTTCGCGATTCGGAGGAACGCAACCGCCAGGATATCCGCCAAGCCGTTGCCGGGATTCGTTCTGTCGAGCCGAAGCGTTCCGAGCCTTTTGCCAAGCGGTATGCCGCTCAACAGGCGAAGTGGCAGCTGCCGCTTTTGCCGACGACGACCATCGGCAGCTTCCCGCAATCTGCGGAAGTACGGAAAGCGCGGCAGCTTTGGCGCAAGGGTGAATGGAGCCAGAGCCAGTATGATGCCTACATCCAGGAGCAAATCGATATCTGGATCAAGCTGCAGGAAGAAATCGGGCTCGACGTGTTGGTGCACGGCGAGTTTGAACGTACGGATATGGTCGAATTCTTCGGTGAGAAGCTGGCCGGGTTCGCCTTTACCCAAAACGGATGGGTACAATCCTACGGCTCCCGCTGCGTGAAGCCGCCGGTGATTTACGGTGACGTAGCTTTTACCGGGGATATGACCGTAGAAGAAACCCGTTATGCCCAATCCAAGACGAACCGCCCCGTGAAGGGAATGCTGACGGGACCGATCACCATTATGAACTGGTCCTTCGTCCGTGACGATATTCCCCGGGAAGAGATCGCCTACCAATTGGCTTATGCCTTGAGACAAGAAGTGGAAGCACTCGAAAAAGCGGGCATCGGGATGATTCAGGTCGATGAGCCGGCGGTACGGGAAGGCCTGCCTCTAAAGGAAACCGAAAAAGCCGGTTATCTGGAATGGGCGGTCAGGGCATTCCGCATCACCACCAGCACGGTGCAGGACTCCACCCAGATTCACACCCATATGTGCTATTGCGAATTCCACGACATGATCGATTCCATCCAAGACATGGATGCCGACGTCATTTCCATCGAAACGTCCCGCAGCCACGGTGAATTGATTCATAGCTTTGAGCAAAATCAATACGGCCTTGGTATCGGTCTAGGGGTTTACGACATCCATAGCCCCCGGGTACCCGCCGTCGAAGAAATGACGAGCATGATCGACCGGGCTCTCCGGGTTTTGGATCCTCAGCTGTTCTGGATCAACCCGGACTGCGGGCTGAAAACTCGCGGCCGCGAGGAAACCGTCCAGGCGTTGCGGAACATGGTGGAAGCGACGCGAATTGCCCGCGATAAACAATCGGCGCTCAAATAGAAAAGGGGCAGATTAGCTGTCCTCAGGCTGTTGGGAAAGTCCCGGCAGCCTGTTTATTTTGCAGACGGTTCGGACTGAGACTCGTGTTTCGGTTTCGTCTCGTCAGCTAAAATTTCCTGACGGACAGGTACGCTTGCCAGCGACCACCACCAGTCGGTGTCGATTTGATGGGTTGGTGCTCCCCGTACCATTATCAGACCGGGGGCGGAATGCGTTGACAAAAGGCAAAGGAATTTTTATAGTGGGGTTAGGTTAAACGTTTACTCTATTTTGGGCGGCGAAGATAATGGATCAAGATACGCATGTACCGACAATTAAAGATGTGGCAAAAAAGGCGAATGTTTCGGCAGCTACCGTGTCCAGAGTGCTGCATAACCTGTCCGGCTTTTCGGACAGAACGAAACGCAAGGTGCTTCAGGTCGCCGAAGAGCTCGGCTACCGGCCAAATGCAATTGCTAGGGGGCTTGTCAACAAGCGGACGCAGACGATCGGCGTCTTGTTTCCCAATGTTTCCGGCGGCTTCTCGACCGATATCCTGCATGGCATGGAGGAAGCGGCCCACGAGAACGGGTTCAGCATTATCGTCTGCAACACGGCCCGGGACGGAGAGCGAACGATGAAATATTTGCAGGTGCTTCGGGAGAAACAGGTGGACGGTATCATTTTCGCCAGTCAGGTTATCAAAGACGATTACGTAACCGAGCTTGCCGCGATGCGGGTACCGGTTGTGCTCGTCAATACCCTGGCCTCCAAGGATTCCATCCCCTATGTAAAAGTCGACGACCAACAAGCGGCTTATCAGGCGACAACCTATTTGATACAGAACGGTCACCGGGAGATCGCCATGATCGCCGGGACTCTCGGCGACCGGCTTACCGGGTTGCCGCGACTTAAGGGTTATCGTCAGGCTCTTGAGGATCACGGCATTCCTTTTTCCGAATCGCGGGTGGCTTATGGCGATTTTCAATTGGAAGGCGGCCGGAGTGCCATGGAAAAGCTGCTCTCGGAAGCGCCGCCCTTCACGGCTTTGTTCGCTGCCAGCGACGAGATGGCCATCGGAGCGATGGGGGTGGCGTTTGAGGGGGGAATCAAGATCCCCCGGGATCTGTCCATCATCGGGTATGATGATTTGATCGTGTCGCGAATGATCTATCCGCCCCTTACGACGATTCATCAGCCTCTTGCTTTGATGGGGCGGTCGGCGTTGGAGATGCTTATCGCACTCATAGGCGGAAAACAGGAAGTATCCAATCGGATTGTCCAGCATCGCTTGGTGGAAAGAGGGACGGTTCGACCGTTAGCCCGGGATTAGTTTCAGTCAGAGCCGTCAGAGTATCTCTTTGAATTACTGCGCTTCCGTTTAAAACTGGGAATGTTTCGTTACGTATAGAGAGTAAACGTTTACTCTCTATATCAATCCATAATCAACGATCATCAAGGAGCGATGTCAATGAATGCAGAATGGTGGAAAACGACAGTTGTTTATCAGGTCTATCCTAGGAGCTTCCAGGATAGCGACGGAGACGGAATCGGCGATCTCCGCGGAATGATCGGCCGCTTGGATTATTTGAAGGAGCTAGGCATCGGCGCCATCTGGTTAAGCCCCGTCTACAAGTCGCCGAATGACGATAACGGCTACGATATCAGCGATTACCGGGATATCATGACCGAATTTGGGACGATGGACGACATGGAGGAGCTGATCCGCGAGGCGGCTGCTAGGGGGATCAAGATCGTGATGGATCTGGTCGTGAATCATACCTCCGATGAGCACCCGTGGTTTATCGAATCCCGTGAAAGCAAGGATAATGACTACCGGGACTATTACATATGGCGGGATCCCGTCAACGGCGAAGCTCCCAATTCGCTGCGGTCGATCTTCAGCGGCTCCGCCTGGCAATACGATGAGCCAAGCGGACAATATTACTTGCATTTATTCAGCAAAAAACAACCCGATTTGAATTGGGAAAACCCGAATGTCCGCCAGGAAGTTTGGGATATGATGAACTTTTGGCTGGAAAAGGGTGTCGGCGGCTTCCGGATGGACGTAATCGATCTCGTCGGAAAAGTACCGGATGAGGAAATTACCGGAAACGGTCCTAAGCTGCACGACTATTTGCAGGAGATGCACCGCGAGACTTTTGGCAAGTACGATGTTATGACGGTGGGAGAGACGTGGGGGGCGACACCTGAGATCGCCAAGCTCTATTCGGACCCGAAGCGCAAAGAATTGTCGATGGTCTTTCAATTTGAACATATCGGTTTGGATCAGCAGGAAGGAAAGGAAAAGTGGGATTGGAAAGCTCTGCCGGTCGGTGAATTGAAAAGGGTGCTCAGCAAATGGCAAACCGCGCTGGGTGATGAAGGTTGGAACAGCCTTTTTTGGAACAATCACGATCTGCCACGAATTGTGTCCCGCTGGGGAAACGACAAGGAATTGCGTGTGGAAAGCGCAAAGATGTTTGCCATTCTATTGCATCTGATGAAGGGAACGCCTTACATCTATCAAGGGGAAGAAATCGGCATGACCAATTGTCCGGTCTCGGATATAGCAGAGGTTTCGGATATCGAGAGCCTTAACATGTACCGGGAGCGTTTGGAGGCTGGCTACAGTAAAGAGGAGATCATCATCTCTATCAACGCAAAAGGACGGGACAACGCCCGGACGCCGATGCAATGGGACGCTTCGGAGAATGCAGGTTTTTCCACTGGCCGCCCGTGGCTGCGTGTTAATCCCAACTACACGGAAATCAATGTCGCGGCGGATCTGGCCGATCCGGATTCCGTCTTTCATTGCTACCGGAGATTGATCGAGCTGAGAAAATTAAACCCGATCGTCGCCTGGGGTGACTACGAATTGGTGGAGGACGTTCCGGAGCAAGTTTTCATGTATGTGCGTCGGTATGAAGGCCTAGCTTGGGTAGTCGCGGCTAACTTTGGAGCAAGCCAATCGACCGTGGAAATACCGCGTTTTGGGGATAGCGGGGAAGTGATTATCGATAACTATGGCCGGTCGGTTGTTGATTTCTCCCACCTTGTCCTGAGGCCGTATGAAGCTCTCGCGGTTCGGCTTTTGCGGGAATAGACCTGTGTGGTGTTATTCAATGAATCAAACCTGATCGACGGAAGTGAAGTAACGATTACAAACGGGAGATTGCTAAGCGGAACCCCCATCATCAATGAACTTTCATAAGAGAACCGCCGTATGCGGTCCCGCGTGTACGGTGGTGTGTTGGTTTGACAAAAAACTTGCCACCAGAAAAGAGAACGATTACTATTTGCCGTAGATGAACAATCATCTGCGGCTTTTTATTTTATTTGATGGATGTAGGTAGGTGGAAAATTGATGGTTTCGACGCAAACGGAAGTTTCCAATTGGCGCGGCTATAAGCGGTACGACTTTCAGGTATCTGGCAGAGAGTCGATTCTCATCTGTCCGGCTGAATCGGCGGAGGGAAAACCGTGGATTTGGCGCACGGAGTTTTTTGACGCCTTTGCCCAGGCGGACATGGCGCTTGTGGAGCGGGGGTGGCATCTGGCATATTGCAACTTTCAGGATATGTACGGCTGCCCGGAAGCTACTCTGGGCATGCATCATTTTCAAGACTATATCGAGTCAACTTTTGGTTTAGCGGATAAGGCAGCGTTGTTCGGCTTCAGCCGCGGCGGTTTGTACGCCTTTAACTATGCGGTTCGGTATCCGGAGAAGGTTGCTGCGCTCTATCTGGATGCACCGGTGCTGGATATTCGCAGTTGGCCGGGAGGCAACGGCAAGCGAACAGGCTACGAGAAGGAGTGGCGGGAATGTCTGCACTGCTACGGCTTGTCGGAAGAGCAAGCAGCGTATTTTAAAGGCAATCCCTTGGATCATATTCAAGAGGTGGCGGCAGCCGGCATTCCCATCCTGCTCGTTGCCGGAGATGCCGACGAACCGGTGCCTTTTGGGGAAAATGGCGCGATTCTCACGTCTCGATACCGGGAGCTGGGAGGCGAGATACAGGACATCTTGAAACCGGGGGTCGGGCATCACCCCCATTCCTTGGAGGACCCGGAACCGATCGTCGATTTCATCGTGCGCCATTCTGGAAAGCG
Organism: Gorillibacterium massiliense; assembly: GCF_000455485.1. Classification (GTDB taxonomy): domain Bacteria; phylum Bacillota; class Bacilli; order Paenibacillales; family NBRC-103111; genus Gorillibacterium; species Gorillibacterium massiliense. The sequence continues at coordinate 15,733 of NZ_CBQR020000029.1, forward strand.
TATATAAGCTTAAACGAGGAGAGGTTCTTTGGAACTTCTCCTTTTTTGCGTCAGCTCCTTTCCTAGCGTATATGCGGAGCGTTGGTCAGCCAATCTAATGAACACTCCGATGCTCCGCGGCGCTCTGGAACAGTTCGGTTTCAAAGAGGAAACCTATGCGCCGCAGTTGAGCTTGCTCAACCGCTTCGGCAAGGGCAGGGAAGTCGCCCAAGCAAGCTTGTGGCTTGCTTCGGATCAGTCGTCTTATGTGACCGGCACCACTCTGCACGTCGATGCCGGCTATACCAACCGTTAATTGGCGTGTGTCTTTCGTCATGCCGGAATCTTTAAAATGCTAAAAAACCCGCTGTTTATGCGGGTTTTTTCTTTTCTCATAGTCTTATACCCCGCAAAACGAAGCGGCGAGAGTTGCGGAGCGGACTGAGCC
>NZ_CBQR020000030.1 GCF_000455485.1 Gorillibacterium massiliense
CATACATGAAGAAAAACGGATCAAAAAGACTTTTTTTGAACATAGGCCCGGATTTACAGGATATGACGCAAGGTTTATGCTAACGAAGCACAAATTGAAAAGGCGAGAAGGCTTGGCTAAACGGTCAATCGCAAGGTCTCCTTGCGTTTTTTTATTGTGCGGCAACATGCTTGAAAATGCTTGATTGAGTAAAGGATATGCATACGGATTTTTATTACTTATGGCGGTGAGAATAGTGTTTTCTTATGTAAAACGGCTCCTGATCGGCCGTCCGTTAAAATCGGCGGAGTTGGGCGAACAGAAACTAAACAAAACCAAGGCATTGGCCATCCTTTCCTCGGATGCGCTGTCGTCCGTAGCGTACGGACCTGAACAGATTTTGCTTGTTCTGGTGACCGTCAGTTCGTTGGCCTTTTGGTACTCCATCCCTATCGGCGTCGGGGTACTGGTTTTGCTTACGGCTCTTATATTTTCCTATCGTCAAATCATCTTTGCGTATCCGCACGGCGGCGGAGCCTATGTCGTTTCGAAAGAAAATTTAGGGAAGTTTCCTGGTCTGGTAGCAGGGGGGTCCTTGCTGGTGGACTATATTTTGACTGTTGCCGTCAGTGTGTCCGCTGGAACGGACGCGATAACCTCCGCATTCAACGGCTTGCATCCGTATACCGTTCCCATCGCAGTTACTTTTGTCATTCTAATTACGATTTTGAATCTTCGCGGGGTAACGGAATCCGCCTCCATTTTGGCTTATCCGGTTTATCTATTCGTGTTTGCGATTTTCATCATGATCGGGGCAGGTCTATATAAAATCGCCGCAGGGGACGTCTCGCCGACTCTGCACACTCCCATCGGCACGCCCGTTGCCGGCCTTAGCCTGTTTCTTCTGCTGCGAGCCTTTGCTTCCGGCAGTTCCGCTTTGACCGGGGTCGAAGCCATTTCCAATGCCATTCCGAACTTCAAGGAACCGGCTCCGAACAACGCGGCGAAAACTCTTTTGGCCATGGGTGGATTGTTGGCCCTGCTTTTTTCCGGGATCGTCTTTTTGGCTTATTACTACGGCATATCCCCCCGAGCGGAGGTTACTGTCGTTTCACAAATCGCGGAAGCCACCTTCGGCCGGCATTTTATGTATTTCTTCATTCAAGGGACGACGGCGCTGATTTTGGTACTGGCAGCAAACACCGGGTATTCGGCATTCCCGCTGCTGGCGGTCAACCTGGCCAAGGACAAATTCATTCCGCGGATGTTCACCATTCGGGGAGACCGTCTTGGTTATTCCAACGGTATCTTGATCCTCGGCACTTTTTCGATCCTGCTTATCATCGCTTTTAAAGGGCAGACGGAGCAGTTGATCCCGCTTTATGCGGTAGGGGTGTTCATCCCGTTCACGCTGTCTCAAACTGGAATGATCCTCAAATGGTGGAGACAAAAGCCGAAGGGATGGATGCAAAAACTGATCATCAACGCCGTCGGCGCGCTCATCAGCTTTACGGTGGCGATGATGTTCTTCCTGACCAAATTCACTCACGTATGGCCGGTTTTGATCTTCCTGCCGCTTATCATCTACGCGTTCCACCGGATCAGCAAACATTACGAAACGCTGGCCGATCAGTTAAGAATCACGACATGCGAACCGGTCGTTCCCATCGAAGGAAACGTGATTATCCTGCCAGTGGCCGGTGTCACCCATGTGGTGGAGCATTCCATCAACTATGCGAAATCGCTGCATCCCGATCAAATCTTCGCCGTTTATATTCCTTTTGAGCGGGAAGAGGAGACAGTCTTTAAGGAGAAATGGAATAAGTTCATGCCTGATATCCGATTGGTAACCTTGCACTCCCCTTACCGCACGATCATCCATCCGTTGATGAAATTCGTCGACACCATCGAACGGAAGGCAAAGGAGTCCAATTATCAGGTAACGGTCATCATCCCGCAGTTTATTCCGAAAAAAGGCTGGCAAAACATTTTGCATAATCAAACGAGCCTGATGATCCGCGCCAACCTGCTGTTCCGCAAGGATGTCATCATTACGACGGTTCCGTATCACTTGAAAAAGTAAGCCGGCAATAAGGATTGACTCGCTAACTCGTGTTCGTGATAAATGGCCGTATTGATTCTTTCATTAACTACTGACATCGTACTCCCGAACGGCGTAAAAATGGGGTAAAGATACACCGACTTCGTGTAAAAAAAACATAAAAAAAGCACCTCGCAGGTGCTTTTTTTCGTTCATCTAGGACTTGGTTCGCGTTACGAGTCCATAAAAAATGAGTCATACCGATTTTTTCCCTAGCTTATTGGCGTGAGCTTCCTATATATTCTAATTGTAAGTCCGGCGGCAGCCGGATGCATCCCTTCTAGCGATGCCTACCGTTTGAAGCCAGTGGCGCCAGGCGACTTGAGTAAGTACCAAGTCCCTGGTTTGCCATTGGCTTTTTGTATGTCTACCGTTAATAAAAGGAGGATAAAAGATGATTAGCAGTCATTACGAACAAATCGCGGAGAAGTTTTGGAGTTTGCCGCAGAAACCGGGAGAGGAGGACAACCGAGACCGTTTATTCATGGACGATCAGATTCTGCACGCTCACCTGGAGCGGGAGATCGAAAGCCGGCTTAAGGGAGTGAAGACAATTCTTGATGCCGGAGGCGGTACGGGACGCTTTTCGATATGGCTGGCAAAAATGGGTTACCAAGTGACCCACCTGGATCTGTCCCTGCCGATGCTAGAGCGGGCAAAATCGAACGCAAAGGCTGCCGGAATCGAAGGCCGGATCGCTTTTGTCCATGGCAAACTGACGGATTTATCGGCATACGGGGATAACAGCTTTGATTTGGTCATTTCGCTCGATGCTCCTGTTTCGTATACTTGGCCAAAACATCATGAAGTCATTCAGGAACTCATTCGGATTGCAGGTATTGCCATCGTGTTATGCGTCTCCAATCGTTTGGGAGGATTTCCGGGTTGCTTCAATCCACTGAGGAAGGTCCCGTTTCTGTTGGATGAAAATGATCCCGATTCTGCTATGCAGTGGTATGTGTGGGAAAAGGCGAACGCCGAAAATTGGGAACCCAACTTCGCGGCAGCCGACCATCTTTTGACTAAAGGGATGTATGACGATCCCGAGCGGACGCTGGAAGAGATGAAGAACGGCGGTACGCCATGGCCGGTGACCTATTTGTTTCGGCCCGAAGAAATACAGGAGCACTTTCAAGCGGCAAATCTGCAGGATATCCGGCTGGCCGGTCCTGGAGCATTGGCCCGAACGCTTCCAGGCGATATTCTTCGCAAGCTGCTCTATACGGAAGCTTACCGGGAACCGTTTCTCGAACGCTGCTACCGCTTCGATTCGGAGCCCTCCGTATGTGGGATGGGTTATACGAGCTTGGTAGTATCTGGAGGGAAGTGGAAGGAAGTGCCTGATACACCGTAAAGTAAAAGGAAGAAACGTAAAAAAAGCACCCGCTGGGTGCTTTTTTTATGCTTTTTTTACATCTGGTCAGAGTATCTTTACCCCCTTTTTACGCCGATCGGGAGTAAGATGTCGATAGTTCAGAACACCTTGACGACGCGGAAAAGGAGATCTTTTATGTGCGAATCGGAACTCATACTGGTATCTGCGCCGACAAAAGCGGGCGAAACGTTTCTCCTGCGCCTTCGGCAGTTGGGATTACCTTGCCAAGCCCTAGCCGAGAGTGAAGCGGACTGCCGCCGTATGCGTGCCCTTGGCGTGGAACTCTGTCTGCTGATGGAGCCTGAAGGAGATGAGACGGTTGATAGAGGGCCGCTCCCCCTTCAGTCTTTTGAGAAGATTATTCTCTTTGATAACAGCATGGCTCAATGCTGCCGTCAGTTGGAACGCGTAAGGCCATGGACGCGGAGGAAAATATACGTCATTACGGAGAGGATTTTTGCGGATGCGATCTTCAAGCAGTACGGAGCGGATTTCGTCATTCATTCCAAAACGGGGCAAGTGGACTTTATAGTCCGGTAGTAAATAGGGGGTGGCAATCATGCTTATGGATGTGTACATGGTTTTGCTTGCTGTGGCAAGCTTTCTGCTGTTTTGGGGATTCCTCAAGTTTTGCGAAAAAGAGTAAGGGGGTATAGGCATGATCGTCATTGGAATCATCGCCGCGCTAATGATCGTTTATCTCGGGTTTGTGTTGGTGAAACCGGAGAAATTTTGAGGCTGATAAAGGTTGAGTGGAGGAGGATTCCCTGACATGGGTATGGGTTTGGTGCAAGTTATCGTTTCATTAGTCATTATTATGCTGCTAGTAAAACCGATGGGCCATTATTTGGTTCGGGTGTTCAGTTATGAGAAAACCGGTTTGGACCGGATCTTCGGTCCGGTGGAACGGTTGATATACCGGGTTTGCGGGATCAAAGAAAAAGAAGAGATGGGTTGGAAAAAATATCTGGGCGTCATGCTGCTCACCAATTTTGTCATGCTGGCGCTTATGTATTTGGTCTTACGCACTCAAAAGTATTTGCCCCTCAATCCCGACGGGATCGGCAACATGCCTGCAGCGCAAGCCTTCAATACAGCCACTTCGTTCATCACCAATACGAACTGGCAGTCCTACAGCGGGGAAAACGCCCTGTCGTACTTGTCGCAAATGCTGGCCATCACTTTTCCGATGTTCACTTCGGCTGCCACTGGCTTTGCCGTAGCTATCGCCTTCATCCGGGGAGTCGTGGCCCGTCAAGATAATTTAGGCAACTTTTATGTGGATATGATCCGCTCCATCACGCGGGTGTTTTTGCCCATCAGCTTCGTTGCCGCTCTGTTTTTGGTGTTCCAGGGCGTTCCACAAACCTTGCTGGGCGCCGTGCATGCCACAACATTGGACGGCAGTGCGCAAACCATTACCCGGGGACTGGTGGCATCCTTTGAATCCATCAAGCACTTGGGAACCAACGGCGGCGGCTGGTATGGCACCAATGCAGCCCATCCCTTTGAAAATCCGACGGCGCTCACGAA
>NZ_CBQR020000031.1 GCF_000455485.1 Gorillibacterium massiliense
AGCCCATCCCTTTGAAAATCCGACGGCGCTCACGAATCTGGTGCACATCGTCTGCATGATGCTGCTGCCTACTTCTCTCGTGTATGCCTTTGGCCTCATGATTAAAAACAAGAAGCAAGGCTGGGCTCTGTTCGCTGCCATGGGCTTCATCTTCCTAGTGATGCTGGCTACGGTGTTCGCGGCCGAATATAAAGGAGTGCCCGCCGCCCAAGCGCTTGGTATCCACGGAAACATGGAGGGCAAAGAGGTACGTCTCGGCGTCGCTCAGTCCGCTTTGTTCACCACCGTAACAACCGCAGCGACCACCGGCTCCGTTGACAATATGCACGAATCGCTGACACCTCTCGGAGGTTTTGTACCCCTTTTCGAGATGATGCTCAACAACGTCTTTGGTGGTAAAGGCGTCGGTCTTCTCAACGGAATCTTGTATTTGATCCTTTCCGTCTTCATCTGCGGACTTATGGTGGGACGGACGCCGGAATTTCTTGGGAAGAAAATCGAAGGTAAGGAAATCAAGCTGGCTTCCATTGCCCTATTGATCCATCCGACTATCATCCTAGCCGGGACGGCGTTAGCCCTTGCCAACCCCGCAGCTGTGTCCTCCATATCGAACGGAGGCTTGCATGGAATTACCGAGGTTCTGTATGCCTACACATCTGGAGCGGCAAATAATGGGTCCGCCTTCGCCGGACTTAATGCCAACACGGATTTTTACAATATCAGCATCGGACTGGTCATGCTCTTCGGCCGCTATTTCTCGATCATTGCCATGCTGGCAGTGGCAGGCTCTCTTGCGGTGAAGCGGACGGTTCCCGTTACGACGGGCACCTTACGGACGAACACGCCGCTATTCACAGGGATTCTGGTGATGATTATTCTCGTCATCGGCGCACTGACCTTTTTCCCAGCCTTGTCGCTGGGGCCGATCGCAGAACATTTGGGTATGGTGCATTAATACGAGCGCATGGAGCGTTAGGAGGAAACACGAATGTCGACCGTTAGAAAAAAGACTTTGACGAAAGCGATCGTCATCCAAGCGATGGCAGACGCATTCAAAAAATTAAACCCGGCGCTAATGATAAAAAATCCGGTTATGTTCGTTGTCGAAGCAGGCACCGTTATCACGCTGCTGCTGGCCATATACCCCGATCTGTTTGCCAAGAGCGGAGTTAGCCGGGGATACAACATCGCGATATTCGGTATATTGTTTTTCACGCTGCTGTTCGCCAATTTTGCGGAAGCCTTGGCTGAAGGCCGGGGGAAAGCCCAAGCCGATACGCTGCGGAAGACGAAGTCCGATACCCCGGCAAAGCTGGTGCAAAAGGATGGGACGCTGAAAACCGTGTCCTCGACGACCCTCCGAAAGGGTGACATTGTCCGCGTAGACGCCGGAGATGTGATTCCGACGGACGGCGAGATCATCGAGGGGCTGGCTTCCATTGACGAATCGGCGATTACCGGTGAATCGGCACCGGTGATCAAGGAGGCAGGTGGCGATTTCTCCTCCGTTACCGGGGGCACGAGGGTGGCATCGGATTACATTGTCGTGAAGGTGATGACCGATCCGGGAGAATCGTTTCTGGATCGGATGATCGCCCTGGTAGAAGGGGCAAAACGGCAAAAAACGCCCAACGAAATTGCCTTGACCACGTTGCTCGCCGTATTGACGCTTATTTTTCTCATTGTAATTATAACCATGGTGCCATTAGCTAGTTATTTAGGCATCAATCTCGACGTAACAATGCTCATAGCCTTGCTGGTCTGCCTCATTCCCACTACCATAGGCGGATTATTATCCGCCATCGGCATCGCGGGCATGGACCGGGTCACCCAGTTCAACGTGCTGGCCATGTCTGGAAAAGCGGTGGAGGCGGCCGGGGACATCGATACGTTGATCCTGGATAAAACCGGTACGATCACCTACGGCAACCGGATGGCGGCGGAATTCATTCCTGTAGCGGGAGCCGCTCCCCAAGAGATCGCCTTTGCATCGTTGCAGGCTTCGGTTATGGACGAAACGCCTGAAGGGCGTTCCATCGTCGAGCTGGCCAACCAGTTGGGCGCGAAATGGCAGGAGGAAGCATATAAGGACGCGGTACCCGTCGAGTTTACGGCGGAAAGCCGCATGTCCGGTCTGGATTTGGCCGGGGGATCGGCTATCCGCAAAGGCGCCGTTGACGCCATCAAGAAGTATGTGGCGGCTAAAGGGGCGAGCATCCCCGCAGAGCTTACGGAGGTGACGAACCGCATCGCCAAAGCGGGAGGCACTCCTCTGGCGGTAGCGGTGGATGAGCGCATCATCGGCGTTATCTATTTGAAGGATACGGTGAAGCCCGGCTTGAAGGAACGTTTTGCCGAGCTTCGGTCGATGGGGATCAAAACGATCATGTGTACCGGCGACAATCCGCTCACGGCGGCGACCATCGCCCTGGAAGCCGGGGTGGACGATTTCATAGCCGAAGCGAAGCCTGAAGATAAAATTTCCGCCATCAAAAAAGAGCAGCAGGAAGGCAAGCTGGTGGCGATGACCGGGGACGGTACCAACGACGTTCCCGCATTGGCCCAGGCGGACGTAGGGTTGGCGATGAACTCCGGTACCATGGCTGCCAAGGAAGCAGCCAATATGGTCGATTTGGACTCTGACCCGACCAAGCTGCTCTCCGTCGTCGCCATTGGCAAGCAGCTGCTCATTACCCGCGGCGCGCTGACGACCTTTCCTATCGCCAACGACATCGCCAAATATTTTGCCATTATCCCGGCGCTGTTTATCGCGGCTTACCCGCAACTGCAAGATTTGAACATCATGCACCTGGCAACGCCGAAATCGGCAATTTTGTCCGCGCTTATCTTCAATGCGGTGATTATTCCGCTGCTGATCCCCATCGCCATGAAAGGCGTGAAGTATCGCACGATGACAGCGGACAAAATGTTGACCCGCAACGTGCTGGTTTACGGGCTTGGCGGCGTGATCGTTCCGTTCATCGGGATCAAGGTCATTGACTGGATCTTGCAGGGTTTGCATTTGATATCCTAGGAATGGAGATAAATCGATGAAAATGTTAGGGAATGCCATACGAGTGTCCATTGTGTTGATGCTGATATGCGGATTTATCTACCCCATGGTGACGACCGGTTTCGCCCAGGTGCTTATGCACAAGCAGGCAAACGGCAGCTTGATCAAAACAGAGAACGGGATCGCCGGCTCTTCGCTCATCGCGCAGCAGGTCGAATCTCCGAAGCTGTTTCACCCGCGGGCATCGGCAGCCAAGTATGATCCGACCGCTTCCGCCGGCTCCAATCAGGCGGTTGCATCCGAGGATTACGCCTCCAACCTGGCGAAGAATGTAGAGGCGGTGAAGCAAGACAATCCCGGAATGACGGATGTGCCCGCCGATCTTGTCACCGGCTCCGGATCGGGTCTGGACCCTGACTTATCCCCCGCGGCAGCCAAGGCACAGGCGCCTCGCATCAGCCGGGAAACGGGAATCAGCGAGGAGGAGCTGGATCGGTTGATTGACAACAATACCAAAAAGCGTCAATTAGGGATATTCGGCGAGCCGCATGTCAACGTGACGGAGTTGAACATGGATTTGCTGAAGCTTTTGAAATAAGGGTGGCAGCGCCGCTCCCAAGGTTATGGGGGTGGCTTTTGCCGTTTTTTGCAAGGGAAGGGGAGCATCGTCTTGAATCAATTCAGGAGGAAGACGCCGGAAGAAATTTTGTCCTCGATCACGAAGCTTCAGATGGGCAAGCTCAAAGTGTATATCGGGCCGATAAGCGGCTCTGGCAAAACGTATCATATGTTGCGGGAGGGACAGTCTTTAAAGGAGCAAGGCATCGACGTGGTCATCTGTGCCGTCTCCACTCTCCAGCGGCCGGAGACCGTGGACCAGCTTGGCGATTTGGAGCGTATCCCCAGTGTCCATTGGTGGAAAAACGGGCAGGAGAAAAAAGATTTGAATTTGAACGCGCTAGTGGAACGAAACCCGGAAGTGGTCCTGGTTGACGGGCTGGCCCACCGCAACCGGAAAGGCGCCAAATTCGCCACGAGGCTGGATGATATCCGCTATTTATTGAACCGCGGCATCAGCGTTATCACATCGGTCAACGTATACGAGCTGGAAGTCTACCGGGAGATGGCCCAAAAGCTGACGGGCATTGCAGCCGAGGAAACGGTGCCGGTGGATGCCTTGGAGTCGGCTGATGAAGTTGTTCTTTTGGATGTCACTCCGGAAATGATCTTGAAGCGGCTGGAAGAGGGGCATATCAAGCGGGTTAAGGACCCATCCTTGTTCCGGCGGGGAAATATAGCGGTTTTGCGGGAGCTGGCGCTGCGGCTGGTGGCGGAGGACGTGAACCACTCTTTGGAGGAGCACCGGGAGGAAATGGGGTATAAAGGTTCCTCCGGCGCCTCCGAAAGGATTCTTGTATCCACCCAGTATAACTGGAACGGGTCCATCTACGTGCGGCGGGGGCAGCAAATCGCCAAACGCTTGAATGGGGAGCTTATGGTCGTCACTTTTCGCAACAAGCGTAATGCACTTTCCAAGGAAGCGGCCGCCTTCCGGCGGAGTATGATGAAGCTGGTGGATAAAGTTCAAGGCACCTTCGAAGAGCTTCCTTTTTTCAGTCGGCGGGCTATCGCCTCTACGTTGATCCGTTATGCAGTTGAGCATAACGTGACAAGGGTGGTTATGGGCCATTCTCGGCATACCCGGCTGCAGGAGCTTTGGCAGGGATCGGTCGTCAATAAACTGTTGAAGGAAATCCGCAACATGGATGTGTTTCTCATCGCCGACAGGGCCGAATCGGAAGGAGAGCGAATCTTGCCCGCTCAGTTGGAAAACGCAGAAAAGCCTATTTACCACCGGCTGAGCGAGGAAGAGGTTGCGGAAGAAGCGGATAAGATCAAACGGGGTCGCTTCAAGGTGATCATCGGAGCGGCACCCGGCGTAGGCAAAACGTTTACGATGCTGCGAGAGGGCAACGATCTGTACAAAGAAGGAATCGATGTGGCAGTCGGGCTGTTGGAAACCCACGGCCGGCAGGAAACGGCCGCCCAAATCCGCGATCTGAAGATTCTCCCTCGGCGAAAGATTGTATACCAAAACACTGAGCTTACGGAGTTGGACACCGAGGCGATCTTGAAAACCCGTCCCGAGGTTGTGTTGGTGGATGAACTTGCCCATACCAACGTGCCTGGAAGCCCGCATAAAAAACGGTACGAGGATGTATTGGACATTCTGGACGCGGGTATATCGGTGATTACCACCGTTAATGTCCAACACTTGGAGAGCTTGAACGACGCCGTGGAACAGATTACCGGCATCCGCGTCCGGGAAACGGTGCCGGACAGCATCCTCCGGATGGCGGATGAGGTGCAGCTGATCGATGTGTCTCCCGAAGCGCTGCGCAATCGGATGCAGGAAGGGAAGATTTATGCCCAGGCCAAGGTGGAGCAGGCGCTCGGTAACTTTTTCAAGACGGGCAATCTCATTGCTTTGCGTGAACTGGCGCTGCGCGAGCTTGCCGATGACGTCGACGAGAGGCTGGAGTCGCTGGAACGAACCAACTCTCTGCGCGGTCCCTGGAGACGCAAGGAAGTGATTTTTATCTGCGTAAACGCCACTCCCCACGCCGAACGTCTTATCCGCCGCGGCTTCCGCACGGCCTATCGCTTGAAAGCGGATTGGTATGTTAACTATGTTCGTGTCGGCAACACGCTGTCCGCGGAAGAAAGAACGCGTCTTGAAGCTTTAGAAAGGTTGACTGCCCGATTGGGAGGCTCCTTTCATGTCTATGATTGCGGTGATCGGAAACGCATTCCAGCTCTGCTCGCTGAAAAAGCAAAGGAGCGGGAAGCGACGCAGCTGGTGCTGGGCCAATCCCGGCTCTCCTTGTGGACTCAGCTATGGAAAGGCTCGGTGGTTACCAAGCTGATCCGCCTTTCCCGCTCCATGGATGTGCTGATCGTAGCGGATTACGATCCGCAGGCTTAATCCGTTGAGTTTTCCTTCATTCGTGTATAATGAAAGCATGACGAAGACTAATAAGAGATCATGGCCAGGAAGTGAATCAAGATGAGTAAAGAAGCGGGCCAACGCGGTTCGATCACCGTATTTCTCGGCGCGGCGCCGGGAGCGGGAAAGACGTTCGCGATGTTGGCTGCGGCGAGGCATATGCGTGAAGAGGGCAAAGAGGTTGCCGTCGGCTGGCTGGAAGCGGAGGGGTATCCGGAGACGGAGCAGCTAGCAGAACTCTACGATTTTGAAAGGATTCCGCCTGTCAACGCCAAGAACAAGGGGCAAGCTGGCGGAGAAATGGATACCGACGCCATCATTCGGAGACATCCCGATGTAGTTCTCGTAGACTGTCTTGAGCATGTCAATGCGCCGGGCTCGTGGCGGGCAAAAAGGTATCTCGAAGTATCTGCCATTTTAGCTGCGGGAATCGATGTGTACACGACCCTGAACATTCAGCACGTCGAAGGCTTGAATGATTTGGTACAGCAGATTCTCGAGAAAAAAGTCCGGGACACCGTTCCGGATGGATTCCTGGAGCTGGTCGACCGGTTTCAGTTGGTGGATTGTCCCGCTGAAGTGCTGATCGAGCGTTATCGAGCAACCGCGCCGGACCGGGAAACCGGAAGAAAACTGGATTCCTTTTTCCGCATCGGAAATCTCAATGCTTTACGGGAAATGGCGCTGCGGTTTACCGCACGGCAGGTGGACAGCCACCTGGAACATTACATGCAGGCCAAAGCTATCGCTGGCCCATGGCCCGTTTCGGAAAAAGTGATGGTATGTATCAGCGCAAGCCCTTTTTCCGTCCAACTGCTGCGCAAAGCCCGGCAAATGGCCGCTAGCATGAAGGCCGAGTGGATCGCGGTACATGTACTCCATCCCGACGGGCTTCCCAAAAGTGAGGAAGAGATGAATGGACTATCGCGGAATCTGCTCCTTGCCGAAGAGATGGGGGCAGAGGTTCTGTCCATCACTGGGGAACGGGTAGCGGATGAACTGCTGAACTTGGCCAGGAGCCGCAACATCAAGACGATCTTGATGGGCAAAAGCCGCCGAAGCCGGTTAATGGCCCGGCTTCACCCTTCCGTCGTGGAACAGGTGATCCGCAAAAGTGATGGGATCAGCGTCCACGTCATCTCCGAAAAAAGTGACGCACCAATGCCGAAAGAAAAGGTTGCTCCCCGGCTGGGGACGGCCAAGTTGCCTTATTTGTGGGTGACGCTGTTCGTCCTTCTGCTGACCGTGATTTTCCGTTATGCGGGATTCACGACGGAATCGGTGAACGTCGCCCTCATGTATCTGTTTCCCGTGCTCATCGCCGCGGTATTTTGGGGGATCGGCCCATCCATATATGCGGCGGGAATGGGGGTCTTGATTTTTGATTTTTTCTTCATTCCGCCGATCTTGAGCATCTCGGTAGCGGATCTGCAATATTTCATCTCTCTATCGGTATATCTCGCTGTGGCGATTTGACGGCCAGCTTGGCATCCCGGCTGCGCCGACAACTGAATCTGACCAAGCAGCGGGAAGCAAGCACGTCGATGCTGTACGCCATCAGCCGGCAGATGACCGCCGTTTCGGATCTGCGCACTCTTTTCGACAGCATCACCAGGCAAGTAGCCAATGTCATTCATACCCAAGTGATTCTTTACTTGCCCAATGACAAAAACGAACTGGAATTGACCGCTCCTTCTTCTTGGGGAGAGCGGGATTCGGAGCGGACCATCGCCAGATGGGTCTATCAGATGGGAGAAGCTGCAGGCAGAGGCACCCATACCTTGGGAAGTTCATCCGGCCTCTTCGTTCCACTGCGCACCGAAGACAACGTATACGGTGTCATGGCCGTTCACTTGGAAAAGCTGGATGAGGAGGTTGCCCAGGAAAGCCTGCGCTTCCTGCATGCATTAGGCAGTTTGGCCGCCGTTGCCATCGCCCGGGTCAAATTAAGTGAGGAAGCGAAGCTTGCCCAACTACCTGCGGATTCCGAAAAGCTGAGAACTTCTTTGCTAGATTCGGTGTCCCACGAGCTGCGAACGCCTCTTGCGACGATCATCGGTTCCGTTACCGCTCTCGCGGAAGGGGAAGGCATTTTCAGCTCAGAGGACCGCCTGGAGCTTCTTGCCACAATCCAGGACGGGGCGATGCGCATGAACCGGTTGGTCAATAACCTTCTCGGGATGGCCAAACTGGAAAGCGGAATGCTGCGTCTGAACAAGCGCTGGTGCGATACCGAGGACATTATCGGCGTCGTTCTGGCCCAGGTCAAAGAGTTCCAGCAGCACCGTACAATTCGGGTGAATGTTCCGGAAGACGCCGCCTATCTTTATGGAGACGAGGTCTTGTTGGAACAAGCTTTGGTGAATGTTGTCAGCAATGCAATCAAATATTCGTCGGACCATAGCGTCATTGAGATCTCCGCGCTCCGAACCGACTCGTATTTGTCCATTCGGGTGGCGGACTCCGGTTTTGGACTTTCCGAGGAGGATCGCGAGCGCATATTCGAGAAATTTTACCGCGCCGGCGCAGCGGGTTCGATTACCGGAACGGGACTCGGCTTAGCCATCGGCAAAGGAATTATGGAGCTGCACGGCGGCGATATCTCGGTAGAGCCTAATGGAGAGAAAGGGTCTGTCTTTACGCTGACTCTTCTGCAGGAAGAAACATTGCCGGATGACTTTATCCATTCATCCCCAGGAGGGTTCCAATCGACATGACAACAACAAAAGGCGCCCGCATCCTCATCGTGGATGACGAGCCGCAAATTCGCAAACTGCTTAAGGTATCCCTACAGGCTCATCATTTCGATATCAGCGAAGCGTCTACTGGCGAAGAGGGGATATATCAAGCCACCGTGACTCAGCCGGATTTGATCGTCCTGGATTTGGGTTTGACCGATATGTCCGGTATGACCGTGCTGGAGCGCATCCGGGAATGGTCGCCGGTTCCGGTTATCGTACTCACGGCAAAAGATCGCGAAGAGGACAAAATCGCAGCGCTGGACAGCGGGGCCGATGATTACGTGACGAAGCCCTTTGGCATGGGGGAACTGCTTGCCCGCATACGCGTCGCTTTGCGACATGTGGCCAAAACCCCAACGGAACCGGTCCTTCATTTCGGTGAATTGACTCTTGATTTGGCGCAGCGAGCCGTGGAAATAGACGGAAGCCGGATTCACTTAACCCCGACGGAGTACGATCTTTTAAAGACCCTCGCCGTCAACGCCGGCAAAGTCGTTACCCAAAAGCAACTGCTGCAAACCGTGTGGGGCGGACAGGTTCATCAATCGGATAGCCATTATTTGCGCATTTACATTGGACATTTGCGGAAAAAGCTGGAGCAAGATCCGACAAGACCGCAGTTCATCATGACGGAGCCGGGCATCGGTTATCGCTTTTATCTTCCCGACCCGCAATAAAAAAGTTCCGCTCGCAAACGCAGAGCGGAACTTTTTAATATGAAATCACGATGATACCGCTTCGACTTGAGACAATCTGCGCTTCTTGCCGATGGCAAGAAGGATGCGGTAAACGAAATCGGCCAGCAGGATGCCGCTGACGACGTCTAAGATGGCATGCTGCTTGATGAATAAAGTAGCAAGAATAATAGCGGTAGACATGCCGTAGATCAGGATCTGGTTGGTCAGGTTCTTGAAATTGCTCTTATACAAGGCTTTCATCACCATGTAGCTGGAGAAGACATGAATGCTGGGAAAGCAGTTGTAGGGTTCGTCGCGGTTATAGATAAATTGCAGCACCCAAGTTATCGGATCGTTGCCTGTTATCTCCGGCCGCGGCACGGTCGTTTGAAAAACAAGGTAAACACTGTAGCAGATGAGTGCGCTTATTGTATAGGTTATCAGTGACCTGCGGTAGACGGCGGGATCTTTAAAAAAGAAGTACACCAAGCAAACATAAATGTAAAAAATCCAAACCGAATATGGCAACGCAAACACTTTTATTACTGGAATCGCTCGATCCAGGTCTGTCATCAGGCTGTAACTCTTTTGATAGCCACGGTGATTGATCCAGGCATATATCCATCCCAGCACCGGGAAGATCAACATGCCAAGTAAAGGCATAAAGCGTTTAAAGCGTTTCATGATTTTGTTTCCCCCTCGAGAAAACGGATATGCATGATAAAATGTTTTCCCGCAACCTATTCATAATAAGACTTTGTAAAGGGGGATGCAAGCATGAAATTTAATGGAATTTTAATATTGGCGGGGGTCTCTGCCTTTTCCATAAAAGGAATTATTTCTTTACGGCTTTCGGAGACAAACCTTATAATGGAATAAATATACATATCATCCGTTTGGAGTGTGTGTTGCATGATTCGTACCCATATGGCTGGGAAACGGTTAGCCGGAACGCTCGCTTTGGCAAGTCTCGTGTTTCTGTCCGCAGAAGGAACGGCGGCCTTTGCGTCGGGAGGAGAAACAAACCAGGAAAACCAACGGGAAACGGACTTCGTCGTGATTTCCTCAGTGGGGACTCGAATCGCGGCCGAAGAGGTTACATCCGGGTATCGCGACTTTTCCGGGAAGGAAGACATTCCTGCGGCTCTCGATTATCATGGAGAGAAGGGAAGGCATGGCACACTGCAAAGGAAGAAGATCGACAACTATTCCTGGGGCGCCCGGGTGTATTTCAAAGGGATCACCACCAGTACGGCAGGGGCGGTTAAGCAAAAGTGGTTTACTTTACCGAAAACCTACAATTCGAAGGATGAGATACCTACGGTGATCACGTACAACGATCCCAAGGGAGGCCAAGAATCTCTAACCCGAACGAACATTTTTCCCTATGGCGATGGATACCGCGTATATTATGAGGGAGCCGTTTTGAAGTAAGGCATTATATGCAGATAGGGCTATACAGCTCAATCTGCTTTTTTATTGACTGGATGCGGAACAGGTGCTATACGGGTATAATCGATCAAAAGGGGGAGCGAGGAAATGAAGCTTACAAAAGCATGGATCGATCTGGAAAACAGTGAGGTACGGAAAAATTTGCGTCCTTATAATATTGCGAAGGCAGAGGAAGCTCAAGCAGTGGATGTTCTTTTGGATAGCGTAGGCACCATCGAAATTACGCTGCTGAACGACGAGGACGAAGTGATGGGGGGTGTCACCGCTACCATTTCATGGCGGAAAATGTACGTCAATTTTCTGTGGGTGCATGAATCGCTGCGCGGGCAAGACAAAGGCTCCGAGCTTTTGGCCAAAGCGGAGGAAGTGGCGCGTGAACATAAATGTCGCTATGTGACGCTGGATACCTTCAGCTTCCAAGCCCCTGGTTTTTACAAAAAGATGGGCTATACCGTATACGGCGTTTTGGAGGATTCTCCATACGATGGCGCGACCCAGTATTTTCTCAAAAAAAGCTTGCGTTAAGAAACGAAATCTCACTGGCTCCGTATGAAATGACTTGGACGATAAAACGATAAGACTGTCGTTTGTCGTTATCATTTTCGCTAATCCGGTGAGGAGAGACAGCAATGAACCAGGAATACAAAACCGAGCACATGCGCGAGCTCGCCCGATTTATGATGACCTACAAATTCGCTCTCGATGAGATCGAGACGAAGATCAACATTTTACAGCAGGAGTTTCAATTTCTGCATGACTACATGCCCATCGAGCATATCAAAACCCGGTTGAAATCACCGGATAGCATCATTAAGAAAGCAATCCGCAAAAACCTGGAGCTTTCGATTCCTTCGCTCAAGAAGGCGATTCAGGATATAGCCGGAGTACGCATAACCTGTTCGTTTTTATCAGACATTTATCCGCTTAGGGACATGCTGGTCAACCAGGAAGATATTCGACTTATCCAAGAGAAGGATTACATCAAGAATCCCAAGCCAAACGGCTACCAGAGCCTTCACTTGATCTTGGAAGTTCCCGTTTTTATGTCGGACAGGCAGGAGAACGTATGCGTCGAAGTTCAGATTCGGACGATCGCGATGGATTTTTGGGCGAGCTTGGAGCATAAGATCTTTTACAAATACAATCAGGAGGTCCCGGAGCGGCTGCTTCTGGAATTGAAAAAAGCGGCGGATACAGCGGGCGCCTTGGATATCCATATGGCGGATCTGCATCGTGAAATCGGCGATATCAAAGAAGCCAGGGGCGATGATTTGAATACCATTGTCATCGACAATCAGACCGTTCATCTTCCTGAGCTTTTGATGAAAATGATGGAGTAGTCCAATTACGCATAGCTCCGGAAATCAAGGAGAGCCTATAGGAAAAAGGAAAAGGAGCATCATCATGGCGGAAAAATCGGTTCTGGCTTATTTCAACACTCCGGAGCAAGCCCAACAGGCGTTGGAGAAAATGAATAGCGAGTTTGCCCTGATCGATTCCTCGATTGACCGTTTCGACGGATATCCCGGTGAAGGTTATACCGCCGCTTACCCGGTTACCGGAAACATGCAAGGGCTCGGAGCGTTAACACTGGACGGAGCATTCGGGCGGGATTCCGGCATTCTTGCGGCTGCGAGTACAAGCGCCAGCGGCTTATCCTCCGGTGCCGCAGGCAATTATGTATCCGGGATGGATACATTATTGGTTGCCGTCGTTCAAGAAGAGAACAGGGACCGTGCCATGGAAATCGCTCAAGAATTCGGCGCGCTTTGAACGGTTACCGATCATATCGTTGAAAAAATACCCGGGATGCCGACGATCGGCAGCTTCCGGGTATTTTTTTGTGCGGCTTAATCCACCTGCAGTTTCATTCCTCCAGCCTATTTGAACTATGACAAATTTCACAGGAAACTGACATTCCACATTTGGTAAAATCTTGGTGGGCGAGCAGTTGGCCGTCATACCCGAAAGCAGAAGGAGATGAGCGAATGCCTGATAATGATTGGCGAAAATGGCCGATGATGTCGCCTTTAGGAGGCTTTTTGATCCAAACCACGTCGGAGCCGGGAAATTTTGAGGTGGTGATTGCCTGGCCTACCGGCGGATTGGCTCATTTCTGGCGTGACAACGATCACGATGCTTTCGAGTGGCACGGTCCAACTCTTTTTGGCAGCGTCGATTATTTGGGGGCAACGGTTATCGAATCACATTACCGCGCGTATGGGGATAAGTCTCTTGGCAATTTAGAGCTGGCGGCATGAAGGCGGTATCAGTAAGGCTTTGATCTTTATTGGCGGGATGAACACATGGCCTGGCATGGACCGCTGCTGTTGGCGTGCCTTATGCGGATTCCAGTAGCGCTAGCGGCGGAGTTTCGGGTCTATCCCGCATACCCGGCAGCATGGAGGTGTGGTGGATCGGGGCAAATGGCTCCGTGCAGGATGCTTACTGGTACGAAGGTGCCGACTGGCAACGGTTTGAGCTGGCCCCGGCCGGTTCGGCGGCGACGAAAGGTGTGACGTTAAGAGTGCCGAGCCAATGGAGCCGGTTACCAATTTGATCAACCCATTCCAGAACCTAAGAAGATAAGGAGATGAACGGCCAATGCAAAATGGTTTCAAAACAAGTCGTTTAGACATCGTGCCTTTTCAGTTGGGTGACTCAATTTTCGAATCGGAAAGACTTGCTCCCGCCGGCGGCTACCTTCCCGTCCGTGCAAACAGCGGTAACGAGGACCTTGATTCCGGCTTCCTGAAGCCGGACAAAGACGAATTCAAATGGCTCAGCAAAGGTTTGAAGTTTCTCAAATACAGTGAAGCCGAAGCGGAAGAAATGTACAATCTCATCGGCGGAGCCATCAAACTGGCATCCAGCATCGTCAGCATCATTGGGGCGGTTAGCACCGTGGCCGATCTGGCGCAGAAACTGGGGTTATTCGGACCGGCGGAAAAATCGACGGACGAGCGGTTGAAAGAGATCGGGGCGCGGATCGAGCAAATCTATGGCTATCTTTCCAACGAGAACAGGAGAGGCTTGTACAACGAGGCTCTGGGGTGGCGCGTTGCCACCGATATGGCCCACGCCAAGGCGTGGAACGTGCGGGTTTCCCGTTCACCGGAAAATTTGCGGGAATTAAACGAGCGGGCCAATGAGCTTGACCGCTCCATCTTGCTGATGCTGGACCCGGGAAAAGCGAACATCGCCTTTTTGAAGAGCGTCTATGGATACGCTCCCAACACCCGGCACTGGATCGATGCGGCGGGAACGTCCTGTCTCGTACGAGCGGATGGCGCTCCTTTACCGGCTTATGGATCCCAGGAGCTGTCATCCGACATTTGGGATGCGGGACACTATAATGACGTCCTGTTATCCGCTTTGAAAGAACGTTTGATTATCGCCACCGCCATGGAGCCTGCTTACCGTTCCACCGGTTACGACCGTGCGGTGTTGGCGGACATTGCGGAAAAGCTGCGCTTATTCATCGCCAAGTGGCGTTCCTCTATTCTCGTAGCTGTGCCGTCGGCGGGAATAACCGGAGGCGGCGAGCTTTACAATCCTTTTGATGACCCCGATTATGCGGCTAACGGCATTCTCATCGGCGCCGTCGATCCGGTGACGGGAATCTCTTCCTTGGAAATTTTCAGCGGCTTTCAAATCGAGTATTCCCGTACATCCATGCCCTGGTCCGCTTGGGGCGGCGTTTGGGATACTTCGAAAGCGGTCGATCCAGAGAAAGCATTGAAGGCGGCGACCGACGCCCATACAGCATTGGTGGATTCCGTCATCCGGGCAAGCGGCATCGCTCAATTGACCGATCTCCAAAAGCAGTTCCGCTCTGCCGCATCTCTTCCCTCCAAATCTCAATTCGTCGATTTGCCGGACGCCCGTTTTAGATACGCGCTGATTCTGCCTTACATGGTCAGAGGAGGGGGTGGAACCGAGGAGACCATCGATCTCGGCAGTCTTAAAACCTTTTCCGGGAACCCGAATAAAACCTATCCCGCTACCAGATACCACCGGTTGATGGAGAAAACCTTCCGCTTCCGCATGGCCCGTAGAGCCGAATGGTCCCGGGTACAGCTTGGCTATCGGTTGCGCATCGCCGGTTTGGATATCGAGCTTTGTCCGTTCTCTACCCGGCCGGCGGAAGGATTCCCGTCAACGCCTTTTCCTACGGGGCCAATAGAGAACGTTCACCAATTTGCGACGGACGTTTTCGACTGCTGCCAAACCCGTCCGTTCAGCGCCAGCGACGAAGACCGATTTGAACGGGAGGGAGAGGACGGCGAACGGGTCTTCCACAACCTGCGCAAAGGTTCTGCCAAAATCCAAATAACCGTTCAATTTGAGCCGCTTTATCAGGGAGCAAGCGAAGCTCATGCCGGAGAAGCCATCGTCAAAATCCGAAATCTTGAACCGGAAGCATTTCCTGATTCCTTTATCATAGAAGCCGTAGTGTTCGAGACTATCGTCGATTCGAACGGTCAGCCCGACATGTTTCCCGCTGATTCTATCACGATTCACATGACGCCGAGCTATCTAATCGTCGGCCAAGACTTTATGAACGATAGGCAAAAAGCGATTGAACATATGATCCGGACCGTTAAAGGGATCAACGACAAGTTTTCCATGGAGCAGTTGACGCCGGAATCCTTCAAGCCTTCTCCGGACCCGGCCTGGAAAACCCTCCGCCGCGCTCAAATCATCGAAAACAAAGCCGCTTTGGTCCAAGCCGCGCTGGCGGTGAAGCCGGATTTGGTGAAGGAAGAGATCAATTATTACCTTCCTCCCCAGTTGCGGTAGGCACGAGGCCTATTTTTACAACGGGTTGGGAGATTTCCCGCCGTAAAAGGGCGATTTCATGCTTGTAAGGAGCATCTTTATATTTTATTTTCCCGATCGAAGGCGTTTCCAGAAGCTTGGGCAAGGCGGCAAGCTGGGGATGATGGGCGATATAATCCAGCGCTTTGAGTCCGATGAAGCCGTGGCCGATGTTTTCGTGCCGGTCCTTGCCCGAGCCCCGTTCGTTTTTCGAATCGTTGAGGTGAACGACCTTGAGCTTGTCTAGACCGATGATCCGGTCAAATTCGGCCAAAACGCCGTCGAAATCTTCTACAATGTTATAACCGGCGTCGTGAATATGGCATGTATCCAAACATACGGATAACCGGTCGTTGTTGCTTACGCCATCGATGATGGCGGCGATTTCTTCGAAGCGGCGGCCGATTTCCGATCCTTTGCCCGCCATCGTCTCCAGCGAAACTTGGACGTTACGTTTTTCCGACAACGCTTCGTTTAAGCCTTCTATGATCTTATGGATTCCCGCTTTTGGCCCGGCTCCGATATGGGATCCAGGATGAAGCACCAGCTGCCCGGACCCGAGAGCCTCGGTGCGTTCGATTTCATCACGAAGGAAATCGACGCTGTGGGCGAAAACTTGCGGGTTCACAGTGTTGGCCAAATTGATGAGAAAAGGGGCGTGTACGACGATATTGGAGATACCGTGCCGTTTCATATGGTCATGACCGGCTGCGATATTGTACGCTTCGATGGGTTTACGGCGGGAGTTTTGGGGAGCGCCGGTGTAGATCAAAAAAGTGGAGGCGTTATAGGAAGCTGCTTCCTCGCTTGCTTGCAGCAGCATTTTTTTACCGCCCATGGATACATGGGACCCGATCAGCATCATGCGATACCACCTAACCTTTCACAGCTCGTACCTGCTATTCTAACATCCGTTAGAGCGGGCAATCATTGGGCGATCGCTGGGAATGGCGGCATTTCGGCTGATTACCGGGGCTCCCGATAGATGCGGAACAACAGCACGTACAAAAAGGCGCTGACCAAGGCAAACAGGAGAATGAGTGTGAAGATTCCCATAGGCGGCACCCAGCTAGACAGGAAAACCGTTACCGGTGCGATGAATTTGCCGATGGTGTATTGCAGATTGTCGGCGCCCATGTACTGGCCGCGGGCATGCTCGGGAGCATAGTGGGCGATAAAGCTCTGGGTAACAGGAGTGCGGATCAATTCGCCGAAGGTGAAGACCGTGGTAGCGGCAAACAGGAACCAAACATTCGTGTGCAGGCCGAGGGCGAAGGTGCCAATACCGGACAAAAGGGAAGAAAGAACGAAGACGTTCCGGTCCTTCCAACTGCCGAAGATTTTCGTAACAGGAAGGATGAACAGAACAAAGAGCAGGCCGTTATAGCCCAGCAACCAGCCGAATATGCCTTTGCTCGAAAAATGGAAAAAGGAATCGCCATGCCAAGTAAACAAAGCTTGGGCAGGTACTTTGTTTATGACATAGACGGGAAAATAGAGATCAAGCTGCATGATCGCCACCAAGGCGAAAATGCCTGCTAATATGTAGACCAAAAATACTCGGTCGCGGAAAATGACGGCGTAGCCCTGCAGCTGCTCTTTGAAGACGCGGGCCACTCCGCTGGCTTTGTTTTCTTTCCGCTCCGTCCGGGGCATGGTTTCATGAACGATGAAAAAGATCGCGATAAAATACAGCAGCGTGACCAACGTACAGCTCCATAGCAGCTCGTGCCGGTAGTGGAAGAAAAATATCGCCCCGAGAGCCGGTCCAAGTACGGCTCCGATGTTGTTAGCCGTCACAAAGGTGGCGAAGATTTCCCGCCGTTCTTCCGGAGGGACCAGGTCGGCTACCATGGCCGAGCTTGCCGGACGATAGACGGCACCCCCCAGCCCAATGCCGATAAACGCTATGTAATCGAGCAAGTGGTAGCCTGACAAGGCAAACAGGGCAAAGGACGCCGCTTGAATCGCCGCACCTAGCAGCATGACAGGACGTCGGCCTATTCGGTCCGTCAGCGCCCCGCCCAGCAAGCTTCCCGCTAGGCTGAAGAGCGGGGGAACGGTCATCAGCAGACCCGCAACGTCGTTGCCTAACGCCTCGCCGAAATAGACGGCGATAAACGGAAAGTACATCCAAAACAGCATGTTAAACAGCGCTTCACCGATTAAGCGCACCTTTAAATTAGTATCCCAAGAGCGAATCTTCACAAATGACCTCCATGCGACTTCGTGCGATATTCCCACCAGCCGGGTATTCAAACTATAAACGAAAGTCCAATCAAAATATAGACTTATCATTCTGAGCCGTTAAAAATATGCTAGAAAAGGTCAAAGACGCTTCCATTTGAAGCGTCTATTTTGATTTGTCGGGAGGAATGGCGAGAAAAGTCAGCACAGTTGTGCATCAAGCGGACTCACATTCCGTCATGAATAGATTCTTGCTTTTTTGCGTCATCCTGGTTAAAATTCCCATTAGTGTGCAAACATGAAGGAGAAGACTCGGGAAACGAGGAGAGCTGATGAACGAAAAACGACGATGGATAACTCCGGCGAATGTCGTCATGCTTATGGGAGTGCTGCTAACCGGGTATTTGCTCTTTTCGCGGCCTTTCGTAGGCGTTGCCGATAACGGGGATTTTTCGCGAGTGATGAACATGGCGGGACTAACGGCATATGATCAGGTTGAAGGGAAAGCGGAGCATTTTTTCCATTTTAGCCATTCAAGCTTTTCCTATTCAGCCCCTTTCCAAGGGGACTATATTTCCTCGCAGCTTGTCTTACTTTTGCCTCTCCGGCTGTTGGCGGAAGCTGTGAACCCGGGTTATTTCGATATCCGATGGTTGGGGGTTGGCTACGTGCTGCTTAATCTGATGGCTCTGTGGCTTGTTCTCCGACAAACGCATGATCGCTCAAGGGGTTTCATCTTGCTTTTGGGCGGCGCCATCCTGTTCGTTTTCTTCGATGCTGGTTATACGGCCTATTTCAACAGTTTGTACGGAGAAGCAGCGACGCTCACGGGATGTTTGCTTGTTTTTGCCGCCGGACTAAATCTGCTGAGCCGGGAACATTCGCTGCGGGCCAGTTCTCTCGCAGGGTTCTTCGCTGCCGCGTTGTTTTTGACTACAGCTAAACTGCAAAATGCCCCTGTTGGTTTGCTTCTTGCCCTTTCTTTTTGCGACTCGCCGCTTTACGCAAGGATCAACGCTGGCGGGCCATTGCGGTCGGCATGGCGTTCACCCTCGCAGCCGTTTCCATCTTGTTCTACCGGCTGGCGCCGGCGGATTTGAAGCGGATCAACTTGTACCAGTCGGTTTTCTACGGCGCACTCTATGATTCGCCTGATGTGAAAGCTGATCTGGACCAACTCGGCCTGCCGGAACGTTTGGCGTCTTTTGCTAAAAAAACTTATTTTGAAAGGGACATCGGCAAGTCGCGAGAGGAAGCCGATGCGGTCCTTGCCGGAGATTTCTACGGTCGCGTTTCCCATGGCGATGTCGCGCTCTTCTACGGGAAGCACCCGGAACGTTTATGGGGCAATTTGCGTTTTTCTGCGGAAAATGCGTTTTTTGTCCGTCCCTATTACCTGGGCAACTTCGAAAAAGTGGAGGGCAAACCGCCGGGGGCGCTGTCGTATCGTTTCAGTGGGTGGAGCGAGTTCAAACGGAAGGTGCTTCCCCATCAGGTGGGATTCATCCTGGCTGTATATGCTGCTTACTTTGGAACGGCTACCTATCAATGGCTGCGCAGCAAAAGGGGAATGCAGCGAGTTATGATCGAGCTGTACATGCTGCCGGGGGTGATCGGCGTGTTCGCATTCGTGACACCAGTCTTGGGGGACGGCCGAGCCGATATGGGCAAGCATCTGTTTTTGTTCAACGTTTGCTTCGATATGATGCTGGTTACTGGGATGATATGGATTCTGCTAAAATGAGCGCAGACCGTTCATCGCGGACGTAATCTACCGGGAAACGGCGCTAGGCCAAGGAAGCCAATTTTCCGTTTATTGCAAAATAAATAAGGGTATGGTACGATACCTTTACTTTATGAATGGAGTTGAAAAGGGAAATGGATCAATTTTCTTGCTAATGATGAAAAATAATAAAACGATTTTTGCGATCCCGATCGCAAGTTTTATTTTTCACGGCAAGAAAGTTATCCTGACTTTTCACTCAAACGATATCCGAATTTAACCTGGAATAGGTTGAATTTGCTGTATAGATTTGAGCTGCGGGAAGGTAACTTTCTTGCAGCTCTTATTTTTTTCGGAAGATGGCTTCGGGATAACTTCCTACAGACACTCCCTATTACAGGAGGATATTGTTTATGTCATTAATTAACGTATCGAATCTGACGTTTGCCTATGATGGCAGCTACGATAATATTTTTGAAAACGTAAGTTTCCAAATCGACACCGATTGGAAGTTGGGATTCACAGGGAGAAACGGCCGCGGGAAGACCACTTTTCTCAACTTGCTCCTGGGCAAGTACGAGTTTAGCGGGACGATCTCGGCTAAGGTTAGCTTCGAATATTTTCCTTACTCCGTCGAAAACAAGGAAAACCTTACTATGTTCGTCATCGAGGAAATCCATCCCGACTATGTGCATTGGGAACTGATGCGCGAGCTTACCCTGCTCAAAGTGTCCGAGGATGTGCTGTACCGGCCTTTCGAATCGCTTTCCAGCGGTGAGCAAACGAAGGTACTGCTGGCCGTATTGTTTCTGAAGGAAAACAGCTTTTTGCTAATCGATGAACCGACTAATCATCTGGACATGCATGCGCGCCAAATCGTCAGCGATTATCTCAAGACGAAAAGTGGCTTCATTTTGGTATCCCATGACCGGACCTTTCTTGATAACTGTGTCGACCACATTCTCTCTATCAACAAAACCAACATCGATATTCAGAAAGGAAACTTCTCCGACTGGTGGGAAAACAAGAGAAGGCAGGATGACTTCGAGCTGGCCGAGAACGAGAAGCTGAAAAAGGACATTAAGCGCTTATCGGAAGCTGCCAAGCGGACGTCGGGATGGTCCGACGAAGTGGAGAAGACGAAATTCGGCAGCACCAATTCCGGTTCCAAGGTGGATCGGGGCTATATCGGCCATAAGTCGGCCAAAATGATGAAGCGCTCCAAATCCATCGAGCAGCGGCAGGAATCGGCCATCGATGAGAAATCCAGGCTGTTGAAAAACATCGAAGGCTCCGAGAGCTTGAAGATTTCACAGCTTGCGTACCATAAAAGCCAGCTTGCCGAGCTGGAGCATGTATCGATCTTATACGGGGAGAACCGGGTGTGCGAGGACGTCAGCTTTACTATTGAAAAAGGGGACCGAGTGGCGCTTTCCGGGAAGAACGGGTCCGGCAAGTCCAGTATAATCAAGCTGATCTGCGGGGAGGACATCGAGCACACCGGCGTTTTCCGACGAGGGAGTCAATTGAAAATATCCTACGTATCCCAAGAGACGTCCCATCTGCAGGGGAACTTGACAGACTACGCCAGAGACAACGGGATCGACGAAAGCTTGTTTAAGGCGATTTTGCGCAAACTGGATTTCGCACGGGTTCAATTCGAGAAGGATATGTCCGCCTTCAGCGGCGGCCAAAAGAAGAAGGTACTCATCGCCAAGAGCCTGTGTGAAAACGTGCATCTACACATTTGGGATGAACCGCTGAACTTCATTGACGTTATCTCCCGTATGCAAATCGAAGAGTTGCTTCTTGAGTATGAACCGACGATTCTGTTTGTAGAGCACGACCGGACGTTCTGCGATCATATCGCCACGAAGACCGTCGAGCTGTAGAGACTTTCGAATAGATATTGGCTAAAAATTCTTGTCTCCACCGAAACAGAAACCACATGCTGCAAAAGTAGCCACATGGCATCCACATGCAACATGTGGTTTTTTGCCGTTATCCTTTGTTGTTCCTTCGATAAACCGCTGGCGTTGAACCGACGTATTTCTTGAAAACCTTTATGAAGTAGCCGGTTTCGCTATAACCTAGCTCGTTGCTGATTTGCGAGACGGGCAGGTCCGATATTGCCAGCAGCTGTATTGCCCACTTCATTTTCAGGCGCGGAAGATAGGTCGAGAAGTTTTCGGCGGTTTCTTTGACAAACAAGCGGCTGAAATAGCTGGGACTGATATGGCAAAGCTCGGCCGCTTTTTTCAAGGACAGATTTTCGCTCTTGTGGGCATAAACATAATCAAAGGCAGGTTGGAGAACAGGGCTGGTGCAGCCTGGGTTATCTGGATCTGGAGCCGAAGGGTTAATCTTCTGTTTATGGGATGCTTCCGCATGGTGCAGAGAGTCGCTGGACAAAATATCGGATATTGCGGATAGAGACAGCGCGCTGCCGACGGCAGTAGATTCTTTCAACGCTTCAATCAATTGATTTTTATTCAACGCTTCCTGGACCAAATAGCTGCACAGCTGAAAGAGCATCTTGGATACGGTTTGGACTTCCGAATAGGACATGGTCGGCAAATTTGCATAATGATCTTTTAAGTCGTCCCACTTTTCGCTGTATAGCTTTTTGTTTTTCGTGCTGCTGATCTGCTCCAATTCGGCATCGTTTGTAGAATCGGAGAGTCGAATTTGTCCGGCCATGACGGCGCCAAGATATTGATCGTCAATAATGATAGGTATGGCAATATCAATAATATTGTAGTGGCAAAGGTAGATATAAGGCTCGTTCGTTCGCGCAGCCTCGATGCCTCCGCGGGAGTCGCATTTTTTGCAGTAAGGAAGCAGATGTTCATCCTGCCGCACCATTTGGCAGAAGGATTGGCATCCGCTATGCGCGGTTACGGGATTTCCTTTGTAGTCCACGGTGAGAATGGCCAATTTGGTGACGGCAGCCAAGGAATCTTGGAGCTGCTCCCATTTCTCCAAATCGAGAATATGGCGTAGGCCGAGATGCTCACGGATCACATTCTTTTCCTCCGATAGCTGGATAGTAAGATTCTACCCGTCTAAAATGTTCTATTCGATGAACGGAGTGCAAAATATTACGATGGATATCTACAATTTATGGCTCGCTTCGTCCAATGTCAAGCTGCTTGCACTCCGGTAAACTTGAAAGGGAAGTCGTATAGGCGAAAATATGAATGGAGGATTTTCCGATGAGAAAAGCGTTTATTTGTCCCACGAAATATGTGCAAGGCGAAGACGAATTGTTGAATTTGGGGTACTTTGTGAAGTCATTCGGCCAATCGGCGCTCCTAATTGCGCATCCTGACGACGTTGCACGGGTGAAGGATAAGCTGGACGCCACAGCGAAAAAATTCAATATCACCTTTGTTGAAAGCGGTTTTATTGGCGAGTGCTCCCGGCCGGAGGTGGCAAGACTGCAAACCATCGCAACCGACAAAGGCTGTGATTGTATTGTTGGCCTCGGAGGAGGCAAAGCCATCGATGCGGCAAAATGCGTTGCTCAGGGTGAGTCGCTGATCATTTGCCCGACGATTGCCGCTACGGACGCGCCGACCAGTCACTCGGCCGTGCTTTACACGCCGGAAGGCGCATTCGATGATTATGCCTACTTTAAGCAAAGCCCAAGCCTCGTTCTGATCGATACCACGGTCATCGCGAAGGCGCCGACTCGCTTTTTGGTGTCGGGAATGGGAGATGCTCTTTCGACTTACTTTGAAGCCCGCGCCACTTCCCGCTCCTACTCGAAGGTGAATGCCGGTCTGCCCTGCGGAGTCCGGGAAGGCGTGACTGGGCAAGTCGTCGGCACCAACGCAGCTCTCGCCCTTGCGAAGCTTTGCTATGAGATGCTGCTATCGGACGGCGTCAAGGCGAAAGCGGCATGCGATAACAATCTGGTGACCCAGGCGCTGGAAAATATCGTCGAAACGAACATCCTCCTATCCGGTCTCGGATTCGAAAGCGGCGGTCTGGCTGCAGCCCATGCCATTCACGACGGGTTAACGATTCTGGAAGGCACGCACCACTATTTCCATGGTGAAAAAGTGGCGTTTGGCACCATCGCCCAACTGGTCTTGGAAAACGCTCCTACGGAAGAGCTGGAGGAAGTGATGGATTTTTGCCTCTCCGTCGGCTTGCCGGTTTGCTTAGCGGATATCGGCGTGGAGAAGATCAGCCCAGATGAGCTCATGGAAGTGGCAAACAAAGCCTGCATCGCCGAAGAGTCGATCCATGCCATGCCTTTCCCTGTTACCGCGGCTCAAGTTGCCGCCGCCATTGCGACAGCGGACCGTTTGGGTGCGCACTATAAGGCGGAGGCAACGAAATGAAAAAGATCATCAACCGGCCGGAGCATCTGGTTATGGAGATGGGCAGCGGCATTGCCCTGGCTCATCCCGAACTGGAATTTCTTCCGAAATATAAAATCATAAAAAAGAGGGACCTGAACGCCGAGAAAGTGACGCTTATCAGCGGCGGAGGCAGCGGGCATGAACCGGCCCATGCCGGGTTTGTCGGATTCGGCATGCTGGATGCCGCGGTCTGCGGCGACGTATTCGCTTCCCCTTCGCAAATCCAGGTGTACCAGGCGATTAAAGCAACGGCAGGCAGCAAAGGAACGCTCCTCATCATTAAAAATTACAGCGGCGACATGATGAATTTTAAAAATGCCGCCCACTTGGCGACGGAGGACGGTCTTGAAGTCGACTACATCAAAGTCGATGACGACATCGCCGTAAAAGACAGCCTGTACACCGTTGGTCGGCGGGGAGTAGCCGGAACTGTGCTGGTGCATAAAATCGCCGGAGCCGCTGCCGAGGAAGGCCGCAGTCTGGCGATGGTGAAAGCCGTTGCAGAGAAGGCTGCGGCAAGTGTCCGCAGCATCGGCGCAGCGCTCACCTCATGCACCGTCCCGGCTAAAGGGACGCCGACCTTTGAACTGGGTCCCGACGAGATGGAGTACGGCGTCGGCATTCACGGCGAACCGGGATCGCGCCGCGAGAAGCTGCTGGATGCGGACACATTGGCCCAGCGCATGATCTCCGACCTGCTCGGCGACCTTAACTTGAACGACGGTTCCGAATCGGAAATCGCCCTGTTGATCAACGGCTTCGGCGCGACTCCCCTACAGGAGCTTTATCTCTTTAATCATGCAGTGAACCGGGAGCTGGCGGCCCATCAAGTGAAGGTTAACCGGACCTTCGTGGGCAACTACATGACGAGCATCGACATGGCCGGCCTTTCGGTTTCCATTATGAAACTGGACGACGAACTGAAAACGTTACTCTCCCGCCCAAGCGATACGCCGGCTTTTAAAGTAAGCGGACCGGTCGATTGCGTTTCTTTCACCGAAATCCACACCGAACCCTCCAATCAAGAGCGAGAAAACCAACCGGTTTCTTACGAAGTGGAGACAGATGGCTCGTATGCGGTTATTAATGGAAACAAAGTGACGACGGACAATCTGGTTTATCTGCTCGACAAGATGTGTGAAGTGATCATCCGGAATGAGGTTCCTTTCTGCGAGCTTGACGCTCATGCCGGGGACGGGGACTTTGGAATGAGCGTGGCAAAGGGCTTTCGTCAGTTGAAACGGGAATGGCGGGATATTTTAGCCCAGGAGCCTCTTACCATAGGACGGTTTTTGGATGCTTGTTCCCTGGTCATCATGGAGCATTGCGGTGGGGCATCCGGCCCGATCTGGGGCTCGGCGTTCCGTGCAGCCTCTCGCGCAGCGGGCGACCGCTCGGAGCTTACACCGGCGGAATTCGCGGACATGATGCAGGCGGCGGTCCAAGGCATCCAATCCACGGGAGAGCGTTCATTCGGCCGTGGAGCTGCTGTCGGCGACAAGACGCTGATCGACGCTCTCGTACCCTGTGCCGATGCCTGGAACGAGAACGCGAAAACTGGCGTCGATTTGAAAGCTGCATTCCAAAAGGGTGCTCAAGCGGCGGTCCAGGGAGCCAAACAGACAGAAACCATCGTGGCGCGGATGGGCCGCGCGGGTGTTGTCGGTGAGCGCAGTATTGGTTATCCGGATGCGGGAGCTTTTGCTCTCGGCGTCATTTTTACGGAGCTCGCAGCAAGCTTAAAGTAGACGGTTATGCCAAAAGAAAAGAAGGAGTCAAGCGGTTGTTTTCGCTTGCTCCTTCTTTTTTGCATCTTCTCCAGCGGTCGGACAATTTTAAATGATTCCTTTTCTTCGGCTCGATAAAAATAGAGAAGCTATGCCGGCGATTACGGCGAAGCCGATAGCCCACCAAAAAGCCGCATTATAGGCTTGGGCTAGAGATGCTACCGATGAAGCGGCTTTTCGGTTCAATTGGTGGTCGATAACGGTAGCCAAAACGGCAGAGCCGAATGCGCCTCCAATAGTTTGGAAAATGCGGGTCGAAACGCTGGCATGGGGGATCATTTCTTTTTTCAGACCGTCATACACAGAGACCATAATGGGAATGAGGATCCCATTTAAAGCGGCGCCGAAAATCAATTGCCCTCCCGCCAATAACAGCCAGTTGGTATCCTGGTCCGCGAAGGTGAAAGGAAGCATCCCAACCATGGCGAGGGCAAGGCTGGCCATAACGATGGGGCGCGCTCCCAAACGGTCGGCGAGTTTCCCAACCGAGGCTCGGGTCAGCAGCATACCGATACCTTGGGGAATGAGCAGCAATCCGGTATGAATGATCGTTTCACCGCGAACCTGCTGGTAGAAGAGAGGGAGCAGGAGAAACGCTCCATTCATCACCATCCCCAACAGGAATACGGTAATATTCGAGGCGAGGAAATTACGGGATTTGAACAGACGCAAGTCAAGCACGGGCGCATGCTTCGTGCGCAAGGCGTATACGATAAAAGCAGCCAGCAGCAAAAGACTGATCGTAAGCGGAACCAGCACATCGCTGCTGTTCATTCCGCCATGTCGGCTGATCCGAGATATTCCGTAAATGAGCAGGGCGAAAGCGGGGGAGAGCATCAGCAGGCCGAGTAGATCTAGAGGTTGGCGTTTGTCTTTGGACGGCGTGTCCGTAGGGATTCCCCGCCAAGCTAGAAGCAGAGCAATTCCCGTAATGGGAATATTCACATAGAAAATCCAATGCCAGCTAAGGCCGTCGATGATGAGGCCGCCAAGTACCGGTCCAAGAATCGGGCCAAGCAAAACGGGAATGCCGATGATCGAGACGAGGCGCCCCAAATTGCGACCGCCGGTAATCTGTACAAGCACGGTCTGCAACGTAGGGATCAATAAACCGGCACCCACGCCTTGCAACAAGCGGAATCCAATCAAGCTTCCGACATTCCACGCCAGGGAGCAAAGGATCGAGCTTACTAAGAATGCCGTAAGGGCAAATAAATATACCCGTTTTCCGCCAAATCGGTTTACGGCCCAACCGGAAACCGGTACAGACAGTCCCATCGTCAGCACATAGCCCGTAATCACCCACTGAACCGCGGAAACGGTGCTATTCAGCTCTCTCGTCAACGTTTCGATGGCGACATTGACCATCGTTGAATCAAACTGGGGCGCCAATGCGCCAAAAACGAGGATCAGCGCGATCTTGAGAATCTTCGGGTCGAGCTTTTCATTTTGCGGTTTTTCTTTTGTTTGTTGTTTACTCACAGAGTAGGTCTCCTCTCTCCATATCGAATAAGGTACGGTACGTATCGTACCTTATGGAAATAGGATAATACGGAGCTGCCGGAAAAGCAATCGTTTTTTTTTGCGATGTGGATTAAAATAAGAATATACAATTGGACAGATGAAACGGTATGCGATGCTTTTTTGAAGAAAGGAAAAGAAGGATGAAGGATTTAAAGCAGGGGAAAACCACCGGGGAACAAAGTGCTGGTACCGATGAAGAGAAATCCAGTACCCGCCGCCGCGGTGACATTCTGGAGAATGCCATTTTACAAGCGGCCTGGGACGAGCTGGGGGAAGCCGGCTACAGCAATTTTACCATGGAGAGGGTAGCGGCCCGTGCGAAGACAAACAAGAACGCCATCTATCGCCGTTGGTCCAATAAACCGCTGCTCGTGATCGCCGCCCTCAGCAAGCATGTGCCGAAGCCGTCATTAGAAACTCCGGATACGGGCGATCTGCGGGAAGACTTACTGACTTTGTTGCAGAAAATCGTAACACCGATGCAGTTAATTGGTGCGGAAACGTTTCATGGTCTCTTGGTGGATCATCTCGGCAAAGATCTGCTAAGCTCCTTGCCAAAAATTATGAGTCTGCGAAACGATAACATCCTGACGTCGGGCATGAAGAGGATTTTGCAAAATGCGGAGAAACGAGGAGAGATTTCCTTTAAATCTATCCCCGATCGGGTCATCGCCCTTCCTGTTGAACTCATTATGCATGAAATCTTGGCCACCTTTGAACCGATTTCCGAACAGACGGTCACGGAGATCGTAGACGTGATTTTCTTGCCCCTCGTCTTAGCGCACAATTAGTAGTTTGGCGAATCGATGTGGAATTCGGTAAGCTGAATGAAGACGTTTAAAAAGATAGAAGCCTAGGAGAGCCGAATCTCGGTTTTCCTAGGCTTTTCATATTGCTGCAGCGGCTGCTTTATCCGCTTATACTCAGCTCGTTTTGCATTTTAAGCCGCACTTGAGGCAAAGATAATTCGGCCACGCTTGTCAGCTTCTTGGCGATTTCGGATGAGGATTCTTTCAGTCCGCTTGTCAGCCAGCGCCCTATATATCCAACCGTTCCATAGGCGGCAAAAGAGGCATGGGTCTCGTCAAGATAAGCCCATTTCAGTTTGGAGATGAGCCGTTCGGAGAGTTGGAATACAAATTCCGGATGGAGATAACGTTCACGGTAAAAATGCTCGTATTTTCGTAAATGATCAAAGATGGCAACCGTATTGGACAACGCCCGTTGTTCGTCGAAGATGTTATTTGAATTGAAAATGGCCTCTTCGCTCGTTTCCGTCCCGTACAGGTCAAGGAGCTCGTTCGTGATCTGATCTGTCATTCTGCTGAGCAAATCGAATTTATCTTGATAATGTACGTAAAAAGTCGACCGGCTGATGCCGGCTTTTTTTACGATGGCACGAACGGTTATTTTATCGAAGGGAACAGTACTGAGCAGCACCATAAAGGCTTCTGTAATCAGCCACTCGGCAGAAAGGTCGTTTCTTTCGGCTGCGAGCATAATCCAGATCATCTCCTTCTGAAAACGGACATTTTCATGAAGAATGTAGTTTGAATTCGATATAAAAATAGAATTATTATAAACGTACACTCTTTATTCATTGTACTGAAGATTTGACAGGGAGGCAAAGAAAATGGATAAAGTTTATGTGATTACCGGCGGTACCGGTGGCATGGGAAAAGCCATTGCAGCCCGTATGGGCAAGCTTGGCAAGCTGCTCTTGGCTGACGTGAATGAAGATCGTCTGAAACAAACGGCAGATGAGCTGGCGGCCCAAGGGATAACGGCTGTGAGCACGAAAAAGGTGGATATCGCAAACGAACTGCAAGTGAATGAATTGGCAGCGCTTGCAGAGGAGTTGGGCGAACTGGGCGCGATTATCCACACGGCGGGTTTGTCGCCGACGATGGCGGATGCACGCAAGATTTTGGAAGTAAACGCGATCGGGACTGCGCTGATATTAAAAGCATTTTTGCCTTTGGCCGTTCCAGGCAGCGTGGCTGTATGTGTTGCCTCAATGGCTGCCCATGCCACTCCGCGAAATGAAGCCTATACCAACATATTGGCGGATCCCCTTGCTCCTCATTTTATGGATCAAATGGAAACGTTTACTGAGGGCAATCCAGGAGCTGCATATGGTTTATCCAAACTGGGCGTACTGCTTATGGTGGAAGATCAAGCATGGGCATGGGGGCAAAAAGGAGCGCGCATCGTTTCGGTCTCCCCCGGTACCATAAATACGCCAATGGGAAGACAAGAGGCCAGTAAACAAGAAATGATGAAGGTCATGTTGGATAACACGCCGCTGATGAGAGTTGGGGATGCAAGCGAGATTGCATCTGCCGTTCAATTCCTTTGCAGTGTGGAAAGCTCGTATATCACCGGGACCGATTTGCTTGTGGATGGCGGAACAACCTCAAGTATGAGGCGGCTCGCCAAACTGAAACAAACCCAAGTATGATTCATCGTTTCATTAACATATAACGAATAATGGGAATCGGAGGAGAATGTAAAATGAAACTGGACAATAAAGTGGCCATCGTAACGGGAGCCGCATCTGGTGTAGGGAAAGCGATTGCGGAATTGTATGCGAAGGAAGGTGCCAAGGTTGTCGTTGCGGATATCAACGAGGGTGCAATCTCTGCGGTTGTCGATGGGATTAATGCCGCGGGCGGTGCGGCCATCGGCGTCGTGGCCAATGTCATGAAGGAAGAGGATGTTCAGGCCATGGTGGACAAAGCCGTGGAAGCTTTTGGAGGCGTCGATATTCTGGTTAATAATGCCGGCATTATGGACAATTTCAGGCTGATCGAGACGGTCGAGGATGATCTCTGGGAGCGCGTACTCGCCATTAATTTGACCGGGCCAATGCGCGCCATACGTAAATCGCTTCCTTTCATGCTGACAAAGGGAGAAGGGGCCATCATCAACATTGCCTCCGCTGCGGGCATTACTGGCGGAAAAGGCGGCGTTGCCTACACCTCATCCAAGCATGGACTGGTCGGATTGACGAAAAACGTTGGCTTTATGTATGCCAAATCAGGTATTCGCTGCAACGCCATCGCTCCAGGAGGCGTCATGACCAATATCAGCAATACAATGACGAATTTGGACATGAATGGCATGCAGGTGTTTCAGGAAGCTGCTGGGACGCAGCGGAGGGAACCTGCCGATCCGATGGAGATCGCGACTGTCGCTCTGTTTTTAGCATCGAACGATTCCCATTTCGTGAACGGGACTGTAATTGCTGCCGACGGCGGATGGACGGCGTATTAAGCTGAGCCGCAGAAAATGAATTGCACGTGCTTCCTTTTTTGGCAGACTCTTCGTTGTCATGATAGAAATGAGGAGGGTGCGGTTCATGCGCTATTTAATCGTTGAAGCTGGAGCTATTGGAGGATATTTCGGAGGACGTCTACTGTAAAAGGGAGAAGATGTTGCCTTTCTCGAAAGGCAGGCCAAAATAACTTCACTAATATGGTTTGAGGGTCTCTACCAGGAACCGTAAAATCCTGATTACGAAAAGCTTGCGTTTGCGAAGGCGGCTTTTTGTAGTCGGGATTTTTTGCATCTATTGCAGCATTATAGTGATCGTAGTCAACAAAAACATCAAGTCAAGGGTTGGTAGTGCACCAGCACAAGCTCCAATGGCAGCTCGAATAGTATGTTGGTGGGCAATAATCTGGATATTATCGTCTAGGCTGATGGAGGGCCGTTCTCGCAAGTGTGCGAGGACGGTTTTTATTTTTGATGAGAGATGGACGGGGATTGACGAGGGTCAGGGATCAGGGTAGTATATATTAATAAAACATTTAATAAATTAATAAATATATGAACAATACAATTTGTTTGATATTATTGGGTATTTGTTAATAAACTTATGACTATGTAAATTCATTAATATATTGATTAATAAAATGTAACCGCTTACCTTTTGGAGGAGGTGTTTGCCTTCTAATACAGGTTGGTTTGACCAAGAAAAGTTGGCGATTATGAAAGAAGGAGGCGTTAAAGAGGAATGAAGAATTCGAGGAGAATGATCAGCGGGATCTTGGCGTTAGCCTTGATGCTCCCGTCGGCCGCATGGGCGGCTCCTGCACCGGCTGCATCGGCTGCTTCCGTAGGGTCTGGCACCCCAGTTGATGAACAGCTATCCGATCTTGCTGGTCATTGGGCGGCCCAAGAGATTGGGAAGTGGCAGAGCAAGCATCTGATTGCCGGATATGGGGACGGGACGTTTAAACCAGATCAATCCATCACCCGGGCGGAATTCGTAACGCTGTTGGATCGTGTGTTCCAATGGACGGAAAAGGCGTCGGTGCCATTCACGGATGTTGACAAATCGAGTGTATTCCTGCCGGCGATTCAGAAAGCGGTTGCAGCTGGGTACATACATGGGGATGGGGACGGTACGTTCCGACCGAATAGTCCCATCTCTCGTCAAGAAGCAGCGGTCATTCTCGCCAAGGCGTATCAGGTACAGGCAGCTCCGCTTGCCTCGGGCGTGATTCAGGATGCGGATCAGGCCGCAGGGTGGAGCAAGGAGGCTATCGGCGCACTGGTCGCATCCGGTCTCATAAGCGGTTACCCAGATCATACATTCCGGCCGATTAATCGCATCACCCGTGCTGAAGCTGTCGTGATGATCGGCAAGCTGTCCGGCGAGATTGTGAACGAGGTGGGAACTTACAGCGGGCTCCAGACCAGGAATGCTGTCGTCAGCAAGCCCGGCATAGTCTTGAAGGATTCCATGATTGAAGGCGATCTGTTCCTCACGCCAGGCGTAGGCGAAGGGGATGTGACGCTCGACCATGTGACGGTGAATGGTACTCTTCACGTGGCTGGGGGCGGAGCCAATAGCATTCATCTGAACGATTCGTCTATTGCCCAACTGGACGTGAACAAGAAGAACAACGCTGTGCGCATCGTTTCCAGCGGGGAAACTATCGTGAAGCAAGCCACGGCCCATTCCGGCGTAAAGCTGGAAACGGAAGGCTCATCATCGAAGGAAGCCTTCGATCAGCTTGTCATCGATGATCCGTTCCCGGCAAGCGGGATCGTTGAGTTGTCCGGCCAATTTGGCACGGTCATCGTGCGTGCATCCACCATGCCTGTCCTGAAGCTGCTCAAGGGCAGTATTCAGAAGCTGCAACTGGACGCACCGGCAAAGGTTCATGTGGAGAAGGATAGCACCGTTCATGACCTGCTGGTTAACACATCCGAGAAGATCGTTGTGACAGGCACTGGCAAAGTGAAGATAGATGAGCATTCGAAGTCGAAGCCGGAGTTACCGGATCAGTCAACACCGGAGACTATAACGACAAACCCGACTTCAACGGCAATCAATAGTGCATCTCCGACACCTTCGAGCAGTGCGGGCACGACTTCGCCGACACCGACGCCGACAACGCCGACGCCAGTCCCTAATCCAACCTATACCAACGTCTCGGTCCATGATCCGTCCATCATTAAGGATGGCAGCATGTACTACGTATTTGGCTCTCATATTGAAGCGGCCAAGTCCACGGACCTGATGAACTGGACCCGCTTCACCAACGGCTACACGACCCCGGGCAACGTGATCTTCGGCAACTTGACGGCCAACCTGGCCGGCTCCTTCGCTTGGGCAGGTGAGAATGATACCGACAGCAAAGGCGGCTTCTCCGTCTGGGCTCCGGATGTGATCTGGAACGCAGACTTCGAGAATGCGGACGGTAGCAAGGGTGCTTACCTGATGTACTACTGCACATCCTCTACCTATATCCGTTCAGCCATCGGTATTGCAGCATCTAAGACCATCGAAGGTCCATACATGTACGTGGATACCATCGTGTACTCCGGCTTCACGCAGAATGATGCGTATGATGCCGACAGCACGGTGAACAAAAACTGGAGCAACACCAATATCAAGACGCTTGTCGACAACGGCACGCTGTCCGGTGCCGGTAACTGGTTCAATTCGGACGGCACGTTTAAAAACAGCCAATATCCGAACGCTATCGACCCGACCGTGTTCCCAGATAAGGACGGCAAGCTCTGGATGACCTACGGCTCCTGGTCCGGCGGCATCTTTCTGCTGCAGATCGACAACAAGACCGGCCGCCCGATCTATCCCAGCCAAGACGGAACGACAACTGACGGGCGCATGATCGACCGCTACTTCGGAACGAAGATTGCGGGCGGATATGGCAAGTCGGGCGAAGGGCCATTCATCATATTCGACAAAACAAGCGGTGACTACTACCTGTACATGACCTACGGCTGGTTGGGGGCTGACGGGGGCTACAACATGAGGCAGTTCCGTGCGACTTCACCGGAAGGACCTTACCTGGATGCTCAAGGCCAAGACGCTGTGCTCTCGGCTTCGGCGACGAGCAATGATCCGTACGGCAACCGCCTGATCGGTAACTATCTGTTTGAGCGCAATTTAGGTGATCCTGGCACAGGCGCCGGTATCGGGTACGTCTCCTCGGGTCACAACTCGGTGTATATCAACGATTCCACCGGGCAGCAGTTCCTAGTGTTCCACTCCCGCTTCCCGAACATGGGCGAATATCATGAGGTTCGGGTTCACCAGATGTTCCAGAACAAGAACAACTGGCCGGTGGTGGCGCCTTATCGTTACTCCGGCGAATCGTTGGCTTCGGTCAGCGAAAAGGACTTGATTGGCGAATATAAGTACATCAATCATGGTAAAACAACCACCAAAACCATTACGGATTCCGTCTTCATCCATCTGAATGCGGATCATACGATCAGCGGGGATGTAACGGGGACTTGGCAGAAGTCAGGTGACTACTATGCCGAAATTGCCGTAGACGGAGCAACTTACGAAGGCGTCTTCGTGAAGGGTTGGGATCCGAATCTGCAGCAGTGGGAGATGACCTTCACCGCTTTGTCCGATCAAGGCATCTCCGTCTGGGGCAGCAAGCAGCCGGATTTGACGGAAGCGCAGGTCGTCAGCGACATTCAGAATGACTTAACGCTGGGCGATTCTTCCGGCGTGACGAACAATCTGAGCCTACCGACAAGGGGGACTCGCCATGCGGTAATCAGCTGGACATCCTCGGATGAGTCTGTCGTATCGGCAGCAGGCGTCATCCACCGTCCGGCGATCGGAGAAAATGCCGTATCCACAATCTTGACCGCTACGATTACGTATGGCGGCGTTACTGCGATGAAGACATTCACTGTCACTGTCCTGCCGTATACGCCGGCCAGCCTAGCTGCCCATTACACACTGGACGGGAACCTGCAGGATGTTGCGGGCAAGTTCAGCGACGGTTCTGTTACCGGTGGCAAAATCGGGCAAACCGGAGGCGCCATCACCTATGCCCAAGGCTTAAACGGCGTGGCGGCCGTCTTCGATGGTTCGTCCGGCGTACAGCTACCGACCGGTCTGATTACATCGAATCGCTACTCCGTAGCGCTCTGGGTGAAGCCGGATCAACTGACGAACTACACGACCACATTCTTCGGCGCGAAGGATGGCTCCAACTGGATTAGCTTGCTGGAGAACGGCTGGGGCAACAATCAAGCGATGCTATGGTCCGGCAGCGGCACTTGGTATGACGGCACGACAGGCGTTGCCTTGAGCCCCGGAGCTTGGGCACATCTCGCCTTCACCGTAGAAGACGGAACCTTGAAGGTGTATGTGAACGGGGGGCTCAAGTATACGGGCACAGGCTTCCCGGATATTTTCACTGGGGCGACCGGCACAACGTTCGCATTGGGCGTCAACTGGTGGGATACTCCGTTCAAGGGGATGATGGATGATCTGCGGATCTACAATGGCGTCTTGACGACCCAAGAAGTTGAGGGGTTGGCGAAGGACTCGTCCGTGAAGGTCAGCGGCATTCAAGTGAATGCGGGGACAAAAATACTATCCGTCGGCAAGACGATCGCGGCTCCTTCCGTAATCGTGACTCCGTCGAACGCTGGAAATCAATCCGTGACCTGGAGCTCTGCAGATCCTTCCGTTGCTACGGTTGATACGATTACTGGCGAGGTGCACGGGGTCGCAGCTGGCACCACTACAATCAGCACAACAGCGGTTGACGGCAGTAATGTAACGGGCAACTACAGTGTCATGGTGGCAGATGGTCCGATCGCCTACTACACCTTTGATGGTAATTTGAATGACAGCACTGGCGTTGGGGCCGGGACCGTAATCGGAAATCGGCTTAACAACCCTGCCGGTGGTTCGATCACCTATGATACGGGGGTATCCGGGCAAGCCGCTGTCTTCGATGGGCAGACGGGCATCCAGCTCCCGAACGGCCTCATCTCGGGCAGCAGTTATACGGTATCCATGTCCGTCTACATGACCGCCGAGAATCAATATACCACCGCTTTCTTCGGTTTCTCGTCCGGTAAGTGGATCAGCGTGGTGCCGAGAGGCCCAGGAGCTTCTGAGGATACCGGGCTTTGGTCGGATGGCGGCAGTGACACGGTCTTCGCCGACAGCGGCGTTCAGATTCCGCTGAACCAATGGGTCGACCTAACATTTGTCGTTGATAATGGAGCGGCGACCGTATACATCAATGGTGTGCAGAAGTATTCGGGAGCCTTCCCGAATGTATTCACGAACGACCAGGGGATCTTCGCCTTGGGCGTCAACTATTGGGACCCTGCGTTTACCGGCCGCATCGATGAACTGCGGGTCTACGACCGGGCGCTGAGTAATCAAGAGGTGCAGGGGCTGATGCATTCGGCGCAGACGCCGTAACGAATTTCAGATAACATGAGGGCATCGTCCGACTGGGCGGTGTCCTTTTTACATGGGGGAGCAAGATTCGGTGCAGGAAGATGATTATTTGGTCTGGGAGCACGTACTCGCAATCAACCAACATCAGCAATACAATCACGAATTTGGACATGAACGGCATATTTATTGGAAAGTAATAAAGAAAACCACATCGATGCAACGGTTGCGGTTCATTCGCTTCCCGTTGCATGATGTGGTTTTTTACGTTTGGCAGGGACTATTTGCCGTCCTCTTTAGCATTCAGTCTCGCGATCAACTTGTCGCCTTCGACGTCAAGATTCGGAAGGATGCGATCCACCCACTTCGGCAGCCACCAGGCTTTATCCTTGAAGATCGCCATAACGGCGGGGACTAGTGTCATCCGGATAAGGAATGCATCGATGAAGATCCCGATGGTGAGGGTGAAGCCAATCTGTTTGATCATGATATCATCGGTGAAGATAAATCCGGCAAATACGGAAACCATGATGACGGCAGCAGCAACGACGACGCGGCTAGCCATTTTATACCCGTGAGCGACGGATTCGATTCCGTGATGCCCGTGAACGTGGGATTCGCGCATGGAGCTGACCAGGAACACTTGGTAGTCCATAGCCAAGCCGTAAAGGATACCGGTAATGATGATGGGCATAAAGCTTAACAACGGACCGCCTGTATCGAAGCCGATAATCGAATGAATCCACCCATGTTGGAATACTCCCGTAGCGAGACCGAATGTGGCAAGTATCGTTAGAAGGAAACCGACAGTAGCTTTGATCGGGACAATAATCGACCGGAAAACCAGCAACAGAATGATTAACGAGAGGATGACGATGATGGCGATATACAGGAGGAACACGTCTGCCAGCTTTGCCGACATATCAATTTGCACAGCGGTGAATCCCGTTACCCCAATGTTCAGATCAAGGGTTTTGGCGAATGTTGACTCAGGATTGCGCAAATCCTTTACTAATTGCTGCGTTGCCGTATCGGTTGGCCCTGTCTCGGGAATGAGACTGAAAATGGCCATGTCTCCGGTTTGACTCATCCCAAGCGGCGATACCAGAGAGACATTATTCTGGGTTTGAAGCTCTTGAGTGAGCTTGCCCAAAAGTTCGGGCGTGATTTTTCCACCGGCACTCTTAGGTTCTGCAACGAGAACAAGCGGCCCGTTATA
Source organism: Gorillibacterium massiliense (assembly GCF_000455485.1). Lineage (GTDB taxonomy): Bacteria > Bacillota > Bacilli > Paenibacillales > NBRC-103111 > Gorillibacterium > Gorillibacterium massiliense. The sequence goes on from NZ_CBQR020000031.1 coordinate 37,229, forward strand.
GCCTTTTCCGAACCCTTCGGATATGGCATCATAACTTTGCCTTGACGGTGTATCCAAGTTCGCCGTGGCGGCGCCGGGAATCCCCAGCTCCATTTTGGCCATCGGAAGAGCTGCCGTACCCAATACTGCGACAATGACGACAATAAGGAGCCAGCGGAGCTTGATAACGCCGTTAATCCATCTGTCGGCAACTCCACGGCGCGCTTCGGCCGCATGGAGTTTGTTTTTCTCCCGAGCTTTCTTTGAGCAGATCCGTTCGCCAATCAGTCCCAGCAAAGCTGGAAGCAGCGTCAAGGCGACGAATACGTTGATCAGGACCGTGGCGGCTGCGACTAGCGCCATGGTGGAGATAAAAGATATACCGATAACGAGCATACCGCATAAGGCAATTATGACTGTCAAGCCCGCGAAAAATACTGCACTGCCGGCTGTGCCGACGGCTCTGCTGGCAGATTCCTCCGCGTTCAATTTTTGATCGAAAATCATGCGGCGCTGACGGTTCACGATGAATAAGGAGTAGTCGATTCCTACCGCCAACCCGATCATGAGCGCTAGAATGGCGGATACATTCGTCATGTCGATGAGGCTTGAAATGGCGAACGCGCCGCCTACGCCCAGACCGACACCGAGAAGGGCGACAAGAAGGGGGAGGCCAGCCGCGACTACAGAGCCTAATGTCATGAGCAGGACAGCAGCGGCGATGACGAGGCCGATAACCTCCGTCGAACCGATGGAGAGTTCAAGGGGCAAAAGGGTTTCATTGGGCAACACGGTAATGCCGGTATTTTTTCCGGCTTCCTGGACTGTGGCGATAATGGAGTCCGTCACGTTTTTCGGTAGGGATGTCTTCTCGACGGTAAACTGAAATTGGAACAGCGCTACTTTTCCATCGGAAGAGATCAATACGCCGGGTACCTGATTGCCGTTTATGATCAATGGACCATAAGGAGGCGTTTTGCCGCCTGCGGTACCCTGACCCGCCGCAGACTGTCCTGTAGCAGCTTGGCCGTCAGCGGTTTGGCCTGCAGCAGTCTGGCCTGCAGCAGTTTTGCCAGCAGATGAGGCTTGATCCTTCCCAAGAGAGGCGCTTGCTTGTGCGGCATAATCTGCGGGATTGATGACATAATCATTTTTGTACACTTGATTAACGGCATTAACTATCCCGTTGAGTCGCTCAGGCGTATCCAGACGCTCATTTGCCGGAGCTTTGAATACGACGCTTCCTTGATCCCCGGCGGCTGCTGGCATTTCTTTCGCCAATTTATCCAGCACTTTTTGAGCTTCGGTACCTTCGATTTTCATCTCGGAACTGATATGCGTACCGTTCATTCCGATAATGCTCAGGATCACGGCAAGAACGATGATCCAGCCTGCGATGAAGTACCACGGTTTGCGATAGGCGGTTTTCCCCACTCTGTACAATAAGGTAGACATCTTTTTCTGTTTCTCCTCCACATGGTTTTATATGTGCTCTTGTTTGTAAAATCCGTTGCGCAAGTAAGTAAAGACCGTATCCAGATATTGATTGAAGGGAGTTGCGCCTGGATTCTCAGATTGCGCTTGATCCGGGAGCAGCACGTTGAGCCGTCCTTCGACCAAGGGAAGAATCGCCCCATACACCGCACCTAAAAGAAGATGGAGATAGACTTCTTCATACCGTCCGCTGAACATTTCGCCTAGACTTTCCTGCGCTTCGGTCTGCAAGCCGTGGCGAACGCTGAGAAAATAAGGCTCAAGGGTCGGGTATTTTCGAGAAAGGGAAACCAATTCGTGCATTTTTCGGATATGCTCGTTTGTAAGCTGCACTTTTGCCATCTGATAAATAACATCCAGCAAGGGAGTGTCTTCCGGAAAATCCGCTAGCACACGATCATACTCTTGCGTGTTTTCAAAGGTGGTCGCGCCGATGGCAACTGCTTCTTCTTTACAGGTAAAGTAGTTTGCAAAGGTTCTTCTGGAGTAACCGGCCCGCTGAACGACATCCTCGACGACAAATCCGTCTAAACCGCGTTCTCTTGCAAGCTCAAATGCCGCTTCCGCCATCGCTCGGGCAGTCGCTTCCTTTTTCGTATCTCGCAGAGATTGTTTGATAACCATAATCGCCTTTCACGCACACCTTCCTTTTTGGATAATATTGCTGGTTACTATTATAGATAAAACTTGCACATTGTGCAAATTTGCGCTTTGGGTAATTTTAAACGGCGTACTCATCCCTCATATGAGAGGAGAGAGGTTTGAAACGAGGCGGATTTATGCTATAGTTTTTTATTATCCGGCGTTGAACTCCGGTTTGACTATGAATATATGCTCCGTATAACCTCAAAAATATGGTTTGAGGGTCTCTACCAGGAACCGTAAAATCCTGATTACGAAAAGCTTGCGTTTACGAATGCGGCTTTTTGTAGTCAGGATTTTTTGCATATATTTAGGGATAGGATTAACATATATATCCAAATATGAAAGGGTCATATTTTCGAGGGGGGATTGGAGTGGCGGATTGCACCGAACAACTCAAAAGAAGAATCTTAGTCGCAGGAAAGAAAGAACCCGCCGATCTGGTTGTCAAAAACGGAAAAATAATGAATGTATTTACAGGCGAAGTGATGGAGGGCGATATAGCCGTCGTTGACGGGATTATTGCGGGTATCGGCGATTATTCAGGAGAGAGTATGGTAGATGCCCAAGGGAAAATCATCGTTCCGGGTTTCATCGATGGGCATCTCCACATCGAGAGTACGATGCTGGCGCCTCAGGAATTCTCTAAAATTTTGCTGCAGCACGGCGTAACGACGGTCATGGCGGACCCCCACGAGATTGCCAACGTTGCGGGAACGGATGGACTCGATTATATATTGGAAAACTCCCAAGGGCTTCCTATGGATATTTTTATCATGCTGCCATCCTCGGTTCCCGTTACGCCATTTGAAAGCAACGGCGCTGTTCTGCATGCGGAGCAGCTACGCCCTTACCTGGACCATCCGATGGTTTTAGGACTTGCCGAGGTCATGGACTTTCCTTCGGTAGCGGGGGCAGAGGATACGATGCTGCGGAAGCTGGCTGCTTTCCAGTCGCATCCGATAGACGGACATGCCGCCGGCATTGGCCGGGAGGGTCTGAATGTCTATGTGGCGGCTGGAATTCGCAACGATCACGAAGGCGTCAGCTATCAGGATGCTGTCGATCGCCTCTCTCTGGGGATGCGGCTGATGATCCGGGAAGGAACCGTTGCTAAAAATCTCGAAGCTTTGCTTCCCGCCGTTACGCCTCTCAATGCGAGAAGATGCCTCTTTGTGACCGACGATAAACTGCTGGACGATTTGGTGGAGGAAGGAAGCATCGATCATATTGTACGGTTAGCCATTGCGAAAGGCCTTGACCCGATCATGGCAGTGCAAATGGCCACGATCAATGCAGCTGAGGCATTTCGTCTCCAAGATCGTGGTGCGATTGCGCCTGGATTTGCGGCGGATTTCGTCCTCCTTGACGATTTGCGGTCGGTTGCGATCCATTCCGTTTACAAAGGCGGGATATGCGTTGCGGAAAAAGGAGCTGTTCATGAGGAGCTTTTTCCCGTTCCCGAACCTGCTCTGCCTAAACCCTCCATATCCACTTTTCATGTAAAAGAGGTTCATCTCAAGGATTTCGAGCTTCCACTTGCGTCCGATCTGTGCCATATCATTGAAATCATTCCCAATCAAATCGTCACGAACCACCTTCGGATGAAGGTTGACAATGATAACGGCTTGTTTCGACCTTCCTTGAAAAAGGATCAACTTAAGATGGCTGTTGTGGAGCGGCATCGGGCAACGGGCAATATTGGATTAGGCATCGTCAAGGGCTTTCAACTGAACAAAGGCGCCATCGCCACCTCCGTAGCCCACGACTCCCACAACATCGTCATCGTCGGGACAACGGATGAAGACATGTTCGCGGCACTGCAGAAAGTCTTAAGCATGAACGGCGGCCTTGCGGTCGTCGCCGACGGCGAAGTTCTGGCGTCCCTGCCGTTACCCATCGGCGGTTTGATGACGGAGCAGAAATACACAGACGTATATGCTAATCTGAAAAAAATGAACGAGTCGTTGAAGGAGATTGGCGCTCCTGCAGCCTTCGATCCATTTTTGACCTTGAGCTTTTTGACGCTGCCGGTTATACCGCATCTCAAGCTGACGGACAAGGGACTATTCGATTTTCACTCCTTCCGGATCATTCCGGTCGAGGCCGATTCCGAGTGAGATCAGGATGTTCAGGCCGCGTTCTTTTCGCTATAATGGGAACGAACGTTCTTTTTCTTCAAAATGGAAAGGAGTGCGCCTTTGAAACAACCTACCCTGAAAATCGAAGCGCCTAAGCTGCTGCCAAATGAATTAACGATATTCGACCAACCGGATATTCAAACATCCGATTCCTATGACAGGGGAATCTTTCAAGACGTCGTGCTCGAACAGCAACGGGCCGAAAAAGTTTCCTTCGATCACTTCCACTTTAAAAATGCGACCTTGACTGGTTCCGCTTTTCCCGGAATCGAACTGACCGATGTTGTTTTCGAAAAATGCGACTTGTCCAACGTGGATTTTTCCAATGCCATTATCCATCGGACAACGTTCACGGAGTGTAAATTGGTGGGCAGTCTGTTCACGGATGCGACTCTGCGGAACGTACGGTTCGACCGCTGTTTGGCGGATTATGCATCATTCGGATTTGCCGACATGAAACAAGTGATCCTCGAAGACAGTTCGTTATACAAAGCGGATATTATCGAATGCAAGCTGCAAAAAACCGAATTGCGCCGTTGCAAAATCGACCAAGCCTATTTTTCCAATACGAAGCTGGAAGGCATCGATTTGAGCGAGTGCGAGTTTAACGGAATATCCGTGGCTGTGGAGGATCTGAAGGGCTGCATCATTTCACGCGAGCAAGCTTATGTTTTTGCCAATCTGTTCGGATTGATCGTGAAAGATTAAGGCGAAGTGAAGTCGCTTTTGTTGCGAAATGGGGATGGGATAGGGGCGATAACGACCCGAATCCCATCCCCGTTTTCTCTACTGCTCGCTTTTTTGCATCCGCGCATTGCCTTTACGTTTTATTTTGTTCCAACCGACAGATGAGCCGCGAATGGCTGCGAAGATTGATTTTAATATGACATACGTCATGAGCTGACGGTAGACGATCCGTTGAAGAAACAGCCAGACGAGCGGGCGAGGGTTGATCCGTTCCAAACGGAACGCGTAGTACGCAACGGACAGATCAAGCAAAAAGAAGCTGATGTAGAACAAGATTACCGGCTCCGAACTGCGTCCGAATAGGGAGAAAATAAACAGCAGATCAATGACCGGAGACAGCACGGAATATACATATTGAAACAGCCACATGTTGGGCATGCCGATGAAACCGAGCGCCGGCTGGCGCCTGTTAAACAATGATTTGCGATGTTTCCATAGACATTGCAGCGTGCCGTATGTCCAACGAAAACGCTGCTTCGATAAACTTCGCACGTCTTCCGGCGCTTCAGTATAAGCCAGCGCCCGTTCTTCATAATAAACCCGGTATCCCGCAGTGAGCAGGGATAATGTTAGATCCGCATCCTCTGCCAGCGTATCCTCGCTGTACAATCCTGCCTCTATAACCGCCGACTTTCGCCACGCACCGATTGCACCCGGCACGACAGAAATGCAGTTGAGCCGGTCAAACGCCCGACGTTCCAAATTGAAGCCCGTCACGTATTCAATATGCTGCCAAATCGTAAGCAAGTTGCCGGTGTTCCCGATCCTGACGTTGCCGGAGACGGCGGCAACCTTTTCGTCGCGGAATCTGCTCACGAGAAGCGAGATGGCGTCCGACGAGATGAGCGTATCGGCGTCGAAGGCGACGATGATCGTCCCGCTCGCCTCGCGGAAGCCCGCATTGACGGCGGACGCTTTGCCGCCGTTGGCTTTGCGGATCAAGCGCACGCGATCATTCTCGCTGAACCGCTCTTCCACCACTTTGGAGGTCTCGTCAGTGGACCCGTCATCTATGACGATGATTTCAAGGTGCGGATAATCGCTATCCAGGATGGAACCGATCGTTTTACAAATGACCGCTTCCTCATTATAGGCGGCGATGACGACGCTGACAGCAGGCTTATAGTCATTGTCTATTTCCGATGGTCGACTTGCTCGCTTATGCCGCCAGGACAGCCATCCTAACAGGAGCACTCGCAAGATACCGATGCCGATAGCGCAGTAGAACACCCCTTGCAAGATCAGATTCCAGTTTTCCAGCCAGTTGAACACTGTTCGGTCATAATTCATGAAGGCCACATCCTGGATGGAAACGGCCGGCATGGTGTCCGTGCGTGTTTTGCCAATCAATGCGCTCAAAGTTGTAAAGGTATATCCCATTTTCTGAATGGCTTCAATGATCTGCGGGAGTGCCTCGACCGTCTCGGAACGGTTGCCGCCGGCGTCATGCAGTAGGATGACATTCCCCTCATGCAGCTGTGAAAGGACACGTCGAACGATTTCGCCTGTGGAGGGCCGAGCCCAATCTTCGGGATCGATCAGCTCGCCCGCCATGGTATACCCGATATCCTGAGCTCGAATAATCGGCAGAAGCTCCGATGGCGTCGAAGGCTCAGCATCCGCGACATAAGGCGGCCGGAAAAACGTCATGGAATGACCCGTGATTTCTTCGATCAGCCGCTGGGTCGCATTTAGCTCCATGCGCGTGCGCAGAGCCGATATGGTTGCGACGTTGGGATGGGTGAATGTATGATTGCCAAGCTCATGACCTTCCCGATAGATGCGGGTTATCAAGTCGGGATGCATTTCTGCATTTTCGCCGACAACGAAGAAAGCGGCTTTAATGCCATATCGCTTCAATATGTCGAGGATTTCCGGCGTATATGTGTCGTTCGGTCCGTCGTCGAACGTAAGAACGACCTGTTTATTTTTTGGTTTGCCGAAGCGTTGAATTTCGTAAGGAATCGGGTAGGTGGTATAGGTTTCATCGGCTACATACCCTTCCTGGTCCATCTCCACCTGACGTTTACCGTCGCTGGATGACGAGTTAATGCGCAGGATTTCTCCTTCTCCGCTGTAATGTACGGGGCTTGCATTATAGACCGTAGATAACGCGTCAGCTCCGGGCGAAGGCGAATCCAACAGCTTCCAAATCCCAGGGTCTTCCGAGCCCAGCCGCCAGACAGCGACGCCACGGAACCCGTTTTCCTGCACGGTTTTCAGTTGATTATAAAAGGTAGCGGCATCCAGAAACCAGATGATATGCGTGTCGCCGCTTTCTTTGTATCGCAGGTAGGGATTGTCCCCCTCGTCGTCCCAATGAATGGATAACTTGGATTGCTGCGCGAGTTCGATAATATCTCCGAAGGTCATGCTATCAGCGGGATCGCTGGAGCCTTCGGTCCAGTCATAGCCGTAGCTGCCGAGGCTGACCACCATTTTATCCGGGGGGATATCTAGTTGATTCAGCGATTGCTCAAACCAGTTGCTTGAGGCGATAGGGCCAGCCGTGCCGCTCTCGCTATGCTCGTCGTACATCATGACGATGAGCCGATCGGCTATCTTGGCTAGGGCTCCGTAATCGAATGCATGATCATCCGCGGGGACGTCTTCCGTTACGATCAAACCGGATGCGTGAAAAGCTTCCGTCAACTTTTCCATAAACGCCGTCAACAAATCCTGATCGTCGGTGGCCATATCCTCGAAATCGACGTTGATGCCGTTCTCATTCGCAGCTTTTATATTCGCAAGAAGTGTTTCAATAAGCCGAGTTTGCTTGTCGGGTGATTGCAGTAACGCATGCAGCGTCTCACCGTCCCACCGGTTGTTTGAGAAATTATTTAATAGTGGTTCGACTGTCAGGTGTTGACTTTTTGCAATGCGCAGGATGTTCGGATCGGTTTGGTCGTCGATGGAGAAATCAGATTTCAAATGCATCCATTCCGGGAGCAGCGTCGTGATCATCTTGCCATATTGGAGCAATGATTGTTTGCTGCTCTCATCCCAGTTGACATAGAAGCCGTACACTTCCTGCTTGCTCGGTGCGGAGGGGGTTGTTTTGATCTTGGTATTGCGATGCTTGCGAAAATCCAGTTGGAAAGTCGGATGCTTTCTGTCCTCATCTTTCAGTTGTTGAATGAGTTGTTTTTCGCTAAGCTTCTCGTCAATAGTGCGGGAACCGGATGCCAGGCGGCCTTTGCCGAGGCTCAAATTCGGCAGCAGCGCGGTAGAACTGATACTGGCGCTAAAGACGAGCACGATGATGATCGTGATGCTGATGCCGAGCAGCACCAACCGCCGGAGCAACGGCCAGCGTCGGCCGGCCGGATCACGGAAGACGTAATCTTTTGCGACAGGCGCGGCTTTGCGCGGCAGGTTGAACAGCATGAGGAAGAACGGAAATGCTACGACCGCTAGAAGCGCGCCGACAGCCAAACTGCCGATCCAATAGGTTGACCCGCCGAGCGCCCATTTCTCCAGGCTGCGAACGGTGGGGATCAGGGATGAATCAAGCTGCGCCTCATGACCGAACAATCGCTCTCCAAACGAGTAGGACAATAGATGAAAATACGGCACAAGCATGGTTATGGAGAGGCCGAGCAGAAGAGCGAGCAGGTTCAGCTGCAAAAACAGGGAGACAAGGAAAAGCAGCGCGAACCGATAATTGCCTAACGGCAGCATGCCGATGAAGAGGCCCAGGGAACCTGCTGCGGCGCCTCGTAGATTATAGAGGGAGGCGAACAAGGAGGCGGCCAGTCGGGCGGTTGACGTCACTGCCCAACGCTTGATCTTCTGGATCATAACTATACGCCTCGTTTGATAGAAAGTGGGGATCAGGCCAACTATAGCATGCGGTTTTGAAGAAGATCAACGGAGGGAAATCTTATCTTTTTCTTAAAACTTTCCAACTGATTCATGTGAGATGCCTTATCGTTCCCCTCAAGCGGACATCTTGTCAGCCGCTGTATGCCCCGCCTTGCTGCCGCGCAGCTGCTGTCCCCGGTGGAAGAAGGGAAACGCCGCAAAAGCAAGCACCATCAGAACCCCAAAGATCAACGCGCCTTGATCGAAGCCCAGCGTTTTCAAAAGATAACCGCCCAACCAGGCACTAAGGCTTTGGCCGATGAAGGCGAAGCCGCCGGCTCCGAAATAGGCTCCTCGCAGGTGATCCGGAGCGATCTCACCGATCAGCACGTCGCCGATAACGAAACAAAGGATTTCGCCGCTGGTAAACACCGCGATAGACAGCACCAGCAGGATGATCGAGTGGAAGGCGCCTAAACCGAACAGGCCGAGTCCAAATAACAGGCATCCGAGCTTCAGCGCCGTGCTGGACGAATACCGCTTCATCAACCTGCTTAAAGGATATTGCAGCACCAGTACGGAGAGGGTATTCGCCACGAACAGGATGGAGTATACGTTTACCCGGTCATGGCCGATAAACTGGGACACGGTGGTGTCGAGATGAGAGTAGGCTCCAGCGACAAATGTATTGCCCAGAAGAAAGTACAGAAACACTTTGTCGGCAAAAATGATTTTCAGCATGCTGCGGAAGGAAACGGCTTCAGATTGCCCTTTTGGCTGAGCCGAGTGGAGGTGATCTTTGAACCTTGCCCCGAAATAGATTAACAGCAAAGCGAATAAGCCGTAGATTGCCGCACTGAGCAGAAACGGCAGCATCGAATCCGTCCCGCCGACCCCTAGCTTAAGTCCGATCAAAGGTCCGATGGCACCGCCGATATTAATGGCGAAATACCGCGCGTTAAACGCGTCGCTGCGTTTTTCTTCGGGAGTGACGTCAGCCAGAAGCGCCCGGGCCGCCGGTTCGAAGATGTTGCGGAAGAGCCCGTTCATGGCGCTGAGCAGGAAAAATTGCCACGTATCAACGGCAAAGGCGAACCCGACAAAGACGAAGGCCCAAAGCATAATCGAAGAGATCATGACCGGGAAACGCCCAAGTCGATCGGACAAAGCGCCGCCGACGAAACTGCTGAGGGTCCCGACAAACAGGCTGATGCCAAGGATGGCCCCGATGGTAGCCGGATCGATGCCTTTTACTTTTCCCAAATAGATGCCGAGAAAAGGAATCGTCATGAAGAACCCCGTACGAGCCAAAAACGTTCCGATAATCACGATCCATGCTACCGGATGAAAGCCGGTTCCTGTACGAAGAGATCGTTTGGTTAAACTTATCATGAAACAGCCCTCCCCTATGGTAGTTGCGGCAATCCGCCGCCATGGATATGATTATAGCTTCTCGAAAGGGGAAGAAAAGTGTACAATTCGCCTAAAGGTGTTCCCCTTTTATTGGGCAACGAGGCTAGGGAGGTTTAGGGCATGCTTGCTGCAACTTTGCGGTTTATGGAACTGAATGTTCATTTTGCGGAAAAGGAAACGGGGAAGCCTTTCCCCGTTACGATATCCCAATTGGCAGAAGTCTGGCACTGTACGCCACGTTATGTCAAGCAGGTGATCCATCATCTTCGGGATATGGGGTGGATCGATTGGGAGGCTGGGCAGGGGAGGGGAAATCCTTCGGTTTTGACGCTCAAGACCGATCGGGATGATCTGCTTCTGGATGAGGCCAAACAGCGGATTGAACAAGGGCAGGTGCAGGAGGCGATGGAACTCTTGAACCGATTCGGGACAGGGTTTGTCAGGGAACGGTTCATGGGCTGGCTGTCGGAAGGTATGGGTTTTAGCAACAAAACCGTGTCGGATAAGCTCCAGGATACGTTACGTCTGCCGGTGTACCGGACTATTCAAACCTTAGACCCCGCCCGGGTCTATTACGGCTTTGATTCTCACTTAGCCAGTCAAATATTCAATACCCTCGTCAAATACGACAGGGACAGCCGGCTCATCCAGCCCTGCATCGCCCATTCTTGGGAGCAAGACGCGAGCGGTAAAGTCTGGACCTTTCATTTGAAAAAGGGCATCTCATTCCATCACGGACGCGAATTGACTGCGGAGGATGCCGTGTTTTCCCTGGAACGCATTCGTCTAGGCGCAGATCGGTTCGAATCGTCCTGGATGTTTCGGGACGTGGTGAAGATGGAAGGCGTCGATGAAAAGACATTGCGGATATTTTTGCGAGAGCCGAACTTCTTGTTTTTGCGCTTTCTGAGCACGGTTCAAACCGGCATTCTTCCTGCCGATCTGGTGGAAGGAGATGAGAGGACATTCTGGGACAATCCCTCGGGTACCGGTCCGTTCCGGTTGTCACGATTGAACCAAGGAATTTGCGTCATGGAGGCGTTTCGCGATCATTTTCAAGGGAGACCGCAGCTGGACCGGGTAGAAATCCTGCTGTTTCCCGATCTAGACGAAGGTTCCTTGAAAGAGCCGGACTGGACCTCGGTCATGTCCTGTCAAGGCGATGCCCGCGTAGCGCGATCCGACTTTCTCATAAAAGATGGCGAAGACTGCGAATGGTGCAAAGAGGAGACTTACTTTGCCTGCAGCAGCATGCTTGTTTTCAATCAGCAGAAAAAAGGGCCGCAGAACGACCCGCTATTCCGGGAGGCGCTGCACCAAATCATCGACAGGAAGCGGTTGATCGCAGAGCTGGGGGAGGACCGGATTTATCCGGCATACGGCTTTCGCTCCCATCCGGAGGAAGGCTTCCCAAAGGATGCGGAAGAGGAAAACTACCTTTCTCGGGATGAAATTCGCAATCTTCTGGCGGCTAGCCATAATGATGGCGAGCCGTTCCATCTATCGGCTAACGATTTCCACAAGGGGGATGCCTTTTGGATTGAACGACAGCTGAAGGAATATGGTATCAACATGAGCATTACACTGGAGAATTACGAGAATCAGGAGAAACCGGGCGGATTCCAATATGATGGCCGCATATACGGGGTTTCGCTGCAAGCCGATGAGGTCGGTGAGTTGGAAGTGTATTTGCAAAACAATTATTTCTTTCCCGCTTATGACGGAGAGATGGCGGAGAAGGTTTGGGAAACAGCCGAGGCAGTATACCGGGAACCGGACGAAAAAAAGCGCAAAGCCCATCTGAAAGGGTTAGAAAGCCGAATCCGGCGCGAGAACCGCGTCTTGTTTCTGGCCCACAAAAAGAGCAGCACCGCTTTCCATAAGTCAGTCCGCGGCGTGAACATCAATGAATTCGGTTGGCTGGACTTCGACAAAATCTGGTTTCATCCGTCTCAGAGAAAATCCTGAGTGATTAGTTCGGCGCACACCTATGTCACGAATGCTCCTTCGTTAAGTGTGATGACGAATCCTACGATTTGACCGCGTCATCCTGGCCGAATTCGTCATAGACAACGAGTGAGGAGTGTTTTATTTTTAGGGAATAGGTTCCAATTACGACTCGTTCGGGGGGGCAGGCGGAATGGTTCAAGTGCTGGTCGTAGATGACGAAGCGATTGTCTGTCAGGGGATCAAGGAATTGCTGGAAGCGTCGGAGCTGGGAATCTCGCAAGTGTTGACAGCCTGTAACGGCTACGAGGCGCTGGATTACATCCGGATGGAACATATCGATCTCGTGCTAACGGATATTCAGATGGACGGCATGAACGGGATCGAGCTGATGGAATCGATCATGTCTGAGAAGCCGGACATTCCCGTCATCGTCATAACCGCCCACGATGAGTTCGAATACGCGCAGCGATGCATTCGGCTCGGCGCGCGAGACTTCCTGATCAAGCCAGTCATGCTTTCACAATTGCTTTCTGTCGTCAGCCGGGAGCTGTCTCAGCGCCATGAGAAGTACAGACTGGTGCTCGAGGAGTCGCTGAAGCTGAAGTTTTCCATGACCGCCATGCTGAGCTTGCGTTCCTACATTCTGAACGAGCTCATCTCGGAGCCGCTCGCCCACGCGGACGATTATCGGACGATCTTAGAGCAGTTGGAGCTATCCTTGACCGGTCCGTATTATTCAATATTCGCGCTGGAGCTGCAGTGGGAAGATGCCGAGGCGCGGCCGGAACAGGTTCGCACGCTGCGGGACCGCAATTTGCTCAAGTACGCAGCAGTCAACATAATCGAAGAGACGTTGGCGAAGTGGCGTGCTCTGGCATTCTACGGCGCCGGCAGCCGAATCGTGGCGATCATACAGGCGACGGAAGCCGACGACTCGGACCAGTTCTCCGACAGTGCCGCCAAGCTGAACATGCTAGGGAGAATGTTAACCGATAACATCCGACTGTACCTGCATATCCCCGCAGCCGTAGGCATCAGCCCGCTGCAGCGGGGTACCGAATCGCTGACAGACGGCTACCGCAGAGCTACGGAAGCCGTTAAGCGATCCGGACTGTATCCGCACCATCATGTGTTTTACTCTGAAGACTTCCTGAAGCCCGGCTCCGGCGACCTGATCAACTGGCAGGAAAAGACGGACCGCTTCGTGCAGATCATACAGACGCGAAAGCTCGACTCGGAAAGCCGCCAGGCTGCCGTGAGTCTGCTAAACGATGACCTCGCGCCATTGTTCGGCAGCAGTGAGGCTTCTTCCGTCCTGGTGTTCAGCATCGCCTATCGGGTATACGCGGCTCTCATCACGCGTATGGATCGCATCGGCGACCGCTGCGCCGCCCTCGATCCGCTAGCTTTTTTCGGCGGAAGCCCTTCCGGCAGCGAGTCGAAAACGCGATTAAGCGAATTTTTGTCGCTGGCCGCCGATCTGCTCCAGATTTCCCTCGCCGATCAGGACGAAGCGCTGGTGGAGCAAGCCATCGGCTACATTCGCGCTAGCTTTAGGCAGAAAGGCTTGAAAATTCAGGATATCGCCAGTCACGTCTTTATCAGCCCCAACTACTTGAGCTATTTGTTCAAGCAGCACAAGAGCGCGACGATCTGGGAGTTCGTCACCAAGCTTCGCATGGAGGAAGCTCGTCATTTGCTGTTGAATACGAACAAGAAACGATACGAGATCGCTGAAGAAGTCGGCTACGAATCACCCGAGCATTTCAGTCGCGTGTTCAAGCGGTTTTTCGGGGAGAGCCCGAATATGCTGCGCAGCTGACAAGCCCATTCGAAGGAAGGAGGGAAGCGGTTGTTCCGTTGGATCCGGTGGAATCGCTTAACGAACAAAGCCATCCTTTTCGTCGTCTTTTTACTCCTCGTTCCGATGCTGTTGATCTTCTTGTTCGCTTCGCACCAAGCGTCTCGATCGATTCAGGAGCAGGCGGGTAAGGCGTTCCTGGAGCTGAATCGGCAAAACCACGCGACGCTTGACCGGATTCTCGATGCCGTCGACCAGAAGACGGTGGACATCATGAACTCGGCGATGGTGCAGCAGTGGAATGCGCCCGCCGCGGAGGTGACCGACCACGAGCGCGTGAAGCAGTATACGGATCTCGAAAGGATGCTCGAGAACGACTCCGGTGCCGTCAAATATTCGATCTTCCTGCTGACGGATCACCCGGAGGCTTATTACTTTGCGCCTTCGTCTGACTTGTCGTCGTCAGGCGTTTTTTTTATTCGCGATCCGAAGGATATCCCTTGGCTTGACACGGTCATGCGCAGGAATGGGGGAGGGTTGCTAACGGTAATCGAAAAATTCGGCTTCAACCCGAAGCCCCAGCGAACCGTTGCCTATATGCGCAGCATCGTGCACCTGGACGATGGCAGCAAGACGTTCGGCATCGTCGTGGCGACGGAAATCGAAAGCGCCTTTCAAGCGGAGCTAAACGCTCTCTCCCTGCCGGATAGCTCAAGAATTTTCCTGACGGATGCCGATGGAATGACGCTGGCCGGCTCCGCCGAGCCTGGCAGTTCGTTCGCGCTGCCGAACGAGAGGGCGCTCAACACGCCGCTCGTGAAAGCGTACGGTAGCGACCTATTCGTCTACCATGTTAGCCCGAACTATTCGAGCAAACTCATCTTCCAGATCCCGCTGCATTCGCTGCTCGGCGCTTATTACGAGGTGCAGCGCATTATTCAGGTCGTCGCCGCATGTTATTTTCTCGCCGTGCTGATCTTTCTCGTCTATTTGGTCAATTCCGTCTTCCGGCCTCTGCTGCGGCTGACGGGCTTGACGCGCTCTTACGAACCCGGCAAGGAAATGGCTCACAACGGCGAGTTCCACCGGCAGGACGAGATCGGGCTGCTCTATCGGTCGTTCTATAGGATGACGGACCGGCTCAATGAAATGATTTGGGAGAAATACGTGCTGGAGTTGAAGCAGAAGGAATCCGAGTTGATGATGCTGCACTCGCAGATCACCCCTCACCTGCTGTACAATTCTCTCGATTCCATCTACTGGCAAGCGATACGGGGCGGTTTTCCGGAATTGGCGGAGATGGTTCGGGACCTGTCCACCTTGCTTAGAATCGGTTTGAGCCGGGGCAAAGAGATCATCACGATACGCGAAGAGCTGAGTCACGTCGAGGCTTATCTCCATCTGCAGGAAAAAAGGTACCGACAGTCGTTCCAAGCGCATATTGCCGTGGAGGAGGGGGCGCGGGAGTGTCTGCTGCCGAAGGTCATTCTCCAGCCACTGGTCGAGAACAGCATTTTGCACGGCGTCGGCAAGATGGACGGTGAAGGCATGATCTGGATCGACATCCGCGCTGACGAACGGGAGCTGGTCATTACCATCGAAGATAACGGGTATCGCCAACCCAATCTGGCCAAAATCTTTGCCCTGTTGGCCGGCACGGCCGCGCCCGACGAAGGCTTCGGAATCCGCAATGTGCACAAGCGCATCCAGCTGCGATTCGGATTGGAATATGGCCTTGCATATGCCGAGCGCGAGGAGGGAGGGCTTCGGGCGACGATCCGGATGCCCGCCATCCGTTCCGCGGAGCAGCTCGCCGCCTACACCGCCTGATCCTTCGACCCAGCCGCCGAAATCGGCGGTTTTTTCTCTACATAAGAATTTATAAGTTTGCCTCGATAAATAGCCTTATTCCGCTAGGGTAAACTCCGCCCGTCCATCAAGGACGCGTCAGTCGTTTATCCCTGTAGTATCCATCATCATGATCGGAGAACCCGTCATCGATGCGCCGTCTAAGTGGACCTATACTGAGGGTACTTCGTATAGGGGAGGGCACGAAAGTGAGTGAGTTGTCGGAAGTCGTCAGAGCGCCTACCAGCCGGCCGATGCGGCGGCGATTGGGGCGCGGGTATATGGGTGGCGTGCTATTTTTGCTGCCGGCCATCGTCGTATTCGGCTTATTCTTATGGACGCCGATCGTCAAAGGCATTATCTACAGTTTCATGAGCATCGATTTTGTGAACGGCAATCGGTTTATCGGCTGGACCAATTATCGCGAGGTGCTGGCTGTCAGCGATCTGGGCATCGCCGTGCGGAACACCTTGTATTACATGGTCCTCGGCGTTTTAATCGGATTCTGGGTGCCCAGCCTTGTCGCCATTGCCCTCTCTGAGTTGAGACGAATGCAGGGAATGATGCGGTTGTTCGTCTATTTGCCGCACATCGTCCCCGCCGTCGTACTGTACGGGATGTGGCAGTGGATGTACGATCCCCTCGGCCCGGTCAACCAGATTTTGTCCTGGTTCGGAGCGCATCCGGTCATGTGGTTGACCGACAAACACGCAGCGATGGTATCAATCGTCATCGCGGAGACGTGGCAGGGCTTCGGACAAGCGACGCTGATCTATTTGGCCGCGATCGTCGGCATCCCGAAGGATCTGTACGAGGCGGCGGAGATGGACGGCGCCGGGGTGTGGCAGCGGATCCGCTACATTACGATACCGGGCATTCGTCACGTGTACGCGCTCTTGTTCATGCTGCAGTTGATCGGCACCAGCCAAGGGTATCAGACCCATATCGCTTTGACGGCCGGCGGGCCTAACAAGGCGACGCTGACTTACATGTACCAGATCATTAACGAAGCGTTCACTAACTTGAATTACGGCAAGGCATCGGCAATGGGCGTTCTCATGTTCGCCGTGCTCACGGTCCTGTCGATCGGCGTGTACGCTTTCCAAGGAAGGGGGAGCCAGACATGACCCCTCAAGATCGCAGTATCCTATCCTCTTATGATTTCAAGCGAAGCGCGGTTCGTCTCGGCTATTCGGCGATGGTGATCGCATTGATTGCCGTCGCGCTGTCGATGCTGTATCCGTTCGGAATAACCGTATTCTCGTCGCTTAAGTCAAAACAGGAAATTTATGTGTTCCCGCCGACTTTCTGGCCGCGAACATTCGTCTGGAGCAACTACAAGGAAGGCATGCAGTATATCCATTTGCTGCGAGCTTTCTGGAATACGGCACTTATTTTCGCGGGGAATGCGTTTTTTTCCCTGTTCGTCGTCGGTTTTGCGTCCTTCGGATTATCGCAGTTGAAGGTACCTTTCCGCAGGTCGGTTACCTTCTACTTCATGAGTTCCTTGATGATCCCGAGCGCGACGTATTTGATTCCGAACTTCCTGAATCTGCAGAGTCTCGGACTGCTTGATTCCGACTGGGCACTATGGCTGCCGGCAGGCGCCAACGCCTTTTACATTTTGCTGCTGCGCAGCTTTATGGACGGGATCAATAAGGAGCTGTTCGCGGCCGCCCGTATCGACGGGGCGTCGGATCTGCGATGCTTTTTCCGCATCGCGCTGCCGCTGTCGGTTCCGGTGCTGTCTACCTTGCTGATTTTGTCGTTTTCATCAACTTGGAACGATTGGTTCTGGACTTCCCTTGTGTTCGCGACCCCTAATAAGTATCCGATCGCGGCGCTGGTCTATCACAACATCATCCAATCGCTTAACATCCCTTGGAATGTGAAATTCAGCATCCTGACGCTGGTCATGATCCCGCCGCTTGTCTTCTTTCTGGTATTTCAGAAAAATATCGTGCACGGGCTGAACGTGTCGGGGGTCAAAGGGTAGACCGATGGATCGCTCACAATAATCGGAGCATCGGTCATCGCATCTAGGCTTAACCGGACTTACGATAGTCGTAGCAATTCAGATGAGTAGCCAAATAAACGAAAGGGGTAAACATTTGATGAAAAAACGAATGGCAGGCGCACTTACTTCCGCCCTCTTAATGGTGGTTCTGACGACAGCGTGCGGATCCTCCGGCGGCAATAACGCCAGTGAAAGCCCGAGCAGTTCGAAGCAATCTTCGCCAGCGAACAGTGCGAGCCCAAGCGAGACATCAACGGCCTCTCCATCCGCTGCTCCAGAAGTGACGATGATCGTGCAGTATCCGAAATCGGACAATGCGAACGCGATTACGGCAGCGGAAGACAAAATGAAACGGTTTGGGCAGCAATATCCAAACGTCACGCTGAAAAAGAACGACTGGCAGTACAACCCGAATGAGATCGGCATCAAGATGGCCGCCCATCAAGCGCCATCCTGGTACCGGACGTTCGCGACGGAAGGCAAGACGCTTTTGCAGCACCAATGGCTCGCGGACTTGTCACCGTTCTTCGCACATTACGAACATGCAAGCGATTTCAACGAACAGTTGACCGGACCCTTCACGATGGACGGTAAGCTGTATGCGGTGCCAGCCAACGGCTACATCGTCTCCGTCATGATCAACAAGAAGCTGTTCGCAGAGAAGAATGTGCCAGTTCCGTCCCCGGACTGGACCTGGGACGACTTCTATGCGGCGGCGAAAGCGATCGCCGATCCGGCTAAGGGCATCGCTGGCTTCGCGCCGATGGCCAAGGGCAACGAAGGCGGTTGGAACTTCACCAACTTCTTGTATGCTGCCGGTGGCACTGTCGAGAATGTAGCAGACGGCAAAGTGACGTCAGCCTTCAATTCCGACGCCGCTGTCAAGGCGATGGAGTTCTACAAAAAGCTCCGCTGGGATGGCAACGCGCTGCCGCAGAACTGGGCGCTGAACTACGGGGACGTATTCAATCTGTTTAAGCAAGGCCGCGTGGCTATGGTGCTGGGCGAAGCAATCGAAGACGCCGTGAACAATGGCGGGATGAGCAAGGACGATGTCATGATTTTGCCAGTTCCTTCGATGGAGAAGGGGGGCGATCATACCGGAGTTCTCGGTGGCAACTTCGACGTCATCAACCCGCAGGAATCGCCTGACGTGCAGCAAGCGGCTTTCAACTATGTCACGTTTGACCTGTTCAAGGACACCGAGGTTGATGCGCTGAAGAAGACGATCGAGGATAGGAAGGCGAAAGGGCAGATTCTCGTCTTCGGCAAGCCGGCCTACTACAAGTCCGATTCGGAGCACGGCAAGAAGCTACTCGATCTCGTCAACCAATATCCGGATACGGTCGTCAAGCTGGATCCGAAGATCGTCTCGATGCTGAAGGGCGTTCCCGAGCCGGCGTATAACGGACAGGACAGCTACGCGGCGCTGACGAACGTCATTCAGGAAGTGTTCACGAACAAGAACGCGGACGTGAAGAAGCTGCTGGACGACGCAGCCCATAAATTCGATACGGAAGTTCTGTCTAAAGTTACCGTCAAGTAACGAGATTCCAGCGAGCGCCTATATAATCGATAGGCGCTCGCTTCATACAAGGAGGCAAAACTTCGTGCATCAATCATTTCCTAGATGAATGGAGGAACGAGGCGAATGAAGCATCGATGGCTTTGCGGGATCTGTATTGCCGCTGTGCTCGGAATACTGGTCTCTTCCACATGGTTCGGCACGGGGAGAGCCGAAGCGGCAGACGAATTGATCGCGAACGGTGGCTTCGAAAGCGGGCTGTGGTCGGAGAAGAGCGGTACGATTGTACTCGATGGGAGCGAACACCACGGCGGGACGCAATCCGCCAAAATCACAGGCGCGGCCACGGAGGGATACATCGCTTCGACGCCACTCGCCATCAATCCGAACGAGACGTACCGATTAAGCGTCTGGATCAAGTCGGACCTCGCTTCTTCGGATCCGTCCATCAGCGTGAACGTGCTGCCGATCAATGGCAGCAATACGGCGCTGCCTTGGTATCCGAACGGAGATGCGACGAAGAAAATCATCCAGACAGGCGGCAAGCAAAACTGGACGCGATATACGGTAACGTTGAAGGGAGATATGAATACCTCGGCTGCAAAGGTCAAAATTTATCTTCGCGTCAGCGCGGGCGCATCCGGAACCGTCTGGTTCGACGACGTCTCCCTCGTTTCGGCGAACCTGCTTAGCAATCCCGGCTTCGAGAGCGGCTCCGCCTGGCGTCTGCATACGGCGGGAACCGACGTGGTGTCGAATGTCGAGCATAACGGCTCTTATTCAACGGCACTCACCGGAGGAAGCAGCGAAGCTTACGTCGCCTCCAACGTGTTCGCGGTGAGTCCAAAGGAGACATACCGGCTGACGATCTGGCTGAAGACGCAGAACGTGACGACCTCGAACGGCGTCTCCGTCAACGTGCTGCAGATCGATGCGAACAATTCCGCGATCAACTGGATCACGAAGACCGGAAGCGACAAGAAGCTGATCTCCGCAGGCGGCTCGCAGGATTGGACGCGTTATGAGATCACGCTCAGCGGCTTCACCGCCAACACGGCCAGCCTTGCGGTTTACGTGCGCAGCGACGGGGGCATCAGCGGTTTGGCTTGGGTTGACGACGCGACGGTTAGCATCAAGTACCGGGATAACTTCTTCTGGGGCGTGACCGGCCATCCGAATCGGACCGCGGCCTATCCAGGCGCACAAATTCCCGATACCCTTGATAAAATCAATGGGCTTGGTGCGCAGATCTACCGCATCGAGCAGAGCCCGTATTTGTCCGGCGCCGGATGGAACTATACCGATTTGGATAATGCGGTCAATCAGGCATACGCCAAGGGGCTCAAGCTGTATCTGGTCCTAAACGAATACTTTACGCTCGCGGATGCGGATCTCAAGCAGATGGCGCACGATGTGGCGGATCGGTATAAAGGCAAGATCTCTTACTATCAGATCGATAACGAGCCTGACGACGCGACTATTTACAAGCCGAGCGGCTATGACGGTTCATCGCCTGCACATTACGACCCGGCGAAGTACGATCCGCTGCTGCCCAAGTGGAAGGCGATTTCGGAGGGGCTGCGAGACGGCGATCCGAACGCCAAGCGGGTGATCAACATCGGGTATTTGCATACCGGATTTCTCGATAAGGTGCTGAGTGATGGCTTGCAATGGGACGTTAACGCACTTGATTGGTACTCCGATATGGACAGCAACGGTGATATGGTCACGGTGCTGAAGGATATACAGGATAATTATCCCCAGAACGAGCTGCTCGTCGCCGAACTGGATACGCGAAATGGCACCCAGACGCTGACCGAGCAGCAGCAAGCCGACTATATTCAAGCAAAAGCGAACGAAGCCTATTATTCGTCGCTGCTTCCCGAAATACGAGGATTTTTCGTCTACGAGCTGCTGGACGAAGATACGCTGGCCGGTACTGAAGCCTATTACGGACTCGTCCACGACAGCTATGACAAGGTCACACACGTCAACACGATCGGATCCAACAAAATCGCCTATGGCGTCTTCCAATCTTTGATCGCAGCCAAATATTGAAGCGGCAGCTTCCTCAAAAGGAGAGGTACGCATGAAATCGTTACGACGTTTCACGCTTGTCCTGTTCACCTTGCTGTGGTTCGGAGGCGTCATCGTCGGCGGGCTCGGATTCCGTACCGCAACCGTTTTCGCCTCGTCTGGCGGGCAGTTGATCGATCAGCCGGTAGGCAGCTTTGAGGCCGCAAGCGAAAACTGGTCGACAACGCTGGGCGGCGAATTTCCGGGCGCAACCGGAACGTTTGTCCGCGATACCGCCGATCCCCATTACGGCGGCTATTCGGAACGCATCTCGGCTGATTTTACCGCCGGCGGCCGATATGTCGGCATTTCCAGAGGCTTGCCGTCGCTAGACGCACAGGAGCTCGATTTCTGGATCAAGTCGGCGGACATCAACCAGATCGAGGTGCGGATGATCGACAACACCGGCCAGACGCATCAACAGCGGATCAATCTCACGTCCACCCCGGACTGGCAATCCGTCTCGGTAACCAAGTTCAACGGCGGGACGGACTACACGCACTTCGGCGGCACCAACGACGGCGTCTGGCATGGACCGGCGAAGCAGATTTGGCTCATCATCGAGAGCCGGTCGATCGTGGGAGGGGGTAAAACTGT
>NZ_CBQR020000032.1 GCF_000455485.1 Gorillibacterium massiliense
CCGGTCGATCGTGGGAGGGGGTAAAACTGTTTCCGTGAACCTCGACGACGTCACCGTGCGGGTGCCGAGCCTCGTTCCCGTCATAGACGCTGAGATCGGCGGATTCGAATCCGCAAGCGAAGGTTGGACTTCTTCGAACGGGGGCGAATTTCCTGGAGCGACCGTCACTTATCAGACCGACGCCGCCAGTCCTCATACGGGTACCTACGCGGGTAAACTGACCGGCAATTTTGCAAACGGCGGCAATTACGTCGCGCTCACTAAGGGGCTGAACCGGCTGAACATGACCAATCTGACGTTCTGGGTCAAGACGTCCGAGCTCTCCCGCGTCTCGCTGCGGCTCGTCGACGACACCGGTCAAACGCATCAGCAGCGCATCGCAGTGTCGCCATCCGGACAGTGGCAGAAGCTGACGATTACCGCGTTTAACGGCGGCACCTCGTACACGCATTACGGCGGCGCCAATGACGGACAGTGGCATGGCCCAGCGAAGCAAATAACATTCTTGCTCGAGAAGAGTGCGATCGTGGCAGCCGGCGCCACAAGCGGATCGTTCCTACTCGACGATATTCATGCGACTGCGCTCATGCCGCCGCTTACCCTGGGACAATCGACTATCGGAAACATCTTCCAAACCGGCGATCCGCTTGTCGTTCCGTTGACGACGACCGGCGACGCGATCACATGGAAGGCCGACGATGCTTGGGGCAACGAGACGAGCGGCGCAGGCGATCCCATCGTGAACAATGTATCCGCGGTCCATCTGCCGGGTACGTTGGCAAATGGGTATTATACGCTGGAAGTTACGGCTTGGACGAGCGGCAGCGTGCTCCAACAAGCCCATACATGCTTGGCGATTCTGCCTCCACACGACTTCAGCGCCGTCGCTTCATCGCCCTTCGGGGTGGCGACGCATTTCGGCCATTACGACGGAGCTTCGCAAGACACGGTATCGCTGATCGCGAAGATGGGCGCGAAGTCTGTGCGAGATGAAATGTCGTGGGAATCGGTGGAGCCAAACCCCGGTATATACACGTTCCCATCGGCACGGGATACGGCGACGGCGCAGCAGCAAGCGGCCGGAATCGATCCGTTCTTCGTGCTGAACTACACGAATCCGAACTACGACCAGAATTCCACGCCCTATACCGATGAAGGGCGGGCCGGCTTTGCGAATTACGGCAACGCGCTGCTGACGCATTATGCCGGGACTTTGAAATGGGTGGAAGTCTATAACGAGTTCAACATCGCGTTCGGCGACCGGGGCACGGGTCCGGCCGACTCGCAACCGTCCTATTACTATCAGCTCCTGAAAAAGACGTACGAAACCGTTAAAGCCTCGAACCCATCCGTAACTGTGGTTGGACCTACAAGCGCGAGCATACCGTGGACTTGGCTCGAGCAGCTGTTCCAGCTCGGCGCGCTCGATTATATGGATGCAGTCTCCATTCATCCGTACCGCTATCCGGCCGATCCGGAAAGCTTAGTCGACGATATCGCGAGGCTGAACGATCTGATCAAGAAGTACAATCACGGGCAATCGAAGCCGATCTGGTTCACCGAGATCGGGTGGCCAACCGAGCTTGACCCGCGCGGCGTAAGCGAGAACGTGGAAGCTTCCGATCTGATTCGGAGCTATACGGTGTCGCTGGCGAACGGGGTCGACAGGATTTACTGGTACGACTATATGAACGACGGAACGGACGCGACCAACAACGAGAACAACTTCGGTCTCGTCCGCCATACGAGCGACGCATACGGCCCGCAGACGCCGAAGCCGGCTTACGTGGCTTATGCTACGATGACCAGGCAGTTGACCGGAGCCTCCTTCGCCAGCCGGGAAAACGCGGGAGACGGACTGTACGATTACATCTTCGACCGGAGCGGCGAAGAAGTTCGCGTGCTTTGGTCGGTGACGGGTGATCGGCAGATCATGGTGCGAACAGATCACCCCCTCGTCGTGACCGATATGATGGGCGTCTCGACGACACTAGAACCTTCGTCGGAAGGTTACGTCTATTTGACGGCGACAGCCAATCCGTTGTTTATCGCGGGCGATGCGGTGCAGGCCGCTGCGGGAAGCCGCTTTATGCTGACCGGCGAGGACACGGCGGTGGGCGAAGTCGCCGCATTATCCTTGACGCTTGATAATTCGGCGTCGCCACTCGGGCCGATTGCCGCAAGTCTGGTCACCAGCGGTAGCTCCCACGACATCGCCGCGGCGGCAGGGGAGACGAGTAAAATCGCCATCTCGGTTCCCGGTCTTTCCCAGAAGGGGACTCGCACCTACTCGGGACTATTGCAGGAAGATGGTCATACGATCGGACTGTTGTCGACGGTGGTCCGCTTCATCGATCCGATTCAAGCGAGCGTCAAGCACGTGCTGATCGGCACGCAGGATACGATTCGCGTGCAAGCATCCAATCTGCTCGGCACCAGCGTCCAGCTTCAAAGCATCGCTTGGCAGGTCGGGACTACGACTGGAACGAACGGAGGAACGACGATTCCCGGCCATTCGACGGGAACCGTCGACGTGGCACTGCCGGCATTGACGCCCGGCTCCTATCCGCTCAAACTTACGCTCACTTTTGATAACGGAGTTAATCTTACGTACAGCGGCAAGCTGAACGCGGTATCGACATCTGCCATGTACGTATCGGCGCA
This sequence comes from Gorillibacterium massiliense, assembly GCF_000455485.1. Lineage (GTDB taxonomy): Bacteria > Bacillota > Bacilli > Paenibacillales > NBRC-103111 > Gorillibacterium > Gorillibacterium massiliense. Next base: position 2,665 of record NZ_CBQR020000032.1, read on the forward strand.
GCTCGCCGTGAACATCGACGGTATACAAGACGATCTGAACGGCGTGCAGGCGATTCAACTGCCGGAAGATGGAACGAACCGGATTACCGGCTATGGTGGATCAGACGATCTAAGCGGAACGGTCCGCTTGACTTGGGATGCGACCAACCTGTATGTGACCGCCCGGGTCCATGATGACGTCTTCTCGCAAAGTTACGCTGCCGACGCGCTTTGGCAGGGCGACGGTATTCAATTCGCTGTCTCGTCCGGTGCGCTGGACGAAAGCAGCGCCTGGTACGAATACGGCATGGCGCTGACGCCGAGCGGGCCGCAGTTGTACCGCTGGTTCGGAACCGCAGGCAAGACGGTAGGACTCGTCGACGATAAGCAGCTGCAAATTACGAGAGACGAGACAAGCAAGATCACTTTGTATGAGCTCGCACTGCCGTGGAGCGAGCTGACGCCGGTTGATCCGGCCGACGGCATGCTCAGCTTCTCGATGCTGGTGAACGATAACGACGGCGCTGGACGCAAAGGATGGATCGAATGGGGATCGGGCATCGGCGGCACGAAGAGCAACCAGCTGTTCCATGTGATTCGCCTGGAGACCGCTCCGCATACAACGGCAGCAGTTGATCCGCCGTTGTCGGACGGCGCGAACGGCTGGTATACGCAGCCAGTGACGATTGGGCTGACAACGACTCCCGGAAATACGGCGACGGCAAGCACGGAGATCAGCTTGGACGCAGGCGCCACTTGGCAGGTTTATACTGTTCCAGTCGTTCTGACAGAGGATGGCACCCATGTAATCCGCTATCGCAGCACGGCGTTGGGCGGCAGCCGGGAAGCGGAACAATCGCTGACGATTCCGATCGACGCGACGCCGCCTTCGATCATCTGGAACGGTCAATCCTCGTATGCAATCAATGAGCCGGTCGTCGTCTCGTGTACGGTGCAAGATGCGGGATCTGGTATTGCAAGCGAAACTTGCGGTGGAGGGACGCAGTTGTCGGCTCCGGCTTATACGTTAGACGCAGGAACGCATACGCTGTCGGCATCCGCATCGGATCTCGCTGGACATATAACGAAATCAGACTTCACGTTCGAAGTCGTTGTCGACTATGACGGTCTATCGGCGCTGACAGAGCAGTTCGTGAACGAGACGGGGGCGCCGGGAGCGGCTGGCATTCTGGTTTCACTGCAGAAATCGCTGAGCCAAGCCAAGGATTCGATTGCGCACGGCCAGACGCAGGCGGCGCTTAATCAGCTCGGTGCGTACCGAAATAAGGTTACCGCGCAGCAAAATCATGCTTTGTCGACCGATCAAGCGGCCGTATTGCTTCGCTGGTCGGCGCTATTGCTGCCAGTCAAGCCGTTGAATTCTGTTGAGGAGTCTCCGGAGGAGTAGAAATAATCATTGGAAGAAGAGAGCCTCCTATGGTGAAGAGGCTCTCTCTTGGATAAGGAGTCTAGCAGCCATGTTAACGATTGAATGGGTAAAGGATGCTGCTTCCGGCTTGATGTATCGGGGAATCGGCTGCAGCGGGACGGATACCGCGCATGCATACTTCACCGTCATGACTTGGCGCCCGGACAGCCGGCAGCTGAT
>NZ_CBQR020000033.1 GCF_000455485.1 Gorillibacterium massiliense
ATGACTTGGCGCCCGGACAGCCGGCAGCTGATCGTTGCAGCCGACCTGGATCGGCAGACTGAGCGGTGTATGATAGCGTCGTTCGATCTCGAGACAGGCGCCAGCGTACCAATTATAAATGACGTTAATTATTTTCTTTATTTGGTCTCGCCTGACGACAGGCTCATCTATGCGGAAGGCGCGCGTCTTCTCACCATTGATCTGCGCAGCGGCCGATCTGCGCTTCTTGCCGAACAACCGGACGGTTTCGCCTTCCTGGGGCCCCTCTCGATTAGCGGCGACGGACGGACGCTTGGCGTGTATTGGAGCGAAGACGGGCGATACGCAATCGGCAAGGCCGATGCCGAATCTGGCGAGGTGCGCGCCGTCATTCGGCCCGATTTCGCGGAGCCTTATCCAATGGCGAATCACGCGATGGTCAATCCGGTTCATCCGCGCCAACTGTTTTACGCCCACGAAGGAAGCACCGACCGGATACCCGACCGGATCTGGTCTGTCGATACCGAGACGGGAGAAGCCTTCAATCTGTACCGGCAGAAGCGGCTGGCCAGCGGGGAACACGGCGAATACGTGGGTCACGAAGTGTGGTCGTATTGCGGGGAATGGCTCATCTTCGTTCAATATCCGAGCAGTCCGATGACGCCTCGCGGCGTATGTAGAGTCTCCCGGCACGGCGGGGAGGCCGAATGGGTGAACGGAGACTACCGTTATTGGCACGTCTGTCCCAGCCCCGACGGCCGATACGCCGTTGCGGACACGCTGCTCGATCCCGGCTTGGGAAGCGAGATCGTGCTGATCGACTTGCATGCCCGGACGTCGCGCCTGTTGTGCCATATTCATAAATGGCCTCATCATCCCGGACACCCGCACCCGTCCTTCAGTCCCGACAGCCGGAAAATTTCGTTTACCTACGCCGATTCGAACGATCGGCTTCGGGTCGGCGTCATTGATCTTGCACAAATTTTGGAACAATAAACGGAGAGGAAGAGGAAGATGGAGCTGCAGGAAGTCGCGTGGCGCATCTGGACGCGCATGATCGATGACCGTTCGGGCAATTGGGGGATGAACCTTCAAGATTGGGATTGGGTGCCCGGCGTCGGGCTAATCGCCATGCAGGAGTATGCCGATTCCCACCGGCAAGAGGCAGTGAAGGCATATTTGCACAAATGGGCCGAACAGAACGGAGAGAAGGCTTTCAAGGCGAAAACGGTCAATGCTACGGCGCCCTTCGCCATTTTCCCTGCGCTGGCTCGAGAGGACGGCGGGCATAACTACCGCAAGGTCGCAAGTCGTGCCGCAGAATGGCTTGTCCGGGATGCGCCGCGGACGAGGGAGGACGCCCTGGAGCATACAGTTACTGAGAATGCCTCATTTCCAGAGCAGGTATGGGCCGACACGGTGTTCATGGCCGTGCTCTTCCTCGCCCGAACGGCGTCGCTGCTGGAAGATCGAGAGCTGGCGGAACAAGCACAGCGGCAGGTCGTCCTGCATTTACGCTTGTTACAGGACCCGGTTAGCGGCGTTCTATTCCACGGTTGGAACTGCGCTTCCCGCGATCACATGTCCGCGGCGCGATGGACAAGAGCCAACGCATGGGTCGCGGCTGGCGTGCCGATGATTCTGAACGAAACGACCCGCCTAGTCTCATTGGCCGATGAACTAAGCGTACGGTATAAAGCGTTGATGGAGGGGCTGCTTCGTTATCAGCAGGTAGACGGGTTATGGAGCACGGTTATGGACCGACCAGAATTCTACCGTGAGGTTTCCGGAAGCGCCGGTATCGGGTACGGTTATTTGAAGGCGATGGCCGGCGGCTGGCTTCCGGAGCGGGCGGAGTATAAGATGGCTGCCGAACGGGCGCTGCATGCTATGCTTTCTTATGTTAGTGAAGACGGTACAGTTGCTGAGGTGTCTGGCGGAACGCCGGTTATGGAGAGCATTGAAGCCTATAACCAAATCCCGCGCATTCCGACGCTTTACGGGCAAGGACTCATGCTGATGCTGATATCGGAAGCGATCGTCCAAGGGATTGGCAATCGCTCATGCCGTCAATAATTGGTAGACACATAAAATCACGATCGATCAGTCCGGCTGATAGACTTGAAGCTGTACCGGGTTTGGATTACGATATAAGGGTTAACTATTGACGATGAGGGAAATGACACCATGACGATACAAACAGCTGCCGCGGCAATGCGGGCATTGCGGGAAAAGCGGAAGACACTAGGGGTATGCATCTATTGCGGCGATGATAAACTTGCGACAAAAACCATGTGCGAAGCATGCTCGGATAAGAAGCGATCCAGTAAGGCCCCTTTAATGTTCAAAGAAGTAAAACGATATCCGATCTATCGCAAATCGAAAAAAAGCGACAGGAACCACTAGCGCAATAAAACCGGTACATACCGATCCGCTGCTTCGCACCCAACTGGCAACAATCGGCTTGTACGAGGCGGGCACCCTGTCTTGGGACGAAGTGTTCGCGCGGCTTTTGGCAAGCATGGAAGAAGCATCGTCTGAGCATGCCGATCCATTGCATGAGCAGGCGGTGTAAAGGTTATATGGCATAGGGAGGAAAGGAACTCCCATTGTCTATTTTAATCGATCAAAGGCACTTGAAAGTGAAGATCACTTTTAGGTGTCTTTTTCGTACTATCGAAATTTAATATAAGTAAATTTTCCATTGAGGTTGCATTTGGTAAGGAATAAAATGGATTAGGAAAGGTTGGAAGGGAATATGAAATGACTTGAGGAGGTTCATATGTTATACACCAAAGGCATAACCGAATGCTCGCCGGAAGAGGTGGGTTACGACGCATCGAGAATTGATGTTCTGCACACGCATTTTCAGAGGATGATCGATAAGAAACAGCTTCAATCCGCGTCATACTGCGTTTCCCGGTACGGAAAAACCTTTATGCACGGAGCTGTAGGCCCGCTAACCTACAAGGAAAACGAAACGGAACCTCTGCTGCCTACAACTATTCATGGAATCGCTTCCATTACCAAAGTCATCACTTCTGTCGCGATTATGAAGCTGGTGGAAGACGGGCTTCTCCGGCTTGATGTCAAGGTTGGCACGATCCTAAAGCAGTTTGATGCGGAACCTTTCAATACGATTGATATCTACAGCCTGCTGACGCATACCTCCGGCATGTATCCCGATTGCGAGAATAAGCCTTACTACCGTTCCTATTGGCAATTGATTGATGAATATTTTGAAAAATATGATCCCGCCAGCGGAGAGCCGGATTGGATTAAAGCCGCCTTGAGCGCAGGAATGAGCAAAAAAACGGGCGAGGAATGGCAGTATTGCTCTTTCGGATTCTGTATCCTCGGAGAGGTCATCAAAAAAGTAACCGGGATGCGCGCCGAGCAATACATAGATGAGAATATATTAAAGCCTCTTGGCATGAACGACACGGCTTTCGAGCTGAATCCTGAAACCGCAAAACGTGCTATCGTCAGAAACGAGAAGCATGAGAAGTACTTGAACGCGATCATCCATGGCGATCAACCCGAAGCCCCAAATCCCCATGACCATCTCTGGAGTTTGGTTTCCAACACCGGCGGCGGCTTGAAATCTACTCCCGCTGATCTTTTGAAGTTCGCCAATATGATGCTCGGCAAGGGTAGGCTGGGCGATATCCGCATTCTCGGCCGGAAAACGGTGGAAAAAATGACGACCCGCACGCTGTATGGGGTACCCGATCATTGTTGGGGCTCGAACGTAAGTGACAGAAGCCATGGCATCGGTTTTGATATGCGGACAGGCTCAGCGTTCTTTTATTCGCCAACGACCTTCCACCACGAAGGCGCAGGGGCTTGCTCGATGGTCATCGATCCAACGGAACAGCTTGCTGCCGTATGGTTTGTACCCTACGTCGGTGACAATTGGTATGCAGAAGGGCTGTATGACGCGATCAACATTATTTGGTCAGGGCTCATCTGATGAGTGGGTTAAAAAATAAACTGAACATATTCCGCGCGGTGGCGGAAGTGACTTACAAGGAGTGGAGCGCATACCGGACGCATTCCATGGTTTCCATACTCGTCGGGCCTGTCTATTTTATCGTACAGTATTTTATTTGGACCGCGATATACGGTGACCATGCCTCTCTTGCAGGAATCGAGCTTTCCCGGATGATCCGATATTTCGGCGCCACCGCGCTTATCGGTTATCTGATCATGGATTTTGCTGATTGGAATTTATCCATGCTCGTGCGAACCGGAAAGTTTCTTACGTTTCACCTGCGCCCAATCCACCACCGCACGTTTGCGTTATCCCAGAAAATCGGGCACCGATTGCTGGGCTTGCTATTTGAATTTCTTCCGTGTCTATTGATCTTCGTTTTCATTTTTCGTATCGACATGCGGCCTGCAAACGTTGGATGGACGGTGCTGTCGGTTGTGCTGGCGTTTCTCATGAATTTCTACGTCAACTACACCATTGGCCTAACCTCGTTTTGGCTTGTTCAGTCAAACGGGATCAGAAGCGCTTTTCTCATGGTATCCGGTATATTTTCGGGTGCTCTCATTCCACTAGACTTTTTTCCGCACTGGTTGCAGATCACTCAGTTCTTCCTCCCGTTTCAGTACATCACGTATGTGCCCGCAATGGTTTTCACCGGCCATTATTCCCTTGGTGGAATAAACATGAACATCGAACAAATCGTGGCCGTCCAGGGGGTTGCGGTATTGGTGATCTTTGCTCTAAACTCGCTTATTTACCGGCTGGCCATGAAACAATTTACGGCTGTCGGCGCTTAAGTGCGCGGTGTCGGGTACTTTGAAAGGATACATGCTGAAATGAAACGGTATTTGAATATTTACAGGCAATGCATCTATTCCGCGTTATTGGAAGCATCCGCCTATCGGATGGACTTTTTGACGAACAGCATCATTACGCTGGTCAGCAATATCTTGTTTCCCCTTGTGACCCTGTTGATATATCGGGCAGGCGCGAGTTTTCCGGATTGGGACTTTTATGAGGTCCTGTTGATTCAATCCGTATTTACGATGTCTAGCGGACTTGCCCATTTAATCTTTGGAGGTGTTCTCTGGAGAACCATGTCGCACATCCGCGAGGGCAGCTTTGAGGTTGTCTTGCTAAAGCCTCTGAATCCGCTCTTCTTTATGATTGCGACAACCTTTTCTCCCGAAAGTGCCGGGTTGTTTATGGGCGGATTATTGCTCTTTATCGTATCGGTTGCGCATGTCGGCGCTATCACTTTCCTTTCCTGGCTTCAGTTCCTCTTGCTATTCTTGGCGGGGACCGCGGTCATGGCAGGATTATCGCTTATGATGGCAGCCATGTCATTCAAATGGGTGGGAAATTCGCGCATCCCCGAAATTGCCGACAGCGTGCTTCTTTTCGGCAAATATCCGCTGTCCATCTTTCCGAAAGCGGTACAAGCGATAGCGGCCATCTTAATTCCGGTCGGCATGGTCGGGTTCTTTCCGGCATCCGCGCTGCTCGGCCGGATTCATCCCATCGACTTCGCGGCTGTGATTCCTTGTCTTTTATTTTTGGCTGCGGGTGTGCGGCTATACCGGCATATGATCAGATTGTATGAGGGGGTTGGCGGGTGATGCCGGTTATCGACGTGAATAATCTGACAAAGACATACAAGACCTATAAACGGGGCGGAGGACTCAGTCAGACCGTCAAAAGCTTTTTTAGCCGCGAAGAGGTTATCGTTAATGCGGTTAACAATATCAGCTTTTCCATCGAACCGGGCGAAATCTGCGGGATTCTGGGACCGAACGGGGCGGGAAAATCAACGACGATCAAAATGCTCTGCGGTGCCCTTTACCCTTCGAGCGGAGACATTCGAATCCTCGATTTCACGCCTGCCAGAGACAGGAAGCGCTATGTCAGCCGAATCGGTGCCGTTTTTGGCCAGAAGTCGCAGTTGATCTGGGATATTCCCCCCATCGATAGCTTTAAAATGAACAAAGCCATCTATGGGATCACGGATCAAGATTTTAAATTCCGCCTGGAGGAGCTTGCGCATCATCTGGATATCGAGAGTGTCATGGAAAAACCGACGAGGGTACTTTCCCTTGGTGAGCGGATGAAATGCGAATTCGTGATGGCCATGCTGCATCGGCCGGATATTTTATTTCTGGATGAGCCGACCATCGGGCTCGACGTGATCGCGAAGGTAAAAATCCGCGAATTCGTTCGTCAGATGAACAAGCAAAATATGACTTGCATTCTGACTACCCATGATTTAGAGGATGTCGAGGAGCTTGCGCAGCGGGTCATTGTCATCAATCATGGTGAGAAAGTATTCGATGATTCGCTGAACCGGCTGAAGCTTTTTCTCGGGGAGAAGAAGAGGATCCGTTTTTCTTTTATTGAACCGATAGCGAAGAGCAGCTTCGAAAATGCCTACACCCGGGTTATCGAGCGGTTGTCCGATTTCGAGATTATGCTCGAAGTGGATACTGCGCAAATTTCAATCAGCGATTTTATTGAAGACATTTCAAGGAACCATAAGTTCTCGGATATTTCGGTCAAGGAACTGCCCATGCAGCAGATCATCATGAATATTTACGAGAATGAGAACGTCGGACTATAAAGAGTGCTCTATAGGGTAAGGCGACTAAAGACAACCATTTGTTTAATGGTTGTCTTTTGCAAGCTTGCAGAACATGAAACAACCGGGCAGGACTTCGACAAAATCTGGTTTCATCCTTCCCAAAGGAAGTCGTGAATGATTTGTTCGGCGCTCGTATATAAGGCTAACCGGTATTTTTCCTGCTCGAGGGAGGGTGGAGCTTTTATTTGCAAAATAGCTGATCTTGTTTGGGCAGATGGATTCGATACATCCGATGTTTGTTTCCATTCCTTCATGAATGCGGCGAAACGAGATAAATAATCCGCCCATTGGGAACGATCCGCTTTCGTCATCGATCCGCTTCCGGACCACCGTTCCAACACCCGGACCATATCCGAAAGATTGGCATAGCCGAGCCGAAGCTGATTCAACCGACGGGTCATTTCCTGCAAAAGGTTGTTTTTGTCCTTTGCCAAGGCGTTGTACTTTAAGCTTTTGTTGCTTTTATCCAGTTCCATGGTTGCTTGATGAAGTTCTTTGAACAACCCTTGCAATTCGTTTTTCAACGTCACCGCTTCGTTCTTGGAACATCCATGGTCTACCCACTGTGCGGCAGAGATAAAGTGGCAGGAGAAGTGATCCGCTAGCTGGTTCAACTTCCGTTCAGCGGTGGATAGGGAATCGGGGGGGAGGATAAGCATTTGGACCAGTACGGCAATCGCTGCTCCGATGAACGTATCCCGGATGCGGTCGATCGGATAATCAGGCATTTTGCTTTGAAAATACATGACTAAGAGTATACTTAACGAGATTTGAATCATTAGCGTGTGATCCAGGTGGAAGCGTGCGGAGATGACGGTTCCAATCAGCAGCATGAGCGCTAGGCTCCATGCATTTAAACCGATGTATGGAGTAATGAAGGCAGCGAAAAGAACACCGGCTATCGTTCCGATGACGCGCATCCAGGCATACTGCAGTGTTTTGCTGATCGTCACCTGGAACGTCAGCACAACCGCAAGCGGCGCCAAGTAGGGATGGCTGGACCCGGCCCATTTTGCAATGGCCCAAGATATTGCCGCGGCTGCCGGGAGCTTCCACACAATGGCATTCGTATAGAGGAAAGCAATTTGTTTGGTTTTCATATAGGTTCATCCTCATTGCGGATCGTATCCGACGGTGAAATCATGTGCAGATTAAGTGTTGTTTTTCAGATAGTATGATTTCGTCGATTTTCATTTATTCCTCTTCCGGTCCGAATTCGGTATACTCTTGCTTATCATATTGGAGATTTTGTCTTATGCTATTATCAAGATCCATGAAGGGAGATGACATTCCATGCTTGAATTTCACCCGAATACCATAAGCTCTAAAGGAAATTACAAGCTTTTGTCAGGGCTCATCGTTCCACGTCCGATTGCATTCGTAACGACTCTTTCCAGCGTGAACGGAGTCGTGAATGCAGCGCCTTTCAGCTATTTTAACGTCGCCAGTTCTGAACCTCCGATTTTGTCCCTTTCCATCGGGAGAAGAAACGGTGAGCCGAAGGATACGGCGAGGAATCTCTTGCATAACAGAGAGATTGTCGTTCATCTATGCGATGAGAGGATCGCTGAGGATATGAATCGAACAGCCTCTTCGCTTATGGCAGACCAAAGCGAGCTGGAACTCACCAGGCTTACGACCATATCCAGTAAGCTCGTCAAAGTGCCGGGAATCGCTGAGGCCCTTGTCAGGTTGGAAGGACGGTTGGATCGCCATATCACGATAGAGAATGACTTGGGTGAGACGACAACAGATTTATTTCTCGTACGTGTCGTCTATTATCATGTTGACGAGCGCGTGTACGATAGCGATAAAGGGTATGTTTTGACGGATCAATTGAAGCCGATCAGCAGATTGGCGGGGAACGAATACGCGCGCTTAGGCGAGAGGTTTGAACTGGAGCGGCCATAATTAACGATCAGCTTGTGACGCAAGACGTATTGAACACTGAAAAAGTGGGTTAACAAATACGATTCCATCAAAAAACCGAGTAAGCTTTTTTGGGTACGTGTTCCGCTTCACTCGTGCCTCCACTGGGTCAACCGGGAAGTCCCTATCGTAGGTAAGATGCCACAGCGAAGTTTCCGTTGTGAATATTTTTCCAGAAGGGTAATATGAATCCATTAGACAAACGATTCTTATTTTCGCTCATAGGTAGAACAATAATGGAAACCCCCTCTTTTAAAATGTAAAAATCATTATTGGAGAGTGAAAGCGGATGAGCAACAATCGAGTGAAGAGTACGGTGAAAACCGGCATATCGTTTGGTACGGCGTTGGCTATTGCGATTTCCTGGAGCGTTAATAAATCGATTATTTGGGCGATCATCCATGGGATTTTGAGTTGGCTCTATGTTATTTATTACGCCCTTGGCGGTGGCCGCGGGTAACTTGCGGAAATCGATCCTGTTATCTCCCCTACTATGATAGAGTCGGGCAAACCGCTATTGTACATCAAGTTGAGCCACTGAATGGAAATGCGCAAGAGGGCACACATCTAAACGATGCGTGCCCTATCTTTTTTACGATCATTATTTCAGCATCATGTATCCAACCGAATGTTGAAGATTTAATCACCATTCCTTTTCTTCATTAGAGGAGGAACTACCGCGGGAATGAGATCACACAATCCAGTGGGTGAGCAGAAGAGCAATGGAACTGCCCAACAAAGCGCCGGCCACGCAGTCGGAAGGGAAATGCAATCCGAAGTAAATCCGGGAAAGCCCGACGCCAACGGCAATTGGCAGCAGGATCGGAACAAACGCGGGGAGTGCATGCATCCAGGGCGTCATCATCGCAAAGGCGGCAGTCGTATGTCCGGACGGAAAAGACGAGTCCTGAAGCGGCCGTCTTTGAGTATTCACGAAGGGAAATACTTGGTGGGGCCGAAGTCTCGGCATACTGCGCTTAGCGATAGCGACGGGAATGTGGCTGACCGCCACTGCGGCAAGTCCTTGCCAGCCGACGATGTTCCACGGTTGCGGCGCGACCAATCCTGCGGCGAGCGAAAAGGTCAGGCTAAATGAAGCGCCGCCAAGCAAGGTCAACACATAGAACAACCTGCTAAGCAATCCGCAGTTCCAGCGCCTATTTACATGTAAAAAAAGGGGACTCTCCACTTCCTGCAGCATGCAATAAAACCGGTTCAAACTCATCACTCCTGTCCAGGGGATTGGGTTCGATTGGGGTTCGAATATGATCCCATCTTAACCTTCGAATATTATCCGAGCATCAACGCAATCGTTGATGGTTGTAAAACGGATTCGCACTAACGTTAACGCTGCTCTGACATTCCGATAACCTCATTTTCTTATGATGGAGAAAGAAACGGAGGCGATTTACGGATGAGTGATTTCCGTTTGGCACTCTTTACGGACACCTACGCGCCGGACGTGAACGGCGCAGCCAAGACGTTGGAGCGATGGATCGTATATTTGCGTAGCAAGGGGATTCCTTGCATGGTTTTTGCACCAAGCTCGGAAGGCGGCAAAGCGGGAGTATTGACGAGTGCCGCAGATGAGCGAATCGCTAGCGTTCCGTTCTTTCTTTATCCCGAAGTTCGATTAGCTATTCCCCAAATTGTTGGCGTTGAACAGAAGCTGCTGGATTTTAAGCCTTCGGTTATTCATGTGGCTACCCCTTTCGGTGCAGGCATTTCGGGGCGTCACCTCGCTTTGAAACACGGAATTCCCCTGGTCGCATCGCATCATACCCACTTTTCACGGTATTTACAGTTTTACAAATTGCAATGGATGAGCAAGATTTTATGGAAATATCTCTATTGGTTCCATCGGCAAGCCCGGCGGATCTACGTTCCTTCTCGCTCCGTACTGGAAGAGTGCCAGAAAGATGGTTGGGCAGGGTTAGAAATCTGGAGCCGGGGGATAGATGGCAATCTGTTTCATCCACATGTGGACCGCGCCTCGGTCTTGTCCGATGCAGGCATCTCTCAAGACCAGTTCATCGTGCTGTATGCCGGCAGGTTAGCGCAGGAAAAACAGCCAGAGTTGGCCATCGAAGCCATGAATCGGTTCGTGCGTTTATCGGGAGCTAAAGCGAAGCTTGTCGTTGCCGGAGACGGACCATTGTTGCCCGCGCTGAAGGATTTGGCTTTGCGTACAAATACATCGGTTCATTTTATAGGGGCACTGCCGCAGATACAGCTGCAAAAATGGATGGCTGCTTCCGATGTGTTATTATTCTCGTCCCCGACGGAAACCTTCGGCAATATTGTGTTGGAAGCCATGGCCTGCGGTCTACCGATCATCGCAGCTGATGCAGGCGCTGTTCCGGATACGGTGATAGACGGAATGAACGGGCTTCTATGTTCGCCTGGAAGCAGCTCTTCCTTCGCTGATGCGCTCTGCCGCATGTATGAAGATTCGCTGCTGCGCGCCAAACTGGCGGCAGCCGGCTTGTCCGAAGCGGGCACCCGTTCATGGGACGAAGTGTTCGCGCGTCTCTTGGCAAGCATGGAAGAAGCGGCTTCGGGGCAAGCCGCTTCTTTCCATATGCGAGCGGTGTAAGGATCATTTGAGTTCTGGCAGGAAAAATCTTCTTGTCACTTTTTCCATAAAAGACTGGTAAGGTAGTGTTGAGGTGATGAGTTGGCATGCTGAAGAAGCACTGTTTGTTTTGCGATGAGATTGTCTCCATCAAGCCAAACGGCGATTACGATCAATATTTAGGCTGTTCCTGTTCACCCGACGGGTTTTATAATCTGCAGAGAGACAGCTACGAAAGGATTAATGCGTTCCCTTACCAGAAGAAGCGCGACTTGTTTCACATCGTATCAGCTTATATTCGGGAACTGACCGATCGTGGGGAGAAGGTTGTCTTATCGGTCAACGATTTGGATTCCATCGCAAAATCCCCCAACATACCCATAACCATTGAGGATAAAGGAAACCGTCTTTTGCAATACTTGTATAGGCATACTGAAGGTCCGGGGGAACCGGTAGTTATTCCGAAACTCAATGCGAACTACAATCTGACCTATTCTCCTAATCTGCAAGAGTTGGTCTATATCATCGATAAGCTGATTAACGAGCGTCTGCTCATCAGGGAAGGCATGACCTATATGCTTACGGAAAAAGGGTGGAGCCAAGCGGCTGCAGCAGCCGGCGGAAAAAGAGCTAAACCCTGTCTCGTTCTTATCGGAGATGAGGAGGATTGGCGTTTGGAGTGGACAGAAAGCCTGCTGCCAAAAATCGAGCAGCATGGTTATCTTCCAAGTCTGTTTACCCATGGGAAGCCGCATAACCGGGTCAAATACTCCCTGGAACAAATCGCGGAAAGCAAACTGATGATCGCGGACTTAACCGGACAATCCCAAGGGGTCTATTTCGCTGCGGGTTATGCTATTGGTTTAAACATACCGGTGATCTGGACCGTAAACAGTAGAGATGCCGAGAATCTTCATGTGAAAATGGAGGGCATCGCTCTTATCGTTTGGGATACAGCGGAGGAACTGGCTAGGATACTCCAGACGAGATTGAGTTAGGAAGCTGCCTGATGCTATGGTTGCGGAACTCGCCGAAAATAAAAAAGGCTGCCGAATTCCACTAGCGGATCGGCAGCTTTGTTTTGCTTCTGCTTCGATAACAAACGCTTTCGCAGGTAACCGGAAGACGAAGTGCGCCATCGGCTGGGGGCTGAGCGAGTTTTAATATGTACTAAGCAAAACAAGGCAGCTCTCCATGACGGGAGCTGTCTTTCGCTTTGGTGTTATTCATCATAATGGCCGCCAAAGACGATTCCGTTATTTTTCGCATAGGACGATTTGCGTTTTTCGGACTCTAGCAAAAATTGATGATTGGTGTACGTTTTGTAATAGTAGCCAGTCATTAGTTTGAGGTCGTTTCTATACTTTTCAACGTCCATGGCGATGACGCGCGTTAAAAGCAGCCGGTCAATCGAAACGACATAAGCGATTTCTTCATCTATGGCATCCTTTAAATAGAATGAATAATCCAAGAGTGCAATACTCCGCCAGATTTCAAAAGGTCCCGTCACAATCCCTAAATCACCGTAAATATCTTTTCTTTTGTCAGGCATGGAAGTGGACAATTGTTGATAATCATCATCGCATATCACCAAATCGATATCTTTGCCCGATTGGCGAATACCGTAGTACTCCATTGCCATACCGCCAATTAGAATCGGTTTTTGCGTGAAAGGCAAATCGACAAGCTCTAATTGCTCGCGTAGCATTGCGATAACATTTGACACCTGATATCCTCCTGTACAAATTCGTTTGGATTTGAAGTTGTTCATTTCCAATTATATACATGGACGAGCGTAACGAAAAGAAAATAAACAAGCATCCCGTAGGGTTCACATCTTTACTAGTTGACAACAACGGAGCTGCCTTTTTTGTTCGTAGCAGATACATACGAGGTGCCTTTCGTTCATATTATCCGCCCAAAAGTATTTTGGTGGTTTACCTTTTTAAGGTACAATAAAGTGCGAAGGGGAACATTTTGGCAACCAGTAAAAATGAGTAGGCGATTACTTGGGCTCCGCTAATCATCAAGAAGCACTTGGTAGATTCGAGATTGTACGCCATTTCCGGAATATATAGATGATCCGAATCAGACGAGAGTTCCGAAGGATTTCATGGAAACGGACCAAACCGTTCGTTCTTTTCAAGGGAAATTTTTCACGGTGGCTATCTTTTCGGAGAATGTTAATGAGGTTAAATTTATGCGATCTCGACGGGGATTTGGGACAGATTGAAGGCATGTCCGGACTGTCGCTGGTTTTACGACAGAACGAGAAGCAAAGGAAAGATTTGGTGTTGCCTCAATTACGGAAGGCTGATCATGGGGCACCATAGCAAAAGTAAAACGATGGCGAGAAAAGCGGTGAATCCGATAGAAGGAGCGGTAAAAATGTCGCGGGTTTTATTTATAAATGGCGGATCAGAGGGACATATCAATCCAACGATTGGAATTGTGCAAGAGCTTGTTTCGCGCGGAGAAGAGGTCGTGTACTTTTGCATAGAGGCTTTTCGGGAACGGATGGAGCAGGCAGGAGCCAAGGTACGCACTTTTGACGGGCAGCAATTTATTAAAGCCTTTGTATCTGGTGGCAGAAATTACCCCCTAGAAAGAGTCAATGGTCTTTTGCTAACGGCGGATATCGTTATCCCCAGTGTTCTAGAACAGATAAGAGATGAGCATTTTGAGTACATTATCCATGACTCCATGTTCGGCTGCGGACGTTTAATCGCACAGATTCTAGAGCTTCCCGCGATCAGTTCTTGTACTTCATTTGCTCAGACAGAAGCAGCTTTCAACGAGATGGTGGACCAATCAATCGTAAACGTCCCTGTAGAAACCGTTACTCCGATTAAAGATAAGTTCCAAAGCCTGACGGTGATGATTAAAGAAAAATACGGCGTTGAGATTCGATCTCCATATGAGGTGTTTTGTAATCCTGCACCGCTTACCATCGTTTATACAACGAGGGAATTCCAGCCCGATGGACAAGCATTCGCCCAAACCTATAAATTCGTTGGTCCTTCTATTGGTTCACGAGCTATTCAAGAACCTTTCGACCTCGCTGAACTAAAAGGGAAAAATCCTATTTATATTTCCTTGGGTACAGTCTTCAACCGGGCCATCGATTTCTATAAGCTTTGTTTTGAAGCTCTAGGAAACACGGATCATCTGATTGTCATGTCTATAGGGGATAAAACTCAAATTTCCGAATTAGGGGAAATCCCCAGCAACATCATCGTAAAAAATTATGTTCCGCAGACGGAAGTCCTGCAGTATACGAAGCTATTTATTACACATGGCGGAATGAACAGCGCCCATGAAGGACTCTATTACGGGGTGCCGCTTATTGTAATCCCGCAGAGCGCAGATCAGCCGGTCATTGCCGGGCAAGTTGCAAAACTCGGAGCAAGCCTTATATTGCAAATGCAAAATTTGACTGCAAATCAAGTGCGTGAAGCCGTAGATCATGTGCTCAACCATTCGTCCTTTGAAAAGGCTGCTAGAAGCTTAAGCGAATCCTTCCGAAAATCAGGCGGGTCTCACCAAGCCGTCGATGAGATTTTCGAATTCACAAAAGGAGAATGAACATGGAAAGCCAAACCGCATTGTTAGTCATTGACGTGCAGGAAGGGATGTTTGTGCCGGAGTATCCCGTGTCTCAGGGAGATTTTTTATTGGACAAGATAGAAGGCTTGATCGCGAAGGCACGTTCCAGTCAGGTGCCGATCATTTATATCCAGCATAACGAAGAGCCTGGCGAGCAACTGGTCCCGCACAGTGAAGCTTGGCAGATCCAATCCAGGATTTCACCCGAAGAGGGGGATGTCGTCGTTCAGAAGCTTAAGCCGGATGGATTTCATGAGACCGATTTGCAGGTGAAACTTGAGTTACTTGGAATCCGTAAACTAGTGATCACAGGCATTCAAACCGATATGTGCGTAAACGCAACTAGCAAGCGGGCGAGTCAATTGGGGTACGACGTAATCATCGTCGAAGACGCTCACACTACCTATGACCAAGACAGCAAGACAGCTTCCAAAATCATCAAGGAGTATAATGATCAATTCCGTTCATTTGCGAATGTCAGTCTAGCCGATTCTGTTATTTTCTAAGGAATTTTCATAAAACTCCAACCATACGGAGAAACCTGAAGCAAGCGTTAATATTCGCTCGGGTATCTCGATAATCTGAGCCTGAGAAATCAGGCTTTTTCTGTTATGTGAAGCTTATAATCGACAATAAAAGTGGAAGAGCATAATTCGTAAACCATACCATTAAAAGGATATTATACGAAGTTCGCGAATACATACCTAAAAAGGATTTTCACGAAGTTCGCAAATAAGACGTTAGCTGAAATTGCTGAAAATCAATATCATATTTACTTCATATGTTATATGTCGGCTGTGTAAGGATGGAAGACTAATCTCTAAGAGGTGACATATGGGAGTTAATACAAAGTATAGAAGGAAGATGGTTCGTCATAATAGTGTTTTTTACTGGTATGTAACTCCTGATTATGAAGACGCAGGTATTGTTAAATTACATATTTTATCTGAGGATAAGAAATTTATAGTTACATATGAATTAGGACAAGTAAGTAGATTGAAAAAGAAGCCGTTTATTGTAATTATGGGAATAGAGTTTGAAGGATTAAATAGTGATTATTTAGGATATAGAAGAGTATTAACCCCTTTATGGAAAGACGATATAATAACACCAGGATTAGTAGGAATGATTATTGATTGGTGTTATTCGACGGAGAAAGATATAACATTAGTAAACTGGCAAGGAGAACCACTTAAATAAAGAAGTTTTGATTGAATATTCTAAGAAGTCAGCAACATCAGCTAACACCGTATTCCCGCATCGGACCTGACGGTCCTTGGTCTGCCCGAGGTTTTTCGATGAAGTTGATCAGGCAGACAACCCTGCGAGACTAAGTGGCGAAGCCACCCGGCGCTGATGCGCCTTAAGCCTCTCGGGTTCGGGAATACAACAACGTTATACGAAAGAATCCAATAGATAAACTTGAGGGTGATTTAAATGAAGGCAAGTGAACTAATAAAAGATTTATTACCTATGATTGCTAATCGGGTTATAAATGAAGTGAATAACAGGTTGGAAGAGCATGGAGTTCGAGGTATTCCTAGAAGTTCAACCGCCTTTTTTGACTCAATTTCAGTTGGATATTTAGCTTTAAATTCAGAGTTGGGTGAATTGTTCAAGAAACTTAATACAGTTTCAATAAATGAGAAGGAACTTAGTGAGCTAGAAGTTATCATAAGCCAATTTATAAATGAACAATATAAAGTAATAAATAATATATGCAAGGGTGTAGTAGGTGATGACTTAATATCACAATACAAACCGGACGAATATAGCAGAACAAGATTAAAAGAGACGAAGGCGCTATTAGAATTTGAATATAAGGTCATTGGTAAAAGGATTAAGGATAAGAAAAAGACAGTTAGGTGGGAAATATTTAAACTAACATTTAGCTCAATATTTGGTGCCACAATAACTTTAATAGTAAAGACATATCTTGAGAGATAAGTCGAGGAAGTGGATTCCTTCGTATAACACCGTATTCCCGCTACGGAGCTGACGCTCCTTGGTCTGCCCGAGGTTTGTCGAGGAAGCGGAATCAGGCAGACAACCCTGCGAGGCTAAGTGGCGGAGCCACCCGCTCACTACGTTCGCTTAAGCCTCTCGGGTTCGGGAATACGACAACGTTATGTGAAATACCTGAAATGCAGAAGAAAGGAGAAATGAATAATGACTTTTTCATGGATTGCGGCAATTTTTCAGGTAATTATGATAGCACTTATTATTCTATTCTTTGTTAGCTTATTTTTATTTGTGATCAGAATCATTAACAATAACAAGGAAAAACTATCCACTCTAAAAAGACTAGAAGAGAAGATGGATATTATAATAAAAGAGATAAAGGAAGAAAAAAACTAGAAACTAATATGACTTAAGAAATACAAAAAAAACTATATGGATAAGACAATAAATAGAACTAAAAGAATATAGAAATCTGTGTGTTTTTCAGAGATGTCAGGTACTTCA
>NZ_CBQR020000034.1 GCF_000455485.1 Gorillibacterium massiliense
CTGGGAAGTGGATCAGGCAGACAACCCTGCGAGGCTAAGTGGCGGAGCCACCCGCTCACTACGTTCGCTTAAGCCTCTCGGGTTCGGGAATACAACAACGTTATGCGAAATGCAAATAGGGAAGGATTATCTTTATGTGGTCTAAACTGAGAGTTAAAATTAGAGAACTAATTACAGAAAAATTGAGGGATCGAATTGATATTCACTTAACCCGCTATCATGATGCTCATGATGATTATGGTGAGATATGGATTACACTTGATGGTAAGAAAATATTTGGGGGAGGATATTATCATTGGTATTTGACACCTCTACCATCTGAATTATTAAACGAATTTTCTATTCAACATGGGTTTCACGAAGACTTCTATAAGACACAAATTAATTCAGAGTTTGTTAAGGAAATTATGGAATTAGGCATTCACGAAACCAGCCACATATTAATAAACTTAGATAATTATATAAACACCTCATTTGAAGAGATCTTAAATTCTAACAACCCAATATATAAAGCTTTTTCAATAATTGATAGAAGGCTAGGGAAGAGGCGATTTATTAATATTCAATTAAGTGAGTCAGAACATCCTTTAGTAAAGATTTTTTATGAATTAAGACAAGAATGTTTTAGGTAATTCAGAGAAGTTTGCACTTCGCATAACACCGTATTCCCGCTGCGGCCGGCTACGCCGACCTTGGTCTGCCAGAGGTTATTCGGGGAAGTTGCTCAGGCAGACAACTCTGCGAGGCTAAGTGGCGAGCCACCCGGCGCTGACGCGCCTTAAGCCTCTCGGATTCGGGAATACAAGAACGTTAGACGAAAGAACTGCAAAAACTTTATATACAAAATTATCAAGTGGGGTTATTTAATGGAGCAAGAGATAATGTTAAGAACCTTTAATCAACTTCATGATGGAATAATAAATTCTATTTCAAGCGAGAATTACGATATCTTGATTGGGGTAGATATTGTATACCTTGCAGAACGAATCAACTCGGAATATTGCTATCTTCATATCAGATTAATTAACTGCAATTTATTAACTTTCAAAGCTTGGAGCACTAATGAATACATTGAAATAGAGAATATTCATTCATTAGAATTAGAGATAAATAAAGCCGAATTTGTTAGTGATCACATTGAAGTAAGCTGTTTATGTGATGGGTCAATAGTTGGTGGAGACCTGATAATTAAGGCTAGTAAAGTAAGGATTTATGACGAGAAGTATAATGAAATACCTATAAATGACTTTGATGAAATAGTTAAAGGATATTGGAAGGGATTTAATAAAGATTTTGATAAGTAATTCAGGAAGGCAGTTCCTTCGTCTAACACCGTATTCCTGCTGCGGCCGGCTACGCCGTCCTTGGTCTGCCAGAGGATTTTCTGAGAGGTTGGATCAGGCAGACAACCCTGCGAGGCTAAGTGGCGAAGCCACCCGGCAGCAAGATGCCTTAAGCCTCTCGGGCTCGGGAATACAACAACGTTATACGACATACTTGGAGGTCTTTTATAAAGAAAGGAGAATCTCAATGACATTTTCACTTTCTACAGCGATTATTCAACTGATAAGTATTGGTTTAGTGATCTTGGCTGGATACATAATCTACAAGGTAATCAAAGTTTTAAATAAAAAATGAACAATAGTTTAAGATCAAGAAACAACTTTTCAAAGCTGTAATCATCACCCATTTTGAATTCGTCAAATATTTATGAGCATTTGAAAGTAGATCAAGAAGCCAAGCACGTCGTATAACACCGTATTCATGCTGCGGATCTGACGCTCCTTGGTCTGCCCGAGGTTTTTCGGTGAAGTGGTGTCAGGCAGACAACCCTGCGAGGCTAAGTGGCGGAGCCACCCGGCAGCAAGCTGCCTTAAGCCTCTCGGGTTCGTGAATACAACAACGTTAGATGAAAGGGACGAAATAGTGTATTAGTGGGGGTTACTCATGGAAGTTATTTTGAAAGACTCTATAGTTCGACTGATTCAAGGTGATATAACAAAAATTGAAGTCGATGCAATCGTAAATGCTGCTAATACCAGTTTGTTGGGTGGGGGCGGTGTTGATGGTGCAATTCATAAAGCTGGTGGGAAAGTTATTTTAGAAGAATGCATGAAAATCCGCAACCAACAAGGTGGTTGTGCAGTTGGAGGAGCGGTAATAACATCAGGCGGAAACCTAAAATGCCGTTATGTAATTCATACAGTTGGTCCTGTTTGGAATGGTGGGAATTACGACGAGGAAGAGAAGCTAAGAAAATGCTACAAGAACTCACTATTACTAGCTGAATCAAAAGGGGTCACAAGTATTGCTATTCCAAATATAAGTACTGGAATATATAAATATCCGAAAAACTTAGCTTGTAGGATAGCCATAGATGAAGTGGCTAATTACTTGTTAAAGGACGGGACAATAATAAATGAACTAGTGTTTGTGTGTTTCGATGAAGAGAATGTAGAAATATATAAGAATGAACTGAAGAAATTTTGATTGCTTCTCGACGAAGTCGTCCCCATCATCTAACACAGTATTCCCGCTGCGGCCAGCTACGCCGACCTTGGTCTGCCCGAGGTTTTTCGATGAAGTTGATCAGGCAGACAACCCTGCGAGGCTAAGTGGCGAAGCCACCCGGTCCTGACGGACCTTAAGCCTCTCGGGTTCGTGAATACAATAACGTTATCGGAAATCTGTGTACAATATTATTATTGGAAGTGAATCCAAAATGATAAATTTATTAACCGGATCCATCGGCATTTCTAACTCAGATATTGTAATAGATAAAGATTTAACAAAAGAGAAGTTCGAAAATACTTTGTTTTTTAAAGAACATTTATTATCAGTCGAAGATATGAAGACGGGATATGTATGGTACCGCACTAATAGTATTAAATTTGAAGAGATACTAATCAAACTTTCTTTTTGTTTTTACTATGAAGAACTATATCTAATTACTTTTCGGATTCAAGATGATTTAAATATAGAAATAGATTGGAGTAACTGGAATAAAGAAAAAGAGCTCGAATTAAAGAGAATTCATGACAAATTATTATTAAAGGCCTTTAACAGAGAGCCAGATAATAACATTGAAGACCCTATATATAGGACAACTTATAACTTTATATGGGGCAGTATTGAGTCATCATTTGATAGTCGATCAGGGTCAAGTCTAATAGCAATGAGATATTTCAAACAATGAACATTCTAGAGATTTTAAAGTATATCAAAGAAGACACAGACATCCGATAACACCGTATTCCCGCTGCGGAGCTGACGCTCCTTGGTCTGCCAGAGGTTTTTCGATGAAGTGAAGTCAGGCAGACAACCCTGTGAGGCTAAGTGGCGGAGCCACCCGGCGCTGACGCGCCTAAGCCTCTCGGGTTCGGGAATACAACAACGTTATCGGAAATTGAGGCAAATGCTTTTAGAAAAGAGGTAACGACGTGGAAATAACTGTAATAGAGGAAGCTAGAAGATTAATTTCAAGGATTAAGGAGAAATATCCAGTATTTCAAGGAAGAACCGCTAATTACGAAGAAGTTATAAATTTTCAGAATAAGTTGGGAAGAAGACTGCCTGATTGGTTTATTAAACTTTACACTCAAGTACCAATAATTGATGCTGAATTTGGATTTCAAGAGTTTGAGCCAGATGGTGAATATGATGGTATTTCTTATGCTATTTGGGGTGACATAAGCAGCATCCTAGAAGAAAGTTTTATGTATGAACCTGGAGTAAGTGTATTAGAGCAAGGATACATCTTTATTGCAAGTTGTTCCGGAGGTAGTGGTGATCATATTTTTATTAACTTAAATCATGAAGGCAATCAAGATCCAGGTATATATCGAATTTACCACGATGATCATTCAAAAATAAGAATCTCAGAAAGATTAACTGACTTTTTTATAAATGCAATTATTTAGTCATTCATAGAAGGCCTCAACATCCGATAACACCGTATTCCCGCTTCGGCCGGCTGCCGCCGACCTTGGTCTGCCCGAGGTTTTTCGGGGAAGCGGATCAGGCAGACAACCCTGCGAGGCTAAGTGGCGAAGCCACCCGGTCCTAACGGACCTTAAGCCTCTCGGGCTCGGGAATACAACAACGTTATGTGAAACCGTCGAAGAGCAAAGTATTTAAAATTGGAGGAGGTTCAATGGTAATCATTCTCTGGTTATTTCTAACCTTTATCAGTTGTGTGATTTTGTATTTAATAATTAAAGCAGCAATAAACCACTCTGAGATCTCAAAAGCTGGAAGTGAGATTCGATCACTTCAAGTCCAGTTAAATAGACAACATCAAGAGATGTCAAAACAATTAGAACTATTAAGACTAACAATATCTGAAAATAATAAAGGCAATAATATTGATAAATTAATTTAAAACTTGAATGAATTGATACAAAATTTTATTAATACATAATAAAGCTATGGATTAATAAGTGTGGTTTTTTAGAGTCTCGCGGAAGTCGACGGCATCACATAACACAGTATTCCCGCTGCGGGCCTAGCGGCCCTTGGTCTGCCCGTGGATTTTCGGAGAAGGGGAATCAGGCAGACAACCCTGCGAGGCTAAGTGGCGGAGCCACCCGGTCCTAACGGACCTTAAGCCTCTCGGGTTCGTGAATACAAGGACGTTATGTGAAATTCTTGCAATAAATTAGTACCAGTATAAGGAGCAGAAAATGAAAAAACTAATCATACTTTTATCAAGTATTATAATTATTTCGAATGCCATTTGGAGTTACGTGTTTTATATAGTTATTAATAAACCGTCAGACACTACTATACAAGTTTACAATCTCAACGGTACGGGCGTAATGTGGGACGTAATAAATTACCAGATAATAGTCTCTCCTAGTAAAATACTACGAGGACATGGAGGATTGATATTCAAGGGTGATCCAAATCAAATTGAGAATAGTACTTATTATAAATATGAACTCAAAGAAATAAACAGTAATGGTAGTTATGAGACGGTTTACGTGAAAATAGCAAGTTCCGAAGATGGTCCAGTGTCGATTCTAAACAATCTTAATATAGGCTCTATTACAGGTGAGCATGCCTATGATGAACAAAAGAAGGATAAACAAAATTATGAAAATACTACTATAACCATTACATGGAATGATGGTAAAGGAGAATTCCATTCCGAAACAGTTGACCTTGAAATTAATAGTGAAATTACCCTAAATGATGATTAATACATGGTTGTATCGAGGAAGGCAAGAACTTCACATAAACCAGCTAATCGCAGTCAAGCTAATTCGATATGCTTATTGTGCAGATGCTGCGAAGACAGACTCAAATAAACCTACCTCATGAGATATATTTATGGTAAAATTATCCTATTGTTGTTATGCTATTCTGCCACAAAGAGGCTGTTATTCGACCAGACACCAAAGATAATCCGCAAAAGCTTATGGCAGGTAGCCACTAAAGCAACTTTTTTTGGTTTGCCTTCCGCAAGCTTTTGCTGATAATATCGGGACAAAGTCGGATTGCGAGGCCCATTACGTTGCTGAGAAACGGCGGCAACCGTTGCCTGATACAGGGCAGTTCTCAGGTAAGTAGACCCTCGTTTAGAGATGTGATTCCGACTTGCAGTAAAGGTTCCCGATTCGAAGACAGATGCGTCCAGCCCTGCAAATGCGGACAACTGTTTCGCA
>NZ_CBQR020000035.1 GCF_000455485.1 Gorillibacterium massiliense
GTATTCCCGCTGCGTCACTGACGTTCCTTGGTCTGCCAGAGGTTTTTCAATGAAGTTGATCAGGCAGACAACCCTGCGAGGCTAAGTGGCAGAGCCACCCGCCGCTGGCGCAGCTTAAGCCTCTCGGGTTCGCAGATACACAAACGTTAGGTGAAATAAGCAGAGAGATGGTGAAATTCATTGAAAGTCGCCGTATACTAATCGCTATTCTCTTTGCTTGCTTATGTTGTAACTGGTTGTAAAAGTAAATTAACCAATCAAACACAAGCTAAGAGTTCAATATTTTCTATTCTAAAGTTGTCAAAGACAATACTTAAAAGTCGGGCATCGCCTACAATTACTTGCCAAAGTTCACCACTTAGACTAAGTCGAACCGTGAAGAAGTCTTGTATCTTCCACAGTTGTGAGAATACCGCCCCCTTAACCTCGATGCGGCTGCGTCCATCCAGCTTGTACAGCTGCTTCTTCATTTATCACCAATAATGCTTCCCACTTCAGCATCTATCATTAGTGACTTTATTGTATACAAACTGTACTATTCCACAAAATTGTTTTTTTCAGTAAAAACCTGTACTTGATTTCGACCAGCTCTTTTGGCAGCATAAAGTGCTTCATCAGCTTTTCGAAGAAGTTGATAGATTGTTTCATCCATAGCCCCTGTCGTAACAGATACTCCAAAACTGGAGGTAACCAGTACAGCTTGTTCATTTTTAACTAGAGGTTTTTGTTCGATGCAAAATCTTAGATGATTAGCGAATTCTTCCCCTTCTACTAGTGTATAACCAGTTAAAGTGAGTACAAATTCTTCACCACCATATCTAGCAAATAGCATATGTTCTCTCAGCTCAGCCTTACATATTTGAGCCACATGTACAAGTATATGATCTCCGATTTGATGTCCATAAGTGTCATTCACTTGTTTGAAAAAATCAATATCAAATAGAATAATCGTAAAGGATGACAAATTACCTTTTGCTTTCATTAAACTTTGCTCACTTTGCTGGAAAAAGGCACGACGATTGAATATTTGTGTTAGCTCATCATAATAGGCTTGGTGCTCTAACTTTTGTTGTAATGTATGTAGCTCTGTTATATCCGTAAATATAATTAGAAAGCCAGAGTTATTATTTGATTGCTGAAGTTTAGAAATACGTAGTTGGTAAATATAACCATCTTGATGAATCGTAGTATTCAATTTATCTGATATCGTATCTAGTTGAACAGGAAATGATTGACCCGTTAGCATATACCAAATTTGATCAAATGGTTTCCCTACCATGGATTGATCCAATTTACTAAACATATCTTTACATGCTTGATTATCTTCGATTAATTGATAGGTACCATTAAGTACAATAACACCATCACTCATATTATTAAAAATTGTATCCTTCGCAATTGGCATAATGGATAACATTCGAGAAGAAGTAATAGACCAGAGGTACAAAACAGAAGAAAACCATATAACCATTGGTACAGGATCGATACCATCGGGTGTCACTCCAATGAATAATAAATATGCAGTCACTATTGGAAGCAATTGACCACAGATGAGGGCCAATAATTGAGGCTTATATACACTAACCGTTTCCTTCCAGCGTGAAAGCAACAATAATAACGCAGCAAACATACAGCAAAAAATGTAAATATTATGTACAACAAACCATGTCCCATGTTCAATCTTACTAAATGGAACTCCAAGCACCGGATCAATATCATATACTCTATAGTAAAAATGATGGAATTCATTTGTTGCATTGATTATTAAAGTGAGAAAAGGAAATGCAAGTAAAGCGATTGTTCTTTTTCTTTCTAATTTATGACCTAAATATTGCATGACAAACAATAATCCTAACGGAGGGAAAAACGGCAACCCTAAATACTGTACAATATTCCAAAATCTAAGTTGTTCTAACGAAGTGGATGTTAAGCTAAAGGCATAACCAAAGCAATAAATCAAGGCAGTTAATGTATACAACATGAATAATTTCGCGATATTTGTATAATAATGTCTCTTCCAATAAGTATAGACTAGTATAGACAAGTTCAATACAACCGAAGTGCAAACTAATGTTATATATGCCTCTAGTTTCGGTTCCAATAGTTTTACCCTCTTTCATATCATCTGTCTATATCATATTAACATTATTAAAAAAAAGTTAATATATTTTTGAATTATGTACAGAATTCGATCCACATCACTATAGTAACTATTATTATACAGAGCATATTCAGTAATTAATTTATACTATACTTTGCTCCTGACCACTCAATAAATCATTTTCATACCACAAAAGCATATAGCCCATCCTCTGTAAACAGTGGCAGCTTTTATACATATACAAATGTAAGAAAAAACGCTTTAGCCAAGCCCACAACTAGTCCGTATATTTGGACAATAAGTACAGAAAGAACTTTTGGATTAATTAATATCTTAAACAGAGTTAATCGAAGAGAAAGTGAAACCAATACTACCTCCCAGGTATCTCTAAGAAGCTGCTTACTTCACCTAAACCAGCTAATCGCAGTCAAGAATTATCTTTTCGAATATGGATAGAGATCGTATACGCATACCCAAATAAACCTACTGCAAGGAATAGGCATGTGGTAAAATTATCCTATATTTCCGGTTTAGTCAGCAGAAAATGGCTGATTGTTCGACCAAATCCCGTAAATCATTCGCAACAGTTTATGAACAGTTGCAACAATAGCAATTTGTTTGTGCTTGCCTTCAGCGATCTTTTGTTGGTAATATCGGGACAAAGTCGGATTGCGAGGCCCATTACGTTGCTGAGAAACGGCGGCAACCGTTGCCTGATACAGGGCAGTTCTCAGGTAAGAAGACCCTCGTTTAGAGATGTGATTCCGACTTGCAGTAAAGGTTCCCGATTCGAAGACAGATGCGTCCAGCCCGGCAAATGCGGACAGCTGTTTCGAA
>NZ_CBQR020000036.1 GCF_000455485.1 Gorillibacterium massiliense
TTATTCCCGCTACGGAGCTAACGCTCTTTGGTCGGCCCGAGGTTATTCGGTGAAGAGGATCAGGCAGACAACCCTGCGAGACTAAGTGGCGGAGCCACCCGGCACTGACGTGCCTTAAGCCTCTCGGGTTCGGAAATACAACAACGTTATATGAAATCGACTACTGATAATATTATTGGAAATTCAATGAAGATCTTATAGATGGGGGAATTTTCGTGGATGTTAGAAATATTAATAAGGGTGAATCAAGTAGAGTACTTAGACTAGTGGAGCAATGTGGGCCATATGTTGCACCGCACAACCTATATGTGTACTGGATGCTTGAAAACTATTATACATCGACGTGTAAAGTCATGGAACATGACAGTGAATTAATTGGTTTTATTAGTGGAATGCCAAGCGTAGATAATAAATCTTTATTTATTTGGCAGATATGTGTGCATAAAGAATATCGAAACCAAGGAATTGCATTCTTATTATTGGATTCAATATTGCAAAGTGCAAGAGAGATAGGATATAGGTTTATGGAATTATCCATATCAGAAAATAATAATGCAAGCCAGAGCTTTTTTGAGAAATATGCTCGAACTAATCAATTAAAAACAGTTGAAAAACGTAAAGAACACATTGGAAGTACAATAGAAGTAATAATTAAGTACGAATTATAGAAGAGTATTTTGGAATAATTCAAGAAGCAGTCGACTTCACCTAACAGCATATTCCCACTGCGGCCGGTTACGCCGTCCTTGGTCTACACGAGGTTTTTCGATGGAGTGATTCATGCAGGCAACCCTGCGAGGCTAAGTGGCAAGCCACCGGCCTGACGGCCTTAAACCTCTCGGGTTTGGGAATACAACAACGTTAGATGAAATGGCCGAGAGCTTGAATAACGACAAAATCATCGGGGTGATTGAATGTTTGAATTTTTTATAGAAGATGTCTTTAAGATCACTGGAAGAGGCTATGTACTAGGGGGAGTAATTAATGATCCTAAAGCATTATTAAGAGTTGGAGAGACATTAATCGTGAAGGACAATAAAGAGAAAAAGCTATACGTTAATTCAATTGAAATGCTTAATTATGGAAGCGACTATGAAAACAGACGATTAGATCAGATAGGGATATTAGTAGATATTTCGAATGAGGATGCAACTGAAATTAAAGGGAAAATACTGATTAAAGAAACTGAATGAAGATCTTATTTATGTAATTCAAGAAGTCGGTCACTTCATATAATACCGTTTTCCCGTCTGCGGGCCTAGCGGCCCTTGGTCTGCCCGAAGTTTTTCGGTGAAGATGAGTCAGGCAGACAACCCTGCAAGGCTAAGAGGCGGAGCCACCCGGCCCTAATGGACCTTAAGCCTCTCGGGTTCGTGAACACAACAACGTTAGATGAAAGAACTTGAAGAGATATTAATGAAATCGAGGATCTCAAATGTCAAATCATATAAATGATTTTAAAGATCAAGTGGAAGTTATTAATCCGATTGAAGCAGAGACTTTTAGAAAGTCTTATTTGGATTGTTTTATTAATACAAATAGTAAACAGTACATTGATAACATAGAGAAACTTTATTTATTTTCAGATGGCTTTTGTTATATAGGATATTTATGGGATTGCTTAAATCAAAAGCGCCCCGATGATTTTGAAAATTTAATAAATGAACTTCCGATTACTCCGATCCTTGTGATGTGGGATATTCATTCGAAAGAACGAATTTTCATTGATAATTATTGGATTTTTAACAAGGCAGATATTATTAGACTGGATAAAGAAAAGCTCATTAATAATCTAGAGCTTTTACCTGAAGACATTTATATTTTTGATGAGTCTTTAAAGTGGTCAATAATTTTTACACATGAAGAAATCACTCAAGGAAAAAGATATTGTTTAAAGATAGCTGTCTAGTATGACCGAAGATGCCAAGTTCCATCATCTAACACAGTATTCACGCAGCGGGCCTGACGGCCCTAGGTCTGCAGATGTTGTTCTATGAGGCAGAATCAGCAGACAACCCTGCGAGTCTAAGTGGCGGAGCCACCCGGTCCTAGCGGACCTTAAGCCTCTGGGGATTCGGGAATACAACAACGTTAGATGGAATTGGTGCGTTTTTAAATAAAATAGAATGAGGAAAATTCTTATGAAGAAGTATTCTTTTCAAGACGATAAATTAGTTGAAACTCTTAGAAATTTCATATGCATGTTACAGAATGATTTAAATGATCAACTAGATAGTGTCTATATTTACGGTTCAGCTTTATATAATGACCTTTGTCCAGGCTATGGTGATTTAGATTTTCTTGTTATCGTAAGAAACAACTTGGATGAAAGTACTGTCTCTACTCTAATCTCGAGAAGAAGCGAATTAAAGTTAGGGGAATATGGCACTTACGCAAGTATGCTTGAAGGCGCCTTCTTACCAATATCAATGATAACTGCTGGAGAAGAAGGTGTTGCATTATGGTGGGGTTCAAGAAGTGAAAGGATCTGGGAAACGAATCAACTTGATCAATTTACTTTATATGCAATTAAACATGAAGGTATTTGTATACATGGCAATTTTGATAGGAAATTATTACCGGAAATAGGGTGTGATGAAATAAGGGGATTTATAAGTCAATTCATTAGTTCGATGAAGTTGCATGGAAAAGGCGGTAGATTACATTCAATAGATTGGTTATTGCTAACTTCGAAATTTATTTGTTGGTTACGAGAAGGAAGAATACTATCAAAGAGTCAAGCAGCTGATTGGGGTATCGCTAATATTGAAAGTAGTTGGACAAAGCATTTAAAGAGATCAAAGGAATTACGAAAAGAACCACACAAACAAAACTTAAATGAGTATAGTGAATGGCTAATGGACTTGGAAATTGTAATTCAAGAAGCATGCAAAGATTTAGAACTGCAACTCGAGAAAGGCCCCAACTTCTTATAACACCGTATTCCCACCGTAGCCGGCTACGCCGAACTTGGTCTGCCCGAGGATTTTCGAGGAAGATGATTCAGACAGACAACCTTGTGAGGCTAAGTGGCGGAGCCACCCGCTCACTATGTTCGCTTAAGCCTCTCGGGCTCGTGAATACAGCAACGTTAGGTGAAATTCTCGAATAACTATAAATTGAATGGAGATGTTCGAAGATGGAATCAAATAATTCTAATACATGTAATGCCAGAGATGAAGTATATTTTTCATTGTATGAAACGTACATTGGATTGGAAGTTGATGACGATATCCCAAATGAATACATTAACTTGTGTGTCGAATATCTTAATAATTTGAGTGAAGAGATTATTCTATCTATTTGTACTTACTCGCTTGATTATTGTAAAGATGTCATGAAAAATTATTGTGATGTTGAGTTTATTGATGGGCTGCATAAGATTATCTCTTTAAGAGATATACTGAATTATATGAAACCTGTATCATTACAAATTGATCAACCAGATTATTGGTATATTCCAGCGATAAATCTATATTTTAAATGTGCTTGGGATCAAGACAATGATATGCAGGTACTAATAAATAATGATCGAGTTGTTTATGTTGGTCCATACGAAGGTTTGGATTGTTGGTTAAAGAACTTATCTGAATGGAGTAATTATGTAACAGGATATAAGATTTAGAACGTAATAGCGTATTCAGAAGAAGTTGAGAACTTCAACAATGCATTCCAGCATCGGGCCGGCTTTTCCGTCCCTCGGTTGCCGCGAGGCATTTCGGAGAAACAAACTCAGGCAACACATCCCTTTCCTGGACATCATGAATCCGAGAACGTTATATGAAACCGTCTCAGTACTGTGTTAAGTCAATATTCAAATAGGTGATGCTTATTCTTACAATTGCTATTAATAGGTTGAAAAACGAAATTTCGGAAATTTACTCTAAAGAGTATTTATGTATATCACTTTATCTGGATATTATTAGACTACAAAAAGATTTTGAAGAGATGTTCTTAAGATATGTTCCGAATGAGAGTATAAATGCGGATTTTGATGTTTATGAGTCCTTTATCATCGGGTTAGCTTCAGGTGGAATTGATAGCAGATTAGGAGATGCATTGGAAAGATATAAATTAAAAGTTTGGTTAAACAAGTCTTTTTTTGAATGGTTTCCGAAATATAGATTTCTTGAACCCTATGATTTATCAGAGTATGTAGAGCTTAACAATGCTATGAAAGTCGTAGACAACCTTAGAAGAAAATTAATTAATTTAATACGTCTAAAAGAAAATGGGGATCCTTTCTAGATCATATTCTTTGTAAGTTTTCTCGGTGAAGTAGATGGTCAGATTACACCATATTCCCGCTGCGGCCGGCTACGCCGACCTTGATCTGCCAGAGGTATTTCGGTGATGTAGATTCAGGCAGACAACCCTGCGAGATTAAGTGGCGGAGCCACCCGGTCCTGGCGGACCTTAAGCCTCTCGGGTTCGTGAATACAAGAACGTTAGATGAAATGCCCTAAATTCTTAATTATAAGAGGTGATTTTTATAGATATTGAAACGATGGTTACACAAATTAACGATAAATTCGTTTCAGCGATATTCCTAAATCAAAGTGACATTGGAATAGAAAACTCTGTTTATCCTGAAACACAAATTAATCTATATGGTGATAATAAAGCCCTCTTTACATTAGGCGCTCTATTTAATCTAGTTCAGAAAGAAACAAACTTAGTGATATATCTAGTAGGATCTTCGGATAAAGATTTTGATTTTGTTTTCTTTCACGGAACTAGTAATCCGTTATCATTTAAGGATTTATTTGAAATCAAAAGACAGGCAAGTAAATTAAAGAAGCCTAAAAAATATTGTCTAGAAATTAATGCTGAAATGGCAATTGATAGATTAAATGAATCATGGAAACTTAATGATCTATATTCAATAAGGTCTGAAGGTCAATTAATATCAATGAGTTGCAACCTTCTTGGATTAAGACTCGCTAAAGTCATATGCAAGTCACTTATTGAAACAGGTGAAGGACATACTCATTTTGATGGTTTTTCTACGAAGAGAAGCCTTGAATTAATCCTAAGAAATAAAGAGACTGATTGGATGTTTCAATGAAGAGGGCACTTCAGATAAGACAGCATTCACGCGGTGGGGCCAGACGGCCCCTTGGGTCGCCAGATGGTTTTCGGGGAAGCCAGAAACAGGCGACAACTCAGGACTAACTAACCGCATTGCGACCCGGGCATTTACAGTCCTTAAGCCGGTGAGGGTTCTTGAATACAAGAACGTTAATTGAAATTAATGCAAGTGAGGTGCAAAAAATCCTTGTTCTTCTTTCCAGACGAAGTAACTGATTTTTTCATGAAGTTCTTAAGTAAAGAAGAAAATGTATTAGTTGATTTTGAACAATGGGTCTATGACAATAATTTTTTGTCGCAACTAGGTAATAATACATATGATTTTTTTGTATCTTTTAATTTTCATAGCCTCTACACTGAAAAAGATTTAGAAGATTTTATACTAAATCTATATCAAGAGAAACATGTTGATATTAACAAAGAAAGGGTAACTTGGATTGTAAGTCGTATGGTTGATGGGTCTCACGATCTTATAACAGGATGTGCTGAAATATCTCAGCTACGATCGTTTGAGAAAGGCAATGAATATATACCGATTTTATATGTAGGTTACGATAGTGAAATTGAAGATATTAATTATCGATATAGTAATTTGGCAGAAGAAGAACAAACTAAAAAGAAGAAACTACTGGAATTGTATAAAGAAGAAATTCTTAAACTTTCTATTAAGTTTTTAGATACCATTATTGAGTAATTTCAATGGAGGCATTAACTTCAATTAAAACCACATTCACGCATCTGGCCTCTACCGAGGATCTTCGGTCGCAAAGTAGAATATTAAAGAAGTAGATTCAGGCGACAACTCTGCAAAGCCACCTGGTCGCGTTCGCGATCTTAAGCCTTTCGAGTTCGTGAATGCCAAACTTTACCTGAAATTGATGCGAAAAGAAAGGGAGATAAAGAGATGAAAGCAAAAGTAAAACAGATTGAATGCGTTTATATTCCCATCACTAACCCATATGTGTCTGCAGAATGGTATCAGAAGAATCTAGGCCTCGAACTAAGAAATCCAGTGACAGAGGATCAAGTGCAATTAAGAATAGGTGAGAATCAAGCGATATTTTTGATTAAGACTAAGGAGAAAACTACCTTGAACTATATTGAAGTGGGTGGGACAGAAATGTCAGCAATTACACTTGAAGTCACAAACATAGAAGAAATTTATAACAATATGAAAACAAATGGTGCAAGAATTGAAGGCATTAATGAAACAGATGGTTGTGGGAATTTCTTTGATGTATATGATCCTGATGGTAATAAGATATCCATATGGGGTGGATGGAAATAACACTTGTACGATTTTAGAAGACGGCATCAACTGCATTTCAAGGAAGCGATTCAGGCGGATTACCCTGTAAAACCGAGTGGCGGAGGCACCCGGCAGCAAGCTGCCTTTAGCCTCCTGTTTTCGTGAATACAACAACGTTATCGGAAATTGCTTAAGCATATGTTCGACGGTGACACTCAGCAGCAACTTGTAAAAGAACAGAAACCATACGATAAACACAGTTGAAGGAACATTGGTGCGCTTTATATAAGATAGAGCCAGTTAATCAAATCGAGGAAGGTAAAAAACGATGATAATGGAAACAGAAAGACTTATAGTCCGTCAGTTTGACCCAAGTGATTGGATAGATTTGTACGAATATCTTTCTCAAGAGAATGTGCTTAAGTATGAGCCTGGATCCGTAAGTAATGAAGAAGACTGTAAACGTATGGCTACTGAACGTTCACAGGGTAATCATTTTTGGGCAGTTTGCCTGAAAGAAACAAATAAACTGATTGGCCATGTATATTTTGAGCAGAAAGAGCCGAAAGAGTTTCTAACGTGGGAGATTGGATACATTTTTAACCCCGCGTATTATGGTAAAGGCTATGCGACCGAGGCCTGCCAAAAGTTGTTGAAGATCGGTTTTGAAGAATTAGGTGCACATAGAGTAATGGCTTTATGCAACCCTGAAAACGCTCCCTCGTGGAGACTATTAGAACGTCTGTTGATGCGTCGTGAAGGCTTTTTCAAGAAGGAAGTTTATTTTAATAAAACAGAAAGTGGACAGCCTATATGGCAGGATACGTATCAATACGCAATCTTGAAAGAAGAGCAAAACATTATCTAGGCGTATTACAAAGAAGTGGCAACACTGCGAGGCTAAGTCTTCGACCTGGCCGTAATCGGCTTTAAGCCTCTCGTGCTCGGGAATGCAAGCACGTAATGGAATTTCCAGCAAACCCTATAAAAATACGAACGAACATTCTATAAAATATGGGCTTTTATGGTAAAATGGAGAGGTGCAATTGAAGGGATAATACTGAAATAATGTAATGGGAGATTGAGGAGTAAAATGGACAACCAATTGGAATTAGTTTCAAAATCGTACGATAAAGCTATTGATTTTGGGAGGAAGGGAATTGATTTATACGAAGATTTACCAGAGCATATCACAAATCATCCCGACTACCCTTTGTTTCAAAGGCTGAAAATAGAAGGCGAACTTTCCGATAGTGGACGCAAGGAAATCAAGGACTATCTATCTCCAGATACAAATATGAATTTTATTGATCTTGGATGCTGTTTAAACCTAATGTTTAATGGGTATGATAA
Source organism: Gorillibacterium massiliense (assembly GCF_000455485.1). Lineage (GTDB taxonomy): Bacteria > Bacillota > Bacilli > Paenibacillales > NBRC-103111 > Gorillibacterium > Gorillibacterium massiliense. Next base: position 7,694 of record NZ_CBQR020000036.1, read on the forward strand.
ATGGCTCTCAACATATCATGGGGTTGATATAAGCAGCAAAACCATCCAGCTCCTTAATGAGTTTGTTAACAAAAAGAAATTGTCTGTAGGACTATTAATTTGCGGAAGTATACATGAAACGCCTTTTGAAGATAATTACTTTGATATTGGCGCATGCGTCGGTATACTTGAGTATTTTGAAAAAGATTTTGTTGAAAAAGCAATCGTAGAAGCTCATCGAATCATAAAAGCATATGGAAAATTTGTTCTTGATATTCCTAACTTTGATAGCCCACTCTTCCGAATTACGATGTTAATTGAAGAGCATTTAGGTAGACCTGATAAATTTAATATGTCATCTCAAGAATTTGATGTTATGCTTCAAGATTACTTTGAAATAGAAAAAAAAGAAAACGTAGCCGGCATGATTCAATATTTTTTGAGTTGTAAAAAGTAATATCATCGCATTCGACGCTGCGGTTCGGGACGAGCCGGGGCAATGAAGGCAATGACTTTATAATAACACCGTATACTATTGCCGCTCAGTTTTCCTGCCGGGAAATGAGCGGCTTTTTCTTTTAAGTATGACATAGATGAGGGATATTGAATGACGGTATAGTTTTCGACTGCACACGCCATTCATTGTTATTGATTATAAGATTAGGTGCAGGATCTTTTCCTATATCCGCTACTGGGGCTATGAAAAAGTCGGATCAATCATTCTTCCCGGTACATCCTATCGAGTTGTCTTAATTCTTCTTTTACATACTCTCTGAGTGCTTTTGGTTCAAGTATTTCGGCCTGCCCAATGAGCCAACCGACTTCATTGCAAGCAAGATCATACCTGTGCATGTTGACAGCAGCGAGAACATTATCTTGTTCCTCTTTGGAGTAAAGCACTTCCAACTTGCTCAGAATGCCTGTCTTTTCTTTCCTGACCTTAAGTAATACCGGATAATGCTCCTGTTCTTTGCGAACACTAATGAATTCTTTGCGTTGGGTCTTCCAATGGACTTCCAAAGAGAAATCCGGGGGAATGGCAAACTCCTCATTCAACAGCTCGGCCTGTTCGATTCTTTCGCATTTTAAGGTTCGGATCGCTTCTGCCCTCTCACAAAAAGCAACCAGATACCAATCAGTCATTTTCACCACAAGACCATATGGATGTACGATTCTCGCCGATTGTTCGCCGTTTATTTTGCGATATTGGATGACTGCTTTTTTACTATGCCAGACCGCAGATCTTAAAGTCTCGAGACATGTGATCGGCGTACGCTTTGTCCACCACGGAGTATCGTCAAAATAAAACCTGACTTTCGCTTTCTGAATATCTGTTTGATAAGCTTCCGGAAGGCTCTTTTCTAATTTGAGCAGGGCATTTTTTAACTTTAACCCCGATTCACTATGCCCGTCAGAATGAATGCCCATCCCTGTCAAATACAAATGGATGACATCATCGCCGCGCAGTTGTTTAAGATTGACCGTGTAACCTTCCATCAGACGAATTCCGCCAGAAGGACCTGTCTCTGTCGCAATAGGTATACCTGCCTCTGCAAGGGTATCAATGTCTCTATAGATCGTACGCACGGAGGTTTCTAATGCATCGGCAAGGTCTTTTGCTTTGATCCTCCCTCTGGATTCCATCAACAACAAAATGGCAATTAATCGATGTAGTCCCATTGCGCTGCCTCCCCAGATTCCAATGTCGTCATTCTCTATCTTTATATTAATGACATACAGATGTCAACAATACTGGTTTATGATGAATTCAGATCACGTAAGGGGGAGTGACTTATGAAAATAGGAGTGTTAGGTACGGGGTTTGGAGCTTATCATGCTCAGGTGTTGTCGAAGATGGAATGGGTTGACCATATCGTCGTATTCGGAAGGAACAGAGAAAAGCTACTTCAGCTGAAGAAGGAACTTGGTGTTGAAACCACAACATGCATTGAGGATATTCTACACGATCCCGGTATCGACGTGGTCGATAATTGCTTACCATCTCACCTGCACCGCCAATACTCTATTGAAGCGTTAAAAAACGGCAAGCATGTATTTTGCGAGACTCCGGTTTGTTTGAGCCTGGAGGACGCACAAGCCATGAATCTGGCTGTAGAGCAGTACAAGAAAAGAATTTTGGTCAATCAGTTTATTAAGTTCTCTCCTGCTTACCAGTATCTTTACGATGCGGTGAAGCAACAAACGTTTGGAAACCTGATATCCCTCTCGGTTGTAAGAGAAACTCCACCGATATGGGGGGAGTTGGGGCTTTCTACGATTTCAACAAATCTCATGATTCACGACATAGACTTCATCGTATGGATACTTGGAATCCCAGAGCGGTTAACCGTCTGGGGCAGAGAGATGATGAAGGAGGGTCAATCGCAAGTTCGCGCATTTTTCAACTATCGCGATACGGTTGCCGAGGTGACAGGTTCATCCCATATGCCGGAGTCCTATCCGTTCACGGTAGGGTTTCAGGCATATTTTGAGAAGGCCAAGCTCGAATACAGCGGAGCATTTGTGGGAGACCGGTTCGAAGAAACATTTTATGAGTATACCGGTGCTGGAAAACAAAAGGTTATCCCGAATGGTGGAGATCCATATGAAAAAGCGATTGAGCATGCCCTTCACTGTTTTGAAAAAGACGCCGATTCCGTGATCGAGCTCAATGAAGCGATACGGTCATTGGAAATAGCCGTTGAATTGAAGAATAGGCTTATGCAGAATCGCCCTCATTCTCCTTCATAAACCATGCACTAAAATCAATTGGTCTTAAGAAAAGGGGATGAAATCAAGGATGGGAAAAATTTTGGAGAATCGTATAGCACTGGTAGCTGGAGCAACTCGAGGTGCGGGTCGAGCGATTGCAATTGAACTCGCCCGAGCCGGAGCTTTTGTTTATGCCACAGGGCGAAGCAGTCGCAAAGAGGGTCCTTCAGAAATGGATCGTCCCGAAACAATTGAAGAGACAGAAGATTTAATCCGAAGCGTAGGGGGAGAGGGACTTGGTATCCGCACTGATCATCTAGACCCTGAACAAGTTCGTTCCCTTATCCAACAGATTGACGATCGGCACCATCGTCTCGACATATTAGTTAACGATATCTTTGGCGGTGATCGGTATGCTCAATGGGATAAACGGCTGTGGGAGCATGATTTGAACGGTGGACTCAGAATGATGCGCATGGGTATCGATACGCATTTGATCACTCTTTACTATGCATTGCCATTAATGCTTCGGGGAGAAAAAGGGATCGTAATTGAAATGACCGATGGAACTGCAGAAGCAAATACGGAGTTCCGTCAAAACGTAGGATTTTATTACGACCTAGTAAAAACAAACGTAGGACGTATCGTGAAAGGGCTTGCGTACGAATTAACCCATTATCCCGTGACACCTCTTGCAGTCACTCCAGGATGGCTTAGATCAGAAGCCATGCTTCAAAATTTCGGCGTGACCGAACAAAGATGGCAGGAAGCTTGTCAAACCACACCTGGGTTTGCGATCTCCGAGTCGCCAACATATGTTGCTCGGGGCATTGCTAAACTGGTAGCCGACCCGGAGAATTCGCGTTTTTCGGGAAGCATATTAACAGCCCATCAACTTGCCGAGTTCTATGATGTCACTGATATCGATGGTTCACGACCAGATTGCTGGGGACTTATCGCGAAACATGGCTGGAACTGTGAAGATGTTAGCGTAATCCAAAAATTTCGCTGATGACGGACGTCATAAATCAAGCATCATGAATTCAAGTTAACATAATATATAGGTAATTGATATTCACGTTGCGGAACTTACGCACCTTGGTTGCAAGATGTATAATCATGGAAGAAGCTCAGACAACAAACGCCCCAGCCTAAGATGAGAGTTATCTAAGGCTGGGGCGTTTCGTGAATACAAGAAAGGAAAAATTAGTATTTTAAGCAAGAAGGTTGTCAATGAAGCAGGGAGATGAAGGTATGAATTTTATCGGGCCAAATAATTCTAGTTGATAATCTTGAACGTCGTGAATACGGGAACACTAGCTGAAATCAATCGAAAACATAAAAAAACCATAGATCAATATATGACCCATGGATTCGTATGTCGTTTTTTTTCAAGACCTTATTCAACATCATATCAAATCAGTAATTATAAGTCTATATTTTTTTCGAGGATTAATTTACCATCTTGTTATAAGATGAATGGAGATGGTAAAAATGCTCAAAGAAATATTTGTTAATCGTGCAATGACTTATGAATATCCCCCGGATGGGGGGACAATACCGATTATAGACCCGTACGATGGATGTACAATTGGATGTCCTTATTGTTTCCAATTAGTCGATGAGACTTGGAATACTAACTTGAATGTTAAACTCAATATTTCGGATGTTTTGCAAAAAGAACTTATTCAATGGAATAAAGAAGATATTGTGTACTTGGGTAGTAAGTGTGATCCTTATATGGAGATAGAACGGAAATACCAATTAACAAGAAAATGTTTACTTGAATTAAGTAAGTTAGATTTGAAATGCATGGTTACAACTAAAGCCGGATCAAAACTTATTTTTAGAGATATAGATGTAATAAAACCTATGGGAAACAATTTTACTTTACTTTTAGGATTATCTAACCTACATCAGTTGAGTAAGGTCGATGATTATACTCTTATGAGTAATATACAGACAGCAAATCAGTTACATCGAATGGGAATTACTGTATGGGTATTTATTACTCCGATTTTACCTGGAATTACAGATGTAGATTTAATGATTAATGCAATAGATCAAGACATCCCTGTATTTTTAGATAAGGTTAGATTAGAACGAAACACTAGACCAGCATTAGAGTTGGAACGTTTCATCGACAATCATTACCCTCATTTAGTTAAGACTTACAAAGACATAATATATAATAATACGGATGTTTACTATGAAGATATTAAAGAAAAGTGGGGTAAAAGTGAGAGAGTAAAGTTTGTATTCGAGTCGAGTAATTAATAATTTTGAAAAAGAATAACTGCAAGTAGCTCATACAACACACAACCCAGCCTAAGATAAGAGCTATCTAAGGCTGGGTCGCTTTCGTGAATGTCAAACGTTAGATGAAATGTCCTAAACCATAAAGTAAACAGTATTCAATCTCCTTCTAATGTATGAGATATTATCGGAAAGAGGTAAGAGATGAAAGTTTATATAAAATTTTTTATTTTAACAAATATCATTATGCTTTCATTAAGTGCTTGTAACATCAGTAAAACCAGTAAGACCAGAGTATTTCAAGTTACCGAAACCTATAGGGTCACATCTTCAAAAGGCTCAAGTGTTTTTTTGACTGTTGAACTTCCAGTTAGCTATGGTTATCAAAGCATCGAAGCTATTGAAGTTAAGAATGTTGATGTCTATTATTTTGAAGATAAAGAAGATTATAGAATCCTTCACGCTGAATTGAGAGGTAGTAATAATGAAAAAGAAGTAAAGATCAAATATAAAGCATCATTATTAAACCGAGAACATACGTGGCTTATGGATAATAAGGCAGAGTATTTGTCTCATAATGGGATTATAAACGCCGATAATCAAAGCATCATTAAGGCAACATTACCGCTTGTCGTTAAGAATGATGAATATTTAACAGCTAAAAAAATTTCATCTTTTGTATCGAAATCAATCAAATTTGATGGCAACGAGAAAATAAACAAAGATATGATAAGTGCTTCTGATGTCTTGGCTGAAGGAAAAGGGATCTGCCATGACTATGCAAATTTAACAGTAGCTATGCTTCGAAGTTCGGGTATTCCAGCAAGAGTAATTGAAGGATTAGTTTATAATGATTTGAAAAAATCGGTTGATTGGTCTTCATCTGCCGGGTCGCATGCTTGGGTGGAGTTTTATACATTGGGTAAATGGCATTTTGCTGACCCAACTTGGGGGAATTCCTATTTTGACAAGCCAGATGGATACCATCTCTCTTACGGAGCAGATAGGAGTTCTAAGAATAAAATTGATTATAAAAGTATAGAAAATGATGGTTACAAAATAATTGGTGCAATGACGGCACCTATTAGATTTAGTGCATGGTCAGATGATTTTAATGCGAGTATCATACCTAGGGTAGTTATAAACAAACAGTAATTGCATATATGAGAAAATTTATTACACGTAACGATAGCTGCCGATGACCCGGCAGTTTTTTTGTTTTCTTTTTTTGCTAGCCTTCACAATGATTCTACATAGTCAAAAAGAGGCAAAGACCAGACGCGTTGACTTTTATGAGAAGCAGATTTATACTCTAAATATACCCCATGGGGTATTCGAATAATACTACTGGAGGGAAATTGTGATGGCAATTGTGAATGTTACTGATCGGACGTTCGAACAGGATGTCCTTCGTGCGAATAAGCCCGTATTAGTTGATTTTTGGGCTCCATGGTGCGGTCCATGCCGTATGATTGCACCTGAATTGGAACGTTTGTCACAAGAGTTGGGTGATACCGTAACGATCGCGAAAGTCAATGTAGATGAAAACCCGATGCTGCCTTCTATATATAAGGTACAAGGTATTCCTACCCTGAAACTATTTGCTGGCGGTAAGGATGTAGAGACTGTGGTTGGTCTCCGTCCCGGTAGCTATTTGAAACAAATGATTCAGAAATACATCTAATTAGATCTCGAAGGGGAGTTTGAACAAATGAGCACTATTCGTCAATGGTCTCCAGCAGAAGTTGCAGAACGGCTTGATAATGGAGAAAAACTATTCATCCTGGATATAAGAGAAGATGGAGAATGGGTATCCGGACACATTCCAGGAGCCCGTCACCTTCCTCTTGGACAGTTGCCGTACCGGCATGACGTGTTGGATCGAAACACAGAAATGGTAGTCGTATGTCTAAGCGGCGGTCGCAGCTCGAATGCCTGTGAGTATCTTGCAGACTTAGGCTATAAAGTCGTTAATATGCCGGGTGGCATGTCGATGTGGCCCGGAAAGGTGATTATGGGACGTTAAAGATAAGCTACATCTTGAGGAATGGAGGAAAGTAAAAAGGAATGAGCACTTCTAATGTTATCTACATCGTACTCGGTGTATTTTTGATCTGGATGATGTATAAGCAGTTTGCGCCTATCAAAGGCTTGCATCAGTTGAACGAAGGGGCATTTCGCAAAAAGATGGATGAAAGCCGGGACAAACAGCTTTTGGACGTCAGAGAACCTCACGAATTTAAACATGGACATATTCCAGGGGCTATTAACATTCCCCTTTCCCAGCTAGTGGGGCGGGTGAGTGAGATTCCCCAGAACAAACAAACCTTCCTGTACTGTCAGAGCGGCATGCGCAGCAAGCAAGCGGCAAGGAAACTGCTAAAAAGCGGGTTCCCTGAGGTCACCCATCTGGTAGGCGGCATTTCGGCTTGGTCCGGCAAGAAAACCAAATAAACAATAATGGAGCAGAGGCCCGTGAACGGCCCCTGCTTTCTTATCATGCATCTAGTCCGGATTATCTGATTGTTAAGGAAGGTGAACATGAGCATCATCTCTCTAGGCCCATTGATGATAAGATCAGACTTGTTTGTTTTAATTCTGTCTGCGGCGTTTGGGTATTTGATATTCCATCTGCGGCTCCACGGAAAGGACGAACGCACCGAAGCAGCGGATCTACTGATAAATTCATTTATCTTAGGATTTCTTACCTGGAAGTTTAGTCTGCTGTTGCTTCACCCTGTTTATACCCTCTCCCGACCGATGTCTCTTCTATATTATAGCGGTGGCGAAAAGGGGCTTTGGCTCGCTCATGTCTTCGCAGTTGTTTATATTTGGCGACGTTTGAAATACAAGCAGCATCTGGTAAAACCTTATCTTCAAGGAGGCACGTTAGCCTATTTGTCTTTTCGTTTGGCGGAGGCATCGCTTTTGTGGGGGATGGAAGGCACGGAGGGGTTTAGTCGCCCATTAGGGGTCATTCTATATGCTGTTCTAACGGGCTGGGCTTGGTTTCGGTTTGAGTCACCGTTGAAAACAATCGTTAACCTGGGGTTGTGGTATTGCATTGGATCCGTTTTGCTAGGGTACCTCTACGAAATCCGGGAGCCGATATTTGCCGGGTTATCCGCAAACCAGATTCTCTTTGCGCTGTTGGCTGTTGGGCTTCTTCTTTTGGATAATCGGCTACACAAACCTAGGCGGTAAATAGGTTCGGATCACGAAAAAGGAAGGAGGATGATGGTGTCTGTCGTGACATTGATAGTAGCTTTTGCGGCTGGCATGCTTTCTTTTTTTTCACCATGCGTATTTCCGCTCATGCCAGCTTATGTATCCCAGTTGACTGGCTCTCTTGTACGGGACGGCAGAGTGTGGGCGGACAAATGGGTTCTGCTGCTACGCTCGATTAGCTTCATCCTGGGATTCAGCATCATCTTCATCTTGATGGGGGCATCTGCGTCTACAGTAGGACAATTTCTCATGGAGCGGCGGACTCTAATCGAAAAGCTGGGTGGACTCCTCATCGTCCTGTTTGGCTTGCAGATGGCTGGGCTTTTGAATTTAAAGTTTCTGATGAAGCAAATAAGCTGGCAGGGAAAAGGCAAAACGGGAAGGGGAGGACCGGATTCCTTTTTGATGGGTCTGGCTTTCGGGGCGGGATGGACTCCTTGTGTAGGCCTCGCCCTATCTTCCATTCTCATGCTGGCTGGTTCTGCCGATACCGTGTTCAGTGGAATTGTACTGTTAGTTATGTATTCACTGGGCCTCGGAATCCCTTTTCTTATCATTACTTTGCTCATCACGTACTCTTTAGGGTATATGAAACGCATAAACCGAATACTGCCGATCTTGTCTAAAATCAACGGTTGGATTCTCGTTGGTATGGGTGTTCTTATGTATACCAGCCAACTGCAGAAAATCAGTGCCTGGCTATCACAGTTCACCTTTTTCAACATGTTATAAGGAGGCATACTGATGAAAAAAAACGGGATCGCAATCACGATCCTTGCCGGATTGATCCTTTGGGGAATATTTGACTACATGAAAAAGCCCAATAATACTCTAGCTCCTGCACCCAGCTCGATTTCGGCTTCAGTTCCGGAAGGGGTCACGAAAGGGAAACGAGCACCTGACTTCCAGTTGACTGACCTTAACGGCAATGCAATCAAACTCACCGATTTCCGCGGCAAGACGGTACTGCTAAATTTTTGGGCCACCTGGTGCCCCCCTTGTAAGGTTGAAATGCCCCAAATGCGTGATTTTTACACGCAGTACAAGCACAAAGATGTCATTATTCTAGGCGTGAATCTGACGGATACCGAGAAAAACGCTGGACATGTTCAATCTTTTGCGAGCGAAAATGGACTAACCTTCCCAATCGTTCTCGATAAGAAGGGAGTGGTGGCTGATCTTTATCGTGTGGCCGCCTATCCTACAACTTTCATCATAGACCCGGATGGAATCATACGGGATAAGTTTCAGGGAGCCATCGATTTCGATACCATGAAAGACGCATACGCGAAAGCTAAAAAAGATAGCTAGGGTTCATCTGTTGGTTGATTTGCTGACATGGAGGTTTAACGGTGAAAGTTTGGCTTTTTCTGATAGGTCTCATTGTCGGATGGAAAGTAAGGTTTGTTTTTCCGGTGAGGGGGATCAAATTCGTTGATTTATCTTTCTTAACCGATGCCTCCGACCCCGTAAATTTAAAAATGCTCGATATCCGGGATTCGGCCGATTATTTGGAGCAGCATTTGCCGGAAACCATTAATATATCGCTGGGCCGTCTTCCGTTTGTATGGGATAAGGAATTATCTCCTGACAATCATGTGCTCATTATGGGGGAAAAACGACGGCATTGTAAAAAGGCTGCACATATTTTGAAGCGTGCCGGATTTGTCCATCTCTATATCCTGAAAGACAAGGCACTTATTGCTAAGCTTACGAAATTCATCCATAATATACCCATCAAGGTATAAGAGAAAGGAAGAACCTCATGAAATATGATAATGATGTGATGAGGCGCTTGAAGCGGATGGAAGGACAGGTTCGTGGGGTTATCAAAATGATGGAGGAAGACAAAAACTGTAAAGACGTCATAACCCAATTGTCAGCGATTCGCAGCGCAGCGGATAAGGCAATGGCATACATCGTTGCCGTGAATTTGGAGCAGTGTATTTTGGAGGAGCAGGAAAAAGGTAACGATACCGGCAAACTAGTGAAAGATGCCGTTGAGCTCCTCGTCAAGAGCAGGTAATTATTATTCATATCCTTTTCTTCGGAAATTTAAAAAAGAACCCTGACGATTCAGGGTTCTTTTGTTCTGCTTAATTGAATGTTGAAGCCGTAGGGAATTCTCTAAATAAACAAATTATGTCCGGATTGATCCGCTTTACCAAGGTAATATCCTACGCCACCGATACCGACGCCATCAATCAGTTCTTCCCGAGCAATTCCCATAAGATCCATCGACATTTGGCAGGCAACGATTTCGACACCTTGATCAATGGCCGTTTGGATCAATTCTTCCAGAGAAGATACGTTTTTGCTCTTCATGAGACCGCGGATCATTCGGGAGCCGGCGCCCAGCATGTTCATTTTCGACAAGCTCAGTTTTCGGCTGCCTCGCGGCATCATCGCTCCGAACATTTTACCCATAAAGTCTTTATGAACAGGAACCTTTTGATGCTTACGAATGATATTCAAACCCCAAAAGGTGAAGAACATCGTTACCTTTTTTCCGCTGGCAGCTGCGCCATTGGCAATGATAAAGGAAGCGATCGCTTTATCCAAATCACCGCTAAACACGACCATCGTGCTAGCCTCGTGGGTGCTCGCCTGTTCCGCCGGAGCCTTTGCCTGTGCCGTCGAGTCCCCTTTGCAAACATAAGCTTCAATGGTTCCATCCGGCAATTTAGTGACTTGCATGAGACGATTCCGCGACATTTGAGCCCACGCTTTTATATCTTCAAAGAAGCCTGGATCCGAAGCGTTCACTTTGAGAATTTGACCATCCGACAGTTTGTCGATGCTTTGCTTAACCTGGATGAGGGGCCCAGGGCAGCACAGACCGCAAGCGTCTAATACAGCATCCGGAGTAAGGGGTTCTGCTGCTGTAGAGGGGGCTGCAACGGCAGCTTCTTTGCTTGCCTTGGTCAATTCCATTGATAGATCAACATGGTCAAACTTCTTTGGTATATAGTTGCTCATCTGATAGGTTTTGTAGCCACCGGTAAGGTTTTTCACGCGATATGCTTTTTGCTGCAAAATCCGGGAAGCCGTATATCCTCTCAAACCGACTTGACAATAGACCCAAATCTCCTTGCTCGGATCCAGTTCATCCAAACGTGAACGGAGTTCATCCACCGGTATGTTTACTGAACCTTCAATATGGCCATTGGCGTGTTCCATATCGGTACGGACGTCTACAAGCAAGGTGGTCTTCACATCTCGGTTCGCCAAGTCGGCAGGAACAAACACCTCCGTCTTTCCTGTCAAAACGTTTTCCGCTGCGTATCCCGCCATGTTAACCGGATCTTTTGCGGAAGAATAGGGAGGGGCATAGGAGAGTTCCAGTTCCGATAAGTCCGTGACGGTTCCTCTGAATCGAATTACGGTAGCGATGTCGTCGATTCGTTTATCGACACCGTTATAACCAACGGCTTGAGCTCCCAAAACGATCCCTTGATCGTTAAATAACAGCTTCAGCGAGAGAGGAGTAGCTCCCGGATAATAAGAAGCGTGGGAATTCGGATGAATATGGACGACGTGATAAGGGATGTTCAATCTTTGCAGCGTTTTTTCGTTATTTCCTGTAGCTGCGCCCGTCAATCCGAATACTTTTATAATCGATGTGCCTTGAGAACCTTTGTAGGTGGTTCCAAGTCCACATACATTATCAGCCGCGATCCGTCCCTGTTTGTTAGCTGGCCCTGCAAGAGGAATGGCTGTTTTCTTTCCGTTCACAAAGTCTACGACTTCTACTGCGTCCCCCACCGCATAAACATTATCCAGATTGGTTTCCATCCGCTCATTCACCAGTAGATGACCACGGGGGCCAAACTCTAAGCCGCTGTCCCGAAGGAAATCTGTATCCGGTGCAACACCAATGGCAAGAAGTACCATTTCGCTGCGTAGAGCCGTACCGCTGGAAAGTTTTACTTCGATCTGATCACCGACATCTTCAAAGCTCTGGACCATCTCGGAGAGAATAAGGCGGACGCCCTTATCTTCCAGATCTTTTGCCAAGACAGAAGCTATTTCCGGATCGAAAGGAGCCAGTATTTGTGGAGCAGCCTCAATCAAAGCAACGTCCAAGCCTGCTTCTTTTAAGTTCTCGGCCATTTCGACTCCAATAAAGCCCCCGCCGATCACAATGGCTGACCGGGTGCCTTCCTCACTGACTTTCGCTTTGACTTTGTCCGTGTCAGGGATGTTTCGGAGTGTGTGAATTTTGGAACTATTTATTCCAGGCAAACCTGGACGAATTGGCTTTGCTCCCGGAGACAGGATAAGGGCATCATAGCTTTCCTCATAATTTCCCCGATCCTTGCTTTGGACTAAAACTATTTTGTTTGTGGGATCTATAGAAACGACCTCACTCTGGGTCCGGACATCGATATTAAAACGCTGATTCATCGCTTCCGGCGTTTGCACTAACAGCTTGGAGCGATCTTGAATGGAGCCCCCAATGTAGTAGGGAAGACCGCAGTTTGCAAAAGAGATATAAGGGTCCCGTTCAAACATGATGATCTGCGCATCTTCATCCAATCTGCGAAGACGAGCGGCTGCAGAAGCTCCTCCCGCAACTCCACCGACTATGAGAACTTTTTTACTCATGATTTATTTCTCTCCTAAAAATAATGTAATTAGCTGTTTAACTTTCTCGTCCTTTACGGAATAAATCACTTCCAACCCCTTACGCTCGGTTTCGACAATTCCTAATGAGCGAAGCCTTTGAAGGTGCTGCGATACGGTGGACTGAGGAAGATCCAAGCACTCCTGCATATAGGAGACGTTACAGCATCCCTTTTCCAGCAATCCTTTAATGATGCATAGCCTAACAGGGTGCGCGATAGCTTTTAGCGTTTCAGCAGCTTGATTATAAGATTTGAAATTATTATCCATATATAGAAGCACCTCGTTCTTTTATTCACATATTCAAATAATATAATATATGAGCAATAAAGACAATTGTACTTCAATTATGGGCACTCGAATATTCACCTCCAAGCCGTAGAAGTCTATCGTTGAAAGAAAATTAACATTTATGAAATTGTATATTTAAATATTACGATATTATTTGGAATAGTCAATGATCAAAATATGATCAAATTGTTACATGCTTCGGTTAATCGGCTGACAGAGAGGTGTTACTGGTTGAATATGGTTTAGGGCATACTATCAAAAAATAGACGTTGTTGACACGACGCCATTTGGTGTCCTATAGTGAAAATGTGACCAAATAGTGTCCAAAATGAAGGGGCTTGTATGGCTGAACGAATTGGATAACCAGAATCAACCTTAACCGGCTGCATGCAGTTTGCAGCCGGTTTGTGTCTACATCGGACAAGCTGACATGTTCTGACGTTCGGTCAAGCTCGCATGATCGTTCTGATGTGAATAGGAGTAGGAATTGACATGATCGGAAGGATGGTAAACATGAGCGACTCGAATCAGGAATATATCGTGATCACAGGTGCGAGGGAGAATAATCTCAAAAACGTTTCCTTACGCATTCCCAAGCGGAAGATCACGATCTTCACCGGAGTATCCGGGTCAGGGAAATCATCGATCGTCTTCGATACGATTGCTGCAGAATCTACGCGATTACTGAATGAGAACTTCAGCATGTTCGTGCGCACTTTTCTTCCCAAAGTTCCGCAGCCGGATACGGACGCGATCGAGAACCTGAGCATGGCTGTAATTGTGGACCAGAAACGGCTGGGCGGAGGTTCCCATTCTACGATGGGCACGATTACTGACATTTCTCCTATTCTCCGCCTTTTTTTCTCCCGAGCGGGTCAGCCCCATGTTGGGCCAGCGAACATGTTCTCGTTTAACGATCCGCAAGGCATGTGTCCCGAGTGCAACGGAATCGGTCGCAGCCTGAGTGTTGATATGAGTAAGGCGCTGGATAAGTCAAAGTCGTTGAATGAAGGGGCAATCTTGCTACCGGGTTATACTGTAGACGGATGGGAATGGAACATGATCGTGCAGTCGGGAGATTATGATCTCGACAAGAAGCTAAGTGATTATTCAGATGAGGAACTGGAACACCTGCTATTTGCCAAGGCAAGGAAAGTGAAGATGGATTTTGCCGGTAAGGCAACGAATATTACAGTAGAAGGCGTCATTGAGAAGTTCACCAATAAATACATCAAGCAGGATGTGAAAACGAAGTCCGAGCGCACACAACAAGCAGTTGCACCGTACATTTCCGAAGGTCCCTGCTCCAGCTGCCATGGCGCGAGGCTCAGTCAAGCCGCACTTAGCTGCAGGATCAATGGATACAACATTGCGGAGCTTTCCTCCATGGAGGTCGGACAGCTCATCCGTGTCATTCGGGAAATTAGTGACCCTGTCGCTGAATCGGTCGTTAAGTCACTGACGGAGCGACTGCAGCACCTGGTAGATATCGGACTTGATTATTTGACGCTGGACCGCGAGACGGATACATTGTCGGGCGGCGAATCGCAGCGCGTCAAGATGGTAAAGCACCTTAGCGGAAGTCTGGTGGATGTCACTTATATCTTCGATGAGCCTAGCATTGGCTTGCATCCCCGTGATGTTCATCGGTTAAATGAACTGCTTCTGAAGCTGCGTGACAAGGGCAATACCGTGATTGTCGTCGAGCATGATCCCGATGTGATCAAGTTGGCGGATTATATTTTCGACGTAGGTCCTCATGCCGGCAGTCACGGAGGAACCATCGTTTACGAAGGAAGTTACCAAGGGTTGCTGGACGCAGGAACTTTGACGGGCACCCATATGAAGCGGCAGCTCCAACTGAAGCATGATAGCAGGCAGCCATCCGGCAAGCTGTCTATCAAGAATGCCACACTGCACAACTTGCAGAACGTGAGTGTAGATATTCCAACCGGAGTGCTGACAGCAGTTACGGGGGTCGCAGGCTCGGGCAAGAGTACGCTGATTAACGAAGTATTCCTCAGTCAGTTTCCAGATGCGATTGTCATTGACCAATCGGCAATAGGAGTGTCAACACGGTCGAATCCGGCGACCTACACGGGCATTATGGATGATGTGCGCAAGGCTTTTGCTTCCGTGAACAAGGTCAACCAAGGTTTGTTCAGCTTCAACTCCAAGGGGGCCTGCGAGAACTGCCAAGGACTGGGCGTTGTGTATATAGACTTTTCATTTTTTGACACCGTGAAGCTGCCATGCGAAGTATGCGGGGGCAAACGGTTCAAAGATGAGGTGCTCGCTTACAAGCTAAACGGGAAGTCTATTGCAGAAGTGCTGGAGATGACGGTGGAACAGGCATTGGATTTTTTTCAGCAAAAAGAGATTGTGCGCAAGCTTCAGGCGTTGAGTGATGTAGGTCTGAACTATATTACACTCGGCCAGCCGCTCAGCACGCTTTCGGGCGGGGAATGCCAGCGTATCAAGCTGGCTAGCGAGCTGCAAAAGAACGGCAGTATCTACGTATTGGACGAGCCGACGACCGGCCTGCATATGTCAGATATCGGTCACCTTCTGGAGATCCTGAACCGCCTCGTGGATGCCGGCAATACAGTGATCGTCATCGAACACAATCTCGATGTGATCTGCCAAGCGGATTGGATCATTGATATGGGACCGGACGGAGGCAGCAAGGGGGGACGGGTTGTGTTCGAGGGCACACCCTCACAGATCATCCATGCGGAGCAGTCAATTACGGGAAAATATTTGAGGTGATCATTACATTTTAAAGAAGTCCGCGTATATCGCGGGCTTTTTTTGTGAGACATTCCGATGCATTTTAGGGAAAAGGCATTACGAACCGATGTTACCATCAAACTGCAGCATTCCAGCAAATGCATATGACGGGTTAATGAGCTTTTGATCTATAGGCAAATTTCACTTGAATTAGGCAACACATCGGAATGGCGGAATACAATATTAGGCACACCTCCCTTTTGAGGTGTGGCTTGACATTTGTCCATCAGGGGGGATCGTATGAACATGAACCAGCAGAGGGCATTTGTGATTTTCAATAAACTATTCGTGAACACCATTGAAGACTCATCCGGCATTTTTATTGGAACCAACCAAGCAATCGGTTGGTCTTCATCCAGCAAGACCAATCAGGGCTTCGGCACCCTTCAGAATAGCACCCTCTCCAACATTGCGAGTGTCGTCTATGACTCGGATGTGATGGATGCATCTATTGATGATGCGACGAGCATAACCCTTGCCGAGTTAAACCATCCACTGCGGCAGTGCGCTATCGATTTTAATGCCATTCATGCGAATGTTGTAACCGACGGCTCAGCCATCGATCTCGGAGACAACACGCAATTAGGGTGGAGAAGCTCCCTAAAAAGCAATTATGGTTTTGGCAAAAGCTATGGCAGCAACCGGGTTAACCAAGTGGTCAGTATGACCGTTGACGACGATGCTGTCGATGCGCCTATTCAATATGCAGGACAAATTATAGAGAGTGTTCAAACTGATGAAAAGAACATTCGGATTACTCAGAAACAAGGGGACCACGATCCAAACGGTTCAGAATGAGATGAGCAAGGTCTTCCTCGGGGGTGAGCCATTTGGCCGTTTTTATTTCACTGACAGCCGGAGCGATTAACGTAAATGCGTTGAACAGAGGCAGCGTCATTGCTGTCGGAGAAATATCCCAGCCCGGTTGGAATCAAAATGGCAAAATGAACTTAGGGAACGGTGAATTATTCGGTGCTAACGTTCAAGCCTGCTTTGTTACCACCATTCTTGATAATGATGTCATTGATAATCCGATGTCTGAAATTGAACCCGCTACGTCGATTCAAAATAAAGTTGTTTAAGTTGAGAAATACGGAACTCGGAAAGGGAGAATGGTTGTGACTAAGAAAATGGATCCTTGCATTCGCTGCTCAAAAGTTCCCAGCGAAAACGATAAGTACTGCAACGATTGTGGCGCGCCTCTTGAGAATCGCTGCTCAGATGAACCCGGTATCCTGAAAAAAGGGTGCAGGTTCGTAAATCCTCCAGATGCCGCTTATTGCGCCAAATGCGGAGAGCCTACGATGTTTCATCTCCATGGGCTCATTTCCCCAAACTACGAAAATGCGAACAGACCACTTTTCAGTAAGGTGAGCAGTTGGCAGCAAACCGTTAACAAAGATATGTTCGGACATCATTCCCAATAAACAAACTGGCGGTGGGGAGGGTGATGATCATCCCCATGCCGCGGATGAGCAAAATCGGACAAGCTGCCGGATTTGTGAGGTGAATCATTTTTTTACTCGTACATATACATGAATTAGGCATGAAGCGATCATTAAGGCGCGGTGATGGATGATGGGGGAAAGAGACAGAGAGCGGCAGAATGGGATGAAGGATTTGAGCGCCTTCCAAAAGCAAGCCAGTGAAGTGCTCGGAGAAGAGTTTTGGCAGGACATCAGCGTTCTGATTCCTACTGCGGCGCCGCGTGTCGACATCTACCATACTCAGGCAACCGTCGTTGTTCTTGCGGAAATACCGGAACTGAAATCACCGGAGCAAATTCGCATCTATCTTGAAGGACAAACGCTCGTATTAGAAGGGGAGATCCCCTGTTTATATCCTGTTACGGAAAATCGGATTATTTTAAAAGAAAGGTTTTTCGGAAGTTTCCGACGATCTCTGACTATGCCAAAACCGGTGTCCAAAGATCAGATCAATGCCAAATATAGACAAGGTTTACTAGTCATTGAGCTGCAGATCGAAGACTCCGAACAACAAACCCAAGTTCAGATTGATTTTACTTAATTGATATCTGATCCATATGTTCAAAACAAGAGGAGGACGGAAGATGGTACGAATACACTTTTTTGACCTTCAGATTGGATCTGTTTCCAACTCCTCGGGAGTCTTTCAAGGCAGCACCAAACAATGGAATTTTAAGCATGTATCGAAAGATAATCAGGCATTCGGAACTGTAAATGGAAGGAAGGTTTTCGTATCCGATTTTCGGTCGTCTTTAGATGATATCGATCAAATTGACTCCTATTCTAAAATCAGCCGTCCCAAGATGTGATCTTATGTTTTGGAAGAAAAAAACCACTCCGACAAAAGCCGACTTGAGCAAGGAAGTAGAACGCTATTTTCAAGAGATAAACCTCCGTTTTAGCCGGGTGGAACAAACATTGGATCATTTAAAAGCGAATGCTACCCACATTACTATTGAAAATGTCCATATCCACCAACCGGTGCTGGAGAAAATGGAGTATCGTCTGGATAGTTTAGATATTGAACAGTTAAGCGGCACTCTAAATTTGGGCAACAATTTTGGTGCCAAGATAAGCTCAGATTCTCTTCAATCGTCTATAAAGAAAAACAATAATAAAGCCGTCACCACCAATCCGCAATCGATCCCTTCCGACGAATCAATGCCAGGCCTACAGAGGACACAAACCGGTTATCGGTTAACAAAAAACTGATCAACTTGCGCATAGATAGGGGGTTAAGGCTATATCTTCTTTTTTATCCCCTCAATTTGTGATTGGTTCCATCCGAATCGGCTCCATCGAGAACGCGGCCTGCCTCAATATGGGCAATAACTGGCCTACCGGCTTCGAGAGCCACCAGAAGCTTACGCAAGGTTTTGGCTCCGTAAGTGGGGATCGCAACGTGGTTTCCGGCATTCGCTCGCTTTTGAACGATTCTGATTTCTTGGATATGCTCAATCTTTCCAATTCCGATGCGCCTGAATGGCTGCAAAAATTGATCGGATCCGAAAATTCACCCCCGATCGTAACAGGGGAACCTGACATCGGCGAGATGCCGAAGGATACCTGATCTGTCAGCCATCTCTAGTCAAAGAAAAGAAGTTCCTGGAGATATCCCGGAGCTTCTTTTTCATTATCGTCTAGTGTTTCCTAGTGATAGGATAGCACCCATTTTGCTAGAGTAAAGGCGAAAATACATGCCGTAGAAGAAAAAAATACATAATCTGAAATGTTATCATTATTGTTTGCTTGTAATCCTCAGTTAATCGGAGGGAGGTGTTGTTATGGCTTCCAAGCACGTTCAAAGGACAACGGGAATCACGCTTCAGGAAGCAAGCCGGTATATCGGGCAGCCGGTTTGCATGGTGCTGAAAGATGGGAGCTATTATGTGGGAACGGTTACCGGTATTGATAAAGGCCAGTTGTTTCTTACGGGTAAAAAAGGAAGAGGAAGATTTTCCAATGTTATCCGTAACAAGGATACAGCCAACGTCTCCGGATTTATGCAATCGTTATTAGGCGGCGGTGGAGGGTTCAATCCTCTTGGGGGAAGTCTCGGTGGAGGCCTCGGTGGAGGTCTAGGAGGAGGTCTTGGGGGAGGCCTCGGTGGTTTGTTCAATCCTATGGGATCAAATCCCGGCGGATCGTTCAATTCTCCTGGCTTATTTCCAGGTGGCGGAACCCTTAATCCGTTCTCAGCTGGGAATGCTGGTGTCGGGCAACCTGGAGCAGGGCTAGGAGGCGGCGGCTTCTTTGGAATGGCTCAAAAAATGTTGCCAACAATCGGCTTTGGGCTTCAAATGGCAAAAATGATCATGCCGTTGATGGGTGCATTCAAAATTTAGCGTGGAATGAAACGATTCGATGAGGCATTATCAGCGAGCATTTCCTTACAGGACATGCTCGCGGTAATGCCTTTTTTCTTTAACGCAGGGCGATACCGATAATTTCTATAAAAAAATTTTTATGCTAACGAACAATCGAAGCTTTGGAGAAGTCCTTTAAGATAGATCAACCGAAAGGGGCTTCTCTATGAACAAACTCATTCAGTCCGTTATGCAGCGGTCAGTCATAATACTGATCTTTGTCATTCTTATCATCGCATGGGGAGGGGCCGCTGCTTTTCAAATGCAGCGCGACTACATGCCTGGAATTACCAATACCACGCTTATGGTTTCCTTGCGTGCCTCATCTTATCAAGCGAATCAGGTACAAACCGATCTCACTTCCAAGCTGAACGACGCACTCAAAAGTGTAGACGGTTTATCGAATATCGAAACGACATCGTATGATGGCGGCTTACTCATGAACTTGTATTTCCCCATGAACTACAACATGAAGAAAGCCGAGAGCGACACCAAGCAAGCGCTCGCCTCGGCGGCACTGCCTGACGGTGTCAACACACCATCGGTGACGCATCTGACCACGAGCTCGTTTCCCATTCTAAGTTACAGCCTTACGGCCGCTAACAAGAAGATCGACGATTTGACATTGCGTTCCGCAATTCAGACCAGCATCGTCAAACAGCTGAAGTCCGTGCCCGGCGTAGCGGCCGTAAATACAACCGGTGGAGCCAATAATGGTTATGTCATTACGGTCCGAATGAAAGACCTGCTAAAGAGCGGTATGACCATAGATGATTTTAATCAATCGGTCACGGCATCGCTTCCGAACTGGTCGCAAGGGAATATCGCGAATATCCGGGCATCGATTCCGGTGCAGGTCAAAAGTTGGGATGCGAGCGACGAGGAGCTCGGAAACCTAACAATTAAGAATAAGAAAGGTGATGTCGTTCCACTATCCGCTGTTGCGGATATCTCGCATTCATTGACGGACGTGAAGACCGTATCGAGAACGAATGGCGAAGCTAGTGTACTGATCGACGTCATCAAGACACCATCCACAAATATTACCGATGTAGCCAAAGTTGTTAAAGCGCGTGTTGCCGATCTACCTTCCGTTCAAAACGGTGATGTCTCGATGAGATTGACGTTGGATCGCGCCCACGATTTGAACGATTCTCTAATGGGTCTAGTTCGGGAAGGCTTGCTTGGCTGCTTATTCTCGATGCTGTGCGTGCTATTCTTCTTCCGTAACCTCCGGTCGACGCTTATTATCGCGATTTCGCTCCCGATCTCACTGCTCGCGACTACGGCTATCCTCAAATCGATGGGAATAACGCTTAATATTTTGACTGTCTCCGGTTTAATCGTCGCGATGGGGCGGATCGTGGATGACGCGATCGTCATCTTGGACAATATGTATCGGAGAACCCAGGAACACAAGGAAGAGCCAGCGCTTCGGGTTTTATCGTCTGCGGTGGTCGAGATGCTGCCTGCGATATTCGCATCGACCGCCACGACCGTCGCGGTGTATATTCCTATCGCCATGGTGGGCGGGATCGTCGGGGCATCCTATTCCGGTTTCGCATGGTCCGTCGTCATCGCGATTGGCGTCTCCTTCTTCACCGCAATGATCGTGATCCCTTCGCTTGCCTTCCTAGGATGGAAGGGGGGCAGCACCAAAACGGTTACTTTAGAGCCGGCCATGCGGCCTATTCTTCAAGCTTCGCTAAAGCATAAGAAGACGGTCATCGGGATCACGTTAGCGTTATTGGTTTGTGCGGCTGCACTCGGCTCCCAATTGCCGTTCAGTTTGCTTCCTAGTACGACGTCCGGTGAAGTGGCTGTGAAGGTTGAAATGCCGAAAGGGAGCACGCTTGCGGAAGTTGATGATCAGGTGAAGCACGTCGAGGACGTATTGCATCAAAATAAAAACGTTTCTTCCTACTCGGCGAACTTCGGCACGACTTTTACGCCGCAAGCGGATGACGTTTTCGACCAAGGCGGCGGGTTTATTCAACAGCCTAATGTGGCTAATCTATCGCTTACACTCGTGGATAAGAAGCATCTGAATTCGTTTATTCAATCGCTGCAGAACTCGCTCGACCCGATCGCTGGGAAATCGGTGATTACCGTATCCAACCAAAGCATCGCCGGCGACGATTCGCAAATGAAGATCATGTTGACTGGCGCCGATCAAACCACGCTTGAGACTGCCGCGCAAACGATCCGAACCCAATTGGCAAAGATCGATGGCCTTAGCGTGAACGGTAAAGCGGATTTAACCAATGGCGCGGTGAAGTATGCCATTACACTCAAACAAGATCAAATCGCCAAATATGGCATCAAGATGGAAGACCTGAATAAAGTTATCTCGCGGTATATGGCCAAGGGTAAGGACTTCGACATCCCGACGTCGAAAGGTATCATTCCGGTCGACGTTTATCTGGATCCCATCGCGACGGGAAGCGGTGCGAAAGCGGAAGATACGGCGCAGGTGCTTTCAGCTTTGGCGGCCGAGACGTTTACCTCCAAGGATGGCCAGCCCGTCCGCATGGATCAATTGGCAGTTATTCAGCCTAACGATGCCGCGTCGTCGATTCAAGAACGCGACGGTAAGCCCTTCGCGGTTGTGACCACGCAAATTGTGGCCAGCAATATGAGCAAGGTATCTAACGAAGTCACCTCCATGTTAGCTCATATCGAGCTGCCGCAGGGGGTAACCTATTCCTTGGGCGGCATCTCGCAGCAGGTTACTCAAATGGTCGAAGAAATGGTCATTGCCGTAGCCGTATCGATTCTACTCGTGCTGCTGATCATCAGCTTCGTTTTCAAGGGATTAAAGGCGCCGATGGCTGTACTGGTCAGTATTCCGCTGGCGCTAATCGGGGTTGTGCTCTCGTTATACCTAATCCATGGTCAATGGAATTTGGCCGCGCTTGTCGGTGTTCTCATGTTGACAGGGATCGTCGTAACAAATGGCATCGTGCTGATCGATAAAATTGAGCGGAACCGCAGAGAAGGCATGGAGATGAGGGAGGCTGTGTTGCACGGCAGCTTGTCCCGTGTTCGCCCGATCTTCATGACGGCGGGAACAACCGTCCTGACCTTGATCCCGCTGGCCTTCTCCCACGGAGGAGACTCTGTCGTTTCGCAAACGCTCGGAATCGTCGTGATTGGAGGGATGGTGACTTCGACCTTGAACAGTTTCCTCGTCATCCCGATTCTGTACGAGTGGATGCAGGGTAGAAAAACGAAAGCCTCCAGTTCCAACTATAAAAAGGTGACGTCCGCATAAAGGTTCGCGGTAACCCTTGCATACGCAAGGGTTACTGCCTCATCGAGAGGAGGGGAGTTATGAATTTTATCAACGATTGGATGACTCACCTGTTAGTAATGTACGGCTATTGGGTCCTTTTCTTCGCACCATTTTTAGAAATGATGGCGTTACCGCTCCCCGGAGAATTGATTATGACCTATTCTGGCCTCATCGTTTATGAAGGACAAATAAATTGGTTATTTAGCATACTTGTTGCTGGAACGGCAGTTTCCTTAGGAATGACGGCATCCTATGCCATCGGGTATCGGCTTGGCCATCCTTTTTTTGAAAAATACGGTGCTCGGTTTCACTTCGGTCCCGATAAACTGAACAGCGTATCGAAATGGTTCGACCGATATGGCAACAAGATGCTGATTTTTGCTTACTTCATTCCGGGTGTTCGCCATCTGACCGGCTATTTCTCCGGTACGACGCGTGTGCCATTTCGGAAATACGCAGCTTACGCATATCCCGGAGCATTCTTCTGGGTATTTACCTTCATCACATTAGGCAAATTGATCGGACCAGAATGGAAACAGTATCATTCGATCATCAATCAGTACATGATTATATTCGGTTTATTGACCGCCATCGCCTATTTGCTTTTCACCATGATCCGTAAATATTTTTCACAAATTCAAACGCGAGTGGTATTCTTGTTGCAGAAAGCTGTGCACCATTACCAGTCAATAGGTAAAATCCAACTTTTGATTTTGTCTGCTGGTCTTTTGTTCATCGTCTTTTTTTCCTTTATGATCGGGCTCATTCAAGACTTCTTGGACCACGAATTTACTCATTTCGACGAAGTGGCCAGCTATGTCATCGGGCGAATGTTTACTCCCGATTGGATGCTAACGATAAATCATCTTTCCGTGTTCAGTTCTTATCCTTTTCTTTTGCTGCCAATGCTTGCAACAGCGGTTTGGATCGGATTTCTTGGCAAAAACCGCATACTCGAGCTTGTGTTCTTCATCGCTGTGATAGTAGGGGGCGAGGGGCTGGATGAAGGATTGCGATCATTGTTTCATCGTATGGGTCCTAGTGGCAGCCAACTAACCTTCCCAAGTGAGCAAATATTCATGGCTTTCACGGTTTATGGCTTTTCCGTCTTTTTGATGTTTCGTCATCACAGGGAAAAGCGATATCAACTGGCTGCGACGCTTGTCTTCATTGCCTTTTGCCTCTTTATAGGAGTCAATACGATTTACAGGGGAATCAATTATCCAAGCGATGTTGCGGCGGGGTTTGTTTTCGGCGGATTATGGATTACGCTTAACGTGGCGGTACTTGAGATTTTCCGGTTGATTCGAAGCAAACGTTTATGGCCGAGAACCAAGCTTGCCATATAACCCCCATCGATATTATCGTCACTTAGGGGCTGATCATGGTTGGATGAAGAGCTTAACCGAATCATTCGGGAGGCTAAACAAGGCAACAAAGATGCCTTTGCACCACTCGTTCATCGATTTAAGGATCACGTATATCGGTATGCGTTCGGAATGTTGGGGGATCGAATGGAAGCGGAGGACTTATCGCAAGAAGCCTTCATGAAGTGCTATGCTTCATTGCCCCAACTTGAGAGCGAATTTTCATTCGTCTCGTGGCTCAATCGAATTGTCTCCAATCTGTGCGTGGATCGATTAAAAAAACGAAACAAAGAAACCACGAAGACTACAAGCCAAGATGCATTAGGCGATATGGAGATTAAGAGTGCACGAGAGCAGCATAGAGTCGACAGCTTAAAACAAACGATTGACGAAGCGATGGAGCTGCTATCTCCGGATCATCGGAAAATCATATTGTTGCATGATGTGCAGGGATTTCGTTACGAAGAGATCGCTGAAATCCTGGAGATCCCTTTAGGAACGGTGAAGTCTAGGCTCAATGCGGCTCGGCTCGCTCTCAGGCTTGTAATGAGAAGAGGTGAAGACAAAGTATGATGGATCACCCCACAGAATGGTTATCCGCCTACATGGATGATGAAATGGAATTGGAACAACGGCAGAAGATGGATCGCCATTTAGCCGAGTGTGCGTCATGCAGAGCTTTGCTGTCCGATCTGATGGACATGCAGAGTCAAGTTGCACAATTTTATCATCAAGTGAAAGCGCCGGATACGTTGGAAATGAACATCATGAAGGCGCTTGAAAAAGAATCGGCAGCATCGTGGATTACGAAGACAAGTACAGCCATTATTCCGATCATGGGAATTATCTTCCTGAGTGTAATCATTTTCCGCTTCGGTTCCATCTGGCTGAAACTATTCTCTGTCTTATTCAAGTTTACGGTTACGGCAGCTTACGTCATTTCACATATCGCTTCATCCGTTCCGACCGTCTGGGTGTCAGCATTGATAATGGCTGTCTGCCTCACCTTGATCTCCGGATTATCACTCAGACACATTTTGCGAAGCTCCGCACAGTAAAGGAGAGGGACTACTCTGCGAAAAATACATTGGTTTTCGTTGCTTCTCATCATAGGTCTGACTGTCTTCCCAACATCAACACATGCTGCAAGTATATTCGAGCATCAGAATACGACCATTCCAATTAGCCAAACCGTGGAAGACGTCGTCGTGATCGGAGGGAATACCAACGTTGCGGGGACGGTCAATAACTCCGTCGTAGTCGTTAACGGAGACGTCCACGTACAATCAAGTGCCCATATCAAGGGTGTCATTGTAGTCATAGGCGGACAATTGGAGCAAGAAGAAGGTGCGGATGTCACGAATGACGTGGTATCTATTTCCTTCGACGACGCAACCGTGAATAGTTTGCTTATAGGTTCGGGGCTCATTTTTGGTATTGGCGCTCTAAAACTTGCATCAAGTTTAATCATGATTATATTACCCGTGTTGATGGTTGCATTCGGTAAAAAGAGAACAGCTGCATGGGTGGAGCGATATCAGGTTGCGCCACGTGGTAAATCATTCTCCATGGGTTTTTTTACTGGACTATTGCTCTTTGCCATTAGTGTGTTGCTTTTGCTCACGATCGTCGGCATCCCTTTTATCTTGATTCCAGCACTGTTTATCTTCGTAGCCCTTGCCTTAGGATTAACGGTTGTCAGTAAAGTCATCGGCGAACAAATACGGGGGACAGGGGATAAGCCGGAATGGGTTAGAGTGGGAGCAGGGGCATTCATCTTAGTATCCGCGATCAACATTCCATTCATTGGACTGTTTATCTTCATGGCGTTGATTCTGTTTTCCCTAGGGATTACAACTACTTGGATGGTATCGTTGCTCCGCAGAAGGAGAAAGAGTACGAACATCTAAAACAAATAGATCAGGCACCTGTTTTCTCAGGTGTCTTTTTTATTTCCATTTTTCTCGTCGTAGAGGGTTGACCGTTCATTATTCCAATAATCCTAATTTCTCATACACTTTCGCCGAAACTACGCCGTTCGGCACCATGTGGTGATCCCGTTGAAATCGTTTCAAAGCTGCCGTTGTGCTTCCGCGGAATTTACCGTTACAGGTTCCTTTGAAGTAACCGGCACTCTTCAAGCGGGATTGAATCAACTGTACTTCTGCCCCGACGTCACCCTCCGCCAGATCCCTTGGTTCTCGATTCGGGTCTCCTAATACGTGTCCATGAATAATGACGGTTGTACCAACTGGAATCATTTCAAATAAGTCAATTACGTCTCGATTGCGCATACGAATGCAACCGTGGCTCAAATGCTGGCCGATGGAGTACGGTTTATTGGTATCATGAATGCCGTAAGTGCCCCAAGGGACGTTTAAACCAAGCCAACGCGGACCAAAGGAAGATGACCAATCTTTCCCTTTATATACAATTTGATATTCTCCAACAGGGGTTGGTGTATTTGAATTGCCAACGGCAATGGGATATGTTTTGAATATTTGTCCTTGCGCTCGTACCACCATGAGATGACGCTGAGGATATATTTCGATGGTGTAAATCCCCGGGGCAGCGATAATTGGCAGGGGCTCGTCGGCGTTAGAAGGGGAGTGATCAAATCCTGCAGTTAACAGACTCAATAAAGCTACTGTAATGAAACGCAGTAGAATGTTAGGAATGTTTTGCACGATTGTCTCCGCTCCTGAATAGTTTTTCAGACATATGATACTGGTAATATCCGCGATGGAAATTCAATCTTCATTGATTGATTATCTTAGCCGTTCATAATGACTCCGCCGGTGACATGGACAAACTGACCGGAAACGTAAGAGGAATCGTCCGACGCCAGAAATACATAAGCAGGCGCGATTCGGTGTTGTGATGGGTATGGAGGGACAGGCTGCATGACCGGCTGTGTTTGATAGGGATGCTGCGTTGTTGTCGTTGCCATCGATTAACCCCCTTTTACGATCATTTTGAAATCAGGATGTGGAATGTTGGCAGTCAGAACGTCCAATAAAACTGGCTTATTCGCAGATAGCGATTGCTGTAAAGCTGCTTCCAATTGTTCGAGAGTTTCAATTCGAAACGAGTTCCATCCACAAGCTTCCGCAACTTTGGCGAAGTCTGGATTGGTCAGCTTCGTCCCTTCGGGCTGCAGTCCTTTCATGAACATTTTATCTCGTTCCATCTGCAGTGCGCCGTTGTTGAATACGATAACGGTGATCTGTAGGTTATACCTCACGGCAGTAAGCAGGTCGGCCATCACCATTTCTAAGCCTCCATCGCCTGTAATACAAACAACTTGTTTTTCAGGTGAGATTAGCTTTGCTGCGAGTGCAGCAGGTAAACCGAATCCCATCGTCAGCCAACGTTCGGAGAGCAGGACATGTTGGCGTTTTGCCTGGAAGTTTCTTAGAAACCAGTGCATTGAATCGCCTACATCCAAGGTAATGACAGTATCTTCGGCAATCTGTTGTTCGATGGCCTTTATAATGCTTGCCGGATGCAAGGGAGATGAGATTTGATTTCTCTCGCTTTCATTTTGCGCGAACCAGGCTTGCTGGCATTGCTTGATCTGCTGAATCCAATCCGGATTGGGCACGTGCTGTTTCAGTCCAGACAATAATTTCGCAACGATACTTGCCGAATCTCCAACCAATCCAGCATCCATCGAAACGGAAACCTCAAGCTCCATGGGGTCATTTGCGATTTGAACAACCCGCGCTTTTAGGGGCACCAAATCCTCCGGCCACCAAGCTGTATCAATCGTTAAAACGGTATCCGCATGTTTGAACAGTTCTCCAACAAAAGGATTTCCGCCCTCCCCGAGTCCATCTAACATATAGGGATGCGAATTCGATACGATTCCTTTTGCACCGTAGCTCATGACAATGCCACATCCCCATGCTTCAGCTAACGCTTGAAGAGTCTCCGCTTGTATTCGAACGCGGCTGCCTACCAACATGACAGGTTGCTTGGCCGCTTGTATGATCTGCAAAGCTTGTTCAAATTGGGGTGAATCTACAAAAGGGGTGGACAGAGGGAGTTTCTCAAACGGCTTCATCATTGTAGGGAGGGCAAAAACATCCGTAGGGACGGACAAGTGCGAAACGGTTTTTTGTAAAACGGACGTTCGCATGGCCTGCGCAAGGGACTTCAATATTGCGTCCGGATGGGCGATTAGCTCACTATAAGACGAAATGGCTTTCACCATTTGCTGTTGATTTATGAATTGTTTATAGCTCGTGCCGATTTTATCGAGCGGCGCTTGACCGGAAATCGCTAGAACAGGGGCTTTGTCCAGAAAGGCATCACCCAAACCGTTTAAAAGATTGGCTAAACCGGGGCCCATTTGTGCGGCGCAAACCCCTAGACGGCCGGTTAATTTCGCCTCCGCCGAAGCCATCATGGCTGCAACGGACTCATGCTTAACAGCAATGAATGTAATTTGCTCTTGTTTTGCAAGTGCGTCCATCAAGCCGAAGATAGCATCCCCTACGACTCCATATATCCGGGTTACTCCCCAAAGCTGGAGCTGTTCAACAATCGCTTCCGCTACGGTGACGAAACGAGGCGATGGGGGTGGTACAAGCGGAGATTTGGCGGTCATTGTCTTTACCATTGCTGCACTCCTCGCTAAGATCAATTTCCCTTGTAGTATGTTCATCTAGTATTTGGAATAGTCCCACAACAGAAAGGAAATAATGGAATCGATCAAATTGCATAGGGAAGCCCTTCATCCTTTGATAGGACGAAGGGCTTCTTAATGATCATTTTATCAATTCATCATCAATTTGACAGTTTAGTTGGATTCATCTCTTGCGGGAATGTTTCTTCGAATCGATTCTTACTCTCGTATAAGTCATACCAAGCTTCCGCAATGAGATCGGGATCACCTACCGTACCCGCCTGAATGGTGGTTCCAATGCAGAGATGGCCGACAAAAATACCTTTATCCTTTAACTCGTTGTGTAGGTTAGTCGCATAATTGCGAAGCCCCGACATAACGATTCCGACATTCCCGCCAAAAGGTAGAGGGTACATCGCAGTTAAGCCAGTAGTAAACAGAATTGCCCCTGATCCATTGTTCATCATGTCCGGCAATACTTCGTTGACCGAGAGAATAGCTGGCAGCAAATGGCCATTCACTTGTTCCAATACATTTGCAGGAGTTGTTTCTAGTACATGTCTGAATATTTCCAGTCCTGCATAGGGGCTAAATTCTAATACATCGATACGACCAAAATCTTGTTTAACATCATTTAACGCTTGTTTCAGAGCAGTCAAATCTCTGATATCCGCAACATAAGACTTTGCTTCAATATTATGTTTGTTTAGTTCATTCACGATAAAGGCCAACTTCTCCGGGTTGCGCGCAACGGCAGCTACCCTGAAGCCATTTTTCCCGAATTTTTTCGCAAGGGACAATCCTAATCCAGGACCCGCACCAATAATTGCAATAGTTTTCATCTTTCTCAAACTCCTTATAAGTGATATATTAAACAAACATATGTTGCTTTAATAAAAATACAATGAATCTCTAAGCAGAACAACCAACAATGAGGGTGAGAATGTTGCTATAGCAACAAAAAATAGGAATTGTCAGGTTAGGAGAGATTTTGAACTTCGCTCAAAGAGGCCATTAAAGGAGTGAAAGAAGTGGGGACAAAAGTAAGAAATATACGAATGACTCAAACGAAGCAGTCTTTGATTAATGCTTTTGTTAATTTAGTGAATGAAAAAGATTTTGAAAAAATCACAGTAGCTGATTTAACAAAAGGAGCCCAAGTGAATCGGGCTACTTTCTACGCGCACTTTAATGATAAGTACGAATTGTTGGACTATATAGTTGATGAGTCTGCTTCGGCAGTCATTGAAAACCGCACATTAGGAGTTGTGAAATTCGATAAAGAAAGGATACATGAGCTCGTTCTTGCCGTGTGCGACTATCATCAGCAACCGAATATTCAATGTCGTCGCAGTTATTTAAGTTTAATCCCGCAGTTGAAAGACAAAATGTTAGTGGAGTTAAAAAATTATCTATCGAAAAGTTTTGATGCCATCTATACAGACGAAGAAAAGAGTTTTTACGTACCGATCTATGCAAACATTATTCTTGAGGCTGGTTACTTATGGGCTTCCGGAGCATCATCATTAGACAAAGAGACAGTAGCCAAGAAAATAGCAACATTTATATTAGGAGATAGCAGTCGAGTCATCTTGCAGGGGTAAAAAAATAACCGGGTGAACACGGTCTTTCACAAAATGTCAGAGGACATATCGCTATCGAGCCGTGCACAGCGCGGCTTTTACATTTGACGATATAATAATCGTTCACAACTGCACTTTCCTCAACATTTTCTTATATGTAAGCGGGCTGTATTTCGTTTTCTTTTTAAAGGAATCAATAAAATAGCTAATGCTGCTGAAGCCAACGGTTTCCGATATTTCAGATATGGACAGATTCGTGGTTTCCAGAAATCCAACCGCTTTGGAAATCCGATATTCCATGAGATAAGATGAGATCGTCATATGCATCATTTTTTTGAAAAAGCGGCAGCATTCTCCTCGGCTTACATTAGAGCTTATTGCCATATCCGTAAGCGAGAACTTTGAAGAGTAATTATTGTGTAGATATTCGATCATATCAAGTATTCGAGTATCGTGCTGAGTGGAGACTCCTTCTCTTTGCATGGACATGAGATTATGCCATAGGATAATCCATATGTCTTGTATGATGCGCTGCACGGCTAACTGAAATTCAGGGGTGTCATTTGGAAAGCGTTCATAAATCCATTTCATCTGGTCAAACACTGGTTTAGTCCAATCCTCCTGCACACCGAACTTAAAAAAGGTTTCTTTTCTGCTGAGGGCTGGCAAATAATAGTGCTGCTCAAAAAAACTACCCTTATATCCAGTGAGTAAATGGGGTTCGAAAATTAAAGTGAAATATTTTGCAACCTTATGATCTTTGTTCGGCTTTAACGTATGCAACCGTTCGGGCAATATAAGGAACCCGTCGCCAACGACCATCGTTTCCTCGCGTTCCAGCACGCTAACATTGATGCTGCCTTCCAATACGACCGCGATTTCCAAAGCACTTTGCTTGTGCCAATTTACGAAGCCGCCTACATACTCACTTAAATCATCATGGGAAACAATGAACGGGAAATTAGTATTCAATTTGATCGTGCTGTTCAAATCTTTATCAACTGGAATAATGAGATTCTTCATTAGGTTCACCGTATCTTGTTAATATATTGATATTTTGTGTTAACAATTATATATTATCGCTCTATATGCATCAATATAATTACAGTCATGGCAAGCAGGAGATGAAAGGTGAAACTATTGAGTAACGGTAAGATGTTTATGCAAAATATAAAGTTGAAGATAAATCCTGTACAGGTTTTTGTTCTTCTATGTTTAAGGGAGAGTTAATTATGGATCACAAAGAGACGATGAAGCTGACGAAGGAACCGATTGCTAAGCTGATGCTGACCATCTGTTCCCAAACGACAATGTCCGTCATGCTTTATAGCCTCTATGCCCTTGTAAACACTTTTTTTGTAGCGCTGGGCGTGGGGCCTTATGCGGCGGGGGCGGTGTCTCTATCCGCCCCTATGATCCTGATTATCGGGGCCTTTGCCAGCACAGTTGGGGCAGGGGGAGCCTCCATAATTTCCAGATCACTTGGTAAAAATGATACGGAAAAGGCAGCCTCAACCGCGGCTAACACGTTCATGCTGTTTTGGATAATCGCGCTTGTTTTCTCCATAATCGGTCTGCTTTTTCTGGACCCGCTGTTGAAAATGATGGCGGTGGATGCCATTCTGATGCCCTACGCAAAAAGCTATACAAGTATCATCCTGATGGGCGCAGTGTCGGCGACGGGGTTTTCCTCTCTAATCCGGGCGGAGGGCAATATTAGGTATTCCATCTATCAGTGGGCAGTCCCCTCTTTGGTTAATCTAGCTCTGGACCCCCTCTTTATTTTTGTCTTTCATATGGGTGTCGAGGGAGCGGCGTTAGCTACTATAGTCGCCCAGATTGTATCCACTTGCCTAAGTATGTATTACTTTTTCCTATCAAAATTTCACACCTATCCCATACGCCGACGTCATTTCCGAATCAAGCCGGCGCTGATGGGAGAGATTGTGGTCATTGGTTCGCCCACTTTGCTGACCCAGTTTTGCCAAAGCGGATTACTTGTCTCAATCAATCATAAACTGGGGACTTTTGGCGGCCCTGATGCCATTAGCGCATTCGCCATTATCAGCAGGTTAAAATCCTTTCTGTTTACGCCGATCAGCGGGATTGTACAGGGGTTGCAGCCCATTTTAGGGTTCAATTATGCGGCCAATTGCCAAAAGCGAGTTAAGGAGGCCATGCAGGTAGCAATATTGGCCTCCATTAGTTACGGAGTCGTGATCATGCTTATTTGTGAAGTCATACCCGGACAGCTGATCCGTATTTTTATAGCAGATAAACAGATTGTAACAATAGGCATTACAGCGCTGCGGGCCATCGCACTGTCCTTTCCTTTTATGGGCGTACTAACCCTTGCATCCGCCTATTTTCAGTCAACGGGAAAATCGGCGGTCGCCATCGCGCTCCCGACTATGAGTGTGCTGCTTATTTCGCTGCCCACGTTGTATATTCTATCCGGTCTGTTTGCACTGCCGGGTGTATGGTTTACCTATTTGGTTTCGGATGCGATCATGTTTATGGTTTCAACCGCCTTTTTGCGGTCTTCATTAAAAAAACTGCATGCAGAAGGAATAGGAGCGAGCATAATATGAAAAGCAACACCAAGAGCATTTTTCCGCGAGGAACCATAGAGATGATTATGCGGGAGCATTTCGGCAAGGATGTCGTATTGGATACGATTACCGAGATTACCGACGGGTGGTTTAACGCCATCTATATTTTATCTTTTGCCGGTCAAGGTGCGAGGGGATACAAGGAACTTGTTCTAAAGACTGGTGTCCAGGACTCCAAATATATCCTCTCCTATGAAAAAAATATTATGCGAGCAGAGATACTTGTTTACAGCCTATTAGAGGATACAATCGTGCCGGTTCCGAAAATCGTCGTCCAAGATTTAAGCAAATCGTTGGTGGATTGCGATTATTTCATCATGGAAAAGCTCCAGGGGGATAATTGGATGAATCTGGACGATACGATTTCAGTGGATAATCAGGAGAAGCTGATTGGTGAAATCGCGCGGTACACCGCTTCGATTCACAATATAAAGGGCAGCTATTTCGGATATCTGAAGGACGATAAGGAGTATCAGTTCACGGATTGGCGTTCCGCATTCCAGGGTATGGTGCACATGATGATTCGAGATGGACTTAAGGGAGGGGTCGACCTGCCCTATGACTCTATTTTGGCTGCCTTTGAGCCTTTGTGGGAGATATTGAATGAGGTTAAAGAACCAAGTCTTGTCAACTTTGACATGTGGAAAAAGAATATCATGCTAGCGGAAAAGGACGGCGAATATTATATTGATGGCATCATTGACCACGAACGGGCGTTTTACGGCGACCCCTATGCCGAATTTATCTCCAGCCAGACCATTTGCGGGGATGTAGAACACAATAAGGTATTCAAAGAAAACTACAGCTTCATATCCGGCAAACCCTTCACCTATACCCGAAACGACAAGCTTCGTTACTTTATGTACAATATGTATTTGTCCCTGCTTATGGGAGTAGAGGTTTACCGCTACAACGAGGAGGACACCAAACAAATGTTGGAGCATTGTAAAAGCAGGATTGCGAATGATTTGGCGGAACTGAAGGATTTTCTTGAGAATGCCTGATCGGTCAGTTAAGTAGGTGATTCATGGATCCAAGTCTTAAATCGAGCATGTCATTAGTTATAACCGCGTATTACGCGGTTTTTCTTTTTTTTAAGTTAATAGTTCGGGACTAGGAGAGTCTACATGTGAATTGGATGCAGGGCTCCATTAATGGCGAAAGAAGCCTGACCGGTTTCTTCAGATACGACGAGGACGATCGCATCGCAGCGTTCAGTCAATCCGATTGCTGCCCGATGCCTCGTTCCCATTTTTCGGTCCGTTACAACAATGTTGGATAAGGGGAGAACGTTAGCGGCAGATATCACCGTTTCGGAACGAATCAAAATGGCACCGTCGTGGAGCGGATTTCCCGGATAAAATATCGCTTCGATCAAGGAATGGGATAACGTGCCCCCAATTGGTACATTTGATCGGAGAAGTGGGTCAAGGGAATCATTGCGTTCAACGACGATTAGCGCCCCATGTTTTCGTTCAGATAAATTCCGTATGCAAATTGTCAAATCCTCGAATTTAGATGTGTAAGGAGATAAATAACATTTTAGATAAAAAGAAGCCGCCGTTGTTACAATATCAGTCATGACGTTTCTCATATTTTCGAACTCTTGTACAAGGCATATCTTTTCATTGCTCAATAATTCGATATTCCGCTTAGCAAGCGAAGAAATTTCTTCAAGCTGTTTCTCGATATGATCCTTTAGTGAGGACGAATCGCAGATACCATTTGCCATTTTTCGGACCCTCATTTCGGGTAGAGATCTGCCATTATTTTGCCCAAAAGAGATGGTATTATCCGCTTCAATGTTTATGAATGTTATCTGATGGGTGCATAATTTTTGGAAAACATAGCCATCCTACGATGAGACGACGCTTCTGAAATAGCTAATGACGCTGATAGGTGGGTTTGATGAACAATACATCAGGAAAAGTGAGTTTCGTACAGATATTTTTGGTGATGATGCTGTTCAACGGGATATTAAGCCATGTTATTTTGAATCCGATTATATTGGATGCCTCCGGAAGGGATGCCTGGATATCGGTTTTACTTACAACGGTTCTGTATATCCCTTGGTGCATCTTACTTGTTTACATTATGAAAAAATCAGGTGGACAAAAGCTGCAGGTTTGGTTGGCCAAACAGACCTCGCCTTTTTTTTCCTGGCTGCTCATTGCCCCTGTAGCTTTGCAATTGTACGTGCTGGGTGGCATGACCATCATCCAAACAACACTTTGGACCATATCGAATTATTTACCGCTGACCCCCCAGTCTGTATTGATAATCGTTCTAGTTGCAATTTGCCACTATTCGGCCAAACAGGGGGTAAGTGCCATAGCTATAAACTCGGGAATATTACTCCCGATCGTCGTCGTCCTTGGTTATTTTGTAACGGGGGCAAATCTTCCGGAGAAAAATTGGTCGCTGCTGACGCCAATTATGGAGCATGGATGGGGCCAATCCTTAAATGGAATGATTTATGCTGGCGGCGCTTTTACCGAAATATCACTGCTGTTGCTGCTTCAACATCAGTTGAAATCCAAAGTGCGGGCATGGCAAATCGTTCTTTTAGCGTTTGTTCTTGTCTATATTACACTCGGTCCGATAGTCGGGGCTATTACCGAATTTGGACCGGTGGAAGCTGCCAAACAAATGGTTTCGCCATATGAACAATGGCGGCTTGTCAGGGTAGGTAATCATATTGAACATATGGATTTTTTGTCTGTTTTTCAATGGCTTGCCGGCGCTTCAGTACGGATCAGTTTAGCTCAATATATGCTGGCTGACTTAATGCCTTTTCGGAAGCCGAAATCACGAAATTGGTTTCTGCTCGGGATCACGCTAAGCTATATTTTGCTGGGTCTAATTTCAAGGAACACCTTCTATTTGGAGATGTTTAAGAGTTACCTTGTCATTACATTATTCATGACTTTAGCGCTCACAATCATCTGGGCCGTTATCGCCTTGTTTTCGAAACCTGTAGCAGGGGATGTAACCCATGAATAGTCAGAAAAAGGAATCACTGTCTTCAGAACAAACGCTGCGCGACTTGTTTAGCGCATCATCCGACGTACATTTGCAGGTGTTTCATTATCATAACCAAGAAACGTCATCCGACATCATGCTTATCTATTCGGAGGGCCTTTGCGATAGCTCTCAAATCGTGAAAACCGTACTCCCGGAATTGAATCAGCATTTCCTCAAGGATAGCTTTGGATCCCTATTATCCGAGCAGTCCTCTTACTTTCTGCCGCTAACTCGCTTCGAAGGTGGGGGGACGAAACAGCAGATCGAGGAAGCTGTTTTTGAAGGGAATCTCGTACTCGTATTCTTGAACGAAAACACCCTTTTTAAGCTTAATTTAAGCCGACGGCCAGAGAGAACCCCCGAAGAATCAAGCACCGAAATATCCATTAAGGGGCCGAAAGACGGATTCGTGGAAAGTTACGTGACGAATATCGCATTGATCCGAAAACGAATTCGAAGCACATCACTTTGCTGCGAATCATTTATTCTTGGGAAACGGACAAGAACGAAGGTCGGGTTATTGTACTTCCAAGACATCTTAAATCCTTCTATTTTGAAAGAGGTACGCGCGCGTATAAGCAAAATCGATGTAGACGCAATTTACAGCAACAACCAGTTAGAAGAAGCGTTGGCTGATGTCAAGTATCCGTTATTCCCACTGATTGACTCTTCCGGCCGCCCTGATTATGCAGTCAGCAGTCTTCTTGCCGGGAGATTTGTTATCGTTGTCGATGGGAATCCTATGGTTTTGATAGGTCCTACAACATTTGCGCTAATATTGAAATCTCCTGAAGATGTTCACTTTAGTTTCCAATACGTATCGTTTGCGCGAATTATTCGTATATTGAGCTTTTGGCTTTCCATCTTACTGCCCGGGTTTTGGGTAGCCTTGACTGCCTTCCACCAGGATCAGATTCCGTTCCGGCTAATGGCGACGATAGCGGTGTCGCGGTTAGGTCTTCCGTTATCAGCACAAATGGAAATGTTTTTACTGCTACTGCTTCTGGAAATATTCAGGGAAGCGGGCGTCCGGTTGCCTAGCTCCATTGGTCAAACTTTGACCGTCATCGGCGGTCTGGTAATCGGCGATGCCGCCATTCGTGCCGGACTCGTTTCGCCCTCCGTCGTTGTTGTAGGTGCAATAACTGCCGTTATGGGGGTTACATTAGTCAATCAAACGCTCAGTACCACCACAAGCGTCATTCGCTTTGTGTTTTTTATGGTTTCGTCGTTCATCGGGATGTATGGACTTATATGCTGTTTGCTCTTGCTACTGATTTACATGGCAAGATTGCGGTCCTTCGGCGTCCCTTATTTGGCGCCATTATCCCCTCCGAATATGAAAGATATTTTACCGGGATATTTACGGCTTCCATGGAGCAAAATGCGGACTCGTCCAAAGAGTATTCACCCGGTGGATCCGGATCATCAAGGGGAAAAAGGCTCATGAGAAGAAAGGGAATCATTGTTCTCATTTACATCGTGCTCCTGTTAATGCCAACCGCCTGCTGGAACTCGAAGGATTTGCAAAGTATGGCCTATGCTACTGCGATTGGATTAGATTACGTGGATGGGAAATTTATTACCTACATCCAAGTTCTCAACTTCTCCAACATAGCCAAAGGAGAAATGTCATCTGAGGGAAAAAATGTTCCCACCTGGATTGGGAGAGGAGAGGGGGTGACAGTAACCGAATCGCTGAATTCTATTTATTCCACGGCACAGTTGAGGATATTTTGGGGGCATGTAAAGGCAATCGTGATGAGCGAACGGTTCATGAAACAAGGAGCACGCGTAGCGGAAGCCTACGACATGATCAACCGTTATCGAGAAATTCGGTATAACATCTTGCTGTTCGGTACAAAAGAACCGATGCGAAACGTGTTTTCCCAAAAATCGAACCTGTACATGTCCCCAATCGAGTCAATCCTGGAAAACCCTTTGGAGCAATACTCTCAGCGTTCATATATTTTGCCAATGTACGGGTATAAATTCATTGCGAAACTTAATGAACCGACAGGCATTGCCATACTGCCGTCCCTGTCCATTAATTCATCGGCTTGGACCGAAGATCAAAAAAAACGGACCATGTTCTGGATCGACGGAGCCTATATTTTTTGTGATAACAAATTTTGCGGCTGGTTTTCCAACGAAAAACTAGCAGGTTATCGCTGGATGGAGAAGAAGCTTGAACGTTCATTAATCAATGTTCCAAACAGTCCGCATCCCGATGTTGCGCTCGTCATGATAAAGCCGAAGCCTTCTGTTCAATATACAATTCGAAACGGTAAGGCACATTTTACTATTAAGCTGTCTATTCAAGCATATGTCGATGAAATGATCTATAACCGATCAAGGAAGGACATTGAGGAACAGGCGGCGCAAGACATCGAAAAACAAATTCGGGCAACCTATGAAAATGGATTGGGCATCCATGCTGATGTACTCGGACTTACAGAAAGCCTCTACAGGAAAAATCCGAAAATGTGGCAAAAGTTGCAGGAAAGCAACAAATTCATCCTCGATCATGATTCATTAGAGCGAATCGATGTTGCCGTCAAGTTGCAGCATTCCGGCAAATATAAATTGCGGGTTAAATGAGCTTTTGCTTTATGGGCAAATTTTCGGCGAGATCGAATTGGCTGAATACAATATAGACTCACTCCCCTTATGCGGATGCGAAAGCATCCGTTTTCTTCAATTGAAAATAATGGATATTATGCTATGATTTAATAGATCGAGAACAAATGTTTGTGATCGTATAAGTCCCAGTTGTTTCTCAATCAGCTAGGACAATTGCTGCTATCTACACCAGTATGGAGGCGGGCCAATTAATGGAACATCTCTGGACGGAAGGAAAGAAGTATTATTCGGGATATCGGTTAAGGATGGAATTCGATACGGAAAATATTGGGCATGACGATAGCGATGTGCCGTCCAGTTATCGCATAGCTTTAGTCGTAGAAGGAACGGGTTTAGTGCAGGTGGGGGATGTAATCTATCCTGTGATAACCCCGAGTCTCTATTGCATAAACGAAAAAGACAGAATTCGGTTTAAGTCAGACACTTCACTGAAGATAAAATCTATATGGTTTAGTCCGAATGTCATACATGATCGATTGACAGATTTATTAGAGGGCAAGCTTGAAGGCGAAGAAGTTGATGGCACCGATTTTCAGGATTTATGGATATTGGAGCCTTTTACGGAGCGATCCGGGACTGATTACGGATGTATGCTTCTGGATAATGCGGTCGCAAAGTATATGGAGGGGATTATGGAGGAGATCGGCAAAAACTTGACGATTCAGCCCGACTTCCATTGGCCATGTCGCAGCCGTTCGTATCTCATGGAGTTGTTATTTAGGATCCGATTGCTGTATCAGAATAGCCGCTCTACACCGGCAGCAATACCTCAAACCGGATTGGAACCGATCAGTCCGATCATCGAATACTTACATATGCACTATGGTCAAAAGATTAAAGTAGAGGACCTCACCTCCCGGTTTCTAGTGAACAGGACAACCTTGAATAAGTGGTTTAATCAATCAACAGGTCTTTCTGTGATTACCTATTTATGCCGGCTAAGGCTGCAAATTGCAGAGATGATGTTAAGGAATACAAAGCTCCCCGTCTCAGAAATATTGGCGATGGTCGGGTTTCAGGATGATGCGCACTTTATTCGACAATTTCGTAAATACTCAGGCTATTCCCCTGCGGATTATAGAGTGAGATTTTGTACAATGTGATAATAATTGTGATAACTAGTGTCCCTTTACCGAGGGGCACTTTTTTGATGGAGGGAACCATGATGAAGTACTGTTAATAATCAGGGAAACGCTGTGAATAATCCCTGTTTCCGATAATCGGGTGGTTATAGAATGTGGATGAGGAAAGGTGACGGAGAGACCACCTCAAAATTTGAAGGAAGGCGATGAGCGAATGAAGTTTATGAAGGTATTAGGAGTTGCTTTACTCATCTGCTTGCTGGGACAGTCTCTTGTTTCAGCAGCCCCACGTGCAAGTCATCCGTATTCCTCTACACTGAAAGCAACATTTTACAGCGAGTCCTTACAGAAAAATATGAGACTGAATGTCTATTTGCCACCTAATTACGACAGTCAAGACAGATACCCGGTCTTATATGTGCTGCATTCCTACAAACTTAATGAAGATCATTGGTTTGACGCTTTGGGCATCACAAAGAAGTCAGATGCTTTGATCGCGAAGGGTAGCATAGAGCCGCTTATTATCGTCGCGCCGGAGATTGATAATAGCTTTGGTGTGAACTCCTCTAAACAACCAGGTTATGCAGAGGGGAGCGGGGCGCCGGGAGATGAAGGGGTTTTATACACCGGAATGTACGAAGATTATATTACAAAGGACGTTGTTTCTTACGTTGACACCCACTTTAACACACTTAAATCACGTAACAGCCGTTATATCGGGGGAACTTCAATGGGGGGATTCTCAGCGCTCCATATTGGCTTCCGGCATCCCGAACTATACAGCAAGGTCGGCGGCCATTCTCCGGCGCTTTTTGATGGACCCATGTGGGATGTATTGGAGAAAATGATTTACCCGACGAAAGAGGTTAGAAAACAGAATGATCCCCTCTATTTGGCGGCGAATCAGAAACTGAACAAGCTGCAAATTTATCTCGATATGGGGGACCAGGATGATTTCAAGGTTGTCACCCAAAAGCTAAGTGACATATTAAAAGGGGTTAAGACGAAATCATTCGAGTTTCATGTCAACAAAGGCGGTCATCATGATGACGCTTATTGGAGCAGTCAGATGGAGAATTATTTGTTATTCTACGCAGGAGTTGAACCGGATTCCAACTAAGAATCATGGATTCTGAAAACATTCCGATCTCAGTGTTCATCTGCTATGGCACTAACTAAAACAAAGCCAATCCTTCGTTGTTAAAGGATTGGCTTTATATAATAAGTTGCATAGAGAGTGTGAAAACTATGTATGTGCTTGATCTTGCCATCATGAAGAAATTAATTTTCAATATTCCTTGACAGG
The DNA here is from genome assembly GCF_000455485.1 of Gorillibacterium massiliense. GTDB lineage: Bacteria > Bacillota > Bacilli > Paenibacillales > NBRC-103111 > Gorillibacterium > Gorillibacterium massiliense. The sequence goes on from NZ_CBQR020000036.1 coordinate 48,971, forward strand.
AATATTCGGTTAGGAGTATATTTGAATTACAAGATGATAGTTATTCTAATCAAGGGAGATGATTAAGCAAAAAATCATTATAAACTGAGGTGAAGAACGTGTCCGGCAAAAGTCCGGGAATGGACATTACGACGCTAAGTGCTTTGGCAGAACCGAATCGTATGAAAATCGTTCAACTGTTGCGCGACGGTCCTCTCACCGTGGGCGAAATCGCCGGTCGGCTGGGGCTACATCAACCGCAAGCATCGAAGCATTTGAAAGTGCTTAGCGATAGCGGGGTTGTAGAAGTGCGAATCGATGCGAACCGCCGGATCTACAAGCTTCGGTCTGAACCCTTCCAAGCGATGGATATTTGGGTTCAGTCCTTCCGGCACATTATGGAACAAAGATTTGATAACTTGGACAATTACTTGCGTGAGCTTCAGAACAAGGAGAAACCATAGCAAACAACATGGAACGAGGAGGAGTAATTACAATGTCGAGCAATGAAATGGTTTCAAACGTAGAAAACGATCGAGTTTTGGTACTGGAGCGCGTATTCGATGCGCCGCGCGATCTTGTTTTCCGGATGTTTAAAGAATCTGAGCATCTTAAGCGTTGGTGGGGACCGAAAGGCTGGGAGATCCCGGTTTGCAACATCGATTTCCGCCCGGGCGGTGTGTGGCACTACTGCATGAAGTGCGTTGATCAGAATCTAGGTCAATTTTTCGGCATGGAATCATGGGGGAAAGGTGTCTATAAGGAAATTGTCGAGCCGGAGAAGATCATCTACACCGATTATTTTTCGGATGCTGAAGGGAATATTAATGAGTCCATGCCATCGACTCTAATCACGATGGATTTTATAGATCTGGGCAGCAAGACCAAGTTGGTAAACCGTTCTGAATATGCGTCGGCAGAGGGCCTTAAAACCGTCATGGACATGGGTATGTTACAGGGAATCACCGAAACCTGGAACCGCTTGAGCGAGCTGTTGGAGTCACTTAAGTAATTCCCTTTAAAGCGGCTGTCAGCGTTAGTGCGAATGGGAAGCTTCGGGCTACCCGGTAAATTACTATATAATGAGGAGCGTGTAGGATAATGATTAATAAACTTGGCCAAGTTATGTTGTATGTAAGCAATCAAGACGAATCCAAAGATTTTTGGACAGAAAAACTAGGGTTTGAAGTGATCTCAGAAGAAACCAATGGACCGATGAAGTGGATCGAAGTTGCTCCTAAGGGCGCAGAAACCAGCATTGTGCTTCATAATAAAGAGTTTGTTGCTCAAATGAATCCAGAAATGAATCTGGGAACACCATCTTTAATGTATTTTACGGATCATCTCGATCAATTGCGTCGGGATTTGACAGACAAAAACGTCACAGTTGGAGAGATTGTTGAACTCCCCTCCGGACGAGTCTTTAATTTCGCGGATAATGAAAATAATTACTTTGCCGTATTGGAAAAAAATAAATAAAAATCCCCACCAGACTAATTTCAGCCAATGGGGAAGTCGTAAGAGGAACGTTAGCAGAACAAATAAGCGGCAGTCTAGGACTATGTTTATAGTCTAAGATTGCTGCTGTTTTTTTATAGAAAGGTATAAATTGTAGGTAAGACCACAAAAAGGACAATGCACAAAGTTACCGAATCAGTATATGAACGGATCTTTTTGGTTAACCAAAGGAGGAAAGTGAGTATGAATGGTGTTGGTCTATTTGTTGAAGACATGGAAAAGATGGTTTCATTTTATAGAAATATCCTAAACTTTGAAACAGATTGGGACGGTGGAATGTTCGCAAGTTTCAAAAAGGGTAATGATGGCTTATTTATGTATGATCGAAAAGATTTCGCAAAGTCTATTGGCGAAATGTATTATCCGCCGAACGGAATAAATCTTACAATGGAAATGTACCTAGGCTTTACTACGAATGAGGTTGATAAAGAATATGAAAGATTGAGAAATCTTCATGTAAGGATCATAACAGAGTTGGCGACTCAACCGTGGGGGCAGAGAAACTTTTTTATTGCAGACCCTGAGGGGAATCTTATAGAAATCGGAGATTAATTGAGATCCATAGAATCGATCATGTGGGTATAATTGTTAGACTGGCGGAACGAATCGGATAAAAGTCGAATATCGCCAACCTATTAGTTTGAGTAAAAGCTTGAGAAATCAGGCTTTTATTTTTTATTATAAGAAATATTGTGTTTTGAAAAAACGTACAAAAGGAATGGGGAAAAAACAAGATGATTTCTATACGAAATGTTCAACCGACAGATTTAGAACAGCTGCAATTGATTGAGAATGAAGGCTTCTCGGTTGAAGAAGCTGCCACGAAAGAAGCATTTGTGCAGAGAATCAAGCTGATAGCGGATACCTTTATTGTGGCGGTGAGGGATGAGAAGATTCTTGGATATATTAATGGTCCCATTATTCATCAACCTTATATAACGGATGATCTATTTACGGAAATCAAAGGAAATCCGAAAAGAGGGGGATATCAGAGCGTTTTAGGATTGGTAGTGTCCAAACAAGCTAGAAATCAAGGGTTAGCAAAAATATTAATTAAAAAGATGGAAGAGCTAGTAAAGGAGAATGAGAGAGAGGGGATCACATTAACTTGTAAGCGGGAACTAGTTTCTTTTTATGAAACATTTGGATTTGTAAACCATGGGTTGTCTGAATCAAAGCATGGCGGAGTAAACTGGTATAACTTGCTTAAATTAAGAGAGAGTATGAATTAATTCGATCGGCAGTATTCCGGTAAAATGTGCTGATATCTATCCGTGATTCCAGTGTCTATTTCTGGCGGGAGGGCCCAACGATCTCTGGAAGAAGGATATGCAAATGAAATGTTTGTATTTCATTGTTTCTACATGGTTTCAACATCATTTTCTCACATATTAAGGCTATATTGAACTTGTAAGATTCAAATAAAGCAAGATCAATATTAATTTGAGGTGAACGATATGAGTTGTTGCGGCGGACATCATAACCATCAACAAGATGAACACCAGCATAATGGAACACAAGCAGAGAAAAATACTAAGATTAACTGGATGATGATCATATGTTGTGTTCTTCCTCTAGCTGTGGCTGCTGTGTTGCTCTTGAGTGGCACAGTATCGGGAAACTTAGGGAATAGTATGATTTTCCTCCTCGCCCTCATTTGCCCGTTATCCCACATGGTTATCATGCCTTTTATGATGCGTAGAAATAAAAATCATTCGTGATATAACGAATCTGTGATCAATGGAAAGGCTGCCGAAGAAATGAATTCGGCAGCCTTGTTAAAATATTGGGGGGATCGTTTAAAAAATGAAAAGAAAAATAGTATTGACTTCTGTGCTAGGTGCCGTTGTGGTAGTTCTTCTGTCTGTTTATTGGGGGAATAACCAAAGAAATGCGCCCAGTAAAATGAATAATCAAGACATCAAGCAACTGGTGCAGGATTTCAGTTCAGGCAAACAAAAAGCAAAATCAGCTTCTATAACATCTAACCAACTTATTGTGACCAGAAGCGGCTCTAGATCGGTAACCTATGAACTGCCCACTAACGAATTTTTTCTTTCGATTGCTCCCTACGTAGAGAAAACGCATCCTTGCGCTACTCACAACTTGGTCAGTTGTCGAGGAGAAATGGTCAATGAAGAGTTTAAGGTATTCATTGAAGACATTGAGGGCAACGTATTAATTGACCGATCAATGAAATCCCAAGAAAATGGATTTATCGATTTGTGGCTGCCACGAGATAAAAAGTACAACGTGACGGTCGAGCAGAACGGAAAAATAGCGAAATCCGAAATATCCACTTTCGATAACGACGATACTTGTATCACTACCATGCATTTAGTAGATAACAAAAATGTCTAAATTTGCTTATTCGGGCTTATTGCCCGCGCTGGGATCTGCAGTAAAATTTGATTGGTAATCCGAGTACTTTAGCTCCGTTACCATGCCTGCGGAAGCATGATGAAGTTCGTGACAGTGGAACATCCAGTTGCCTGGATTATCCGCTTTGAATGCGACGATATATTCTTCTCCCGGTTTGATATTCAGAGTGTCTTTCATTACGGGTGAACCCGTGAACGATTTTCCGTTCTTGCTGAGTACTTGGAAAAAGTGACCGTGTAAATGCATAGGGTGATCCACATCAGGCGATTTATTTTTCAAACGAACTTTAACCGTATCGCCTTTTTTAACATGTAACGGGTCCGTTTCAGGGGAAGATTTACCGTTGATGGTGTATAAAGTCGCATCATTTTTAGTAGTTGTATTTAACTCCATCGTATATTCATGGTCAAATTTCTGGTTAAGATTGAAGGTGTTTTGGCCGGTTTGACCGTATATCGCTAGGTCTACAACAGGGAGCTCTTCCATTGCATTTGAAATGTCAGCAGATGCTGAAGAACCCTCATAAGCAATAACTGCTCGCATGCCAGATGCAAATGGAGAGGCGCTGTGATCTTCGATAAGCCACTGTCCGGGATTGTTTGCTGTAAATTCAAGATCGTAACGCTCACCCGGCCCAATGCTCACGATGCTATCCTTCAGAATTCCTGGATTGTTTATGGGTTGCCCATCCGTTGCGACAACTTTGAATTCGTGGCCATGGAGGTGGATTCGATGGGGGAGATAGCCGGCATTGATAAGCCGCAGCCGAACTTTATCTCCTTCCTTAACGGTAAGCGGCTCAATTAACGAACCGGACTTTCCATTAATGGTGAAGACGTCATACATGTTCATATCATGCTCCATTGGAGCATTTGAATGATTAGATGCGGATGAATCCATGTTCATTTGACTGTGGTCCATTCCGGACATATCGCTAGACATATCCATACCCGACATTCCCGTTCCATTGCTTACCCACTCGTCCAATACCAATGTATAATCACGGTCGACCTTATCATCATTTGGGCCTTCAACAACTAAAGTACCATACAGGCCCCGATCAACTTGATTGACGCTATCTTGGTGGGAATGATACCAATAGGTGCCAGGAACAGTAGCTTTGAATTCATACGTATACGTTTCTCCCGGTTTTACTGCATTCTGTGTTACGCCGGGAATGCCATCCATGTTGTTCGGTACAGGATACCCATGCCAATGAATCGAAACTGGCACCGGCAGTTCATTTTTAAGATTGACTTTAACCGTATCGCCTTGCTTAACGCGGATTTGCGGCCCGGGAACCATATTATTAAAGGTCCAGACGGGAGTCGTTACGCCCGGCGCTATTTCTTGATTGCTTGCCATGGCTGTCAAATTAATTTCTCTGCCAGAGAGTATGGTCGGTATAACCGTTGATCTAACGGGAATTTCGGAATCCTTGGTTTTATTCGACTGCATAGACGAATGGTCCATTTGAGAATGATCCATTTCTGTGGAGGAACGATTGCATCCTGCCAATACGACTGACAATACACCGACAGCCAGTAAACACTTCATTTTCATGCTTAGTTTCATAAAACATTCTTACCTCCATCCCATATTGATGTTCAATACGAGATTGTATAAGATAATTGTGTATATTTTATGTGGAATTCATACTAAAAAATAATAATTATCATTTTGTGCAGGTGCTCGTTATTTTACTCTATAATACACATAGGTCTGTAACATCTCGCAGATAATGGAAGAAAAAAGAAACGAAGGAGCTCTGGTCAAGAAACGATGAGTGTTATTGTCTTCATAACTTCTTCATAAGAAGCAAACAAGTTCTTAATTTCCTCCGTTTATAGTGGAATCATAAGGAGGTAAGAAGAGATGAAGAAAAAATTATGGATTGGCATCACAGCATTGGTTTTGGTTATGGGGATTGGCACAAGCGCGGTATTTGCTGCTGCAACTGACACCGATCCGAACAACGCTAAAGGTTTTTTTGAACAAATGTTGCCTTTCGCGAGACAAATGCACCCCAATTTGACGGATAAGCAAATCCAAAATATGTATAATCGCTGCCAGGGTTCAAAGGTCGCAGGCGTGCGGCAAATGATGAATTTTTCTGACACACAAACCCAATAAGTTCTGTTCACCTCATCATCGAGAGGCCTCACTCCAGGTGAGGTCTCTCATGTTATAGGCGGGAAAGGACGGGGAATATGGAAACTGTTAAAATTCTGGTTGTGGATGACGAGGAATCCATTATCCAAGTGATCAAAGCTTATCTTGAAAAGAACAATTATATCGTGTATGAAGCGGATACGGGAAAGGGCGCCCTGCATTTATTCGAGAGTTTAAACCCTGATCTAATCATACTGGACTTGATGCTGCCCGATATTTCGGGTGAACAAATATGCCGAATGATCCGAAAAACCTCATCTGTCCCAATTCTCATGTTAACGGCCAAAAGCACCGAAGACGATATGGTAAACGGTCTGTTAATTGGTGCGGATGATTATATAACTAAACCTTTTAGTCCCCGTGAGTTGCTTGCACGGGTAATCAGTTTATTAAGAAGAACGAGAACCTCTCCGGCAGCCACAGAAGAAAATACAATCTCTTTCGGTGGAGTGCATTTAGTTATCGATCCAGATCAGCATGAAGTTAAGGTCCAAGGAATCCCAATTTCCCTGACTCCTATCGAGTTTAAGCTTCTGGAAGTTCTGGCGAGGCATCCGAGAAGGTCTTTTACTCGATTTGAGCTGGTGAATTTGATCCAAGGCGATACATTTGAAGGTCTCGAACGGACAATTGATGTGCATATCAAAAACATCCGGCAAAAAATCGGGGATGACCCTAAGCAGCCCACGTTTATCGCTACGGTATTTGGAGTCGGGTATAAATTTCTGGTGAATCCCGATGAGTAAAAGAGATCTCCGAAAAAAGCTGCTATTTTCCCATGTCGGCGTGGCTATTAGTTCCCTTTTGACGATCATTCTTTTGGTCAATTTGGTTATGAGCTATTCATTTGGAAGGTATGAAGAGAATCAGCGGCAGGCGGAAGTGAATTCGCTATTGCAAAACATGGAAACATCGTTTGATCCGTCAACGGGTCAATGGTCAGCCGGAGCCTTAATGGCTCTATCCCATCAAGCTATTCTCCGCAATTACAGCGTACGAGTTTTCGATAAAGATCATAACCTGATTTGGGATACCGATCAGATGAGTATGCCCATGCATGGGAGTCTTTCCACCTCTACGGAGTATGCGTCTGTACAGGATGGGCAAACCATTACAAAAGCTATCGTAAAGGATGGAGAACAGATTGGTACTCTTGAGATATTGGGAATTGAACGATCCCTGCAAAGCCTAAATCAACCTTTTCTGAAGCAATTTAATACCTTTTTATGGCTCGCGCTGCTCGCCGTTATTGCCGGAGTTTATTTCTTCAGTGTCTTTGTTGCAAACAGTATTAGCCGGCCTTTAATAAAAATAAAGCAGATCGCCACAAGGATGAAAGAAGGGGATTTATCCTCCCGTGTTGAGATTTCCGGTCAAGCGACAGAAGTCGAGGAACTGGGGTTGGCATTAAATCACCTGGCGGACACCTTGGAACAACAGGATAAACTGAGAAAAATGCTGACAGCCGACGTTGCCCATGAGCTACGCACGCCGCTGACCACCATCCAAAGTCATCTGGAAGCCTTTCAAGATGGAATCTGGGAAGCGTCTCCAGATAAACTGCAAATTTGCCACGACCAAGTCATGCGTCTAGTTCAACTGATCAATGATTTGGAGAACTTGGCAGCTGTAGAGAATCCCATGCTGCAGCTTCGAAAAGAAAACCTTTGCCTTAATGAGGTTGTTCATCAAGCTTTGAACACCATCTCTGGACCATTTGCTTATAAAGATATTCAGGTCGTTGTAAAAGAAGATGAGAAGGTGTACATGAATGGTGATTATGCTCGTTTGGTGCAGGTTTTTTCCAATCTTTTTAGCAACGCTTATAAATATACGAATTCCGGGAGTATTCTTGTTACCCTTACCGACAAAGGAACGGAAGATCAAGTCACCATTACGGATACCGGAATGGGAATTGCCGCGGAAGAACTACCTTTCATTTTTGAAAGGTTCTATCGCGGTGAGAAGTCACGAAACCGCAAAACGGGTGGTGCCGGAATCGGTCTTGCCATCGTTAAAGCTATCGTTGAAGCACATGAAGGACTAATTTTCGTCGAGAGCACAGTTCATCAAGGCACAAAAGTAACGGTTCGTTTTCCAAGGGTTGGAGCGAACTTAGAAAGGAATGAGCTTTTATGATGATGGGATATGGCTTTGGTATGGGGATTTTCGGTTTTATTATAAATTTCGCGGTTATTATTGGAGTTGTATATTTGGTAATCCGTTTCGTAAAAAGCGAGGGAAATGGGCGGGGAGCTGAAAAACGTGCCGAAGAGATTCTGGCTGAACGTTTTGCAAGAGGGGAAATAACCGAAGATGAATACAAGCAAATGAAAAAAGCACTACGTAACTAAAATGGTTAATAGGGAACAAAAGTTAACGAAACAAGGAGCAGCTGCCTCGGCAGCAACTCCTTGTTTTCAATAAAAACCAATGTACAGGTTAGTTGAAATAAATAGTTGTTGAAGATAGCTCACTTACGAATGGAACCAACCCGATATTGAATGATTACTTCTCATACCACAATGTGTATGTATCTAAAGGATAGAAACCAATATTGTAATAAAATTGTTGGGAAGAAATTACATAAGCTGTTTTTGCTCCAAGTTTTCCACAGCGTAGTTATCAGGATTACTTTATAGTAAAAGAAAGTTTATAAACAAGGATAGCCTACGTCATGCTATATGGGCTGTAGTTAATGCTATACTCAAAGATATATGGGGTGAGGGCACGACAACCTCTGCCTCAGACAGGGCATGGGATCAGAATTTCATGACTGATTGGAGGATTTCGCTGATAAGGAGACTTCACCATATCGATCTGCAGATGAACTGTTTCGTTTTACCTTAGGTTATGGAAGAGCAGGAGGCTGATCATGAATACGGAAGAAGACTACGGTTGGACCATGGCAAAGGGCGGGTTGGCAACAAGATGGGCCAAAGAGGTGAATCCGCAAAATGTGCTTCCTGAGTACCCGCGGCCGCAGATGGTTCGGGAAAAATGGATGAATTTGAACGGGGTATGGGATTATGCGATACGCCCGAAGAATGCAGATGAACCCCGGGACTATGACGGGAAGATTCTTGTTCCTTTTCCCGTTGAGTCTGCGCTGTCAGGTGTATGCAAGCCGTTGCTTCCCGATGAACGTTTGTGGTACCGGAGATCGTTTACCATTCCGGATCTATGGAAGGGACAAAAGCTTTTGCTGCATTTCGGCGCTGTGGATTGGAAAGCGGAAGTATGGATCAATAAGCGGAAAGCGGGGGAGCACACGGGAGGCTATAATCCTTTTTCCTTAGATATTACCGAATTTCGGATGGACGGCGATAATGAAATCTTGGTCGCCGTATGGGATCCCACGGATACCTTTGGCCAAGAGCGGGGCAAACAGACGCTTCATCCGAAGGGTATATTCTATACGGCAGTTTCCGGGATCTGGCAAACGGTATGGATAGAGCCTGTCCCCCATTCTTACATCGCATCAATCCGATTGACCCCAGACATAGAAGCCGGAGAACTGTCCATCGATATAAAAAGGTCGACTCCGGAAGATATCAAGGAAATCCGCTACGAGGCGACCGCTCACGAAAATGGGGAGACGGTTGCGATAGGCTGCAGCCGCGCAGGAGAGGCAATGAAGCTTACTTTTTCCCAAGTGAAGCTTTGGAGTCCGGATACGCCCTTTCTCTACGATCTCACCCTTCATATAGTGGAGGACGGAGAGACGGTGGACACCGTAACCAGCTATTTCGGCATGCGGGCATTCTCGGTAGAACGGGACCGGGATGGCGTGAAAAGGCTTTTTTTGAATCATGAGCCTCTTTTTCAACATGGCGTGCTGGATCAGGGATATTGGCCGGATGGGCTGTACACAGCTCCAACAGATGCGGCTCTTGAATATGATGTGGCCATGACGAAGAAGCTTGGTTTTAATATGACCCGGAAGCACATTAAGGTGGAGCCTGCGCGGTGGTATTACCATTGCGACCGGCTGGGGCTAATCGTTTGGCAGGATATGGTGAACGGCGGCGGGGGGTGGAACAACTTGCATCACTTCATCCTCCCGAATTTTGTAAGCGCAATCAAAGTGAAGGACAACAACTATAAGGCTCTTGGACGGGATGACGCTACCAATCGGGAGAGGTACCGCAAGGAATTGAAAGAAATGGTGGATGCCCTGTATAATGTTCCGAGCATCGGCATGTGGGTGCCTTTCAATGAGGCCTGGGGCCAGTTTGACGCCGCCGATACGGCGAAATGGTTAAGGGCGTACGATCCAACACGGCCCGTGGATCACGCCAGCGGGTGGCACGACCAAAGAGTCGGAGAGATCAAGAGTGTCCATCGCTATATCCGTAAATTGAAGCTGCCCGATCATATCCTGGACCGCGCTGTCGTGATTTCGGAATACGGAGGGTACAGCTTAGCGGAGAAGGGGCATATGTGGAGGGAAAACAAGGGATTCGGCTATAAAAAATATGGTTCGAGGGAAGCTCTGAATGCAGCCTATACGGCATTAATACAAGAGCAACTGCAATCGCTGCTGCCCAAGGGAGTCGCTGCTGCGGTTTATACCCAGCTAACCGACGTCGAAAACGAATTAAACGGCATTCTCACCTATGACCGGGAAGTCGTAAAGCTTGAACCGGAGCAAGTGAGGGAGATACACCAGCGATTGATAAAGGGAGATGATCAACATTAGCCAAAGGATATCGGCAAAAAACTGGGCTTTGATCTGGATTCTTGGGATGGCGGGGCAAATTTGCTGGAATATCGAAAACTCTTGGTTCAACACCTTCGTTTATGACAAAATTGCAAAAGACCCGGCTATCATCTCCTGGATGGTGGGAGTTAGCGCTATTGTATCGACATTCGCAACCTTCGTCATCGGAACCTGGGGGGACCGGGCGGGAAAGCGGAAGCCGTTTATCGTTGTCGGCTATATTTGCTGGGGGCTCTTTACAATGGTCTTCGGAGCGACGGAATTTATTCCTACCAATCCGTTGATTGTCGCTGCGGTAGTGATCGTTGCTGCCGATGCGATCATGAGCTTTTTTGGTTCCACCGGCTATGATGCCGGGTTTAATCCGTGGACAACGGACATCTCCAATGAACATAACCGCGGAAAACTGGGCGGTGCCTTTGCCGCCATGCCGGTGCTGGCTACGATCTTCGGCGCTGTCGTTTCCGGCATGATCGTGGATGCCATCGTTTTCTTTCCGTTTTTCATGTTGATGGGCGGAATTGTTTCGGTGACGGGAGTGTTCACCCTGATTGCCTTGAAGGATGATCCCGGACTGAAGGCAAGAAAAAACGCCGGAGGCTATTGGCGTCAATTCGCGGAAGTATTTCACATCCGGACGGTCATGGCAAATAAAGAGCTGTTCTGGGTGTTTGTCATCAATTGCGTGTATTTTACTGCCTTCAATGTCTATTTTCCCTACATCACCATCTACCTCAACAACTATCTGAGCATGAGCTATACGCTCTCGGGCACCTTGCAGGGAATAGGCTTGCTAGCTGCCATTTTCATGACGATTCCGGTATCCAGATACATAAACAAGGGGAAAATGGTGCCTGTTATTTTTCTAGCAGTGGTAGCTAATTTCGCGGGACTGCTTTTGATTTCTCTGTTTTCGCATATTGCTGTTCTGCTTATTGGGATATTCGGAGCCGGAATCGGTTACGTGTTGATGGTCCAGACGATCACGGCTTGGGTCAAAAACCTGTATCCAGAGGAGATGAGGGGGCAGTTCGAAGGGATCAAAATGATCTTTGCCGTTTGCATCCCCATGGTGGTCGGTCCGGCTATTTCCAGCTTCGTCATTCATCATTATGGGGTCCATATGGAAATCAACGGCGTCGCCGGTATGGTCCCGACAGAGTCGTTGTTTATCGTCTCCGCACTGATCACCCTTTTCACCTTGCTTCCGCTTCTTCCGGCGGACAAACATGTCAAACAGCGTTTACGGACGAATGTAAAAAAATCACAGTTGGAGGTATAACCATTAATGCAAAATCGTATCAGTCAGGCCAGCGATCTGTTGGGGAAGGACGGCTCCTTACTCCAAAGGGGATTCTCAACTGAAGCCGTAATGACCTACAACCGTGAAGCGATCAAAGCACCGCCATGGCGGATTAAAGAATGGGATTTCTATCAGGTATCGAACGATGATTACTGCCTGCAGCTGACCATCGGGCATGTTTCCTATGCAGGTAACGTCTCCGTCAAATTATTCGAATTCGCTACAGGTAAGCACTATGAAGTGACGAAAATGCTGGTTCTTCCCTTTAACCGTCTTCGTATGCCTCTTTCGGCGGAGCACGGCGATTTAATTTACAGGGGAAAGGGCATCTCCATGGAGTTTCGGTTGTCAGACGGAGAACGCAGGTTGATCTGCAAAGCAAGCCAAGGTAATGGACTTGTCATTGATGTGGATATCGTCTTATCTCAACCAGATAAAACATCGATGGTCATCGCCACGCCTTTCGACGAGGAACCGGCCATGTTTTACTATAATCACAAAATAAACTGTATGCCGGCTAATGGTACCGTGCAGGTCGGCAATAAAACGTACCGTTTTGAGCCGGAAAGCTCCTTCGGCTTGCTCGATTGGGGCAGGGGAGTATGGCCATTTCATCATGAATGGTTTTGGGGAAACGGAAGCTGCTATGTCAACGGCAAGCCTTTTGGTTTCAACATCGGTTTCGGGTTCGGCAACCTTTCCGCAGCGACAGAGAATATGCTGTTCTATGACGGCACGGCTCATAAATTGGGTCAAGTTCACTTCGATCTTGCATCCGGAGGCTATATGTCGAAAAAGCGGGTTACCAGCGATGACGGGAGATTCGAGATGGAATTCACTCCGATCTACGATCAAATAACATCCACCAAGCTTTTGTTTGTGAACAATGGCTGTCACCAAGTATTCGGCAAATTCAACGGGACTGCCGTTCTGGATGACGGCGCAATCCTGGAAATCAAGGATATGGTCGCTTTTATGGAACATGCCATCAACAACTGGTGACGCCTCAAAGAACGAACAAATATGGTCGGAACGCGACTGGGCGAATGCGCATTTTTACGAAATGGATTCTGGTAAAAATCTGACGCAACGAAAAAGGCTCTCTCCCTATCCGCAGGACAAGAGCCAGTTTACATTGTAGAACAAGTATACACGGTGTGACACGAAGCCAAATAATTAGGATGTACTAGTTGTTGAAAGGATTTCATGAATCTGATTTATAAAGATGTCCATCTCATCATCTGTGCCGATACTGACTCTTAAATAGTTATCGATTTTAGGCTTTTCGAAATAGCGAACAATAATGCCTCTGCTTTTCAGCTCGTTGAATATCCTTTTTGCTTCTATTCGGGGATGACTCATAAAAATAAAGTTTGCGTTTGAATCAACTACATAGAAACCCATGTTTTTCAGTCGTTTGGATATCTTATCACGGGTTTGGATTATTTTTTCTGCATTCCTTAAGCAATGTTCATTATCTATCAACGATTGTTCAGCGCCAGCTAATGCTATCCTATCGATAGTATATGAATTGAATGAATTCTTGACCTTATTTAATCCTTCGATCAAATCAGCATGCCCAAAAGCAAGACCAATCCGGAGTCCGGCCAAGGAACGGAATTTGGAGAACGTTTGAATGATAAGCAGGTTGCCATATTTTTTTATCAATTCAATTGCTGTTTTTCCGCCAAAATCGATATAAGCTTCATCGATAATCACAATATTCGACGGATTGTTTTTTACGATCTTTTCAATCTCCTCGATAGAGAGTAATTTTCCTGTAGGTGCATTAGGATTGGCTAAAACAATTCCTTGGTTGAGCCCTAAAAAACAATTAATTTCGAAATCAAAATTATCAGTTAAAGGAATCTTGTTGCATTTCAGATTAAACAATTTTGCATATACTTCGTAGAAACTATATGTAATTTCGGGGAATGCGATAACGTCATTTGGATCAAAAAAGGCTTTGAAACAAAAGGCCAATATTTCATCTGAGCCATTCCCAACAAATATATGATCGCAAGGAATACCGTATAAGTTGCTTGCGGCTGCTCTAACCTTGTTGCAATCCGGATCAGGGTATAATCGCAAATCCCCGGATATTGCCTCATGCATAGCCGATAGCACTTTTTGTGATGGAGGGTATGGATTTTCATTTGTATTCAGTTTAATGAGATTCTTATTCTGAGGTTGCTCACCGGGGGTATAAGGCACAATTTCTCTAATAGCCCGACTCCAATATATACTCATACATCAACATCCTTTTTAATCAATAGTTACGCTTTATTTCGTTACCACACTAAAGTATATTACCATAATATCCTACTCCTAAAGTAAAAAGTCAAGACACATTTTCACTAAGTCTTTTATGTAAAAAAACTGCATGTGGAAATGGGGAGGCCATCTTTTTAGGACGGTTTATCGACTTAGGCGGTCGGGGTGGAATAAACAAAGAAGTACCTTCGTTTACAACGCTGGAACTTCTTTGTTGTTCTATTGCCCTTGTTGAACAAATAATTCAATACGGGAACTAATTGCATCACGAACGTCTCGGAATTGATTCATGACCTCATCTTCGGTGCCGGTTGCCTTCGCCGGATCATCGAAACCCCAGTGCCATTTGATCACATTCGGATTCGTGATAACTGGGCAATGCTCATCGGCATGACCGCATAGCGTTATGACATAGGTTGCTTGGTTTAAGATAATCGGATCAATGACATCCGAAGTGTTGCCACTGATATCGATGCCGGCTTCTCTCATAACTAGCACAGCACGAGGGTTCAATCCATGCGCTTCAAGACCCGCACTTTTTACTTCATATTTTTCACCACCAATAGCTCTCAGGAAGCCATCGGCAATTTGGCTACGGCATGAGTTTCCCGTACACAGGAAATAGACAAGCGGTTTGTTGCTCATTTTTTCATTCCCCTTTTACGTATTTTTGTAGTTAGCCTACAACCTTCAACCATAAGTACAAGCCACATAATGTTATGAGTAACACCGGAACCGTTAAGGTGATTCCAGTTTTGAAATACATTCTCCATGAGATTTTGACACCCTTGCTGGACAATACGTGAAGCCAGAGCAAAGTAGCGAGCGAGCCGATTGGTGTAATCTTAGGCCCTAGATCAGAACCGATTACGTTTGCGAAGATGAATGCTTCCCGTAAGATACCTGTTGGATTCGTTCCATCGATGGCTAGCGCATTGATCATGACTGTGGGCATGTTATTCATAATAGAGGATAGGATCGCTGCGATAAAACCGGAGCCGATCGTCGCGACAAACAAACCTTGATCGCCTACCCACTTAAAAACTTCGCCGAGTTCATCCGTCAGCCCTACGTTTCTCAACCCATAAACGACGACGTACATGCCAATTGAAAAAATGACGACAGCCCAAGGTGCACCTTTGACGAGCTTCCAGGTATAAATGCTGTGACTCTTTCTCGCCAATAACAGGAAGATGATGGCCACGGAGCCGGCGATAAGGGACACGGGAATTTGTATGAATTCACTGATTAAATAGGCGATGAGGAGCACGGCCAAGATAATCCAAGATATTTTAAACAAGCGCATATCTTTGATGGCATCGATCGGTCTCTTTAATTGAGACAAGTCATATTGCTTCGGTATGCTCCGTCGGTAAAATAGGTACAGGACTAGCAAGCTAGCCGCAACCGAAAAGAGAGTCGGGACAATCATTCGGCTCGCATACTCGACGAAACCGACGCCGAAGAAATCGGACGATACGATATTCACCAGGTTGCTTACAACAAGCGGCAGCGATGCGGTATCGGAGATAAAACCACTCGCCATGATAAACGGGAGGATCATCCGTTCATCAAATTTTAGAGCCCGTACCATGGCCAAAACGATCGGCGTCAATATTAGCGCAGCTCCATCATTCGCGAAAAAGAAAGCGACTACAGCGCCGAGCAAGACGACAAAGACGAACATGAGAATACCGTTCCCACGGGCAAAACGAGCCATATGAAGGGCTGCCCATTCAAAGAAACCAATCTCATCCAGGATAAGGGAGATTAAAATAACGGCAACGAATGCGAGCGTAGCATTCCAGACAATCTGTGTTACGTCCCTGACGTCTTGGAAAGTGACAACTCCGCAGATCAGGGCGATAATGGCACCTCCGCAAGCAGACCATCCGATGTTCAAGCCTTTTGGTTGCCAGATTACAAAAATCAAAGTGACGAGGAAGATAATAGAAGCAGTTGCGAGCATAGGACCTCCAGATTAACAGCAGCTATTGGGTTTATGAGCATTGATTTTATCTCGCATAGAGGGGAGTTGATTAAGGATTTCGGTTAAGTACAATTTGTCGGCCACATTCAGCGAGTAATAGATCCATTGACTGCGGCGAGTCTCGTTGACGATACCACCCATTTTCAGCTTTTTTAAATGTTGACTGATATTGGGTTGGGACGTCTCAAGGATGTCCACAATATCGCATACGCACATTTCCTTTTCCTTCAGCAGGGCGATGATTGTTAATCGGGTTTTATCCGAGAGTAATCTTAAGGTTTCCGCCATCGCATCGATGGTTGCTTCGACTGTACTCACTCGTATCACTCCTTTCCACATTGATACCCTTATGTGGGCTTGATTATATAATCAAACAATTATATTATCAAGTGCTTATATAGTTGGAATGTTAAAATCAACTTTTTTTGATTAAGTCTTGAATTTACCAGTTTACCGTGATACGATTTGTTCATCAAAAAATGTTGATGAATGGAGGGGGCCGATCTCCAGCAGTCCACCCCCCCATTGTGGCTTGTTGCCCAACCTGCTGCTAAGAGGAGATATGAGCATGATAAAAGAACTTTCTATCCTTACTCAAACAGAAGACCAAGTGGATTTTGCGGGTTATGAAGCCAAATTCAAAGCATTAGCGGATCAAAAACGGTTGCAAATCATGTATGAGCTCACTCAAAGGGGGAGCGTATGTGTATGCGACTTGGTGAATATTGTAGATATGCCTCAGTCAAAATTGTCCTACCACTTAAAGATTTTGCTCGATGCAGGATTAATATCTAGGGAAACGAAAGGGACTTGGAGCTATTACGAGTTGAACCATTCTGAAGTGAATCGGCTGCTTTCCCCGGAGTTGTGCTGCATCTTTCGTAAGAATGATGATAGGCCAAGCGGATGTTGTTCATAAACCCCGTTTCGTGGGTTTTTGTATATCTTATTAATCAAAAATATTTGATATAGCAGAAGGGAAGAGATAATCTATGAGTCAAGTACAAAACGATGAAGTACGTCAGCATGTTCGTAATCGCTACAAGCAAATTGCGGTCGAAAGCGGTAATGCAAGTTGTTGTACGCCAAGCACAGTGGACACTAGCTGCTGCGGTAACCCTGATGATGTTTCGTCGAAATTGGGATATTCGAACGATGAGCTGGCGGCGGTTCCAAAAGGGGCTAATCTCGGATTGGGTTGCGGAAATCCACAAGCAATCGCATCGCTGAAACCTGGGGAAATCGTTCTTGATTTGGGAAGCGGAGCCGGCTTCGATTGTTTTCTGGCATCCAAGCAAGTAGGGGATTCGGGCAGGGTCTACGGGGTAGATATGACCCCAGAAATGGTAAGCCGTGCTCGTCATAATGCATTAAATAACGGGTACGAGAATGTTGAATTCAGACTTGGTGAAATTGAACACCTGCCTTTATCGAATAACTCGGTTGATGTCATCATTTCCAACTGCGTCATTAACCTGTCGCCTGATAAAAAGCAAGTTTTCCATGAAGCTTTCCGTGTGTTGAAACCGGGCGGCCGCCTAGCTATTTCCGATGTTGTTACAACCACGGAGCTTCCAGAGGAGATAAAGGGCGATCCTGATTCATTGGCCAGTTGTATATCAGGTGCTTCAACTGTTAGTGAAGTTACGGAAATGCTTAAGCAAAGCGGCTTTACGGATATCGTAGTCAAGGCTAAAGATGCTTCACGTGCTTTTATCAAGGATTGGGTACCCGGAAGCAATATGGAGGATTATATTCAATCTGCGATCATCAAAGCAATAAAACCTTGAAGATATGAACAAAAATAGCCGACTTGCTTCTCACGAGTTGAGAAACGAGTCGGCTTTTTTATTGCTACAAATAAACACTTTGATTGGACATTTTAGGCAATAGATTGTCTTAAAAGGATGCGACATCGGGGTCAGCAGTATGAAATTGTTTTGGGAATAAGAAGCCTTGGGTGTAAGGAGAATATTGACCTTTTAAGCGAAAAGCTTTTTCAATTTCTTCAGCAGCACGACGGGAATCTTCTACGGTACGCTTGCCAGTCACAATATCGTCCATCAGGTTTAAAGCCATAAAATTCGCCGCTTCTTGGTCACATTTTGCCGAAGCCTCTCCAGCTGTACGGTCTGGATATAAACTGCCATCAAACCGTGCTAAGTCATCAAAATATTGAACAGGGACTCTATAATCAATGGTTTGTTCTAAATAATCAAGATGCGGAGTCGGAGAGTTATGAAGGACTGTATGCTGATGAACAATCGTTCGCTTCCAAGGTCCATTATTAAACCAAGTAATTTTTGTCAAGCTTGCATCATTTGGTAAACCATATTTATTGATTAACAAAAAAACTGTTTTCTTTGGCTCGCCAGTCCATCTCTCCAAAATTTGACTTAATGTCGGAGGAATACTGGGGTGTTGGCGGTAATAACCGCTAAATCCATAATCCATTAAAACACCTCCTGACATATTCTATAATGGATAATTGTCCATAGTTACAGTGAGCTGTTTGGAAAATGAAGGGTTGATCATAATCTAATGTTGGCGTTTTCTGGACAATAATTCATATCATCCATCAGCGCCTCGAAGAACAGTTCCTTTTATATATCCATAACGATATTAGGAAAAAACAGAGATCAAGGCACCACCGATTGCGGAGATTAATACAATTACCCAAGGAGGAAGTTTCCATAACATAAGTAAACCAAACGCAGCGATAGCAAGACAAAAGTCGTAAGGCGTATGAATTGCCTTTATCCAAACTGGGTTAAACAGGGCAGCGAGCAAAATGCCAACAACGGCGGCGTTAATCCCTTTTAAGATCGACTGAAAATTTGGGCGACGGCGAACGGCATCCCAAAACGGTAATGCGCCTATCACCAACAGAAAGGAGGGAAGAAACATCGCGATTAGGGCGACTATTGCTCCGATCCATCCGTCGATGGAACCTCCAATGGGCGCCAAGGAACGCATGGCCGTATGGAAAGAACGGCGTACCGCTCTGATCGGTATCATCGTACTTGGAATGGTTTTTGCGGAAGGTTCGGCAAATGACTGGTTGCCACTTGTTATGGTGGACGGCTACAAAGTTACGCCTGCTGAGGGTTCATTCGCTTTTGGACTGTTTGTAGCCGCGATGACGATTTGCCGTGCAGCGGGTGGAGTGTTGCTTGACCGGTTTGGCAGAGTTATCGTTCTCCGAGCATCCGCGTTCTTTGCAATAACAGGACTGCTTATTGTTATTTTGGGTCAGAGTTACGCAGTAGCAATTGTCGGAGTTGTGCTTTGGGGATTTGGCGCAGCATGCGGCTTTCCGGTGGGGCTATCTGCTGCGGGAGACGATCCGCGCGGAGTAGTGGCAAGAGTAGGCGCAGTATCGACCCTCGGTTATCTCGCATTTCTTGTCGGACCGCCCGTGTTAGGGATTATTGGTCAATCTGTCGGCCTGTTGCGCGCCTTAATTGTTGTGCTTATAGCGGTAACCTTTGCCGGCTTACTGTCTCAAGCAGCAAAGCCCATTGGAAGTGCAGACAAGTAAGTCAAGGGATCGGGACATGTTACCGGACGGAAGGCACCATACTTTCATCCCAGATTATTTTCTTCGACATATGCAGAACGTGAAATGACAAATAATGTTGAAGCCGTAATATTGGCGCGCAAATCCTATTGCAAAATCGTCCTGAAGTGGAACGAACAGCACAAACACCCTCAAGAAGCTCCAAACAGCTTAACCGTGATGCTGGTAGGATCGCTTTTGGGGTTGTTTTTGTTCTCTGTACGATTGCCACCAACATTGACTGACGCCAATACCAAAGAGTATTCTGACATCAGAAGAAGTGCGATTATGGAGCGTGCGGTGGAACGGACAGTAGCCAATCTCTATTTTCAGGAGGAGCTGTTCACAGGCGACAGAGGTACCTTATATTTGCGTCTGGAACGAAGCAGTGGGCTGTTCAAAAGCCATATCTTCACGCACAGTAGATGAAGGAGATTAATGATGATAAACGTTTTGATTGTAGATGATCATTTTGTGGTACGTGAAGGGCTCAAGATGATCTTGGAGACCAGTGACTGTTTTTATGTCGTCGGCGAAGCGATCAACGGGGAGGAGGCCATTAGGCAGATTGAGAAACTGCAGCCGGATGTAGTGCTAATGGATCTCAACATGCCGGTCATGAGCGGACTGGAAACGATGAAGGTGATTAAAAACAGAAACTGGAGCGTCCCGGTCATTATTTTGACAACCTACAATGAAGACGATTTGGTAATCAGTGGTCTTGCGCTCGGAGCCAAAGGGTATTTGCTAAAAGATACGAGCCGGGACAATCTGTTTCGAAATATTGAAGCGGCGGTGCGAGGGGAGACATTGCTCTCGGCGGACATGATGCAGCGGGTCATCTCCGTGAAAGAATTGCCAGATGAGGAGCAGCCACCCAAGGCGTATGCGGGGTTGCTGTCTGACAAAGAACAAAGGATTCTGCAATATGTCGCGCAAGGCTTTAAAAGCAAGGAAATCGCCTTCGATCTAGGCATCGCCGAACGGACTGTAAAAGCCCATCTGACCAGCATATACAACAAACTGGGCGTCGATTCTAGACCGCAGGCAGTGGCTTTAGCGCTCGAGAAGGGTTTAATTAAAATGTAATATTGTATTTCAGCTTATCCGGCATCCGCCGTTTTTTTATTCATCTAGTTACAGATGACATTTTGGTTCCGATCATCTATAAAGGCGATTGGAAATGGTTGGCTAGAAGTAAGATTGTTGAATAAAGGTTGAGCAGACTGAAATCTGCTCAACCTTTTTTAGTGGTCAATAGATTTGACGGGAGTGGCTAACATAATCTTTCATTTGTTGGTTGGTATTTTATAGGGTAAAACGGGCTGCCCGAAAGGGCAGAAAGCAGTCGCCCCTTTGGACGATGGCGGAGATTATATCAGAAAGTAAGATAAGTCCATATAGAAAAACAATTATACAGAGGAGAGATACTATATGGCCAAGATGTTATACCGGATCGGTTTGTCGGCTGCGAAGAACCGACTAAAGTTTTTGTTTGGAGGTCTGTTGCTGCTGATAGTAGCTGCCAGTGTTGCAATGTCGCTGGGAGTTAACTTCGGTGGAGAAACATCTATCCCAGGTCTGGAATCACAAAAAACGCTTGAAGTCATGTACAAGGAATTTCCAAACATGCACGATGACAGTGGAAAGATTCAACTCGTGCTAAAGGCGCCGGCAAACGAGACGTTGTCTTCCGATGCTTCCAAACAACTCGTCAGCAGCAAATTGGAGGAGATCTCCAAAGATCCGCAGGTTAGCAGTGTTGTCAGCCCAACCGACGGTCAAACGATGAACGCGGACGGTACCATCGGCTACGCAACGATCACCTATAAAACGCCAGGCGATGCAGTAACAGGAAGCTCTAAAGACCGTGTATTGAATGCTGCAAAATCACTGCGGGATGTCGGTTGGGAAGCGGAGCTAAGCGGTACAGGGTATGTGAAAATGGAAACGGGTAGCCCGGCGGAAGGTGTTGGCGTCATTTTTGCCCTGGTGATTCTGTCCATTGCGCTGGGTTCGTTACTCACAGGCATTCTGCCGATCCTGACTGCAGGTATTGGGCTTGGCTTCGGCATAATGCTGATTATTATAGGCTCGAACATTACGACCGTCCCCTCATTTGCCTTATCCCTGTCGGGCATGCTCGGACTTGCCGTCGGCATCGACTATGCCCTGTTTATTATCTCAAGGTACCGCCAGCAGCTCAGTGAGGGATACGAACGTAGAGAAGCGATTGCCATCGCTAACGGTACGGCAGGAAGCTCGGTCGTATTCGCAGGGGTAACGGTTATTATCGCCTTGGTCGGGTTTTCATTCGTCGGCGTTCCTTTCTTGACAATTATGGGCCTCTCCGGAGCACTTTGCGTATTCGCTGGCATTCTGGCTGCAATCTTCCTTGTTCCTGCGTTCCTTGAATTGATGGGAGACAGGATTAAGGCTTCCAACAAAAAAGCAAAAAGTAGAACCAGTCAGAAAAACGGAAATTTGTGGGGCCGTATGATCACCCGCCGTCCATTGATCGCTACAGTGCTTGGTGTGGCTCTACTTGGAACGATTGCAGCGCCTTTCTTCAATATGCAGACCGGCAATCCGGATGACGGCCAAAAATCGACGACGAAGACCGAACGTCGCGCCTACGATCTGTTAACCGAAGCTTACGGTAAAGGCTACCACAGTCCGCTGGTTATTCTTGCCAAAACTGACGGTAGCGCAGATAGTGAAGCCCATCTGAATAAATCCGTTGAAACGCTTAAGACTTATCCGAATGTGGCTACCGTTACACCACCGGTTCC
Organism: Gorillibacterium massiliense; assembly: GCF_000455485.1. Classification (GTDB taxonomy): domain Bacteria; phylum Bacillota; class Bacilli; order Paenibacillales; family NBRC-103111; genus Gorillibacterium; species Gorillibacterium massiliense. The sequence goes on from NZ_CBQR020000036.1 coordinate 71,663, forward strand.
CGGACCTTCTGGAATGTTGTACTTAATCACCGTAATTCCCACGACCGGACCACATGATTCCGAAACAACCGATCTAGTTCAACTAATCCGCAACAATACATCTGAAATTCTGAAGCAAGACAAGGTTGAGCTGATGATCACAGGTACAAGCGCTGTCAATATTGACATCACCGAAAAGCTTAATCACGCGTTGCCGAAATTTTGTCTCATTATCGTCGGTCTGGCGTTTGTGCTTCTTATGGTCGTGTTCCGCTCGCTCCTTGTGCCGGTAAAGGCTGTGCTTGGGTTCATTCTTTCGCTGGGTGCTACACTCGGATTTGTCACTTATGTTGTTCAAGAAGGGCATTTCCAGAGTCTATTCGGATTCCATTCGGCCACAAGCGTGTTTAACTTCCTGCCGATTCTACTGGTCGGCGTGTTGTTCGGTCTGGCAATGGACTATGAAGTATTCCTGGTCAGCCGTATGCGTGAAGAATTCAAAAAAACCGGAGATGCGAAACAATCGGTACTGGCTGGAGTTCAACACAGTGGCGGGGTCGTTACCGCAGCTGGATTAATTATGATTTCAGTCTTCACCGGATTTATGTTGGCTGATGAACCGACCGTGAAGGTGATGGGCTTCGGCCTTGCTTTTGGTATTCTGTTCGACGCATTCGTCGTACGCATGATCATTGTTCCAGGAATCATGACGTTGCTGGGCAAGGCCGCCTGGTACTTACCGAAATGGCTTGACCGCATGTTGCCTAATCTGGATGTAGAGGGCGAAGAAGTGATGAGAATCGTTGAAGAGAAAAGAGAACAATTGCTCAATAGCTATACGGGCAACGAAGCGCTGCGTAAAGTGGGAACTGTCAAATCAGCCACTTAGCAATCAGATCAAATGATTCTTACAAAACCAACCGTCCGCGTGCGGTTGGTTTTACCACGTTCAGAGGCTGGATGGAAGGTGTGTTCCAGGGTGTACGCTCGTTTAACACTTTCGGTGTTGTATAATTGAAGGAGGAGGAATGTCCATGAACAAATTAAAAACCGAAACGGCTCGGAGAAATGATTTGTTTCCCTCCAGGATACCGGTTCTCATCTGGGGGCTGCTCGTCTATATAAGCACGATGATCATGCAATTTATCCATGAACCGTTGATCATGGCCGGAACGGTGTTTACGGGCTTGTTCTTTGTTCATGTTCTTTTGTTATGGTATTCCTATAAGGTCTCCCAGAAGCAATTCTGGATTTATTTTTCGATTCAGGGAATTCTGATCTATCTATGTGCCATCTTGATGCCCTCCGGCTATCAAGGAGTTTTGATCGGTTTGCTACCGGTGCTCATCGCGCAAAGCCTCGGATTCTCCTTTCGGCTGCGAAGAGCGATCTTCATCACTTTGATCGCCGTAATCATTTTTTTTGATTCCGCGCTCACCGTAGGCGATACCGGCGAGCTTATCGTCTTTTTGCCGATTTTCACCTTGATGTTAATTATCATTATTGCGTATGCCATCCTATTCTTCCGGCAGGTGGATGAACGGTTGCGGATACAAAGCTTTCTGCAAGATCTTCAGGAAGCTCATCGGAAAGTTGAAGAGCTGACTTTGGCCAATGAACGACAGCGGATGGCCCGTGATTTGCACGATACGTTAGCGCAGGGGTTGGCCGGACTGATTATGCAGCTAGAGGCGGCCGATGCGCATATGTCAAAAGGCCGGGTAGAACGCGGTCATGAGATTATTCACCAATCTATGTACGGAGCGCGCCGGACGTTAGCGGAGGCACGGCGTGCCATCGACAATCTGCGGACGAAGTCGGCCTCCGAGATAGACTTTAAGGATGCGCTGCTCAATGAAGTGGAAAGGTTTCAAGAAGCGACGGGGATTGAAACGACTACGAAGCTGCTATTGCACCAACATTTATCGCGGTTAATGATGGAGCATCTGCTTAATATCGTAAAAGAAGGTTTAACCAACATTGCCCGGCATGCCAAAGCAGATCAGGTCTCCGTGACAATGTCATCTGAAGGGGAGCTGCTGCGCATTGAGATTATAGATAACGGCGTTGGCTTCAACACGGACGCTATTGGCAAAGACGCCGGACACTACGGACTGCTGGGAATTCAGGAGCGTTCGCGGCTGATCGGCGGCGAGATGCAGGTACTCAGCAATGAGGACGGTACGACAATTATCATTAAAGTTCCGATACCAGTTACGCATGGTTGAATGCTATTAAAATGAAAAAACGGCTTCAACAGCGCAGATGGCTGCTTGAAATCATCATTTTTTCCTGTTCGAAAAGGGCAGGGTGACATATCCTCCGATGGAGGATGAGCTTGAGTCGCGATGCAATTTGAACCATTATAAAAAATGAAATTCCTTTTGACTCTGTCTTTGGGGAAACGGTTATAATTAGACGGCCCGGGCATTCTGTCATGTTTCATGTTATCAAACCGGATACTTACAAACTCTTAGGCTATAGACAGGTTGAGTATTTTTTTTCGGTAAAATTTTTGGGGGATTAGTGGGAGGGCGTAATGAGCATTTACAAGAACTAATGTCATTCAGTTTCGAAGATTCAGCGTCTATTGGACGCCGTTACGCATTTTTTTGAACATTTGAACGAGAAGAGTAGTTGTTTTGATAAAAATGTCGGGGGACAAGAACCTATATTATTAGAGTTAGTTGCGATGAAATATCGGGTATGTTAATATTACGCTGACATTTACGATAGGAGTTGAAGAGGATAATGTAATATTTCTTGCTTATGTTTAAGAATAAAACAAGATCTGTTTGCTCTGTTTTGTTCTTTATTGGCAAGAAAGTTACCTCATTCTTTTCACTCAAAAAATATATCCTGATCTGACTCTACGTCGGGTTGGATTTAAACTTTTTTGAGCTGCAAGAAAGGTCAACTTTCTTGTAGCTTTTTTTATTTGTGAACAAAGGAGTTTTCTGGAATGTCATTGATCAAAGGCAACTAACCTGACGTTTTCTTATGGCGTCAGATACGACAACATTTATGAAAAGGTGAAAGTTTAATTCACTCTAGGAGGATGAAAGCGATGATCATTGAGGTTGTAGATGATTATGTGAACCGGTTCCTACCGATTGACCTGGTTCACAAAAAAATAAATCTGTTGCCGGAGGTTTACCAATCTATCGACAAATGCACGTAGCGATTACGTCCGTAAGCGCATCGTGTTTATTCCTGCATAGTTGGTTAATGACGCATTAAAGCGCCGGATGACGGTTGCTTTTTTGCATTTTCTCCGGCGGTAAGGAGAACACATGAAACCAACCTCGAAATATGAAACGATTGGGCGAATCTTGTCCGACTTCAAGCAGCCTGCGTACCGGTATGGGCAAATTATGGACGCTATTTTCAAACAAAAATTGCTGAATACGAGCGGATCACTATACTACCTAAATTTTTGCGAGAAGAGTTGGCTCGGACGATTGGCCCGTACGTCTTCAGCGTTATTCCGGTAAAGGAACTCACATCGCAGCAGGTCAGCAAGGTGCTATTTGCCATCGGCGGTGGCGAACGGGTAGAGGCCGTTCGACTTACCTATGAACGGGGGTGGAAATCGTATTGTATTTCCACTCAGTGCGGCTGCGGGTTCGGGTGTCGCTTTTGCGCCACTGGTACTATCGGCTTGAAACGAAATCTGACCGCCGACGAAATTACCGACCAATTGCTTCACTTTCACTTGAACGACCACGCCTTAGACAGCGTGTCCTTCATGGGCATGGGGGAGGCGCTCGCAAACCCGCACCTTTTCGATGCGCTGGCGATTTTGACCAATCCGCATCTATTCGGTTTAGGACATCGAAGAATTACGATATCCACCATCGGCCTGTTGCCGGGAATCGATAGACTGACACGGGAGTATCCGCAGGTCAATCTAACCTTTTCGCTGCATTCGCCGTTCGATGATCAACGGAGCGAACTGATGCCGATCAATAAGCGGTTTCCGCTCCACGACGTGCTGATTGCATTGGATCACCATATTCGGCATACGGGAAGAAAGGTGTATATCGCGTATATTCTTCTTCGAGGGTTCAATGACTCAACGGAGCATGCGAAAGCGGTTGCCGCTCTGTTGAGGGGAAGGGGAGCTTGGGAACATCTCTACCACGTGAACCTAATTCCCTACAATACGACAGACGTGACGCCTCAAAACTACATGCCATCTGATCCCGAAAGGATCAAAACGTTTGTTCGGACGTTGAAGATATATGGTGTGAACGTTACGGTCCGAACTCAATTAGGATCAGACATTAATGCGGTATGTGGTCAGTTATACCGAACCGAATAGTCGACGTTTGAATTTATCATACAATACCTGCCGCAATGCATTTGCGGTGACAGTAAAGAGAAGCGGTTGCCATGAAGAGGGCAGCCGCTTTAGTCTAGTTGAAAGATGTTAACTTTAAGTTCCGCAGAAACCGCGGATTTTCTATTTTATAGTATGCCGATTTTGGCTTTGTGCCGTGTGACCTCTCAGTCACATCGGCACTTTTTTGATTTCAAGTTGGTTCACAAATCTGCCAATAGCACATCTGAGAATGAGAAGGTTTTGTTTGTTAAGATCAAGAATATAGTCAAAATTCTAAATTATGAGAATTGAGTTGATAAGCATGAGTGACAAGATGGTAGCTGTCTTAAGAAGACAGTTTGAACCGACATTAGAAATGTTCAAGGATCTTATCGAAGTATGTCCTGATGATTTTTGGATGGATGCCAAGCAAAAATACTGGAAGCATATATTTCATGCTACAACCAGTATGAAATTTTGGTTTAGGCAGCAGAAGGATGAGGATTTCAAAATACCTGACTTCGGTAAGGATATAACGGAAGCCCTAGATCAGGAGTGCTCTGACTACCCTACTAAAGAGGAAATGGCTAATTATCTTGAGGATATACTAAGTGTGGCTCATAAGTTTTTTGATGAGCTTACTGACGCCAGACTATTGGAACCATGTGTACTATACGAAGAAATAACTAAAACTGATGTAATCCTAATGCAGATCCGTCATGTTCAACATCATATAGGGTATTGCAACAACATACTGAATTCGAATCACTTAGAAGCAGTAAAGTGGCAATGATAACGTGGGTGATCGAAAGTAGCTTCTTTACAATGAGGAGTGCTATTCCATATGGTTTATGAATTTGATAGTGAGATAAAGATGCTGGAAGGTAAAATGAAATGGAAAGTCGTTTATTTCCCATATTCAGTAAGGGAAACATTTAATACGAATGGTAAAGTATCTGTTCAAATCACCGTTGACGGGCATGAGTTTGAGCATACGTTGTTGCCGTCAAAAAATGGGCATTATTTTGTTTATAATGAATTTATTCGAAGAGATGTTCATAAAGAGCTCGGTGACAAACTCCATGTCATTCTCAAAAAATGTGAGGAAAATCGTACTATTGTTTTACCAGATTACATTTCAAAAAACCTTGCGGAACAACACATTCTGGATACATTCCTAAATCAGCCTGATTACATGAAGCGAGAGCAGATAAATTATATTGAAATTGCCAAAAAGGAAGAAACAAAGAGTAACCGAATATTAGCTTTAATTAATAAACTTAAGGATAAATAGATCCTATAATATGAAAATTACATAAAAGTCCAGCAATCTATGAAAGTTGATTGCTGGACTTTTATGTCGGAAAAAACAGGCTTATTGATTCGCTCATTCTAATGAAACTTTTACAAACATTAAACCCTTGATCGATATTTATTAATTGAGATCATGGGTTTTTTCCGTTTTCTAATATTTGCAGCCCAATCGATCTCATCATTCAGATCTTGGTAGTTGTAAACGACGCTATCCTGGTGCCCTAGCCGTAAGGCTGGGAACCGCGGATAATCGGCAGTTTCTGTCCGACGGGAAGAGGTAAATATGGAACTGCTTGTTTGACATTCAGAAATCTTTCAGATCCTCTACAGTTTCAATTCATCTTCGTCGTGTAGGATGGGTTCCATCAAGCGTTAAAAGGAGCCATTCTTAATGACAACAGACCAACCAACCACAAGCCACGTTCCGGTGTTCGGAAGAAAGCCTTGGGGCATCCCGATTTTGCTGCTGGCGCTGGTGTTGTCCCTCGTCTTGGCGGGATATTCGGTGTGGCGCAGTCAAGGATCTGCGGGTGTAGGCGGAACCGGCTCCCCGGCTATGAGCAGAGGCTGGGGCGGAAGCCCGGGCGAGAACAGTTCGACAGCAGGAGGCAACGGCGGGACGTCAGGCGGTGCAAACCAGGGTATGGCACAGCCACCGATGACCGGAGGCAACACGCAAGAATCAGGGAATGGCGATCAAACGCAGCAGCCAACGGTCTCCGGCTTCGAGCCAGGTAGCGCAGATCAAGGAAGCTCCAGCCAAAGCCAGGTGCCCCCATCTGACAACGCCAGTAAAAGCAACGGCAGTAAGGGCCAGAGTCAAGGTCAAAGCCAAGGCTTCCGCGTCGGCAGAGGCGGGCCCGGGATGAACGGGGACGGTGGCGGAGGCGGAGGATTCACTAATGGCGGCCGGCAGTTCGGCGGCGGAGGATGGTCCTCCGGCACCTCCTATGCTAAGCCTGTCGCCATCGGCAGCGTCGCCTTCTTCGCCATTGCAGCCGTTATCTACGCTCTGCGTCGCCGGCTGAAGCTTCTACTGATCCGTGTGGGCAGCCACCGAACCGTACTCTGGTTGGTGCTGGGCATCGCCCTGCTACTGCGGATCGCCGCGGCACCTTGGGTTGGCGGCCACCACGATCTGCAGCTCTTCGAGAACTGGGCGATGTCCGCCGCCAAGGGATTGAAAACCTTTTATCAAAATACCAACAGTGACTATCCTCCCTTCTACAACGAAGTGCTGTATGTGGTTGGGAAGCTTGCATCGCTGCCTGGCCTCAGCTCGTCCATGACCTTGCTGGTCAAGCTGCCGTCGATCCTGGCGGATGTGGGCACAGGCTACCTCCTGTTCCGCCTCAGCAGCAAACGACTATCCTATATATCGAGCCTTGGCGTGGCGCTGTTCTACATCTTCAACCCGGCCGTCTGGATCAATTCCGTCTTCTGGGGACAGGTGGATTCGTTTCTCACGTTCTTCGTGGTGCTGACGGTGATGCTTCTCAGCAAGCGCAGGATGGGTTGGGCAGGCGCTGTGTTCGCCGCTACAATGCTGATGAAACCGCAGGCGATCATCTACTTCCCCGTATTCCTCTTCGAACTGGTCCGGCTCCGCCAGGTGAAGTATTGGCTGGCCGCGGGAGGAGCCGCACTCGCGACGGCTGCGGGCATCCTGCTCCCCTTCAGCCTCCACAATGGGCTGTCATGGCTACCAAAGCTGTATGTCAACACGGTGAACGAGTACCCATACGCATCAGTGAACGGCTACAACCTGTACAGCCTCATCGGAGCTAACTACAAGCAGGACTCCACCACCTGGTTCTTGTTTAGCTACCATACGTGGGGGATGATCTTCATCGTCCTGATCACCGCCTATACCGGCTATCTCTGTTTACGGGCGCGGAACGCCGCCTTTGCTTCAACCGCCGCACTGCTTCTGATTAGCGGCGTGTTCACCTTATCCGTCAGCATGCATGAGCGATACCTATTCCCGGCGATGGCCTTGGCTCTGTTAGCCTTCGGCAGCCTGAATGACAAGAGAATGCTATGGCTGAGCGCAGGCTTCAGCGTGACGGTGTTGATCAACACGTATGCGATTCTGTATGCCAAAAACGGTGGGATGGATATGCAAAGCTCAAACGGCAGCAGCATGACGATGGTCCTGACTTCCGCGGCGAATGTCCTCCTATTGGTGATCCTCGCTTGGGTCGCCTGGGCCCAAGCACACCGCCCCGCAACTGAACCTGAACCGTGCTGATACGCTCGAATAAAAAGAGGCTGCCGATGACGGCAGTCTCTTTTTGTGGCCCGATATTGCCCGATATTCGATACATCAATTAATGGGGGTATGAGGATGCAGAAAAGGGACAAACAACCTTTTTCGTAGAAACTCTGAATGTCTATGAAAGAAATTTACCAGGTTAGCCCAATTCTTAATAAATTCTCGAAATGATTTAAACATCCCCGAAATGTTTCTCTTCTATAATGATATATGGGACGATTTTCCAATCGCCACTAATTATAGAAGGGAATGAAATTATGAGAGATTGGAAGAAAGCTGTGCAAGCTGGCGTTATCGGGGCAGCAATACTGCTGCAAAGTGTACTGACTGTAAACAGCATCAATGCGGAAGGTGCGTCCGACCCAGCTCCGGTCATTAATCCGACAGGCATATCTAACGGAAAAACAGTGCTGTTCGACAACACGCATGAAGAAACTGCCGGTGCTGCGGATTGGGTCATTGACGGCGGCTTCTCAGACTTCGGACAAGCACTTGCGGGTCAAGGTTATATGGTCAAGGAATTACGCAAGTCAACGCCGATAACGCTGACCGACCTGCAGCAGGCGCAAGTATTCGTGATGGCCGAACCGAACGTTCCGCTGAAAACGTCCGAGCAAAGCGCCATTCTCCAATACGTGCAAAATGGTGGCAGCATCCTGTTCATCGGTGATCATTATAATGCGGACCGCAACCTGAACCGATGGGACGGTTCGGAGACGTTCAACGGCTATCGCCGCGGCGCTTTCGGCAACCCAACGAAGGGGATGAACAGCGGAGAAGCTTCTTCAGCCGCCATGCAAGACGTGACGAGTACCGACTGGCTGATGACGAACTTCGGACTTCGTTTCCGTTATAATGCGATCGGCGACGTAACGGCCAACATTGTCGTTTCTTCATCGGAGTCGCTCGGCATCACCTCCGGTGTTTCTACGGTAGCCATGCATGCCGGTGCGACGCTGGCGATCGGCGATACCCACCACGCCAAAGGCATCGTATACGTACCAGCCAATCCGCCGAAATGGTCAAGCGCCGTAGATCAGGGAGTCTACAATGGCGGCGGTAGTGCGGAAGGCCCGATGGTAGCTATTGCGAAGAACAGCCTGGGAAAAGCTGCGTTCATCGGCGACTCCTCAGCCGTTGAAGACGCGACTCCGAAATATAAACGTGAGGACACCGGCGCGACGAAAACGACATATGCCGGTTTCCAGGAGCAGAACGATTCGACGCTGCTCGTAAATCTTGTCAATTGGCTTGCCAAGCAAGAAAGTTATACAAGCTTCGATGGCATCAGCGGCTTTACGGAAGATCAGCCAACTCAGCTGCTCAGCATGGAGACCCCAGCCAACTCGACCGAACCGCAACAGGAGCCGTGGTCGACTCCGCCGTCCGGTTATTTATGGTATGATTCTTCTACATTCAAGCCCGGCTCCTATGGCTATAGCTCCGGTCAATCTGGTGGCGGTGGGACGGCATCATTCTCGGAAATGTTCGAAACCGGCTCGAAGACGTCTTACACATCGGGCAACGTGACACTCGCGTCGGGCTCATGGTATTTCGACGATGCCCTTATAGGGAATTTGTCCACTGATGTCAAAGATGGCACACAGGCGGCACGCATCAAGTCCGCCGGCGCGATCTCGATGAACTTCGACGTTTCAGGCTCCTCCCAAGTGCAGCTGTCCATCGCCAACTTCGGATCGGATACCGGCGCCACCTGGAAGCTGCAAAAGTCAACGGACGGTGGTTCCACCTGGATCGACGTGACCAGTGCCACAACATGCACTTCAACACTCACTCAACAAACGATTACGGTAGGGGCAACAGGAAATGTTCGTTTTAAAGTCGTTGTTGCCGGCACCTCAGGCAGCCGTATCGACGTGGACGATTTTCAGATCGTTAGTGCTGGATCTGGCTCTGGGTCAGGATCAGGGTCCGGGACTGCAACGATGTCCGAAACCTATGAATCAGGTACCAAAAGCACCTATACGGCAGGTAATGTAACACTCGCGTCGGGCTCATGGTATTTCGACGATGCCCTCATGGGAAATTTGTCCACTGATGTCAAAGATGGCACACAGGCGGCACGCATCAAGTCCGCCGGCGCCATCTCGATGAATTTCGACGTTTCAGGTGCCTCCCAAGTGCAGCTGTCCATCGCCAACTTCGGATCGGATACCGGTGCCACCTGGAAGCTGCAAAAGTCAACGGACGGCGGTTCCACCTGGATCGACGTGACCAGCGCCACAACATGCACGTCCACACTCACTCAACAAACGATTACGGTAGGGGCAACAGGCAATGTTCGTTTTAAAGTCGTTGTTGCCGGTACTTCCGGCAGCCGTATCGACGTGGACGATTTTCAAGTTATGAACTAATCGTTTTCTCAATCGCTCCTATACCCCGTAAACCACCAGTCTCGTTCATCCGAACGCAGCTGGTGGTTTTCTTATTCAATTGAATCAGCCTAACTGGTGTGGCAAGAGCATAAGTACTTACATTGTCGTTGAAGGACACAAATTAACCAACATTGAAGGTAAAAAGAGCGTCGGTAGAATTATCCATTAAGTGAAGTAGGCCTAAATCGTCTTCAGCTATAACCTGAAACTAAGGCACCTTCTTTTCGTATCTGAAACAAGATGCATTTTCCCATTAATTTCTATACTTTACAAAACGTTAATATTCCGCGAATACTCACTTGATAAAATATGGAACAGATGAGAATGAGAGGTGTAAAGACGAATGAGGGGACTGGCACCCAAGGCTCGCAAGTTTCACATGATTCGTTTTATGGCAAGCATACTCGCCCTGATCTTAGTTTTATCCGCGCTAGCGGGTTGCAAAAGCTCGGATGGAGGAAAGACGTTCACGATCCTGTCCGGTTCCGAGAACAAGGCGCTGGAGCCAATCGTCGCGAAAATCGTGAAGGACGAGGGGTACAACGTGCAATTCGAGTACAAAGGCTCGATCGACAGCATGAGCTTGCTGCAGACGGAGTCGGACCGCTTCGATGCCGTTTGGCTCGCATCGCGGTTTTGGATCGACCTCGGCGACAAGGACAAAAAGGTGAAATATGCCAAGTCTGTCATGACGTCCCCGATCGCGTTTGGCATTACGAAATCGAAGGCGGAGAAACTCGGATTCGTTGGTCGGGAAGTGAAAATCCGAGACATCCAGAAGGCAGTCATCGACAAGAAGCTGCGCTTCATGATGACGTCGGCGACCCAATCGAACTCCGGCTTGAGTGCATACCTCGGCTTTTTACACGCGTTCCTGAATAAGGATCAAGCCGTCACCAAGGAAGACCTGCAGAACGAGGACCTTCGCGGGCAAGTGAAGCAGCTGCTCCAAGGGGTCAACCGCAGCTCCGGAAGCTCGGGTTGGTTGAAAGACCTATTCCTGAAGGGCGACGGTTCCTATAACGCGATGGTGAATTATGAAGCGGTGCTCATCGAGACGAACCAAGAACTCGTCAAAGAAGGCAAAGAGCCGCTCTATATCGTCTATCCGGTCGATGGCCTCAGCATCGCGGACTTTACGCTTGGGTACATCGACAACGGAGACAAGGATAAAGAAGCGTTTTTTCGAAAATTACAAGACGCGTTGCTCGCGGAGCCGGCGCAGAAGGAAATCGGCGCGCTCGGGCGGCGAACAGGGTTCGGCGGCGTCGTGAGCAGCGTGGATCCGAAGGTGTTTAATCCGGATTGGGGCATCGATCTGAACCGGCCGATCTCACCGATCCCGTTCCCGAGTACCGACGTCGTGCTCGAAGCGATGAACTTGTACCAGACAGCGCTCAAGAAGCCGAGCTACACCGTGTACGTGCTCGATTATTCCGGGAGCATGGCCGAGAATGGTGAGCAGCAACTGAAGAAAGCGATGCGCACAATCCTGAACCAGCAGGAAGCAAGTAAATACTTGCTTCAGAGCTCGAAGGAGGACGTCGTAACGGCCATTCCGTTCAGCGACCACGTCATCGACGTCTGGGAAGCCAATCGTCTCGAGGATTACGACGATCTGCTCGGCAAAATAGAGAATTTGGCTGCGGGCGGAGGCACCGATATTTATACCGCTTCCGTCAAAGCGCTTGAGCAAATCAAAGGCGTTGACGCAGAAAAATACAACATCGCCGTCATCCTGATGACGGACGGCAAGTCGGACGGCTCATACGAAAAGTTCGAGCGATTGTACGGCGCACTCGGCCGTGACGTTCCGGTGTTCCCAATCATGTTCGGCGACGCTTCGGAAGATCAGCTCGTCAGACTCTCCGACCTGACGCGAGGCAAACTGTTCGACGGCACGAAGGACTTGATCAGCGCCTTCAAGGAAGCGAAAGGATACAATTAAGAGAGGAGGAGCGGTCCACATGCAAACGTTAAAAGGGATTTTAGCCGGACTGCTCGGAGCAGGGGTCATCCTCCTCTTTCTTTTCGGCATCCGCGCTTCGTTCTGGCTTTCGTTCGCGTCAGGAGCCGCAGTATACGGTGCGGTACTGCTCATTTGGCGCAATAAGCCGATTGCTTCTTTACCGCTGTCGCTTGACGAAACATCTATCGATTTCTATAAGCGGACGATCGAGGAAGGCCGCATTCACGTCAAGGCGATCAAGAGCTACATACCGCTTACAGGCGATCCGGCTGTACAAGTGAAAATTAAGAAAATCGCCGACATCTCCGACCGCATCTTCGAGGTCCTGGAACAGAAGCCGCAAAGCGTGAAGATCATCCGTCAATATTTTACATACGATTTGGAATCGACAAGCAAAATTCTGAACAAGTACACGGAGCTTAAGCGCAAGGGGCTGACTGACCCGGAGGTGATCGAAATCATCGCCAGAACCGAGAGCCAGCTGGATCTAATCGCTGATTTGTTCGAGAAGAAGCTGAAAAAGCTCGTTTCCGATGATGTGCTCGATCTGGACGTCGAGCTGGATATGTTGCAACAGATGTTGAAAACGGAGGGGATGCAGTGAACGGGAGGAAGCTGGGCATTATCGTCGGAATCCTCATCCTGGTTGCCGTAGCGATCATCGCTTTTGTCGCGAGCAAAGGAGCCGGCGGGTCCAAGGGGAACATTACCGCGACCGGATATCTGGGCGGAGAAAAAGCCGGGTTGTTTGACGACGAAGAGATCATTCGCATTTTGAAAGAAAAATACGGAATTACAGTCGATTGGAAAAAGGCGGGCAGCATCGACATGGTTAAATCGTACGCTCCGGGACCTGACTTCCTGTTCCCGTCTAACCAGGTGGCCCTCGAGATTTTCAAGAACGGGCATGCGGGAGACGTTCGATCGAGTGAAATCATCTTCAACTCTCCGATCGTGTTCTACACGTGGGACCGGATCGCAGACGCTCTGACCGCGCAAAAGATTGTCCACAAGGAAGGTGACACCTATTTCGCAGATACGCAGGCGCTCCTGCAGGTCGTCACCGACGGGAAAACCTGGGACGAACTCGGGGCGAACGCCGATCACCCGTCATCGAAGCTGTATGGCAAGGCAACGATTATCTCGACTGACCTGACGAAATCGAACTCGGGCAACCAATTTGCCGGGCTATACGCGAATCTGATCAGCGGAGGTATCGCGAACGAGAGCAATATCGGCAGCGCGCTGCCACGGGTCAAAGCGTTCTTTGAAGGTCTCGGGTATTTGGAGCCGTCATCGGGAGATCTGTTCGAGCAATATTTGAAAACGGGGATGGGAGCCAAACCGATCATTGTCGGCTATGAGAACCAAATGATTGAGTTCGCACAGCAAAATCCACAAGTTTGGGGCCAAGTGAAGGACAGGATGCGCATCCTCTATCCTGAACCGACGGTATGGAGTTCCCATCCGCTGATCGCGCTTACGCCTAACGGCGAGAAACTGCTTGCAGCGCTTAAGGATCCGAAGATCCAAGAGCTCGCTTGGAAGAAGCACGGGTTCCGCTCCGGCCTCACAGAAATCCAAAATGACACGAAAGCGCTCGGCATCACGGGCATCCCGGAAACGATCGATGCGGTCATTTCGATGCCGACGGCCGCGATCATGGACCGCATTATTGGAGATTTGCAATAACCTATTCCAAGGAGGAGTCATTCAAATGACGGAACTGCAGACGGTAACGGAAAACGCGGGTTTGACCCCAGAGCAAGTGGAGAAAGCGAAAGCGATTGCGGCAAGTCTGGACTTGGCGGACCCGCAAGCAGTCACTTATTATGGCGCAGGTGTGCAGAAGGAGCTGAGCTCCTTCTCGGATAAAGTGCTGGAGCATGTCACGATGAAGGATTCTGGAGCCGCCGGCGAAATTTTGACCGACCTGAGCTTGAAGCTGAAGGGACTCGACGTCGACAGCCTGTCGGATAACAAGGGGGGCTTCATCTCCAAGTTGTTCCGGTCGTTCGCGAGTAAAATCGAGAAGTTCATCGGCCAATACCGGGAAATCAACGCTTACGTCGAACAGATCTCGGTGAAGCTGGAAAAAACGAACCACACGCTGATGAAAGAAACGATGACGCTACAAGAGCTGTTCGACCGCAACGCGGGCTACTATCAAGAACTGTCCGTCTTTATCGAAGCGGGGGAAATGAAACTCAAAGAGCTGCGAGAAACCGTGCTACCCGAAATGGAGAAGAAAGCAAAGGAGTCCGGTGACCAACTAGCTTTGCAACAATTCACCGATTTGGTGAGCGCGGCGAACCGATTCGAGAAGAAGCTGTATGACTTGAAACTGTCGCAGACAATTTCGCTGCAAGCCGCGCCGCAAATCCGCCTGATCCAGTCGAACAACCAAGTGCTTTCGGACAAGATCCAAAGCTCCATTTTGAACACAATTCCGATCTGGAAGCAGCAAATCATTATCGCGATCAGCCTATTCCGTCAGAACGAAGCGTTGAAGCTCCAGCAGGAAGTGACGAAGACGACAAATGACATGCTGCTGAAAAATGCGCAAATGATGAAGCAAGGCACGCTTGAGATCGCCAAGGAAAGCGAGAAGGGCATCGTCGAAATTGAGACGCTGAAGAAAACGCACCAGGATTTAATCTCCACGCTAGAGGAGACGATCCGAATTCAGCGCGACGGCCAGACGCAGCGCAAATCCGCAGAAGAAGAAATGGTTAAGATGAAAGAGGAGCTTCGTGCGAAGGTGCTGGCGTTCGCTGAGGAAGAGCGCAGAATAGGCTAATGGCTCAGGAAGCTTTTGGGCAACAACTTCACTAGTTTAAGAGCAAGCCGCTAATGATGTTCAGAGCTAACGGATACAATAGGACGATTTAGCCTGCCGGAATAATCCGGCAGGCTGTTTGACTAACGGGCAGGTTAGTGAAACTAAACAATTTTTCTAACGTATAATCATTTAGCCTAATTTTTCCAATATGGCTCAGGCAGAGGTGAACTTGACTGGAGCATTTATTTGACTTGATTCAATTGGCATTCTCGATCGTTCTCATCTCCTCCGTAGTGTTACTTCCATTTACCTCTTTTTCATTACGAGAGATACGCTGGGATCATGAAATGGCTGCAGCCGGTTCAACTTTGTTTGTGGCTGTCATTCTGTCGCAACCCAACGGCATTCAGCGGTGGATAGCACGTACCGTCAGACGAAAAGAAGCACCTGATGAAGACGACAATTGTCCTTCCCTACTTTGATATTCCATACATTCAATTAGGGAGGACAACGGTGAAAAATATAGTATTACAACAAAAATGGGCGAAGCCCGTTCTCGTTATGTTGATTGGGATTATTCCGATCATTGTGCTCAGCGGGTGTTCGACGGCATCCTCATCAAACCCGATTAATGCCGATTCGCCAGGGATATTTAATCACTACCTTATTTATCCCTTTTCGAACTTGATTAAATTCTTCGCGAATGCTTTTCACGGAGACTACGGATTATCGATCGTGCTGTTGACTTTTATCATTAGACTTGCGATCATGCCGCTAATGATGAATCAAACGAAGAAGCAAATGGCCATGAAAGAAAAGATGGCCGTCCTCCAGCCAGAGTTAACCGCACTAAAGGAGAAGTATAAGAACGACGTCAGTGCAGATGCAAAAAAGCAACAGCAAGTCGAGATGATGCAGCTCTACCAGAAGCATCAATTTAATCCCTTAAACATGGGGTGTTTGCCGGTGCTTCTCCAATGGCCGATCACCCTCGCATTTTACAACGCCATTCGTCGTACCCCAGAGATTGCGGCTCACGATTTTCTGTGGTTTAGCTTGGGGAAAACAGATATGATTTTGCCGCTTATTGCCGCAGCGGTGTATTACATTCAGTTCCGTGTGTCTCAATCTGTTTCAACGCAGGTTCAGCAAAATCAAAATAACCAAATGGCTTTCATCGGATTGTTGTCCCCGATCATGATGGGGGTGTTCGCTTTTGCGATGCCCGCCGCGTTACCCTTATATTGGGCGGTAGGTGGTATATTCATTATCGTGCAAACGATTATACTCAATAAAATGTACTCGAAGCCAAATGAAGCGGGTAAAAACCTGCCTACAGGAGTAGAAGATTAATAAAAATGAACCAGTCATAGAAAAATACTAAATTAAAGGCATCTGAGGCACGACCTCAGATGCTCTGTTTTTTATGTTGGTTTTTTCCGTTTCAGTAAGTCGGTTCTCGTTCATCGAAGTAATCCGAGAAGTTGAATTTCGTCGCGACCGGAGCGCTAGTTTAATAAATTCAGTGACCATCGATGAACATGTCCATGACAAGAACAAAATCCACTGCGTGGCTACAGAAATGAGACTCTCTTGGAAAAAATCCGATTAGAGAAAGATCATGTTTCTGAGGAATCATTCTTGAACTGGAGTGAAGCGCCGTGGGACTAAAGATGGTTGAAAAACTATCTAGTATTAAACGAAAATTCAAGCGGTGGTTGCATGGGGTAAGGTATCTTCTTCAACTAATGCTTGATAGGATGTTTCCAGCATTTATGCTATTTTATTCGCAAGAGTTACCTTTAGAAAGGAGAGTTCAAATGATGAAAAGTCGATGGATAATGGGGGCTGTGTTATGTTCGTGTCTGCTGCTAACCTCCTGCGACGGCAATATAGCACCGGCAGAGACGCAGCACACTGCAGTGGTGCGTAATACGTCTGGGGTGATTGAGCCAAGCGCTGTACCGACAACCGTGCCAACGGCAGCAATGGGCTCTCCTACGAACGAGGCTTTAAACTCCTTCGAAGTAACCCGGCAAGACGCAAAGGAGAAGGCCGATCTCCTCACTAACTCTTACGGCACGAACAGCGTGCAGTACGTCATTATCGATCATGGCGACATCGTCGTATCCGGCCAATCCGGAAAGAATGATAAGGAGCGACAGAAGCCGCTCACGAAAGACACGATGTACGGGATCGGCTCGATAAGTAAAGTGTTTACCACGGTTGCCGTCATGCAGTTGGTCGACCAAGGGAAAATCGATCTGGATACGCCGGTCGTCCAGTATATCTCCGAGTTCACGATGAAGGATGAACGCTACAAGCAGATTACGCCACGCATGCTACTGAATCACTCTTCCGGGCTGAACGGATCGTCGTTTACGGATGCCTTTTTATTCGAAGATAACGATACATATGCCCACGACACACTGTTGAAGCAATTGGCCGGACAGACTTTGAAGGCGGACCCAGGCGCTTATTCGGTTTATTGCAATGACGGATTTACGCTAGCCCAGATTCTGGTCGAGCGAGTCAGCGGTATGGACTTTACCTCTTATATCCATCGATTTATTACGGAACCTCTAGGTATGGCCAATACGGAGACGCCGCTCGATTCTCCGAACAATGCAAAGATGGCGGGAATCTATTATCCTTCCTACATAGGACAACTTCCCAACGAGACGCTCAACACGATCGGAACGGGAGGCATCTATTCCACAGCGGAAGATTTAGCTCGATTCTCACGAATTTTCACCGGGGAACTGGGAGAAGTCTTGTCCGGAAAATCGGCTACGGCCATGGCACAAGACGAGTATAAGACACCTTTGTGGCCTGATGATGCGGACAGCTCGATCACTTACGGTCTTGGCTGGGACAGTGTCAATCTGTATCCCTTCAGCGAATATGGGATGAAGGCGCTGACCAAAGGCGGTGACACGCTTTTCTATCACGCGGCACTCGTTGTGCTTCCCGAGCAGGACATGGCGGCAGCTGTCGTCACGTCCGGCGGGTCCAGCACAAACGATGAGCTTCTGGCAAATGAAATCCTGCTTCAGGCGCTGAAAGAGAAAGGGACAATTGCCGAATTCAAGTCTGAGAAGTCATACGGCTCGTCAGATGAGGTCGATATGCCGGAGTCTGTGCTTAAGTATTCGGGAATCTATGGCGCGACCGGTACAACGATGAACATCGATATTACCAAAGGCGGCGACATGTTCATCACTTCGGAGCAGTCGCCCGATAGTCCATCCCAGATCTACATGTATTCGGTGGATGGCACGTTCCGGAGTGCGGATGGGAATGCGATAATCAGCTTCGTGACGAAGGGTAACGGCCACACCTACTTATGGATGCGTCAATACGCTTCGTTGCCAGGTCTTGGGCAGATGGCTGTGTCCTTGTATCAAGCCGAGAAGCTCCAGCCTCAAAATCTTTCGATAAAGACGAAAGAGGCATGGATCCGCCGCGATGGCAAGAAGTATTATCTGCTGAATGAGAAGTATACGTCGATCGCTTATTTGGTGTTGAAATCCATCCAATTGAACGTGTCGAAACAATTGCCAGGGTATGCGTTGGATAAGCGAATAATCGGCCCGAATAAGGCCGTCTCCGAATTGCAAATTCCGGGAGTGAACGGGCGGGATCTCACAGGTTATACGTTCTTTACGCAGGACGGCGTTGAGTACCTGGAGTTAGGTGGAAGTATCTTCGTGAACGAGGACGCCGTAAAGCCGATAGACGTTGCTAAGAAGTCAATCGTTACAATTCCGATGAGCGGATACGCCAAGTGGTTTACGATAAGCGACAAAGACGGGGGCAAGACTGTTAAGGTTGGCATGCCCTTGAACGCCTCTTTTGCTGTTTATGATGAGAAGGGAACATGCACCTACTTCAGTGTCATCGGAGGTAAGGAACAGGTCGTGCTGCCCGCAGGAGGATCCATTGTTTTCGTTGGGGATGCCGGCACAAAGTTCGAGATTTCCGCGCAATAACGTCTCAACAGGCTTCCGATTGCACTTAAGAGATTCTACTCATTCACTAATACAGAAGGATGAGATGTATGTACCGGAATACTGATTCTGCAACAATGGAATGGCTTCTTGGCAAAAAAGCGATTGATTCTTTAATCAATGAGTCCAAAAGTGTCTCATATCGAGCTGTCACTCTAAAATCTAAAGAAATTGATCCTGAAGGTGTTGGCATTCACGTAAAATCAATCTTTACTAATGAACAACTACATGATTACTTTTCTACACACTGTTATAATAGGCATTCTAAAGGAAGTAGAGCCACCAAAATGTCGCTTGATCAAGCTAACAATATCTATAAGCTAGTGAAAGAGAGACGAGATCTAGAACGCATTAGAAGGCGGTATATGAAGCTTTCAAAGTCGGAATTAGTGGAGTTATTAATTCATTTCGAGCAATACAATACTCAGAATAAATCATAGTTAAAAAGCGAGATAACTTTAAACTAAGCTCACAACATAACGAACCGTTCCTTAAAAGAGGAACGGTTTTCATTATTATTGGCTTATATAATGATATTTCACAAAGTCTATGAGAACTTTCGTTTTTCGATTTTGGTCTTGATTAATGTTTGTGTCAAACATAGAAATGATGAATATTGATTTTACATTGACATTACTGCACAGGTCTAAAAAAGGAGGACACATGTCACCACTTACCAAAGAACAGAATGACGCGATCCGGGAGATGCGAATGAACCAAATCATGGAAGCGGCTGCGGAAGCCTATTTGGAGAAGGGCATTCAAATTGGAAATACGCGACGTTGCGGTCAAGGCAGAGCTCGGCTACGGAACCGTATATCATTATTACAAAAATAAGTTCATGCTTTTGGAAAATTTACTCTGGGATGCCCTGAATCGAACGGAGTCGGCAGTATTGCCCGCTTTGTCGGGGGAGGGTGGCAGTTTACATAAAGCTGAGTCGTTCTCTAGACTGCTCCTGGGGAAGTGCATCCAGGATCCTTCTGTATTTATTTAACTAAAACGGTTGTAGATAATTTTCATTACTTCCCGGGAAACCGGTTCAGCAAGCTGTTTGCCGATTTTCAGGAACGGATCTATTTGCCGCTTGTGGAAATGATTCACGAAGGAATCGGTTCCAAATCGCCCACCCACGTCGGGAATCCGGGCAAAGGGTTCCGCTTGAAGGAAGGGATGGTTTTTACGATCGAGCCGATGTTAAATGCAGGAAAAGCGTTAATGACGATTGATCCCGATGGATGGACCGCTAGAACTGCTGACGGCTAGCTATCCGCACAGTACGAGCATACGATCGCCATCACAGCGGATGGCCCGATTATACTGACCGCACAATAGAATTCTAAGCTCAAATTTGTAATTTCGAACGATCAGGTGTTTAGTATGAGAGCTGAACAATAATCCTAGATAAACTTTATTAAAGAAAACTCACTGATTCATTTCAGTGAGTTTTCTTTTAAATGGGAAGAAAGGAAGAAAGGGCGAATGAGTTTATTACGACATGGGCACAGTACTATGAAAAACCTGGCTGTGTCATCTCGGAACCACAAACCATTAAAGCTACCGTATCATTTTATCGAGTTCACACAGAGTACAAGAAAGAAGGCTATAATCGACAGTAGTTTTATGGAGTCAGGAGGGCTGTGATTGACCACTATAATGGTTGTGGATGATGATCGACACATACGCCAATTAGTCCGATTTTATTTGGAGGATGAAGGTTTTGAAGTAGTGGAACAAGCGAATGGGGCGGAAGCGTGGCAGTATTATAATGGTCATGCGGTCGATTTGATTATATTGGATGTCATGATGCCTTTTATGGATGGCTGGGAGTTGTGTAGGCGCTTGAGAGAGCATGGAGAAAAGCCGGTCTTAATGATTACAGCTAAAAATGAACCCATGGATCGGATCAAGGGTTTTCAACTTGGAACAGACGATTATCTGGTAAAACCTTTTGAACCCATGGAACTTGTGTTACGTGTTAAAGCTTTGCTGAAGCGTTATAAAATTTCGGTTTCCGAAACCATCAATTTGGGGAGTATCTCGTTAGATAAAACAAGCTACCAGATCCGGAATAAGGATACAGGGCAGAGTGAATCGATTCCTCTTAAGGAGTTCGAGCTGCTTGCTGCGCTCGCCAGTTATCCGGGTAAGCTCTTCACGCGGGATGAATTGATCCAGAAAATTTGGGGGCACGATTATGAGGGAGACGAACGGACGATCGATACCCATATCAAACGACTTCGAGTTAGGTTCGGCGCCTATGAAGAGGATTTCAAAATCATGACGTTGCGGGGTCTTGGCTATAGGTTGGAGGTATATCGTGATTAAATCACTTTACGTTCGCGTTATCCTAGCTTTCGTCATTGTTCTATTTCTCAGCCTCATCCCAGCTTTTTATATGGTTACCTGGTTTTATGCTGAGAAAGTCCAAAATGTGGTTTTAGAGAACTTGATCGAAGGTGGCAAGAAAATCATTGATTCTTATGTGGCTTCTCCACCAGAAGTGCAGGCTACATTATTGGATGGGGTTACAGCGCTACCTAACTATTCTATTTTGCTCTTTGACCAAAACAGCAAGCTCTTGCACAACGGAGATCCATCGGAGATTCAAAGACTTCGCTTAACTAAAGATGAGATTCAATTGGTACTTCAAGGAAACATGTATCAAGTGATTGGAGAGCACAAGCGTCCGCTTGTAGCAGGGCTTCCATTTCAAATAGACGGGAAACCTTATGCACTTTTTCTTTCACCTGAGATAGACAGCATTCCTTTTGCTTCAATATTGAGAACCGCGCTTTTGCTTGTATTACTATTCGGCAGTCTTTTCTTTCTTGTTGCGGCACGTTTCCTCGTTCGACCCATTCAGATGTTGACCAAAGCAACACGCAAAATGGCCAAAGGAGAGTTTGATATCCGTTTGAATATTAGAAGTAAGGATGAAATCGGTCAACTAGCAAATAGTTTTAATCGAATGGCGTATGAGTTGGGAAATTTGGAGGCAGTACGTCGGCGGTTCGTTTCCGATGTTTCCCATGAAATTCAATCGCCTCTTACTTCAATAAAGGGCTTCACGCAAGCGATACGATATAAAAAAATGGATGAGCACGTGAGGCAAGACATGTTAGCAATCATCGAAGAGGAGACCGATCGACTTTCTCGTCTCGGCACTGATTTGCTTCAACTGTCATCACTTGAGTATGAACATTTAGTGCTTAATAAGAGTGTTTATCGGTTAGATGAACAATTGCGTCATGTTATCGTGGCATCCGAACCTCAATGGTCTAGAAAAAACCTGAATGTGGTGTTGGAGGCAGGGGAAGTAAATGTGCAAGCGGATAAGGATAAATTAAATCAATTATGGATCAATCTGTTTGGCAATGCTGTTAAGTTTTCACCTACTGGCGGGAATGTCCAAATTATAGTAGATCAAAACGACCAGGAGATTCGAGTATCGATCACAGACAGTGGACCAGGCATTCCACAAGAGGAAATTGAACACATTTTCAAACCATTTTATAAGGTGGATCAATCAAGAGATAAAGCAATGGGGGGCAATGGAATTGGCTTGTCCATTGTGAAGCGTATTTTGGATTTGCACAACGGAGAGATACAGGTTTCTAGCCGTATTGGCGAAGGGACCGTTATGACCGTCGCGCTTCCGAAAACACCAAAGTAAAATCACTATTTTATCTACGACACAGTGAGTTCACATTCATTTGTTATAATGAACTCGTAAACAAGAAAGGGGAGATTTTATAATGGAAAACGAACTGTTGTGGCAGATTGTTATTGGATCCCTCGGTTTGTATTACGCCATGCAAATCAATAAGAAAGCCATGTTAAATATAGAATCGACATCTTTACTACCCTCGCAAGTGGATCAGTCAGTTGTATTGATCGAAACGAGTAAATCAAAAGAAGAAGTGAAAAGGTAAAACAGGAAATAGACAAAAATGGATAATGGAATTCATCTGGCTCGTGTTCCTCACGAGCTTTTTATTTTCTCAAAAATTCCCCTGTCGATAATATTCGCTCCGTACACAGTGCGTACAAATTGGATTGATAAGATGATCCTATCGATAGGAGAGGAGAGAAAAAAGATGAATTGGTTAACAAAGTTCAGTTTGAAAAACAGCACCGCCGTTGTCATTCTGTGCCTACTTATATTGGGCTACGGGGTTTACTCAGCGATGCAAATCAAGCAAGAGACGCTTCCCGCAATGGATATGCCTACTGTTTACGTACAGGTGACACAGCCGGGGGCATCAACGGAAGAAATGGAATCGCAAGTTACGAAGCCCATAGAAAACAGTATAAAGGGCTTGAAAGATTACGATTCGCTCACGAGTACCTCTGCCGAAAACGCAGCCAATGTCATTGTACAATTTCCGTTCGGTTCAAATATGGAAAAGCTAACGGGTGATATTGAAGATGCGGTGGCAAAGATTAAACTTCCGGATGGAGCTAGCGTCAAGGTCCAACGGTTATCACTGGGTGCTGGGGCCATATACGAAGCTGCCATATTCTCTGAAAGGCTTGATTCTCAAGCGTTAGAGGAAAAGCTTCAGACTGAAGTCGTCCCACAAATACAAAAAGTCGCAGGCGTAAGCTCCGCTGAATTGAAGGGCACGACTTCTGATCGTTTAGAAGTCGTTGTGGAAAAAGATAAAGCCGCTCAACAGGGTATTACTTTGGGAGCTATTCGCACAGCACTGCAAGCAGTTAATTATGCCGTTCCTCTTGGTTCCGCAAGTGTAGATGAGACAACAATTCCGATCAAGCTGTCAGGTCAAGTTACTTCTCTGTCTCAGATCGAAAACCTGAAATTAGGAAACAACGGCGTGTTGCTATCGAATATTGCTGAAATCAGGACCGTTTCCACACAAGACGAAAGAACTCGTTACAACGGGGAGCCCAGCTTTCTGCTTGATGTCGTAAAGAATCAGGATGCAAATACAGCAAGCGTTACGGATGAAGTGAAGTCCCTTTTAGCAGACTATGTAGATAGCGGCGATCTGAGTATTCACGTCATTTCTGACCAAGGGGAAAATGTTAAGGAATCGGTTTCCGGGCTTATTCATGAAGGGCTTTTCGGCACATTATTTTGTATGATCATTATTTTCGTCTTTTTGCGGAATGTGAGAGCAACATTAATCTCTATCGTGTCGCTGCCCATTTCCGTTTTCGCTACTATCGCCGTTATGAACCAGATGGGTTATACGCTTAACATCATGACTCTCGGTGGGATTGCCGTTTCCATCGGCCGTATTTTAGATGATAGCATCGTCGTTATCGAGAATATCTACCGGTGGAAGCAAAAGAAAGGGGACGAATTGCGAGGTAAAGAGCTTGCAATGATGGCCACTCGGGAGGTTATGGGTGCTGTCGCTTCTTCTACCTTTGCTATGGTGGTTGTTTTTGCGCCATTGCTATTCGTTGGCGGCATGATCGGAGTCGTGTTCCGACCATTTGCCCTAGCTGTTGTCATTTCTATCCTGACTTCCTTGCTTGTTGCCGCCATGCTTATTCCCATTATGGGCGGAAAATTCTTCAACCGCGTTAAGCCGCACAAAGAAGGTGGGCGAATGATAACCATCTTCGAAAAGACGATTCGTGGGGCATTGAAGCGCAAAACACTCGTCCTTGTATTTTCCGTTTTACTTTTAGTTGGATCGGTTTGTTTGGTGCCACTGCTCGGCATGAGCTTCCTTCCCACTACATCGTTGCCATCGGCTTCTGTTGAAATAACCTTGCCGGTAAAAAGTTCCTTGGATGCAACCGATAAGGTTGGGAGCAAGGTAGAGAACTATTTGAAGGCATTGCCTGGTGCAGAAAGTTATCAGATCTCTATTGGCGGATCTCAAGATAAGAACATGACTGGCCTAGTAAGTAAAAATAAGGCCAAGGCAACAGTCCAGTTCGAGAAGGGTACCGATTTGGATTCGATGATCGAGCGGATGAACAGCGAAATTCCAGCAATTGCAGCGGCAGAAGTAACAGGAACAGAAATTGAAGTTAAGTCCAACGAAGTAAGCATGACTTCGGGAAATAATGTATCGGTAAGTATTTATTCCAATGATCCCGCCCAGCTCTCCGAAGCAGCCAAGCAAGTGGAAAGTACGTTGAACCAGGATGGTGACCTTAAGGATGTTACAAATAACATGAATGAGGTAACTCCAAAATGGGTCGTAACGCTAAATCAAGTCGGAATTGATGAAAAAATAAACCCAGGACTCATTGCCCAACTTGTTGGGGAACAACTGAGACCACTTGATGCAGGTGCTTACACAATCGATAACGAAAACCGAGAAGTAACACTTGCTTACCAGCAACAAATTGAATCTCGCTCTGAACTGGAAGACATCCAGATCCCAACCACAAATGGTGCGAAGAAACTTAGCGATATTGCTAACGTAACGGAAGAAAGTGCTTGGATTAAAGTAAATCATGATGATGGGAAAATGTATGCTGAGGTCAGTGCAACAATCAAAGATAAAGACGCAGTCCAATCGGTGACGAAACAAGTAAAAGAGAGCATAAATAATTTGTCTATGCCAAGTGGTGTTGAAGTTAAATTCGGTGGTGGAATGGAAATGATCGGAGAAGGCTTCAGCAGTCTTATTATTGCGATGGCTGTTGCCGTAGGACTTGTATTTATCGTAATGAGCATGACTTTTGGTGGTCTGATTACACCGCTGATCATTTTGACGTCACTCATCTTCATTCCGATCGGTTCATTAGGTGCGCTTCTTATTACTGGTGAGTCCCTATCTATCAGTGCCATGATCGGTATGCTGATGCTTGTCGGTATTGTCGTAACGAATGCAGTCGTGTTACTGGATCGTGTCGAGAAAAATCGTCTGTCTGGTATGGAAATTAGGGAAGCGATTGTTGAAGCATCGAAAACCCGAGTGCGGCCAATTTTGATGACGGCGTTCGCCACTATGTTGGCACTAATGCCGGTAGCGATATCTTCCGGATCATCGACCAGTTTGATCTCAGGTGGACTTGCAATTACCGTAATCGGGGGTCTATTCTCATCAACTTTACTCACGTTGATTGTCGTACCTGTTATTTATGAGCTTGTTTGGCGCAAGCGTAAGGTACGGAAAATTGAAACATTGTAAAAAGATATAACAAGGGGGAGCAATCAATCTCATTTAGAGGCTCAACTGCCATCTTACACCAGGGCACATGGATGGGTTAGAACCTGTTACGCATAAAGAAAACTATCTCAGGTAAAAGTATTTAAAAATGGCAGCCGTACAACGGCTGCCATTTAAAATGTTGTTTTCTCGAAAAATAAATAGCAGCAAATCTCCAATTCATGTGCGGGGTAGGAAAGGTACTTTTGCCGTGATGCCGCGATACAATCGGATTAAAAAAAGGTCTATGGGTTGCAATTGGCGTTGCAGCTTCGAAATGAGTATGGTCGTACATGCGGACAAGACGATCGCACCTGCGATATCTGCCGGGTAATGAACTCCAACATATACGCGCGCGATTCCTGTTAGAATGGCAAGCAACAGCATGAAGGACCCCGTTTTTCGTTTGCCGACCAAAATGCCGAAAGCGAGCGCAAATGCGAGCGTAGCATGGTCACTCGGGAAGGACGGGTCCGGTGCATGGGCAACCAATAGGTGCACTGCATGTCCGACGAATGGGCGCGGGTGGTTCACGAGCGGAGAAATGACCCAACCGCCGAGCAACAGGGCGATTGTCGCGGAAAGGACCGCGTGGAAAGCGAGCTTCTGGTTATGGATGTTGCCGGAAAGCCACAAACATGCAACGACTCCAATCAGGATCCAGACGAGGTCTTGCGCGAAAAACTCCATTATATCGTCGATGCCGTCGAGACGACCGGCCAAATCATTGAGCCAATGAAAAATGATCAAGTTCATAGTTGATGTCATACCTTTCAATTAAGTTATTGTTTCGGATACTCGTCCCATTATAGTTGTGAGATCGATACTATCGCAACGGATTTGAGACACTTAATAATGATTTAAGATTTTTCACCGTTTGTTTATTTTTGAGACATACAGTGAATCGCCTATGAATAAGAGAAAACACGCACTATCAAATTTAAAGAAATCATCAATAATTACTGTCATGACGACGATGCCATTCAGCCAGAGTTATGAAAATTTTAATCGTTCGTTTACGTCTTTTTAATGGCGAGAGTTTATCCTAATAGTAAGGCGATCGTAAGGTTCCAGATTTCCGCAGAGCGAGCGGTTTTTTCGTGTTTTCGATCGTGTAATACGTTACGGCCAAGTTCGCACTGTTTCGTAAGAATCAAATGTCATTCTAATACGGAGGTTGACATTGAAGATCAAATCCCGTTTGATTAGCGTCATTAGCTTTGTATTGATCGTCATCGCGATTGTCTATTATCTACATTTATTAAAAATCGGAGTTGTACAACACACCTTCAAAGCCGTACAACAAATAGGCCCATGGGGCGTATTAATCGGAATCATCGTTCAAACGTTCGTCAATGTCGTCCCAGTGCCAGGAGAGTTCACGACGTTTTTGTTAATGGAAATTTACGGCCCTTTTCTAGGAGGATTCTACTCCTGGATCGGCGGTGTTCTTGGAGCAATTGGTGCTTATTATTTGATACGGTGGCTATCTAAACCATTTGCTGGCGCGATAAAGGATATACCATATAAAAACAAACTAGAACGATTTGTGAGCGAGCAAAAGGCCTCGGGGCTGTTGACAGTCCGTTTTGTTCCTTTACTGCCTTACCATATGATCAATTACGCTTCTGGATTGCTAAAGATCGATATTAAAACCTTCATCTGGACTACGATGATCGGGCTCATGCCTTACCACATCGCAGTAAGCGGGATGTTTGCCGGCGTGAGGCGAGGATCCTTGGCGATGGGAGCCATAGGAGCCGCTGCTTTTATAGGTCTGATCCTATTCGGACGAACTCTAAAAAAACGCAAAGTAATGAGCATAAATGAAAAATAATCAATTCATTGTATATATGATGATGGAGGCGCTCCTGAATGGGAGCGTCTTTTTCAAATCTAAAAGAGGCATGAGTAATTTTTGTTAATAAAAACTTAAGTTTTGATTCACAGGAGGTTTAGGAATACAGGCTAATGTGAAAGAGAGATAATCGAAGTCGTGAAAGGAAGAAATGAAAGGGGAGACGAAATGTTAGCGAAACAGAACAAAATGAGTAAGATTCTTAGTAAGGTTCCGGAAGTAACCATTTTTTTCTGGGTCATCAAAGTATTATGCACGACCGTTGGAGAGACCTTTTCGGATTTTCTGAATGTTAATCTGGGAATCGGCCTGCCACTCACTACCCTCATAATGGGAATCGCATTTGTTATTGTCATTTATCTTCAATTAAGAGCAAAGAAATACGTTCCGGTACTTTATTGGCTCACAGTTGTGCTTATCAGTGTGTTTGGAACTTTGGTTACCGATAATTTAACGGATGGATTTGGCGTACCGCTTGAGCTTAGCACCATTGTTTTCAGTGTATTATTAGGATTAACGTTCCTATTCTGGTATCTAAGCGAAAAAACGCTATCTATTCATTCGATTTACACATTTAAAAGAGAAGTCTTTTACTGGTTAACGATTCTTTTTACATTTGCACTCGGAACTGCAGTCGGAGATTTGTATTCCGAGCAACTCGGTCTTGGTTATCTAAAAACAGGTATCATTGTCGTCATTATTATAGGCTGTGTAACCTTGGGCTGGAAATTTGCGCGGCTTAATGAAATTCTAGCATTTTGGGTTGCGTATATTCTCACTCGTCCGCTTGGAGCATCGTTGGGTGATTATTTGTCTCAATCCAATGTGAATGGCGGCTTAGGATTGGGTGCAACCATTACCAGTGTCATATTTCTTCTAGCGATATTGGCGATTGTCGTGTACCTTATCATTTCGAAGATCGATATTCTTTCCAATAATGAATCTGTGTCCCCAAACCACACAAGCGGTAACCCAAAGAATGTATTGGTTCAGACCATTTCGGTACTGTGCGTTTTTCTGGCGATCGGCATTGGGGGATATGTTTGGATGAATAATCACATCTCATCTCAGACCGTTTCTACTCAAACGACATTGACTGGGCAGTTATCAGATTTTATCAATATAGAAAACAATATTCTGAAGAACGTTAATTCTAACAGCATTTCAGATGCGAAAACGGGTGCTGATAATTTGGAACATGATTGGGACGATGCAGAGCCGAGTCTTCGAAAAATCGATCGGAAAACGTGGACCCAAATTGATGGCACAATCGATAGCGTTTTGGCTGCCGTTCGTTCTAAACACCCGGATGCGAGCAAATGTAAGTCTGCTTTGGATAATTCACTAACTGTACTAAACAATGCTAATCAATAAGGTAGTGATGTAAAGCAAACCGTCAGAGGTCTAACCTCTGGCGGTTTGTTTTAGCTTTTGTGGTTTGTTTTAGTATAAAACTTTGCCAAATTTGACAAGAACCTAGTTAATTTAGCCAATTTGATGATTGTATAATTAATTAAGATAAGGGATTTCAGAATGAGAATACATTGCTGATTTCATAGCTAATATGCTAGCCAGCAGAGAGAAATTTGAAGCTAGGGAAAAGAAAACAATAAGAAAAGGTGAAAATGTTATGGTGCAATTTACTGAAACAAACGGACCTCTTTCTGTGGAGATCATCGAACAATTTGAGTTGAAACATAGCATCAGCCTTCCTGAACAGTACAGAAGCTTTTTGTTGGAATTTAACGGGGGGCGGCCAATACCTAAACTATTTAAAATCTCTGATGAACAAGGACCGGATATCCTAAGAATGTTTTTTGGCATAGGAGAGATGTACAACAATCTCGCAGAAAACATACACATATATGAAGATAGATTACCAATAGGATTGATGCCAATTGGCAACGACCCCGGTGGTAATGTGATCTGTATAGGCACCGATGAGGAATATTATGGGAAAATATACTTCTGGGATCATGAGGAAGAATCCGAAGATCTCGATGACATAAGCAATGTTTATTTATTGGCAGATTCATTTGATGATTTTCTATCAGAAATGTATACAACTCCTGAATAGGATTGGAGACGAGATGATGGTTTTATTTAGCGATTTATTAAAAAGCCATTGGTATGGAGAAACAAATTCAGGTTGTGATATTGCTGTTTTAAGAGAATCCTTTGAACATGCAATGTCTGATCGGGAAAAGTTGATGCTCATCACTGAATTGTTGAAATTAGGTGATTTTTCCGTAAAAGCTGATCTACTCCAGATCATGAATATTACTAAGGATGAAGAAGTTTTAAGAGTATGTATTCGCTTATTTTGCTTAGTGGCATCACATAAAGATCTTTTAATTAGTGAGAATCTGTTGTTTCTTTCTGATGTATCAGAGAATAATGCTGACACGTTTGCAGCTGCTTCTCTATATACGTTATCGTATGATGTTATACCCTATCTGTTGGCTATGCTTGAAGAATGGGAAGATACAAATGTAGCAGGAACGATTAGAAATTCGTTGGATATCTTTCTAAATTATTCAGATCATTTGGATGAGGACGCGACAGTAGAAGAGATTGGGAACTATTACGTTGATTTTTTGAATGATGTGGTTGAAGAGCATTACTATTATTACTCCACTCCAGTTTTCCCTGGAAAATTAACGAAACAGATTATTGAGAAATCGGTTAACTCATTAAATACAAGCGTTCCTATAAGAACTAACGTAATTCCAACTTTGCTGTCCGTTTGGAGCGGAATAAAATGTCCGGTTCAATTTGATACGATTGTTGATAGCAAGATACTTGAGGACATCTATCAATACGCAGAGATGCTTTCCAAAATGGATTGGGAAACCGGTATAAAGTACTTTTATGGGCACCGGGTAGTTTAGTAACTAATTTATAACTTACGGCTAAAAATAAAATCATTACAGGAGGATCTAATGGGAGAAAGTGCAGGCGCGGTTTCGCTTTGGTTTGGAAACTGCAGACGGCAAAATGATCTGAATAAATATGTAGAAATAAAGTATGATGAACATGGAGATAGAGTTCGATCAATGTTCATGTCTGATTTCAATTTAGATTTTCTTGATTATAATCAGGATTTATTAGAATGTACTTTTAGGGAAACTTCATCTTCAACAATCTCGGAATTGCTTATGAATGCTTCTTTTTCTGAAGTAATCATACGTGAACTCGTTGAGTTTTACGGTGATGATTTAGCAGAAGAATATAATATAGCTATTCGATTATACGACTATGAATATGAAGATGATATTGAGGAGGCATTCCTAGATAGCAGAAAACTTACCTATATAGGTTCTGTAGTCTACGAGGACTAGTTCTCGGTGTCGAAAAAGCTGTTGTCGGAAACCGGACCACGATGTGATGTGATGCATGTGGTTCAGATCCATGCCAAGCAAAACGGATTCTCGGTGGTACGCGATCTGCTCGGTCATGGCGTAGGAAGGGAGCTCACTGATTCATTTCAGTGAGTTTTTTTAAATGGGTAGAAAGGTTAAGTTATTCATTATAACAAATCCTCGGAATCCGCGGAAGATTGACACAAATGCCCCTTGTATTCGGCGGTAGTGACATAAAAATCCCCTTTTATTATACCATTCCTTTCTGGAAAGAAACCTCTTGGTCCTACGCGCTCTATGCCGTAGGTAGGCAAACGCGAGAAGTGTTAGCCCTCATCGAATCCTTCAGTAACTTGTATTGGTAATGAAGCTGTCCGAGAGGTAGCGCAGGATTACAGCAAGATCTGGAAAGTACGACGAAGATCCTTATGGTATCTTGTGTTCATCCGATCCTTTGGAATAGCGCTATTCCTCATCGGAATCGATGGGCAGTTTTTTGATCGGAGCGTAGATATGATAGGTTGAACCAAGGTTGTGAACGTCATCGAAACGTTGGATCAACTCGATGTGGGAATCGTCCGTTTCCTGTCTAGAAATCTTCAGGAATCGCGCGTAATCCGTCTTCAGGACTTCGCCAATCTCGAGGAGACCGCCGGAATAAGTGAACTTGGCGCAGAAGAGCTGCGGCACGTCCACGGTGAAATAAAAGGGCTTTTCGATCCGGATATCCTGCGGAATTCCGAACAGGACATTGAACCGGGTGGAGTCAGGCTGGCAATTCGAATAGACGACATAACAAGGGCCTTGAACAGAGGAGTCCACTTCCTGCAGCAGCATGTTCGAATGGGACCGAATCGTCGTCTCGTAGTCTGCCGCCAAATCCACCTCGAAGACGATCCCGCTCAGCCGGATGGGCGGGATTTCCATAAGGGTAAAATCCGCGACCACGTCACCGTTGATATTCTTGATGGGCCTTCGAACGATGGAGGGGATCGGGACTGGAAGAATGGTAGGGTGATGAGCCTTCAGCGAACTAGGGGCCACGCCGTACTGGCGATTGAAAGCGCGGGTGAACGAGGAAGGTGTCCCGAAGTTGAGCTGGTAAGCAATATCGGTAAGGGACGTTCGGCCAGCTTGAATGAGGGGCAAGGAAGCGTTCAGCCTTCGGGACAGAATGTATTGATTCAACGAACAACCCATTATGGCCGAGAAAAGCCGATGAAAGTAGAACTTGGATATATTGAAGGAATTTGCCAAAGAGTCCAGCGATAAAGACTGGTCCAGGCGGTCCTCGATATGGATCAATGCTCGTTCGATAACCTCATAATGGTCCATAGGCATCTCCAATCGAATAAGGAGGTAAGAGGAATGGCGCAAGATAGAAGGAATGGAATCCTCATCGGGATTTTCTATATTTTAGCCGCGGTTACATCCGTCATTGCCGTGCTCTGTTACGCCCCCGTTTTGAACGATAATTGGTACTTAGCCGTCATCGATGGAAAAAAAACAGAGTTGTTGATCGGCGTCCTGAATGATCTCTTGCTCGTACTGACGGCGGTGGGGACGGCAATCATGTTGTTTCCTTATCTTCGCCGCTGGAATGAGCACCTGGCTCTTGGCTATCTGATCTTTCGATTTATGGAGGCTGTGTTCATTGCCATTGGCGCGGTGAGTATATTGGGGTTATTGCAGCTCAGTATTCACTATGAAGCAAATGGGGTGCCCAATCAAGACAATCTTATTGAGATCGGGTACCTGCTGCAGGGGATTCACCGCTGGACATCGATGCTGGGACCTAACTTTATGCTTGGAGTCAATACGACCTTGTATAGCTATCTGCTTTTTCAGACGAGGCTGGTGCCAAGACCGTTAGCACTGTTCGGAATGGTGACGGCGGTGCTCGTGTTTACGGCGGGGCTGCTGGAGATGTTCGGTGCTTTCGAGCCTTACTCGGCAGCTAAAGGGCTCATGGCTCTGCCCGTGGGCATATATGAGATGAGCCTGGCCGCCTGGCTGATTGTGAAGGGATTTAGCACTGTTACACAGGGGAGCATAACTAATTTGCCAGAGTAACACATCCGCTTCACTTATAATATGATAGCCTAGAAACCTTAAAGAGGTGATCCAATGGCAGTCGTAAAAGCCAGGAAACAGCATATTGATATGCTGGCAAGGCTGCTTCGAGCAGAGGCTGAGACCGAGGGCGAAATGGGTATGCTCTTAGTTGGAAATGTTGGCATTAACCGAATAAGAGCGAATTGCTCCGATTTTAAAGATATCCGGACAATTCCCGAAATGATAAACCAGCCCCATGCTTTCGAAGCCTTGCAACATGGCATGTACTATCAAAATGCAAGAGAAAGGGAACGCCGTCTGGCGCAACGGGCTGTGAATGGGGAACGGAACTGGCCAGCCAAATACTCCCTATGGTATTTCCGTCCAGGAACGTTCGAAAATCCCGGTCCATGTCCGCCAACTTGGTATAATCAGCCGTTAGCAGGACGATTTAGGAAGCATTGCTTTTATGAACCGACCGCGGAAGAATGCGAAAGTATATATAATACGTATTAATTTAATATTTTGGTCGCCGCGCTCAGCGCGGTTTTTCATTTAACGATATAAGTTCTTGTCTTGAAGTGAAGGGCAGAATTATTGGATAAAACGAATTATTCCGTTTTTATTATCGCGGTATAAGGATATATTTTTATAGGAGAAACAAAAAGGTGGGATCGTTGTGCCAGCATACCTGTAATGGTTAAGAAAATTTAATGGTTATTGCTTCTTCCATTGAAGGGGTTTTCTAACAAGGGAGCAGTCTGACCATTTTAACCATTACAGAGAACGCAGGATAATCTGTTATAAACCCTCCATCGGTACCCTACCCAATAGGGAACTCGCATATATAATATGGAAATTAGTTTTCCCATTAACTCATTACCGGCGTTCCTCTGATCTTCTAGAGGAGGAACCAAGAATATGATTTTATCAAGGAAATATCGTGTTGAAATTATCGCTTTAGAAACACCAAAGGTACTAAACAAATGCCATAGATGTAAAAAATCAACGGAGTTCTATTGTAGTGAAAAATTTAGAGGGAATGCACAGCAGAAGAGCATAGATATATGGCTCATCTATAAATGTGTACATTGTGATAGCACTTGGAATTACCCCATTCTGTCTAGAGTTCATACAAATTCAATGGATAAAGTTCTTCATCAGAAGTTTATGAACAACGACAGAGAGACCGCATGGGAGTATGCATTTCAAATGGATCAGCTATGCAAGGCATGCAGTGAGGTAAATACAAACATAGAATACACATTGAAAATCGAAACAGTAGAACATAAGGAAAATAATATTAAGATAATCTTGTTTTCCAAATACAAATTCGATCTTAGATTGGATAAGCTATTGAAAGAAATCCTTGATGTATCTAGGTCGAAATTATATCAAATGGCGGATAGCAGTAGCATCATCACGAGTCCGCAAGTTAGCATGAACAGTAAAATAAAAGAAGATTTGCTTATCACCGTTACAGCAATTGACTGATTAATTTAATAACCTAACGGAAATCGATAGTACCATATTCCCGAGGCTGCTGAACTCCATTCAGTAGCCTCTCTCAATGTTTAGTCTGAAAAAGATAAAAATAATGGCGGGCTCTCCGTCGATCGCCTTTCGATTCGGATCTGGCCAAACTGGGTTTGGGAGCATGGGGATGAGCGGCAATGACGCTCCAAGCTCGACTGAGACAAAAGTTATTAGTCCGAAGTACATGGCCTATGTTATCCTTTTGGTAGGTAACATGTTCACCGCATTCGAGAAGCTCCGTATGCGAAATTAGGTCGATCGATCAAATTCCATAAAGGCTATAAACGAGTGAGACAACAGGAGAATTCATTACCTTATTAGTGGGAGGTATAAGATTATGAAAAGAAAGATTTTGACAGCTTTCATAATTGTTATCCTCGCGGCTTCTCTATTTCCTCGGCAAATTAGTTTTGGCAAGGAAAATGGCAATTTTAAAGTCATGGGATACTTCACCGAATCTGCCTATTTGAATGATCCAATCGATGAAGCTGTTCATTTTGACGGACTGACTCACCTGATATACGGGTTTTTGAAGCCCGCTTCGGACGGCTCTCTTTATCCGATCGGACAGCCCGAAAGATTAAAGGAACTCGTTGATAAAAGTCATGCACATGGAGTGAATGTTGTCATCGCTGTCGGTGGGGTGTTCTACGGGACTGAACCGCTGTCAGGCCATTTTGAAGCTCTTGCCGGCAATGACGAAACCATACGGCGGTTTGTCCGGGAAGTACGGGATTTCGTGGAGACCTACAATCTGGATGGCGTGGAGATCGACTGGGAATACCCCGACGCCGAATCTTCCGCGGAGTTTGAACGTCTCATATTGGCGCTGAAAGACGTTTTATCCCCCATGGGCAAAACCTTGAGCGCAGCCGTGGCAGCAGCCGGTTCGGTAAATACGAAAGCTGAATCCGTACAATCCGTGACGGATATAGCCCTTGAGAACTTGAATTGGATAAATATTATGGCTTACGATTTGGCGGGAGGCCAGCATAGTCCCTATTGGTTGGCGGATGCATCCATTCAGTACTGGAAGAAAAGGGGAGCGTCCGAGGACCAGATCGTTGTTGGCATACCTTTGTATGCCAGACCAAGCTGGAAGCAATACAGGCATTTGGTGGCTTTGGATAAAGAAAATGCTTATCTCGATTTTGTGCCCGGCGATAAATTGGACTCCTATTATAACGGTCTCAACACCATCCGCCAGAAAACCAGGCTCGCTTTGAATAAAGGCGGCGGCATCATGTTTTTTGACATACAGGAAGACACCCGGGATGAAACCAGCGGGCTGAATGCCGCGTTGGATATGATACGAAGGTGTGAACAATATAATCTCAACGATTATTTTATTTTGGTGGACAATCGCGAGCTGTTGTATACACCGGAAGAAAAATTGGGAATGCCTTATCAAGACGGTCAGAATCGCATCCAAATCCCGGTAAGGAAGGCGCTGGAAGCCATTGGAGCAAAGATCGAATACGATCAGGCCTCTCAAACGGTCACTGCAAATCGTGGAGAAACAACAGTTAAGATCCACATCGGCAGTGAAATACTAGAAGTAAACGGTAATAAAAAAACCATGGACACCAAAGCCGTGGTAAAAGATGATCGTACCTATTTACCGTTGCGCTGGGTATATGAAAGCTTCGGCTACAAAGTAACCTGGTCCGAAAGCAGCAAAACCGTTCTGGTGAGTAAAAACTAGTGGAAGCAGCAAAGTAACGGCTCGGCTACGTAGAACTTTCGGGACTAACTTTTAAATTGCTTGTTCTCCTTTAAATCAGATAAAATTTTAAGTAAAAGCTTGAGAACCAGGCTTTTATTTTTTTTATGTAGATCATTTTGTGTCTTGGAAAATGGTTATTTTACGATACGGGACCATATGGCATATTATTGAAACTATGGAAGATTACAACCGTACAAACCACTATGTCGTAGGAATCATCGAATCTCATATGAAAGTGAGTTGTCGCTGAGATGAAAATCGGAAGACAATTGTTGGCTATTGTCCTGAGTTTGATTTTGCTCGCAGCAACCGTCGGCTGCAATAGCAAAGCCAAGTCGGAGCCGGAGGAAGAAACCATTACCGTATTGGTGTCTGATCAGGGAACTAGCGATCTCGGCATCCATATGAATTCGCTCATGGACGAAACCAAGCAACTCGTGGAAAGCAACAACCAGGGACTTCACGTGAACGTCGTTCGCGTTCCTTCTGAACAGTATGAAGATAAGATAAAAGAGTTGAGTCCCGATATCTTCTGGTACATGCCCAGCCAACTGAACGATTTGGAAAAGCAAAACAAGCTGATGGACTTGAATCTGCTGAACAGCGAGGGCTTGGATTTAACACAATATTTCGCGCCGAAATTGCTGGACATGACGACCGTAGATGGCAAGCTGTTGGGCATTACGCTAGCGGCTTACGACATGTCGATAGGCTACAGCAAAGAATGGTTCGATAAAGCTAACCTCCCGTATCCGACATCGGATTGGACTTGGGACGATTTCGTCTCCACGGCGATCCAGTTGAAACAGGCGAACGCCGCAGGTATGGATAGCGCATACGGGGCCATCATCCCACTATTTCCTGAGTTTGTCGAATCGATCGCCATGGGCAAAGGGAGTGGTTTTTTATCCCCGGACGGGACGACGGCTTCCGGCTATTGGGACGGCGAACCCGCCGTCGATACGGTGAAATGGCTGCAAAATCTCATCCGGGACGGCGTTATTCCAAAGGATACGAGCGACATGCAATCCATAACCGATTCCCTCGGATTGACAACTGGCATGCTCCTTTCGATATCTCCTCTATTTAGTGATCTCGCGAACAGCGGCAAACCCATCGCCACGGTCAGCATGCCGCACTTTACCGACGGCGAGAGGGTTAGTGCGCCCTATATTACCGTACTTGGAATATCGTCGGGCAGCAAGTATCCCCATGCCGCTATGAAATACATTCAAGCGCTTACGCTTGAGGACAATAATATTACGAGGCAAGCGTTCCAAATGGGACTTAGCGTCTCCAAAGCCGTATTCGATAAAATCGGCGATAAGGTAGCACCGTACATCGTGCAGGAATATAACGATCTACAATTCGCCCAGAAGCGTTCCTTTATGAAATCGATGGCTTGGAACGATATATTGATGCAGTACTCTAACGAGTGGTACTCTTTATTCGCTACTGACGAAGATCCCGCTCCCAAGCTGACCGATATGGCCAAGCGGATCGACATCACACTTGCTGAAGCGGCGCAGAAACGGGCTGAAGCAAGCGAAAGCGCGAGTCCGCAGTAATACGCAACGAAAGAACGCCCCCAATCACGATTGAACCGTGATATGGGGGCGTTAACTTTGCCCAAGTTTGCCTTAACAAACGTAGATGATATTTTTGTTCTCATGGTTTCATTTTCACAAGTTAAGGCATTGAATCCTTATGGAAAGAAGGGAGGCGATACTGCCGATTATAGGCAATGTGGTAACACTAATTGCATTTTTCATTGAAGGACATAAATTAACCAACATTGTCGAAAATCGACTTTCCAGGGTTGGAGCACCCTGATCTATACGTCGCTGGAAGTGGGGTAGGGGGGAACTGGGAAGAGGGCTATCGCCCAAGCCAACGCCAGCGTGCTGACATATACATTCAATTAAGCACCAATATGAAAATGCAGAAACGAATGTATATTCATAAAGAGGATGAATCATATGGCGAAGATCCCTAACTTCCCCCAAAAGCTAATGGATGAGCATGCCCGATGGCATATGAACCATATGAATCGGGACTTGCGTCCGGGCGACGGTATTTCGTTCCTTCGGTTCCATCGAAGTTTTTTGAGAAAAGCCCTGCGATGGTATAAGTCTCAGGGGCTCGATCTCCAAAGAGTGACGCCGTGGTCCCGGATCCCATCGGTTATCAAAGCCACCCCCGGCTGGGACAGTCAACTGCAGGAAGCCGAGGACCGTATGGTTGAGAGTCTGGGCTTGTTCAAGTCCTCGGATGAACTGGGCCGGTTCCTGCTGATGTCCTCGCTACACGACTCCATTCATGTCCTCGGCTCGGAGGTTTACGGAGACCCAGATTTCGGAGTCATCCTTAGATCCCCTCGAAGCACCCTGTTCTATCGCTGGCATGGCTTAATCGACCGATGGTGGAGGAAGTACCAGCAACTGAACAACAGCAAAAAGACAAAGACCAAGACAAAGACCAAGACCATGAAGCCCACTCGGTGAGCGGGCTTTGGTCTGAAATAGGTGGGGATAGTTTGACCGCCGATTTGATCGGGTATTGAAAGGTTGACTGAGTTCAGTGACTAGGGTTAACTCATAGGGCGTTTGTTGTTCTCTATGATGTCTTGGGTATTGCGGCTGAAAAATGTGGTGGAGATGTTGCAAGTTTGCTTCGAGCAGTAATTGAGACCGAAGGCGAAATGGGTATGCTCCTTTCTGGAAGACCGCGTAAATCGTGGTCTTTTAGTTATGAAGAAATTGCCGAAAAGACAGGAAATTATTGCTCTTATGTGGAAGATAGTAGCATTCTGACGGATTGTGAGGTTGACAATGGCTACGATAACGGAAGCGTACGTCGACAGCTTGGCGCCGAATGCCGGTGCGATCAAGAACGGACGTGACTTGGTCAAGAAGAATAGTTTTCCCCAGTTGCATGAAACCGAAGATGGGGTCTTGTTGTTCGGAGAATGCGCAGGAAGCGGAAAAGAGCCGTACCGATGCTCCGTGGATTTCGTGAACGAGGCGAATCCGGTTTTCCGATGTACCTGCCCAAGTAGGCAATTTCCATGCAAGCACACGCTGGGCCTTCTCTATGCCCGCGCATTGGGCAAGACCTTCGCGCGAGCGGACATCCCTCAAGATATTGTCGAGAAACGTGACAAAGCGGAGAAGCGCGAGGAAAAGAAAAAGGAAGCGGCCGCGGTGCCGCCAGAAGAAGCGTCGAAAGTGAAGCGCAAGGTGAACAAGTCTGCCCTCGCCAAGAAGATAGCCGTCCAGTTGGACGGTCTCGCTACCTTGGAAAAGCTCGTGCTGCAGCTGACGCAATCCGGTCTGGGAAGCGTGGACAAGAAGACGCTGCAAATGGTCGAAGAGCAGGCGAAGCAGCTTGGCAACCACTACATTCCGGGGGCGCAGGCTGGTCTTAGGGAGTTCGTGATGACGATGCAAACGGAGGGAGATAAAGAAGCGGTCTACACGGCTGCCATGGAGCAACTCGTTATCCTGCGGGCTTTGACCAAGAAGGGTAAAAGTTATTTGGAGCAGCGGGCGGCGCAGCCGGAAATGCCGATGGATACGGAAACGACGCTAGAGGAGCAATTGGGCCATGCATGGCAACTGGCTGAGCTGCAGGAATACGGGCGTGTGGAATCGGACGCGGAGCTTCTTCAGCTTGCGTTCACATCCTATACGGATCAAGCACGTGGCGAATTCGCGGATACGGGATGGTGGGTCGATCTGCGGAACGGCGCTATACGTGTGACCCGTCATTTACGGCCCTTTCGCGCGGCTCGAGCGCTTCGGGAGGAGGATACGTTCCAAGCTGTCGTGAAAGCCACGGAGCTGTTCGTTTATCCGGGTGAACTTGGTGCAAGAGTGCGATGGGAGACGGCAACATTCCGCGAAACGGAAGAGTCGGACTACGGCAGGGTCAAATCGGTAGCGGCGGCTTCGTTTCCGGAAGTGATCAAACAAGTGAAGAACGTCATCAAAAATCCTTTGGCGGATAAAAAACCCGTGATGCTGGTCGCGTTTCAATCCATCGAGAGAATCGGGGATAGCTTTATCCTTCGAGATGCGCTGGGAAAGCAGCTTCCGCTCACGGATTTCGCGGAGAACGGAAGGCCGACGACTCCGTTGATTTCCCTACTCGGGGACGAAGAACGGAAGGATCAAGCCGGACTTGTCATGTTCAGGCATGATCCGGGCGATAACCGTCTGGGCGTCCAATTATTAAGTATCGTTACGGATAGCCGAATCGTTCGGCTGCTGTATTAAGGAGAGACGATATGAGTGTAGACATTTTGTTCGATCTGCAGCAAGAGACGCGGCGCCTATTCATAGCCGGGAGTGCGATGGCTGCAGGCGATCTTCGGCTGACTAAGATATTGCCTTCCCTTCGGAAGCTGGGCGAGTCCGCTCCCGTGTTCAAGCGTCTCGCGGATGCGGTCGACGAACTGCTAACGGCGGATTGGGAAGAGAGCGCCGCGAAACTGCTGGAACTTGGCACGCTTCTCAGCGCTGTTTTATATACGCAAGGCAAAACGGAGACAGCAGGGGAATCGCAACCGGTTGAAGGAACCCCAATCGGGTTTAAAACGGATGTTCCGTACCGCAAGCTGCACCCGCTTATCGAGGCGCTAACGACCAAAGGACAAGGACGTTTGGAACAGCTTAGGGCTGCTTTCGAAGACGGAAGCTTCCTTGATTTACGCGCAATCCCAGCCGTATGCTCGGCTCTGGACGAAAGCTATTCGGAGATTCCGGACTTCGTTCAAGAGAAGATGATTCCCGCTTTCGGAAGAGATGCGGTTCCCGTCTTAAGGAGCCAATTGAACCTGCAAGGCGGCAAAGGCGATGGCAGAAGACTCCTGCTCCTTCATTGTCAACTCGGAGGATCCATGATTGAACTCGTCACGGAATCAGCCGTTTCCGGTTCACCGGAAGTCAAGATCGCGGCGATCTCGATTCTGGGCGAATACCCTGAACAGGAACCGTTATTGTTGGAGCTTAGCCTGGAAAAGCGCAAAGAGGTTCGTATCGCAGTTTATTTCTCATTGGCGAAGGTTGGAACAGGCCCAGCCTTTCAACAATTGTATAAAGCGGCGACTTCGAAAGATCGCGAGCTTGCAGTCGAACCGATCAAGATGAGCGAGTCTCCCGAGCTG
Organism: Gorillibacterium massiliense; assembly: GCF_000455485.1. Lineage (GTDB taxonomy): Bacteria > Bacillota > Bacilli > Paenibacillales > NBRC-103111 > Gorillibacterium > Gorillibacterium massiliense. The sequence continues at coordinate 113,561 of NZ_CBQR020000036.1, forward strand.
TTGGTACGAATCATCAATTATGGCGAAGAGGCGTTGAAGCGTTATTCTAATTTGGAAGGAAGCGATAAAAACGAAGCGGTGGAACAGATCCGCATCGTCATCCGCTGCTTGGAGGGATCAGGCAAACGAATGGCCGCAGAAGCCTATCCGTTCTTGTGGAAACTCTTATCCACTGACGCTTTTCTCGTGCAGGAGACAGAGACCGTGCAGGAAGCGGCAGCAGAGCTGCTTCTTGAGCTGGATATACCGGAGGCTGACCGATTCGCTGTCGAGCTCGGCGATAACGGGAAGGGGCCTTTCATCCGTCATGGTTTCTGTGCCGCCAACAAGCTGATGGCACCGGCTGATGTCTATCTTCGCTTCGCTGGCGTTTTAAGCAGCGGAAAATCTAAAGTAGCGAAGGAGTTGCTCGTTGCGATCCGAGGGCTGGCCGCAAATCAATTGCAGGCAGACGAGGAGCAAGACGGATTAAGAGCCGTTTCCGAGGCGGCATGGGATCCCCGTTGGATAAGGCAGTTCATCCGATTGGATCAGCCCGATTTGGTTTGCCTATTCGCTCAACGCTCTGACCCGGAGATTACGGATTTCTTATCCTCAAAATTGAAAGATACCCAAATCAATGACCGGAACGTAATGGACATGCTGCTAACCCTTTTTCGAATTCGGTTCAATAAAGCTCCTGAACTTCTCATGGGAATCCTAGAGAAGAGTTCCGCCCGTAGCTTGTATTACCTCAATTGGAAATTAAAGCAACTTATTGCCAATATGCCGAGAGCCTATGCGCCTCGACTTCGAGCATTCGCAGAGCAATTGGCTTACGAGTCCGTGCGCAATGAGATGATGCCTATCGTTGAAGCATTGGAAGAAAAGCAGATGATACAAACGAAGAGAGTGGAAGGAGCCTATGGGGATGGATCAAAAACAAGATGTCTTAAGATTGCCGGCAGAAAAGCTGTACGCGAAAGAGCTTGCGGCGCTAAGGGAAGCGGATAAGGATGCTAGACCCGCAGGGTGGCAATTGTCGCCCAAAGCGGTTCTGACATACATCACGGGAGGCAAAGCGGGCGATGCGATCATTACGCCGAAATATATCGGTAACAAGCGGCTTGTCGAGATGGCGATCGCAACGCTGCTGACCGACCGGGCGCTGCTTTTGATCGGAGAACCGGGTACGGCCAAGTCTTGGTTGTCGGAAAATTTGACCGCCGCCATTCATGGCGACTCCTCGAAAGTCATTCAAGGAACGGCCGGCACAACTGAAGAGCATGTTCGCTACTCCTGGAACTATGCGCTGCTGCTCGCACAAGGGCCTACGGAACAGGCGCTGATTCGCAGCCCGATCTTCCGCGCGATGGAGTGCGGCGGTATCGCACGCTTCGAGGAGATATCTCGCTGTGCGTCAGAAGTGCAGGATGCGCTGATTTCCATCCTGTCCGAGAAGGCGATCGCCATTCCCGAGTTGAACCGTGAGATGGCGGCAGAGCGGGGATTCTCGATCATTGGGACTGCTAATACGCGCGACCGGGGCGTAAACGAGATGTCGGCAGCTCTTAAAAGAAGATTTAATATCATCGTTCTGCCTGCGCCGTCCAGTTTGGAGATGGAGATTGATATCGTAAGAAGGCGGGTTGGCGAGATCTCCGCCAGTTACCAATTACGCGCATCTCAGCCCGATGAGGAGACGGTCCGTAAGGTCGTCACGATTTTCCGGGAGCTTAGAAGCGGACTTACGTTGGACGGCAAGGAAAAAGTGAAGGCTCCGACCGGCGTTATTTCGACAGCCGAAGCAATCTCGCTTTTGACCGGCAGTATGGCGCTGGCGGGCAGCTTTGGTGACGGTAAGGTCAGCGACGAAGACGTGGCGGCAGGCTTACAGGGGGCCATCGTGAAGGACGAGGAGAAAGATCAGGCCGCTTGGAAGGAGTATTTGGAGAACGTGATGAAAAAACGGGGTGCCTCATGGCGGAGTCTGTACGGTGCATGCTCGGAGATCAACGGGTGAGCGGGGAGCGGGAACCCCATTATTTCGGCATTCGGCATTTGTCTCCAGCCGGAGCTTATCATCTTCTCTCGCTTCTTGACGAGGTAAAGCCGACAGCCGTACTGATCGAAGGGCCAAGCGATGCCGGCGAGTTGGCTAACCAGCTTGTGTCCCGCGGTGTCGTGCCTCCGGTCGCCTTGCTGGCCTATACGGAACAATTGCCCGTGCGAACGGTGTTATATCCGTTTGCCGATTACTCGCCCGAGTACCAAGCGCTTAAGTGGGCAAATCAGAATGGAACACATATCGATTTGATCGATCTGCCCACGGAAGTATCCCTTGCTCAGCTCGAACGTAAAAGGAGATCTTCATCGCCGATCGAAGAAGAGCGGCCGGATTTGTATATGCGGATCGCAGAGCTTTCGGGTGAGCCGGATTACGAAGCTTATTGGGAACGCCATTTCGAGCATTGTCTTGAGCCAGGTGTCTATCGAAGCGCCATCGCACACTTTTCCTCGGAGATGCGGGCCTTGACGGAAGAAGATGAGTTTCGGCTCTCTCCAAAGGAATGGGCTTATAACGAGATTCGCGAATCCCACATGCGGCGTAAGATCCGGGATACTATCGAAGCCGGTCACTTACCTGAGAAGATCGTGGTCATTACAGGGGCGCACCATACGTCAGCCCTATCTTTGAAGTTTCCCGTAATGATGGACGAGGAGCTTGCGCTCCTGCCTCGAGTATCGACAAGAATGACGGTCATGCCCTATTCGTATTACAAGCTCTCCTCGCATTCCGGCTACGGAGCGGGCAACATGGCGCCTGCCTATTTTGAACTGCTCTGGCAGTGCATACGGCAAAGGGAACCGGATCGGCTCCCGGCGTTGTATATGTCCTCGGTCGCGACGCGGCTGCGGGAACAGGGAACATGGCGTTCGACCGCATCCGTCATCGAGGGCGTGCGGCTTGCCGAAGCATTGGCATCTTTGCACGATGGCGTTCGTCCAACCTTGAAGGATCTGCGAGACGCAGCGACAATCCTGTACGGTCACGGGGAATACTCGGTTATCGTGGAGGCGCTGGCGAAGACGGATATCGGCACTGCCATCGGAAGCTTGCCCGAAGGTGTAAGCCAGACTCCTGTACAGGATGATCTTAATCGGGAATTGAAGCGGCTGAAGCTCGAGAAATACAAAACGCTGGTCGCCTCGGATTTGGATCTGGATTTGCGGGAGAACCGCCAGGTCAAATCGGAGGAGTCAGCCTTTCTCGATCTGAATCGGTCTATTCTGCTCCACCGGCTGGCCGTATTGGGAATCCGGTTCGCACGCAAACATCACTCGCGTCAGACGGACGCTACCTGGGCGGAGCATTGGGTGCTTCAATGGTCGCCGGAAGCAGAGATCGAAACCGTCGAATCCACGCTTAAAGGAGAGACCGTCGAGCTTGCCGCTGCTTATGTCATTCACGAGGAACTGCTGGTATGCGCCGATATCTCGGAAGCGGCGAAGATAATCCGCCGCTCCGGCGAGTGCGGACTTCCGCAAGTCGCCGGCCAAGCGGTAGCCGTACTGCAGCAGCTAGCCGTCGATGCCGGTAACTTTGCTCAAATCGCGGAGACAGTCCTAGAGCTATCCATCCTGCTTCAATATGGCTCTGTTCGCCGAATCGATACGGAAGCTTATCTTCCGATTATGAGGCAGCTTTTCCTGCGGGGCTGTCTGATGCTGGTCGAGGCTTCCGGCTGCAATGATGATGCAGCGGCCGATATGATTACCTCGATTCATGCCATGAACGCCGTTGCGCAAGAGCATTATGCGGAAGTTGATGAGGCGCTTTGGTTATCCAAACTAAAGGAGCTTGCTGCTCGGGACGATCGAAACGCGAAGCTGTCGGGCTATGCTTTCTCCATCGTGCTGGAACGAAACATTGCCGGTGAAGAGGATTGTGCGCGTGAAGTAGCTCGCAGATTGTCGCCGGGTATTCCGGCCGATCTGGGCGCGGGTTGGTTCGAAGGGTTATCCATGCGCAATCGGTATGCTCTGTTATCGCGGGATTATTTATGGCGGCACTTGGACGCATATATTCGAGATTTGGAGGCGGAGCCGTTCAAGCGCTCGCTCGTCTTCTTGCGCCGTGCGTTCGGCACCTTCGAACCGCGGGAGAAAGCGAGTATTGCTGAACTGCTCGGAGATATCTGGGGAACGGGAGCGGAAGCTTCCGGCGAAGCTCTGCAGCGCCAGCTTAGCGAGGAAGAAAAGGAGAAACTCGATGAACTTAATGATTTTGACTTCGGAGATCTATAGCCTATGACGACGATGGATTCGGAACAGTTAAAGCGTTGGCGGCTAATCTTAGGAGCCGCAGCGGATGAAAAGCTGCAAGCGGTAAGCGGCACGGTGATGAACGCGCACCTACTTGACGAAGATAGTTTGCTGATGGACGAGGCTTTAGCCGCGATATACGACGGAACAAGCGGCGATTTTGGAGTCAGCGGAGGATCGGGAACGGGGAAGGGGAGTGCTGGAGGCGGTCCGAGATCGGCCGGTCTTGGCTCCTCCTCACCGAAATTGGCGAAGTGGCTCGGTGACGTGCGCTCTTTTTTTCCATCGGATATCGTTTCGGTTATTCAAGCGGATGCCGTTCAGCGCAAAGGATTGACGAGGCTGCTGTTCGAACCGGAGCTGCTTTCGCAGGTGAAGCCGGATATTGGAATGGTGGCCACCTTAATGTCCCTCAGTGGGCAAATTCCGGAACGGACGAAAGAGACGGCACGAGCCCTTGTTCGGGAAGTTGTCGATGAAATCGTGCGGAGGCTTGCCAACGAACTAACCCGTGCGGTGACAGGAGCTCTCAACCGAAGAAGGCATTCCCCACTGCCATCGCTGACTGGACTCGATTGGGACAAGACCATACGAACAAATTTGAAGCATTACGACACGGAGCGCAAGCTGATCATACCGGAGAAAGTCTATTTCTTTGATCGTGCGCGCAAAAGCAAGGAATGGACGGTCATTCTCGATATCGATCAGAGCGGGTCGATGGCGAGTTCCGTTATCTATGCTTCTATTGCCGGTTCTATTTTCGCAAGTATGCCGTCGCTCCATACTCATGTTGTCGCTTTCGATACGGAAGTCGTCGATCTCAGCGAGGCGTGTGAGAATGATCCGGTGGATCTTCTGTTCGGCATTCAATTGGGTGGAGGGACGGATATTAATAAATCCGTCGCCTATTGCGAATCTTTCGTTACAGAGCCGAAGAAGACGATTTTCCTGCTTATATCGGATCTTTACGAAGGCGGCAACCGAACGGAAATGATCCGCAGGTTGAGAGAAATGCATGAATCCGGCGTCCGAACGATCTGTTTGCTAGCACTCTCGGATGACGGTATTCCATCGTATGATGAAGAAGTCGCGCGGAAGCTCTCACAATTCGGCATTCCTTGTTTCGGTTGTTCACCGGATAAACTGCCGGAGCTCATCGAAGGCGCTTTGAAGGGGATGGATCTTCAGCAACTGGCGGAGCGCTTGATGAAAGCTAAGGGATGAGAATCGGATAACAGATAAAGTCGCGGTCATCTATTGATCACCCATGTCACTTCAGAAACACACAAGGAAAGTATGGTCTCTAAAACAGTGCTTCCTAATAATTAATAAATCTAGAAGGCCCAGCGTGTATGTAAATCGCACACACAAGGGCTTTTTTTATTAGGGAGAATATCTATTTTTTAATAAGGAAAACTCACTCACTATAATGTGATACATATAATGGTGTTGTCAGGTGACAAGAACATAGGCCGAATCAGTTCCGCGTAATAAAGGTTATACCAAAATCACTGCGTTGACGAAATACCGAGGGCGTGAGCAATCACGTCCTTTTTGTGGTGAAAAATGGACTTTTTCAGAAAATCGCGAAGAATGAACCTTCGACTAGGCACAAGCATAGTATGAAAAGTAATTATTATGATTTGCGGAGGTCATATCCGTTCGTGTGTCCAGGCATTAGATGGTTAAGAGTTTCAAATCCTTATGGAAATCGCACGGTACTATTCTTGTTTTTGAAAAGGAGAGCAATATCATGCAATATCCAGTCCGAAATCTAAATTCGGGATTTCTAATTGATCAAACAACTGGTTTTTCCAGAAACATATATTTATTAGACTTTAAGCAAGGCGATGTAAACGGAGATGGTATCGTAGATAACATCTATTTATACGGCAATAAACCCGACGGACCATCTGGAGTATTTGCTGACAATATTACACTTAGCATCCAAGATGGATTTTCTAAACAGCATACAACCCTTAATCTTGAGTCCAACTCTGGATATAATGCCAGGCTTTTTCTTGGGGATTTTAACAAGGATCACATAAGCGACATTTTTATTAGCATTGATTCTGGCGGAAGTGGAGGATATGGAATTTTCTATATCTATTCATTTAAGAATAACCATGCACGTATATTGTTCGATTTTAACCAATTCAATCAAGATCATAAATTCAAAGTGAATTATGAAGATTTTTATAAGGTGAGTGTGAGCAGTCCTGAACTCGACGTGCTTTTCATGATCGATATAAGCAACAAAGGCCCTGATTATTTAACGCAATATTACAATGAAAATGGAAAACTAAAACATCCAGTCAGTGGCGAGGTTCTAGCTTTAGGAGGTTTATTTCCGATCGTTACAAACACTAAAAGTATGAGCTATGATTTACTGGCTTTGCAGCGAATTATTGGAACATCAAATGCTGATACTTTAGGTTTTGTCGAAACCCTTTTGACATGGAACGGAAAAAAATTTATTTCCTCAAGAATGACGGTTGCGATATTTAGTACAAAGCTAATTGCACTTTATTAGCATCATTCGGCAGATATGCCGCAGATAGCCTTTCTTATAGGAGCAGCCGACGGTTGGATTGATTATAATTAATCTTTCCATAGATTGTGGATGATCTTAATGTTATGATTATATTGTTATAAAATAAAATGTAACGAGGTGAGGACAATGAAAACAAAAAATATACGTCCTATCCTCATGTTTCTTTTTAGTTAATTTTTTTACGAGTCCATTAGGCTCTGAGGGTAGGATTCACTCTCAGGGCTTTTATATTTAGTCAGAAGGAACGTTTATGCGCTCTTTCTGGTCTATGACAGCCACTTATGGAGTGGCTGTTATTTTTTTGGCCAAAAGGTTGGTCAAGTCAATAATAACTCGATTTGGGGGAATAGGTATTGAACTTGAATTACTTAGGATGGAATCCGTTTCGTCATTACCCTGATCCAAAGGATAAGGGGCCACCTTCTTGAGATATCGTTTCCACTTCGGCCTCGTTTCCCAATATTCGCCGCTTTCCAACTATGAAAGGATGATGCTTTATTAAAAGACTCGCTCACTATTTTCGCTCCTTACAATCCGGACAGTCCTCTTACAGTATGATTTATGAAGGTTCATACTATGATCAAGGGGTGACGATTAGTGACCCAACCTATTGGAATAATGATGTTGCCTTTTACATTGAACGGACACATAAACTCACACTGGATAAACCATGCATCACTATAAGAATACCGTTTGACCGTCTCGGCTTAGATGAAAATAGGGATCCAGTTGTTCTCTCCGATTTTGCATTAAGAGCATGGGTTGATCATATTGAGGCATTAAATGAATTGATTTATAATCGGTCACGTTCTGATAAAGATAATGGTGCTTTTTATTGTTTTCGTCCAACCAATGTGGTGTTGCAACGTAATGTATCCTTTGTCGAAGTCATCTCGGAAAAAAGGTACCTTTGCCTAATGATTACCGTTCAACTTCCTTTCAAGAATAATGATAAAGCTATGCGCATGCTCTGCAAAATGCTTCCAAAAGAAGTGGAGGAGTTTATCGCCAAGTTTGATCTCATCCAATTAAATGCTGCTTATGAATTGGTAAAGAAGCAAAATAGGATTCGCGAATGGTTGAAATCCAGTGATTATTGTGCGTTTATTGCGAATGGCAGCATTTTTCCAAGAAATAAAGATAACAGCGGGCCACTGGTGGGTGCCTTGCCATTTACATCCCCGGAAGATATTGAAGTTGAAATTTGCGGTGTGCGAGGAATGGGCATAAAACAGGGTGTGACGGTCATTACCGGCGGTGGTTATTCGGGTAAAAGCACATTGCTGGATGCACTAAATTCGGGGATTAACAATCACATCATAGGCGATGGACGAGAATTTGTGATTACAGATCAAAGCGCAATGGAAATATCGGCTGAGGAAGGTCGTCCTATAAAAAATATCAATATTACGCCATTCATAAAATGGATACCCAATGGTTCGGCTGAACGGTTTTCGACTGACTACGCCTCAGGTTCCACGTCTCAAGCCGCAAATATTATGGAGGCAATCAACTTCGGTTGTAAACTTCTTCTTATTGATGAAGACAGAAGTGCGACGAATTTTATGATTCAAGATAGCAAAATGCGTTCATTAATCAAGCATGAACCCATTACCCCTTTTACGGAACGTGTCAGGGAGCTTTATGAGGCTGTTGGCGTATCTTCCGTTCTTGTTATTGGAGGTAGCGGTGAATTTTTATCCGTTGCCGATCAAATCATCCTGATGGACAATTTTGTGCCAAAAAACGTAACCCAGGAAGCAAAAAATTTATGCGAACACGACAAACCACGCGAACGTATCCCCCTTACAAAATGGGAGATAGAAAGAAAAATAACTACCGATCACTTTTCGAGCTATCCCCAGGGCAGTGGTACAGAAAAGCTGACGGTTTCAACCATGGGATACATGGTGATAGGTGATGAACAAATTGATATCAGAGGGCTTTACAATATTACATCACACGCCCAGCTTGCAGCGATTGCCTTTTTAATTCGAAAAATCGCGATAAGTAATCAGGATCGTGTCATCTTTCTTCATGAGAAGATCAAAAAGGCTCTCGAAGATATGGAGAGAGAAGGAGTAGATATTGTATTTTCTTCCTTTTTTCCTGGTTTCGAAAGATGGCTTGAATTACCGAGAATGAATGAAGTGTTATCTGTCTTTAACCGAATGAAACATTTGAATTTTATTCAGCTTGAGCCCTCTGAACACCTCTAACGTTTATCCAATTAGGAGACGGGTTGAAGTTGAGGATGCTCCAATTTCCGCTAAAGTCCTCCATATAAAAGCCAGGGCGAAAAGGAACTTCAGGCCAAGTTAGCTCGAAGTAATGTGATTGTGCAATAGAGAAAAATATTGTAAAGTAATATTTGGAATTATGCACATAATTTATATTCTTAGAGGTTAAAAATGGACAAAAAGATTTTATGCGTGTTGGCAGGATATGACGACAATACGGAACAGCACTTGGCTGCTATGCAGAACAAGCTATACGAAAAGGGTTTTGTTGGCACCCATACAAAAGATCTGCCGCAACATATAACATTGGGCACTCTTTCTGTTGAAAAAGAAACCGAATTAATCAATTTGGTTATCCGGGTTTCACAGGAAATCAAACCTATTGATATCACATTTAACCATATCGGAATATTTAACGGTTCCAATGTGCTGTTCGTAGCGCCAGATCCAAACAGCAATCTTTTTAAGTTGAAAGAGAGTTTTGGCGAAAGTTATAATTGGACTCCGCATACAACAATGTTGATTGATAAGCCGGAAAATATATATGCCGCTTTACCGGCTTTGGCAGGAAATTTCAAATCATTCCAAGGCTCAATACAGAACATCCATTTATACGAATTCTGGCCATCTCGCCACATTCTGTCTCGGACATTCATAAAATGAGCATTATAACCCGAAGGAATAATAAAAAGCTCACTGAAAATAAATACAGTGAGCTTTTATTATTAGGTTTCTTGAAGCATACGTTTGTCAGTATCGCAAAGCAGTATGGCCTAGAAAGCGGTGAAATGGTTATCGTTTTGTGGGATATGAGGACCTTGAGTTGTCGACTCAATTGCTACTGAAGGCAGCGGTAAAACGGGGGATATCGATTGAAATGATCGATCACGATGAAAATTCGCGTTGCTAAGCAAAGGAGATATCACGAGTATGTAACGCAAACCATTAAAACATCGTTGGATTCATATAGCACTGTTTGCCTAGTCGACATAAATGGCGCATACTGGGTGCAATCGGAAAGAGTTAAATTCCCGATGGTCTCAATTAATATAGAACTCGCAAAATTGATAATTGAACACAAAAGGTTCATACGAAGAAAATTCCCAGGTGATAAAAATCCGAAGAATCCTAGTTATCATGAAATCTGACAAGATGTTAATCATTTGAAAGAAAATGGAAGTTTTTGAATAGAATAAATATGAAGATGATCAGGTAATAAATTTGTACACATAAGGAGATAAAACTATGGGAAAAAACAAATTACTAAGAATGGACAATGTTGGCATCGCTGTAGAATCCCTTGATGATGCAATTTGTTTCTTCGAGGAAATTGGCTTGAAGCTCGAAGGGCGAGCTACTGTCGAAGGTGAATGGGCTGGTCGCGTAACCGGGCTGGGTTCACAGTGTGTAGAGATTGCTATGATGGTTACCCCAGATGGCCACAGTCGACTTGAACTTTCGCGATTTCTCACCCCACCAACTATATCAGATCACCGAACTGCTCCTGTAAATGCCCTCGGTTATCTACGCGTCATGTTCACCGTTGAAGACATTGACGAAATGGTATCCAGACTCACTAAGTTTGGTGCTCAGCTCGTTGGCGAAGTGGTTCAGTACGAGGACTCGTATCGGCTCTGCTACATTCGTGGAATTGAAGGGCTTCTAATCGGATTGGCGGAACAACTCGGTAATAAATAAGTGACGTTTAAAAGAAGAGTTAACTGAAATATACAGGTTGCATAGATATGTTTGTGTCATTAGAAAACTCACTGATAATGTATCAGTGAGTTTATTTCATTTTCAGAAAGTGTATAAGTTGACACTTCATATATTGCAGTATGGCCAATGTAAATTGACCTTGCTTCCTCTGGTGGGACACTTTATACTCTCTTTTTCCAAATAGTGGATAATGATTTTCTCCGATGCCAAGTCTCTAGTAGAAGGGTGCTGTTCACGTATTCTACACAACTAGTGTGATTTGTGTCACAATCCGCAGTGGGGAGACGAGATAAACTGTCCAAGAACTTACGACCAAAGGAGTGAACGGCTACATGTTATCTACTGAAACTATCCGCATAATCAAATCAACCGTTCCCGTCTTGGGTACGCACGGAACAGCCATTACGAAGCGGTTCTATGAGAGAATGTTCACATCCCATCCGGAACTGCTGAATATCTTTAACCACGCCAATCAAAAACAAGGAAGGCAGCAGACCGCCCTCGCCAATGCCGTCTATGCCGCTGCCGTTCATATCGATAACCTGGAAGCGATTCTTCCGGCCGTTGTCCAGATCGCACATAAACACCGGAGCCTCGGCATCAAGCCTGGCCACTATCCCATTGTCGGCGAGAATCTGCTCGCTGCTATTAAAGAAGTGCTTGGGGACGCCGCTACGGATGAGATCATCAATGCCTGGACTGAAGCATATGGGGTTATCGCCGAAGCATTTATCGGGGTGGAAGCGCAGATGTACAACGAGGCCGTCCTGCAGGAAGGTGGCTGGGAAGGGTTCAGGGAATTTGTAGTCCGACGGAAAGTCCGGGAGAGCGACGTCATCACTTCGTTCTATCTGGAGCCGAAGGACGGCAAGCCCCTTGCGTGCTTCGTGCCGGGACAGTATGTGACGGTCCAGGCAAAAATCCCAGGGCAAACGTACACCCACAACCGGCAGTACAGCTTGTCGGATGCACCGGAGAAACCGTATTATCGCATCTCCGTCAAGCGGGAGGATGCCCTGCAGGGCCGCCCCGCAGGCATCTTTTCCACTTATCTTCACGAGCAGATCGGTGAGGGTGATGTCCTGTCGTTGTCGGCTCCCGCAGGGGACTTTACGCTGGACCGGTCGGGCAATCACCCTGTCGTGCTGATCAGCGGAGGAGTCGGCCTGACCCCGATGATGAGCATGCTGGCCGATCTGGCCCAGTCCGGCACAGACCGGCCGGTTACCTTCCTGCATGCAGCCCTTCACGGCGGCGTGCATGCCATGAAGGAACAGGTAAAGCAATTGACCGAAAAGCGGGAGAATGTTCAGGCGTTCTTCTGTTACGAAATGCCGACGGAGGAAGACCGGGCAGCGGGCTTCTGCTATAAAGAGGGTTATATGGACCTGCCTTGGTTGCAGTCCGTCGCGCCCTACCCGGATGCTGATTTCTATTTCTGTGGGCCGGTTCCTTTCATGAAAGCCGTCTACCAAGCTCTCCAGGAGTGGGGCATTCCCGAAGATAGGGTCCACTACGAATTCTTCGGCCCGGCCGGGAACCTTAATGCCTGAAGAAGGGGATAGAACGACGAAGCGGCTGTTCAATATGCTCCAGTGGAGCTCGTCCAATAAGAGCGATTTGAGATATTGGTACTTTTGCGCGAGTTCGAGACATGCTAGGTATCTATAGAGCTGATCAAAGCATTGAACGTCGACATCGGCTGCATTTCCCTCGTCGGTGCGTATAAGTCAGGGGACAAGAACATGACAGCTTAAAAAAACCGCGTTAATCGCGGTTTTTGTTTTATGTTATGACGTTTACTGTTAAAGTGTTGGCAGATCTCTTTCTTCTATAGTCTGTATGTGCGATAGAAGAAATGTATCAGACTCTACCGCTTCTTCTGCAGAAGATTAATGTTGTATTCCCGCCAGAACCAATGGCGGTTTTTTTATGTGATGGGCAGGAGCGACTTATTTTTTATCATCATAAAAATCGATCATTTAGTTTATGGCATTAAATACATGTATATACGGCAACAGAGAAATGTATAAGTGGAGAGGCTTGGTGCAGCTTTTCGGATTTATGGCCAAGTGAATGGAATATTGTTAAACAAGCAAGTTCAAATCAATTCTCTGGATATATTCGCTTTTTATTTACTTCCGTACTGGTCTGATATACTTAAAAAACCGTTCCGGATTAAAATAAAAGTAAATTATTCTACCGGGGGAAGTATCAAAGCAGTAACCAGTTCCTGCAAAATCAAAAGTTGCCATTGCCTTTTCAATCTTTTCCTCCACACTACGATTTTCCTGCTCATAACCGAATGGTCCATGTTCAAAAACAATATACTCGGCTTCGGGAACATCAATCATAAGCATTTGTGGTGGTACTTCTCCATTATAATCAAAAGGAAGACGTGCACCATAACACTCTGTACGTGGAATACCCCAATCGCAGAGTCTGCCGTCCGGGTCATTAATGTACGCCATAATCTGACCGCTGCCACCGTTAGATTCGCTCCCGCCATCGTCATCCAATTTGCCCTTGATACTATCGAGTAAGCCGCAAATTGTTTCGCAGTCCTGTCCCGGAATAAGACTTTGCTTTTGCCAAAAATCCCAATACCCATTACTCTCATAGTTTTTAATATGCAAAAATTTGTGTGCGGGAATGGTTACAAAATAAATTTTCACATCATCTGTAGATTTCATCATACCAATCTCTCCAAATCCTAAAAAGTAGCGGTCGAAAGGGTTTATTTTTGTACGAAGAACGACAGGCTTAGGCTTTTTTCTGTATTCACTTGGAGTTACACCATATGTTCCTTTGAAGGCTCTGGTAAAAGCTTCATGTGATGAAAAACCATAATCAAAAGCAATATCCAAAATGCCCTTTTCACTATCCCGAACCTCTTTTAATGCAAAGGCTAATTTTCTATGCCGCAGATAATCCCTCAATTGCATACCCGATATTTCTCTGAATTTTCTCGTTGTATGAAATTCAGAATAACCCAACCTGCGAGAAAGAAAGCGTAGTGTCAAGGCTTCATCATTATAATTTTTAATACATTTGTCAATTTCATCAACGATTATTTGAATTTGCTTCTGCCACTCGTACATTCGTCTGTTCACCTCGTTTCAACTACCCTACATTTATTATAAAAAAATAGAGAGATTACCACTTGATTTTACTTGCTGTTATTTCATTTTACTCTTTTTAGTTCTGCAATCATCTTTTCAATTTTGCAGCCACCATAAGTTGTTGGTATGTCAAGTACAGTTAAAAAGGTTGCTAACAACAATTATTTCTTCAATAGTAGCGTATACCTCAGCAAACGTAGATGACATTTTATTCATATGGTTTTATTTTCACAAGTTAAGGCATTGAATGCTTATGGAGAAAAGTACCACATTGCTTATTATCGGCAGCTTTCATGCAGCGGCCGTACCTGCCGTGAATGTCGTCGCTACGGCTCAGGCGTTAGCCTGCATGTATGCATCACTGATTGGCCACGGTGTGGATGGTGGTAGACGCCTGCTCGAGCCAGCTTCCGTAGTGGAGGCGACGTCACTGCATTTTGAAGGCATCGACGAAGTTGCGCTCGCTCCTATAAAATTGGGGTTTGGCTATAGCCTTAGTCAAGATGGTGATACCATGGGTGGCAACCCGATGGCTTTCGGCTATGCCAGTTTGGGTGGCATGATTGGATATGCCGATCCATCGAAATGCCTTGCCGTGGCGGTACTGTGTAATCGTATGAAGGGTGGAAGGGGAAAGCGGTCCCCTGATCGACTTGTATCTGATCTAATCCGTGAGAAACTAAGTAATGCTGAATCATAATTTTTTGCCTTAAAAAGAATGGCCCGACTTTAAAACGATGTCGGGCCATTCTTAATTCGTGCCGACAGGCAATATGATTATTTAGTATACAGCAGACATTTTACCGGGGTGTAAGCCATCCGTTGCGAAGTAAATAACTTTGAATCGGTCCTTTTTTTGTAATAGTACCAATAAAACAATAACAATTGGATATAACTCAATATATATCTATCGTTAGACTTCGCGAGTGGCTTCCTTTGCTACAATTGGAGAAAAAAAGGAGGATTTGTATGCATGAAGCTAATTGCATCCGCAGAGGAAAAGCAAGATAATGCTCGGCGGGTTATTAGACCTTCTCTTATGACGACACAACAGAATGTTCACTATCGAATTAAAGATATAGTACAAAAGAAAAAGGAGCGATAACAACTCCATGCTGACTAGAAATAACCAATTTGTAATCTGGTGGTTTTTAATAAGTCTTATTGGTTATATTGCCGCTGGTTTTTTAACCCACTTCCCCTCCGGAACCAATGCGCAAACAAGTTGGAACCTGGATGAAGCGGGAGGCGGTTTGGCCGCGGGTACGATAGGCGGCATTTTAATAGGGGGTCTTCAATGGATCGCTCTAAAGATCGGTGGGTATAATTTTGGGGGCAGATGGATGCTCGCTGCTGTGGTTGGATTTGCGCTAACCCACTTTGTGGGGGACATAAGGCCGATATCTGTTCATTTTTCATGGCTCGGTATATTTTGCGGGACTTTAATCGGCGCCCTTTTTGGATTAGTACAGAGAAGAAAAGGAAACGTAATTTATTGGATGATTATCGGCGCAGTAACAACTTATGTCGCCTTTTACATTAGCGATTATGTCGCAGATGCTGTGATACCACCGGGTTGGACGCCTGGATCTGGACAAAAGCGACATACGATCTATGGATTCATCATTGGCTTAATTCAATCTTCGGTTATGCTGTATCTTTTAAAGCTGCCCCTGAGCAAAAAAACAATGGCCTTTAGAGGATTCGACTATCGGAAACGATAGTTCAATAAATAGAACCCACCCTACCAGCCGTGAATGCTGGTGGGGATTTCATTTTTTTGGTACATTTCCTGTTCTCTATAACCGTTAAGGTGAACGTTAATACCGAATGGTAGTAGTCATCAGACCGCCGGCTTAAAAATTGGCGGTTTCGAGACGCTGGACTGGAGCTCACATTTCTGTACAGCGATTTCCTCAAGATCTTCTTGCAGCAAGGCTAAACCTTCCTTATCCAACTGAGACTTGTTATATTTGTTTTCCTCTAGGTGAACAATATAGAATGAGCTAAAGTAAACTTTAGCATAAAGGGGGTTTTTACGATGTACACAATAAATGAAGTTAGAAAAATGTTTGATCTCTCCACTTCAACATTACGGTTTTACGAAAGCGAAGGAATCCTCCCTAAAGTCGGTAGAGATATTAATGGACGAAGGGTATACGACGATTCTCAAATAGAGTGGCTGAATCTTCTTGTCGCCTTAAAAGACACAGGAATGCCTTTAGAACAGATAAAGGAATACCTTCAGATGGCGTATGAAGGAGATAATACCTTGGAACAAAGAAGAGAAGTTCTATTAAGGCATAAACAAAGCGTTGAGGCGAAATTAGCATTAACGTTGACTCATCTTGAAAAAATAAACAATAAAATTATCCTATATGATGTGCTTGTTCTCAAAAAGGACCCTCAGAAATTCACTATATAATTTTCAAACTTGACTTAAAGAATACTTTAACTTTTATAGTTTAAGGTGTGTAACCTAGAAGGGACGTGAACTTATGAGAACAAGATCATTAGGAAATTCTGATATAACCGTTTCATCTATTGGATTAGGATTGATGGGAATGTCTCCAGGAGTATATGGAAGTGTCAACGACGATGATTCGATTAAGACTATTCATCGAGCCCTCGAACTCGGAGTCACTCTGCTGGATACTGCGGATACTTATGGCAATGGTCACAATGAGGAACTTCTAGGTAAAGCCTTGAAAGGACGCAGAGAACAAGCTATCGTCGCCACCAAGTTCACCTTTGGTCCGAATTGGGAATTCATCGGTGGCCATCCCGATTATGTTAGGAAAGCGATCGACGAAAGCTTACGGCGCCTTCAGCTCGATTATATCGATATTTATTATCAGCATCGAGTCGATCCAAGTGTTCCCATCGAAGAGACTGTAGGGGCAATGTCGGAGCTTGTTAAAGCAGGTAAAGTGCGACATCTCGGTCTGTCGGAGGCAGGGGCATCAACTATTCGTCGTGCTAATTCCGTTCATCCTATTTCCGCTGTGCAGACTGAGTATTCATTATGGAGTAGAGATGTAGAAACTGAAGTAATCCCCACATTAAATGAACTAGGAATCACTCTTGTCGCTTACAGTCCATTAAGCAGAGGTTTTATCTCCGGCGAATTACGCACATTTGAAGATCTGGCCACTGATGATCTTCGCAGGTGGATGCCACGTTTCCAAGGGGAGAACTTCCAAAAGAACGTGGAGATCGTCGACAAGATCAAAGAGATCGCTCAGGAGAAAAATTGCACGCCGTCCCAATTGGCAATCGCCTGGACAATAGTCAATGGAGCACTGCCGATTCCTGGAACGAAGCGAATTAAGTATCTGGAGGAAAATGTAACTGCGGCGGATGTCCTTCTTACAAAAGAGGACCTGGAACGTATTGAAGCCGTTAGCCCTAAAATTGCAGTTGCAGGGGAACGTATGACTGCAGAAGGCATGAGTGCAGTTAATCTATAAATGACCAGAGTTGATTCATGAAATTTCATTAGATTAAGCTAACGATGAACGTTAGTTCAATCAAACAGCAGCAGTCTCGGACTTTATCTTCACGTCCATGACTGCTGCTTTTTCGAAGTTAGGATCAGTCTAATTCTTAATTCTCGAAGCCTGACAGTTTGCAATTCGAAAAACTGCGCTGAGAGTTTGGAAAATTGAGAATGAAAATAGGGACAAGTCTTAGTATAATGGTTTGTAAGCGGATTCTAAGGAGGTGGTTGTATGAGTGAAAGCGATATTAGTGATATTACCCCGATTATAAAACCAAAAATTATAAGGAGATGCTTTTATGAGTTACAACCCCGAAATTCCAAGAAGCCGATATGATAACTATGGTGACCGTGAATGGACACGTCTTGAAAAAGATGGGCATGGCGAACTTTTATATCAGGTACATCTTGATATTTTGAAGCGTTATATAAAACGAACCGATAAAGTTTTAGAAATTGGTGCGGGTTCAGGAAGATACACAAAGGATATTGTTGCAATGTGTGCTGAATTGACCATTGCAGATATATCTAGTCATCAAATTGAGTTCAATAAGTCCAAAATGCGCGAGCTATCATTGATTGACAGAATAGAAGCATACCATGTTTTAGATGTTCTTGATATGAGTGTCTTTGAAGATTCCTCTTTCGATTGCGTTGTCTGTATAGGTGGTGTAATCAATTACCTTTTGGACAAAGAGAAAGATGGAATACAAGAAATTCTAAGAGTGTTAAAATCGGATGGCATATTGATTGTTGGGTCCATGAGTTTCATTGGCGCTTCGCTTTATTATCTTGAAGGTATAAGGTATGAAAAAGACCAATTCGGGCTTGAAGCTACAAGGTGGGTTTTTGATACAGGTGTTCAAGACGAAGAGCATTATCCAGTTGAAAGCAAGCATTACGTCCATATGATGAGAAGCACCGAAATGGATGCTTTATTTGCTCAGTTTCCTGTAAGAGTTCAAGAGAGAAGCTCCGCTGGTTTATTTACGCAAGCAGGAGATTCTGCTTTAGAAAATGCTCGCAACGACAAAGAATTTTGGAAGCTAATTGTCGAAAAAGAAATTGCGTTTACCAAATTACAGGGCACTCTTGATTGTGGAATGAATATCATCTATGTTGTGCAAAAGTTGTAATTTCCGCCACTAATAAGCATTTTCTACAGTCTACATATGAAAACGGCGGCGCGATAAAACACTTTGCCGCCGTTTTCATATGAGCACTGCCCGTTAGTTAAATAAAACAGCGACCGCCTAGGACGTGAAAATAAAGTCCTAAGTGCCAGAAACCCAGTCCAGAAGCGGCTTCACGCCATCCACTGGGCTACTTTGTGCCCCCGTGTTACCAGACGGGAACCCAGATTTATGTTCCGTCTTGCTGGTAATCATCCTTCGTACAACCAGCATATTTTATAGTAAAACAGAAGCATCCCGTTTGCTTATATGGGCAGGCGGGATGTTATCATTTACGGCATCACTAACTTAAAGCGAAGCAGGTTAAAAGCTTCCTGGCCTCTAAGTAGGCAGTGAGATGAGGAAGGCGAGTATCTGCCGATTCCTGATTATGCCACTGGCTTTATTATCGATTGGGTATTCTGGTTAGAGACCGAGCTATTTTTCGTTTCCTTATTATGAATTGCTTTCATTGGGAACTCTCGGACGACGGGAGATTAACCAAACCAGCTCCAATAACAAAGTGGGCAAATATAAACCTCTCGGATAGGCAAGATAACGCGGTTCCCATGCCGGCGAAAATTTTTGCTTATATTTACGCAAGCCCTCAAAACCATACCAGTGGCTTCCATATCGAAACACCAAACGCGCTAGCTTCTCTTCTCTCATCGCTCCATGGCTCTGCCCGACTCTCGATAATGGAGCCATGCCTAGGTTAAATCGGGAATAGCCGTTCTCTTTGGCCCAGTCCAGGAGCGAAATGAACAACATGTCCATCGTTCCGTTTGGCGTCTCTTTAAGGTGCCGCATCAGGTCAATGGATAAGGTGGATCCATCGTCATAACCGGGGGCGAGCGTTGCGAACGCGATGATCAATCCGCCGCCATCCTTGAGGATCGCAATCGGGGCCAACTGCAAGTATGTTTCCTGAAACCAGCCAAGTGAATATCCCTTCTCATGTCGACCCTTTAACCAGTCGTTTGAGATCTTTTGCAGCCTCTCGATGACGATCGAATTGAAGGGAGGCTTCAGAACTTCAAAGTGGAATCCTTCGCGTTCGAACCGGTTCTTGACCGTCCGCAAATTCGTATTACGCTTGCCACTTAAAGTAAACGTGTTCAGAGGAACGATTGCGTCTTCTCCGAGCTTGAAAAATCTAAAGCCGTTCTCGTGGTAAATAGGCAGATATTCCGGCGACACCTGGTAAAAGACGACTTTTAGCGCATACCGGTCGGCATATCCTTGGAATTCTTGAATGGCTCCGCTGATCAATTCCGGCTTGCCGATCGGATCGCTGAGTATTGCGAGCTTATTGCGGACCTTAGCGAAGGGGATCAGGACTTGATGCTCGGCAGCCCAGTAAAAACTTTTGTCTCCGGAAAAGAGCATATGCGTCAGCAAGTTGCCTTGGTTAACTTCCAAGAAGCTTTGCAATTTCAGACGCTGTCCTTGTGTTGCGCCATATCTTCCCATGCGAACCGGACGCAACACCCATAGCATCGAAAAAATGAGCCAAGCGATAGCTAAACCGAGTATGATGGTGGTCTGTTGTTCCTGTGGGGTGAATAACCAGCGAATATCCGCATTGGGTGGTATGCGGCGAGTGGAACCGGGATGAGTACGGCTGGCAATAAGGTCATAGATCCAGAAGAGCAGGAAGGTAGCCAACCCCCATTTGGCGATTTGTTCTCTGCTGAAGGGAACGCCAATGCGATAAAATCGATCTCTAGATAACCATAGCAATACGGCTACGATCAAGAGGAAAATTGCTTCCTCGAAATCGAACGCTTTGATAAGCGTAAAGATAGCGCCGGCGACGATTAGAAACAGGGTCCATCGATAAGCGCGTTTGATTCGCAGGGATATGCCTCTCGACAGAACGATCAGCATAATGCCAATGATGACACTCAGTTGAAGGGACAGCTTCATCAATGGAATGGACAAGATCTCCTCGGCGACGTGCAGGCGACGCCATAACCCAGGCGTTGCAGCCGATGACAGCAGAGTGAGACCGCTCAAAAAAACGAGCTTGCCCAGAGACCATGCGCCGAGTTCTCCAATGAAACCTACACGCCCCGGCCAATTCCATATTTTTTGCCAGCCGGTTAATGCTTTTTCCATCTCTTCAGCATCATCATCGTCCTTTGATCCTTGTACGTTGCGGTTGTTCGAGAACTCGAAAGCGGAGATAATCAGACCGATGAACCAGGGAACTAGGTAATAAAACATGCGAAACGTGATCAATACAGCAGCGGCATGGTCCGGTCCATATCCGAATCGACGGAAACCAATCAAAGCAGTAAGATCAAATCCTCCGAGGCCGCCCGGAACGAGACTGATGATTCCGGCGATAGCCGAAACCGTATAGATGCTATAAGCATGACCTATGGAAATGGGGGAAGGGAGCATAGCTAGCGAGATCAACCAGAATGTGATTCCTGCGAAAAACCACTCTATGAAGGAAGAGCCTATCCCGTATCCGATCATTTTCCATGTGAACCGGCCTTCGTCTCGCCTGAACCACTTCGCGAATAACGGCGTTCTCTGAAAAAATGCGAAGGCCGGCAAATAAAGTGCAACGGCCCAAGCGGCAACGATTTGCCAAGAATAGGAGGGATAAGCGGATCGCATAGGGATGACCTCGAAGATACCCAACCAAGCCAACACGGACAAGCCGGTTATGGAAATGGGCGACAGAAACGCGACAGCGCGAAAAAGTGTCTTGGACGGAACTTGCTTGTTCCGGTACAAAATCATTCGTAAACTCGCACCTGTCACCCCTGCAAACCCGACCAAGTTATTCGTCGTATTCGCTATCCATGCGTAACGGAAGGTATCGGATGCACGGAGAGGCAACCGATACAGCCCTCGAATCAAGAAATCGTATACGCTCATTGAAGCGACCGCTAGGAGCGAAATGGTAAGCAGCCAAGCCCATTCGCCTGTTGGCAAGCTTCGAAATAGATGAAGTGCTCTGCCGAAATCGACTTGTCGCAACTCCTTCTTGGCTTCCCAATAGATTAACCCGATGACGGCCGCCGGAATGAAAAATCGAAGAAGCCGAACACGATATAGGGATGCGAGTATATTGACGATTTTCCATTCCTTGGGCGAACCCCATGATTTCCGCATACACATTCAGCTCCGAATAGCAAAATCATTCAGTTCTCTATCATGCAGAGATTGGCGCGGCGATTATCATGTTTTTTGTACCTCTGATCATCGCATGGTGAGGCGTCAATGCCTTCGAAATGTACCGCGATTACATGCCGGGTATTACCATTACGACACTTATGATATCCTTACGCGCTTCACCTTATTAAACGAACAGGGGAGTTTGAAAATATGGTGATAGTACCTTTACGTCGTGCTCCAGTGTAGGTGAAAAGGGCATATCGCTTTATTGGGTGAGATAGTTGAATTCTTCGACCACACATTTTGACAAACAATTTTGATGCCGTAATAATGGCGTGGGGATCGTTTTGCAAAATATCCCGTTGCTCCATGAAAATCGAACCTCCAAACGGAATGTAATAAATGGGGGTGGTTGTACAAAAAAAGCCTGAGCAACGGATTGACCGTAACTCAGGCAGCGTAAGAAAGCTGATTTGCACATATGTACAAAATACGAGTTTTGTGAAGAAGTATTAGCGTAGTTATTAGAGATATTTCAAACGCTTTTGTTCAGCCCGGTTTTAGATCTTGTTTTGAATCGTCCGATCATCATGTTAACTGTTTTCATTTTCGTATTTGATGACTTTATTTATCGCTACTTAGTTACTATTAATCCCACACAATTCATATTGTTTTTACTTTACTCGAACTCGCTCAATTTTTTTACGCACTAATCTTTTTCTACGAATTTATTTTAATCTAATCTCATTTCTACGAATCTTCGAACTTGTTTGATTTCATTAAACGATTCGGTTCATTCATACATCTCAGGTTGTCATTTTAGTGCATAGTCGGTCTCTAGGATTATTTCTCATTATTGGCTTCATGATTATGTGTTTTTATCGAATTAATGTATTTGATCAACCTTTATTTAATTGATCACATAAATCATGAATTGCTTTTTATCCTTGATATCAAATCAGTTTGTACTTATGTATCTCATTATTTACTATAATAATATTATGTAAACATACAATTTTACTATTAGCACAAAATGGAAAAACCAAAACGGCTGAGAAAATGATCATCCTGGGACAACCATCTTCTCAGCTCGTACGTCAACTTTTTTGCTCCTCTTCCCCACTTTTATATTGCATACCAGATCGCTTAGTCAATCACTCCCGTTCGATCGCGATATTCTTGGGGTGTCATGTTTGTGTATGCCTTAAATAGCTTAATGAAATGCGGCACTGCCTGATATCCGATAATTTGGGTGATCTCGTATATTTTCTTCTCGCTGCTCCTGAGTAAATACGAAGCCAATTCCATCCGGTATCGAAGGATATAATCGGTCAAGTTGTTCCCCGTTTCTGCCCGGTAAGCTCGGGATAAGTAAGCTGGATGGAGACCGACGTATGCTGCGATCGTTTGTAGCGACAAATTATCGTTCAGGTTCTGTTCAATAAAGCGATGGACTTTGTCGACTAAACCTGTTTGCTTCTCGGTGGAATCTTCCGATTGTTCTCTTAAGCAGCGGAAAAGGCAAAACGCCCACTTCTCCAGTTGTTTAAGGGAAGGAGCGGCCGGCATGAGACCAAATGAGGACGCGCCAAACTCACTCAAAAGCTTACCCTTCTTGTGCGCCGTATACTGGTAGGCGTTGGCGATTGCAAAATACGCTTCATTGGCATGCTCGGGCGGGTAGTTCACGCTTTTCAGTTCAGCGAAGATTTCGATGAGTTTGGCTTCAGCATGAACCCAATCTCCCGTATCGAGCAAATGGATCAGGAGTGGCGGTCGATATAGCGAGGTTAGCGTTCCGATCCGAACTGGATCGATATTGCTATTGCCCGCGATTCGTACATATTCACCTTGCCGTTTCTCATCTATCAATCTCATGCCATCGATGACGGATCGGTACAATTCGGGAATGCCATCGGGAAAATAGGCTCTGTTTTCGGCCAGCACGATGGAGATTCCGCCATTTAGCAGTGATTCCGCCTTTTTCTTCAATGCAGCAGCTTGAACGTCCATCATATTCCGGAAGATCTGCTCTCTCGTGTTCATGCATTCTTTGGCAGAAACGAGAACTAGGAGATATTCATTTGCATCACGGCAGAACCATAGGTGAAAATTTTCCTGAAACAGCTCCTCCGCCATATTCGCAACGGCATATTCGATAAGCTCTCTGTCCATTTTTTCGTATTCTTGCAGCTTGCCTTCCAGCCGAACGGCGAACATCCCTACGGTCTGCTGCGCGGAAAACGGCAAATTTAATAGGAAAAGCTTCCGTTCCAGTTCCACTTTAGGAATCCGGTTATCGTACAGTAGACGATTAAGCAGTTCCCCTTTAAGTGTAGGCAAATTTTCGCGGAACGCATAAACGTCGCGATGCTGCTGCTCTTGCTGCTTCATTTCGGAAGCCAATTCTTCTACTAATTTGGCCAGGATGTTCTGAAGCTGATCGGGGTTTACCGGTTTCATCAGGTAGCCGGATGTATTATAAGGAACAACGCTTTGCGCATATTCAAAATCGGCATATCCCGAAATCACGATGATTTTGGCTTTACGCCCCATTTCGCGAATTTCCCTTACCAGTTCAACCCCGCTCATTTCCGGCATGCGGATATCCGTTATGACGATGTGGATTGTTTGTTCCCGATAGAGCTGCAAGGCTTCTTCACCGGAAAAGGCTTTGTGAATTCGGCCTATTCCAAGTTTGTCCTTCGGAATCGAAGCGGCAATGCTGTCCACTTGGGAGGGAATATCGTCTACGACAAGAACTTCAAACATCGGAATCGCCTCCTGTATTCATCATCAGCCCTACGCGAAGCCCTCCCATAGAAGAACGTTCAATAAGAAGCCCGGAGGATGGTCCATAAAAATGCCTGAGTCGCTGATGAACATTACTCAATCCAACGCTTCGATTCGTACTCGTCTGGAGCTGCAAGGAGTTTTTTAAAACTTCCATATCCTCTTGCTTCATACCAACTCCGTTATCATCCACGATGAGCGTCCAACCGCCTTCTGCCCTGCTGCCGGTGATGATGATCTCGAATTTCCCCTTTTTTCCTTCCATGCCGTGCACAATCGCGTTTTCAATTAACGGCTGAAGCAACAGCCGGGGCATTAAAATTGACATCATGTCCTCTTCGATCTGTTCATGATACTCCAACCGTTCGGACTGCATCCGATGGATTTCCAAATAATTACGGATTAAATCCATTTCTTCGGCGAGTGAGGTCAGCTGTTGCTCCGTACGCGTTGTATAGCGGTAATACTGGCTCAGGTGCTGAGTGAAAGCGACGATTGCTTTCGTCCGATCAAGCTGGGCCATGCTTTGAATATAGGCAAAGTTATTATACAAAAAATGCGGGTTGATCTGAGCCTGGAGGTGCTTGAGCGATGACTCTTTGGCCTGGAGCTGCTCTGCATATACCTTGTCGATCAACGTCTGAATCTCTTCGGACATCAGGTTGAACTGCTCGATCAAATAATGAAACTCGTTATTCGATCCTCTTTTGATCTGATGCCCATATACGCCCCTACGTAGCAATCGGACTGCGCGGATTAAAGCGTTGATTGGCTTTTGCACGTTGCGGTATAGCAGAGCTGCGGTGGCGACGCCCATCCCCATCAAAAGTAGGCTTGCCGCATAAAACATCCGTTTGCTGTGATTGATCGGTTCCAGTACCTTATTCATTGGCTGAAAATCGATTAAATACCACCCAAGGGAGTTTGAGGTTACGTAATTGACTAGATAAGGTTGATTCCGCAGCGTTATTTTGACAGAGCCCTCAGTCGGATTCTGCGCTTTGATGCTATCGAATTGTGCGGTCATGGCGCTGATCAACTCGGAATTCACCCCTTGCGGCGCAATCGGTTCAAAGCCCGGCCGGTATAGAAAAGGCTGTCCGACACTACCCTGCATAAAGCTCTCCAGCATTTTCTTGAGGTTTTCGGACAAGAACGTGACTTCGACAATCAGATTGGGCTCTAATTGTTTGGCAAACGTATCCAAAGGCGTCATCAAATGCCGCACGAATGCTTTCTCTGGTCCCCGCTCCGTCGAAATAACACGGTAATCCCATTGCTGTTGGCTTGTGTTCTGGAAGTATTTCGCATCATAATTCTGTTTCAGGTTCGTGGAAACGGCAACTCCGGAAAGCGGTGAATAAACGGTAAAATCATTCGCCCACTCGAAGGATGTTGATTGCATATCCAATTTCTGCAGTAAAAGCTTTTTGGAGGTCAACATGGCATAATCGAAATCGGCTGAGGATTGAAACTGCATCTGGACCGCATCCGAGTCGGATGCAATAACAAAGGCCGCTCTCCATAACCGGTCCGCTTCGACGTCCATTTGCTCCACGAAAAATCGGATCCGGTTCAGGTTGACTTGAAGCAGTTCCTGCTCGACGACGGCGGTGCTGGTCTTGTTTGACGAATTATACAAGAACGCGATGGGAATGAGCGTCAGAACGATCACGATCACGACTTTCGTGAAGATATTCATTTTGCCGACCGTTCCGTGTCCGATTTTCGCCATGCTGCTCCTCCGATACGATTGCAGAATCCTTACGGCTGTTTGTCTAGGATTTCACAGATCCCAACACAATTCCTTTTACGAAATACTTTTGCAGAAATGGATATACAAGTAATATCGGAAGTGCACCAATGAAAATTTGTGCCGTTTTGACGGTACGGTTGGAAAAGTTAGCGACGCTCTGGGATGTTACACCGATTCTTGATAAATTATCGCTCACGATCATGGAATGCAAATACGTCGCAAGTGGATATCCGTTGGGATTGGACATGTAGATTACGCCGTCAAACCATGAATTCCAATGAGTAACCATCGTAAACAAAGATAACGTCGCAATGGACGGCATCGAAACGGGTAAGTAAATGCTCCATAGCACTCTCAGATGCCCGGCTCCGTCAATATAAGCAGCCTCTTCCAAATCGAGAGGTATCGTCCGAAAAAAGTTGAGCATCAAAATCATATTCCATACGCTGACGGCTGAAGGCAAAACCAACGACCAAATCGTATCGATCAGATGCAGCTTGCTCACCAATATATATGAGGGAATCAGCCCACCAGAGAATAGCATCGTAAACACGAAGATCCAGATGTAAAGTTGTCGTCCCGGGAATTTATGAACGGACTTCGACAAACTGTAAGCGGCCATCGTGACCACGGCCATCGAAATCACCGTGCCTAATATGGTCCGCTCTGCGCCGATCCACAAGGAGCGGATGAAACTCGCGTTGCCCAGTGTCTTGACATAGGCATCCGTAGTAAAGCCGACCGGCCAGAAATTGACGATATTCGCCGTTGCCGCAGCCCGTGAGCTGAATGACACCGCAAAAACGTGAATGAGCGGAAGAACGCAAATCAGCGACAGCAGGCATAGGAAAATCGTGTTGAAAACCGTAAAGACGGTGTACCCTTTTGAACGGTAATGCATGGTCGCCCTCCTTAAAATATCCGGTAGTTGGCCAACTTGTAAGCCATTCTGTAGCTAATGACAATCATGATAAAACCGATCGCCGACTTGAAGAGTCCAACCGCTGTTCCGAAGCTGAACTGTCCGTTGTTCAATCCTTCTCGGTAGACAAAGGTATCGATGATATCTCCACGGGAATACACAAGGGGATTGTACAGATTCAAAATTTGATCGAATCCGGCATCCAGAATACGGCCTAAGGACAACGTCGCGACGACGATGACGATCGGCATCATGAGAGGGATTGTAATCGATATGACCTGCTGCCACCGGGAAGCTCCATCAATTTCGGCCGCTTCGTACAAAGCCGGATTGATCCCTACCAACGTGGCCAGAAAAATAATCGCAGAGAAACCGAATTCCTTCCATACGTCGCTCACAACGACCGTTAACCGGAACCATTCGCCTTTACCCAGGAAAAAGATGCTCGGGATGCCGAAGGAATTCAGCATCCGATTGACGATTCCGCCTTCCGTTGACAGAATATCGATCAGGATACCGCCCAAAATAACCCATGACAAAAAGTGCGGCAAATAAACAAGTGTCTGCACGACCCTCTTAAAGTAGATTCGGCTCACTTCATTGAGCAGCAAAGCGAAAATAATCGGAATAATCAAGTTCATGATTAGCTTCAACCCGGCAATGATTAAGGTATTCAAGATAACCTGCTTGCCGTCCGGATAACTGAACAAGTATCGGAAATGTTCCAGGCCGACCCAAGGCGAACCTTTAATCCCTAGCCATGGCTCATAGTCTTGAAATGCAATAACGGCCCCGAACAGCGGAATATACTGAAATACGATGCACAAGATCAAGGCCGGCAATAATAACACGTGAAACGGCCAAGTTTTTCGCCAATACGATGCCATTACACTCACTCCTATCATCGAAAATTAAAGAAGGAGCGAGCCAAGGATGCCGCTCCTTCGTCTTCAATTATTTCTTCTATCAGTTTCAATACATGAGTGTATTTTTATTTGTTATTCGCATACCATTCGTTGACTTCGTCCGTGATCTTCTGACCGCCGTTTTTCAGCCATTCTTTAACGAATTCGTCGAAGTAATCGACTGGTTTTTCTCCATAAATAATCTTGAGATAGCTTTCGGTAGCGAGCTTCTTCAGCAATTCGCCTTTTGATTTCATGGTTGGGGTCGTCGGACCGGTATAATAGTTTTTGCCTTCGGTGATATTTTGGTTGATCCGAACGCCCTGGGCAGCAAGCTGCCGCGGTTTCAGTTGCTTAACGTCTATCTCCATTTGCGTTGTCGCCTGTGCATTGGGATCGGCTAAAAACTTCTTGATCGCCGATTCATTGGAATGCGGGATGCTCGTAAAGTTGCCAAGAATATTGGTCATCATGTAGCGGATGTCAATGGAACTGCCGTCTTTCAGAGGCCATTGATCAGCCGGCACGCCGGCTTGTTCGAAATTGCTCTTGATGATTTTCCCATTGTATTTCACGTAGTCGTATCCTTCGTGATAGCCGTCCTTCCAACGCGGATCGTAATATGGATCCCCTTGTTGCTCCAGCTTTTTGGCGAAAATTTTATTGAAGTATGCGAACCAGGCGTCGATATGTTCAAAATCTTTGCTGAATACCGTGTAGCCCTGTGACAGCGGCTTCTCTGCGCGTCCTACCAATCCGGTTGGGCCGGTTGGAAGTGGATAAGGCTCGAAATCAGCTTTCGGATCGTTCTTGGTGGCGTCTCCTAATGGCCAGTCACCCATCCAGGCAGGACCGAACATGATACCCGCCTTGCCGCTGGCTGCCAATTCGGAAGATTTGGACGGGTCCTTGATGCCGGCTTCTTTATCCAGGTAGCCCTTGCTCATCCAATCTCTCATCTTCTGTAAATAGAGTTTGGCGTCGGAATTGATCGCACCGTAGCTCAGTTTGCCGTCTGCGCCTTTGTTCCAAAACAAGCGCACATCGTACGTGTTGATCATTTGGTCGGTGAGGGCGCTGAAAATTGCGTCCGTCTGCCCCATCCAAGTCCAAGGACCTTCTTTCAACGGTACAGTCAAACCGATCGTGTCGTTCTTGCCGTTACGGTCGGGATCGTTTTCCGTGAATTGCTTGAGAACGTTCTCAAATTCGTCGAGGGTTTTAGGCGCCTGAAGGCCAAGGGTATCAAGCCAATCCTTGCGGATCCACATGACCGTGCCTTCGTCTCCCATGAAAAATGACGGTAATCCGTAAATCTTGCCGTCCTTCTTCACTTCACCCAATGTGTAACTGTACTTCTCTATCAACTTTTTATACTCAGGATGCGCATATTTGTCGATGGCTTCGTTCAAAGACATCAGTTTGCCGGAGGCAACCAAGCTTTGCAGCGGATCTCCGCCAGCTGCGAATGAATCCGGAAGTTTGGCACCGCTTGACAGCAGCAGGCGCAGCTTCGTATCATAATCTTCCGGTTTCGTTACGATAAAATCGAATTTAACATTGATGCCCATATTCTCTTTCATCCAGCGGGTATTGGCGTTATCCTCCATGGATTCGCCGGGCTTGAACGCGTTACCCCGAGAAGTGCCGTCGTCGACAATGGCAGTCGTAATCGTAACCGGCGGATCGAACTTCTGATTCCACAGTTCTGCTGTCGCTTCCGGCTTGCTGGTTTCCGACGCGGACGGACTCACGGACTCACTTACCGAACTACTAGGCGATTGACTTGCCGTGCTTTTGTTGTTACTGCCCGAACAAGCGGATATCACCGGCAATAACCCAATCACAAATGAAAGCACGCATACTTTTGCTACATTCGCAGATCGTCTCATAGCTTACCCCTTTTAAAATAGAATGTCGGTACATTTCTCATTTTGTCGTTGCAAAAGGACTATGTATATAATTGGATTTTAACCTCATATAGAAAAACGTACATTCGCTCGAAGCCGCTAACCACATACCCATATGACAATCGCCCCCCACTTAGCCGAGAAGGCTTCCTGGAGGGCGATTGCTAATCTTCAGCCGCAGGTTGAATTACGGCTCAATACCCCACACGAGCGTACCGTTTTGATATAACGTGATCTTGTTCCAGTCCGTGAGCGTAGTCGTAGTTCCGCCATAGGAATAGTCGTTGGCTTCATTGAAATTCGACCAATCGCTCTTAGCGATCCGCAGTTGAATGTCTCCGGTTTGACCTCCTGGCGCAATCGAACCTGCTCCCGATGTGAAGGAAAGCTCCAGGTACGTATCGGCGGTTGTTTGAGCCGTACCCATGGTTACAAATGAACTTGTGATATTCGCATTGCCGATTTGCGCCCAATCACACCAGAAGTTTGGCTGCGAATTGGTGTCTTTCGTGAAGTAGTAGCGCAGCTTAAGTGAGCTGAGTGCGACTGCAGATGTGCCCGTGTTTTTGATATTGAGTACTGCGCCGATGGTGTTATCCGTCGCATTGGTATTGCTTACCCGGTATTGGGCAACCAGCGTACCGGGAACGGTCACTTGCGGCGTCACGCTGACTTGGGCGGAGTTTGCGCTCGTTCCCGCAGTATTCACTGCGTTGACGACATAATAGTAGGTCGTGCCGTTCGTCAGTCCCGTATTCGTGTAACTGGTCGAAGTCAGTCCGGTAGCAACAGCCGTATAAGGGCCTCCACTTGTCGTGGAACGTTGCACCGTATAGCTTGTTGCCCCGCTTACAGTGCTCCAAGCGAGCGTCGCTTGCGCATTACCCGCCGTAGCTGTAACACCTGTTGGAGCAGCCGGTACGGCAATCGTATCGGTCGTGACGGTTACGGCATTGCTTGCCGTCGAAAAATTGCCGGCCGCGTCTTTAGCCTTCACCGTGAAGGTATAGCTGGTCGCCGCCGTAAGGCCCGTCACCGTAAAGGTGGTCCCGCTGGTTGAGCCGGCCAGAGCCGTACCGTTATAAATGTTGTAGCCGTTTACGCCGACATTATCGGTAGACGCTCCCCATTGCAGGGTAACCGTTTGGCTGGTATGACCGGTGGCGGTCAGGTTGGTTGGAGCCGTCGGTGCTACGGTATCGGGGGGTTGCGTCGTTGTTCCGGTTGCAAAT
Organism: Gorillibacterium massiliense; assembly: GCF_000455485.1. Lineage (GTDB taxonomy): Bacteria > Bacillota > Bacilli > Paenibacillales > NBRC-103111 > Gorillibacterium > Gorillibacterium massiliense. The sequence goes on from NZ_CBQR020000036.1 coordinate 144,825, forward strand.
GCAGCGACAAACACCAAACCGGAATTCCAATAAATCGTGTGTTCGTTGGTTGTCCACTCTTGGAAGTTATCGGTATAGTTTTTGGCTGCAAACCGCGAGATCTGGTTTCCTACCGCGATGTCGTTGGAGTCTTTGTTCGGTCCGCCGACTAAATATCCTTTCGGTACTCCCGGCAAGTTATCCGTTCTGTACATGATGCTGAACGGATACTTGACGCTATTATCGCCATATCCGGTCACAAAGGATTTGCCTACCGGATTTTCACCGAGAATCCAGTTCAATTGACTGTTCGTGATGGTATTCAAAACGCTCTTGTTGCTTTCATAGGTGCCCAGCAGTTTCGAGCCGATGATCATTTCCATTGGAACATCCGTGACCTGCATGTTGATGCCCCAAAAATAGTTGCCCTCACTTACGATGCTTTTCCAGGGGCTGCCGTTATAGCGGGTCACTTTGTTGTTGAACCATGATTGAAATTTCGTGGTATACCAGCTTACCACCGTTGAATCCGGATTAGCGGCTTTCAAATAACTGAAGAAACCGGTGTTCCAGGTAAGATCCCAACCGCTTCCAAGACCGGTAGCATCGTCGAAATAGGTGCCCGTTTTCGTGTAATTGGCAAGGAAATAAGTATTGTATTTGGCATCGCCCGTTGCTCGGTAAAGGGAGCCTGCCGCCCAAAGACGGTTTGTCGTATCATCGGGAACATCGTATGGCCATCTGCCTGTATTTGGAGTCCTGATATTCTCCGGATGCGCCTCCAAATAACTCCATGCTTTTACTGCTGCGGTTAAACAAGTTTGAGCAAAGGTTGGATCAATACTTTGATAGATCAGATAAGCATGTGCCAATGCTGCGGCTGCAGTAGCCGTGTCAGCGGTGGTTTTGATATTGGTTCTTGAACCGTCCGAATCGGCATCCATAATCATTCTGTTCGTCATGTTGTCGTCGTCTTGGAAGGTGACACGTGCATAGAAACCGCCGCTGGCAGAATCCTGCATTTTCAGCATCCATTCCAGTTCCCACCTTGCTTCATCCAGGATATCAGGGATGCCGTTTCCGCTCTCCGGAATATTAAACTGGCTGTCTGTAAATTTCTCCGGCAACAGCTCGTAGGCCCAGAAAAGGTCCGACAAGGCTTTAGCGCCGGCATTAACGTACTTGCCTTTATCGCCCGCGTCATACCAGCCTTTGGAAACATCCTTCTTAACGGAAGGGGTAGACATTAAAGGTACGGAAGTATCCGGTGTAAAATCGGATCTCTGATAGCTTGTTGTATACGGGCTGGTAATATTGATGCCTGTCCGCTGATAGTAATAATACCGGGCTGAATCAGCTAACAGCGCTCCGTAAATATCCTTCGCGTCGCCAATCGTAAATTTCGGCGAATTTTGCAGTCCTGATACAGCGATATAATAGGTCCCCGGAGTGGTCAAACTTGTAAAATCAGCGGTAAAGATACGTTCCCCGCTGTCAACGGCATCATAATTCTTTTTGAGAGCTAGTTTTCCCGAAAAAGCCGTCGCACTCGTTGTAGAATTAATGACATTAAACGACGTATTCTCGTCAACTGTGAGAACATCTTCAAAACCGGTGACAAGCGCCTGCTTTTCAGCATTTGCCGGATAACCGGCTTGATTGACCTTTATCGGAGCATAATCCTTCTCCTTGTCAGGCGAAGTGACCCGGATATCATTGAACCAAACCGTTATTGGCGTTGAACCGTCGTTTTTGAGGGACAAACAATCAATGGATGTAGGATCAATGCCTTGGGAGACCTGCATAATCTCTTTTAGCGGGATTTTCACGTGGGTCCAATTCGTGGTGACCGTTGTGTAGCTTTTAATATTGACGGTCGTGGTAATTTCACCACCGGCAGCCCTTTCAAATACTCTGTCCTTAAAGCCAATCAGAAAGGACTCTCCGCCTACTTTCCCCTTAATATTGAACTCAAGATAACCGTTCGTATAATAAGAGGTAAAGTCATAGGCTTTCCAGCCGGCTACTGTAACCAAAGCGTTAAACCAAGAAGGAGAAGTAGGAGATTTTGCATCTAATTTTAGGGAAGGCAAGCCATTCAGCGTAACCGTACTGTCAACCGGCAGAAAGCTGTTTACTAAATCCAAACCGAACCCGCTATCGCCGGCCCAGCCGCCAGCCGTATTGCTGAATATTTGGTAATCCACCAAGTTTCTCCACCCTGCAGGCGCTTCGGGAGTCGGAGTTGCAGCGTTAGCAGAGAGCGGGAATGAGATTACTGTTGAAAAGACCATTGTTAATGCAAGAAGCAAGCTCATTTTTTTCTTCCTCATTATGGAACCTCCTTTACATAGGTCATGCTCTAGAAAACGCCAACAGCTTTCCGAGGTAGGGGTTGTCCATACCATCCACATGCTTGCATCTCTTAAGCTACCTCATTTATATGGGAATTGGTCCCGATATGCCCTAGCCCCTCCCTTCTCAACTAAAACGAAATACCAATTGTTGGTCTTGTAAGTGTTTTCTTCCGGTATTTCTATCAACAGGTTAATTCTGGAAACGCTTTCATGCAATATAAGAATCATTGGATTTCTATCGTTTTGATTGGAATCTGCCAAAAATGATCTCTTTACTAATGGAGTAGTTTGTGTATAATGAGGTTCAATGTCATAAAAAACGTTATCTAGGGTTCCGCGGCAGCTTGCCGGCCTGGTCCGAGAGAGAACGGCAGTCTGCGGACTGTGCCACGGAGGGACAAAAGCCCGGGAGTTTAACTGCTATGCAGCAGTTCATTCTCCCCGGCTTTTTTTGTTTTATGCTCTTAATAAACATCAAAGGAGTGAAAAGCATGAATAAAACATGGGGTTCGGTAGTCATTGCAGCTTGCTTTGAAGTGGCCTGGGTTATCGGTCTTAAACATGCGGAAGGTATTTGGGAGTGGATCGGCACGTTGATCGCCATCGGCGTCAGTTTTTACCTGATGATTATGGCATCGCGGCATCTGGCCGTTGGCACGGTTTATGCGGTCTTTGTCGGACTCGGCACCGCAGGAACGGTTCTGGCCGAAATCATATGGTTTGACTCCCCTATCAAGCCGACTAAGATCGTCTTGATTGCTCTGCTGCTGGCGGGCGTTATCAGCTTGAAACTGTTGGGGAATCCGAAAAAAGAGGTGAGCTAAGATGAATTGGTTATTCCTCGTGACAGCCGGCATTTTCGAGATGTTCGGAGTCACCATGATTAATAAATGGCATAAAGATCGAAACTGGAAAGCCTTTCTCTTGCTGGTTGTTGGATTTGGGCTAAGTTTCGCGTTTCTTTCCCTTGCCATGAAGACACTGCCCATGGGAACCGCTTATGCGGTATGGACCGGAATCGGAGCGTCGGGGGGCACGATTCTCGGGATGTTGCTGTACGGCGAACCCCGAAATTTGCCGAGAGTCATTTCCATCGCTGTTGTCCTCAGCTGTGCTGTCGGTTTGAAGTTGGTTGGGTAAGGAAATTAACTCAACATAATAAATATTATGTAAACTCATGAGAAAATCAAAAGACGCTACGCCAACCTGTAACGTCTTTTGATTAATCTCATTAACTATCGGAATAGTCGCTACCCGCTCAAGCAGACGACCCGTGTGCTGCCTTTATGCTGACCATCGCAGCTTTCTGTTGCTATATAGATATATTAATGTCATTAACATTAAACTCCGGTAAGAATTCGCATCAAGCGTTCCTCGAGTGCTCAATTCCACTTGGTTTTAATTCGGTTATATTCCTCGATGGTGATGGGTAAAACGGTTCCGTGTTTGAAGCGATACGGGAAGTGAAAGCTCTCATCGGAACGGATAAAGCGGCCGCTGGCGATATCGTCGGCGACGAAGGGAACGTAACCCTGCCCTTCTCCCCTGACTCCGAAGTAATCCAGCAGCAGGCACCACTTGCCGTTCGGAAGCTTGAAGGCGGTTGGGGCTTCATAAGCGGAAGAACCAAGTTTGGCCATCTCTTCATCAAAGGCTTCGATCCGCTCATATTCTCCGGTCAGGGTGTTTCCTTTTTGCAGGATGACGCCTTCCGGGTTGCGTTCGCTTTTTATAAACCGGTAATAGACACCTTTTTCCTGGTAGATCGCGGAATCGATTATGCCGCTGTCATCCTTGCGGCAGAGCATTTGCGGCGGCGTGAAGCTGGTGAAATCTTTCGTCCGCGTGTAGTAGATCGCTTTGTTGCCAAAGTTGTTGGAAGCGTGGGACGACGACCAGTGCAGAACGTAATCGTCGTGAACAGAGTCATACAGGACATCGGGTGCCCAGAGGCAGCCGAAATCTTCGTCGCCCAGCGGAATCATCCGTTGCTCGGACCAATGCACAAGATCATCCGACTCCCACAACACCAGGCATTTACTGCCTTCCCGGCTGATGTTGGCCCAGCTTGCCCGGTATTTGGATTGAAAGCAGCCGGCCAAGCTCAAATCCGTGGATAGTATATAAAATTTCCCGTACTTGGTTCTGACAATGGTGTGGTCTCGGACACCCTTCTCCCCTTTTTCACTCCAAAGCACAGGTTCTCCGCCGTTTACGGTTTCCCAGTTGAAGCCATCGGTACTCAGCCCAAAGTAAACCTGTTCCCCATCGGTTGTTTCCTTTTCTTTAAAATGTACGAATAAATAGGCATCCATTGAAAAAGTCCTCCTCGGCTTGTTCCTTCCTATCATTCGTATCCTACTCCTCAAGGCGGTAAACGGGAATGACGGATCGTCGCCCTTTACTGAACGATTGTCTTTTAGCAGAAAAAAGAACCGCATCTCTGCGGTCCTTTTAAAACTGGTATCGTAATTATTTCAATTCAACGACCCAGTTGAAGGGATCTTCAATAGTGCCGTATTGAATGCCTGTGATGGTGTCGTAGACTTTGGATGAGATTTCGCCGGTTTCCCCGTTGTTGATCGGGATGACTTTATCGCCCCAGCGCATCTCTCCGATTGGGGAAATAACCGCAGCCGTACCCGTGCCGAAGGCTTCCTCCAACGTACCGTCGAGATGAGCCTTGTAGAGTTCATCAATGGAAACTTGACGTTCCTCTACGGGTACTCCCCACTCCTGCAGCAGATGGATGACGGAATCCCGGGTGATGCCGTTCAAAATGCTGCCGGTCAGCGCCGGAGTGACCACGATGCCGTTTATTTTAAAGAAGACGTTCATGCTTCCGACTTCTTCGATGTATTTGCCGTGCAGGGCGTCGAGCCACAACACTTGCGTATAGCCAACTTTGTTGGCTTCCTGTTGAGCGACAAGGCTCGCGGCGTAGTTGCCAGCGGTTTTGGCCATACCGGTGCCGCCTTTAACGGTTCGGACATACTCGGATTCCACGAAGATTTTAACCGGATGAATGCCTTCGGCGTAATAGGAGCCAACCGGCGACAAAATGATCATGAATCGGTATTTGGTGGAAGGCGCGACGCCCAGATTGGGTTGGGTCGCGATAACAAACGGACGGATGTATAAGGATGTGCCCTCAGTCGATGGAATCCAATCTTGATCAACCTGCAAGAGCGCTTGCAGTGCTTCATGGAACATCTCTTCATCGATGGGCGGAATGCACATCCGATAGTTGGATTGATTCAAGCGTTTCGCGTTCATATCTGGACGGAACATCAGAATGCGGCCATCTTCAGTACGGTATGCTTTCAACCCCTCGAATATCGATTGGCCGTAGTGAAATACTTTCGCAGCCGGGTCCAAAACTAAGGGTTGGTATGGAGTAATTCTCGGGTCATGCCATCCGTTTTCTGTGTCATAATCGAGGATGAACATGTGATCGGTATAATACTTGCCGAAAACCAATTGATCTTCTGACGGTTTCGATTTTGCTGCTTTGGTTCGTTCTACAGGAATGGTGTAAGCCATTGCGATTTTGCGCTCCCTTCGCGATTAACTGTCTAGTTGAATAGTACCACTCTTTTAATTATATTTAAAATATCTATTTTATTAGATTCGCATACTTTTCAGGTATGGGTCAAGGGGGATTCCAATGGATATCCGGCAGATTCGCTACTTCTTAACCATTGCACAAGAAGGTCAAATCACTCGTGCGGCAAAAGTGTTGAACATGGAGCAGCCGCCCCTAAGCCGTCAGCTTAAGCTGATGGAGGAAGAATTAGGCGTAACGCTGTTCGACCGCAGCGGCAACCGCCTGAACTTAACCCATGCCGGTGAACTGATGCAGCAAAAAGCCGAAGCGCTTCTCTTGCAGCTACACGAGTCGATTCAGGAGGTTAAAGAGCTGGATAAAGGCATCCGCGGCTCCCTCTCTATCGGATCGGTTGTTTCCTGCATCTCGCTATTGCCTGAACGCATCCGTCTCTTTCGGGAACATTATCCTCTTGTTACCTTTATTATTCGCGAAGGTGACCATTTTCTTCTGGACGAAATGCTGGATAAACGAAATATCGAATTGATTGTCGCCAGGCTTCCTTTCGAAGCCGCAACCGTATCGAAATCCTACGGAATCATGCCTCTTCCCTCCGACCCTTTTGTTGCTATAGTCCCCAGCCAATGGAATCTCAGTCCGATGCAGGATACGATCCTCATGCGGGAGCTGATGGATTATCCTTTTTTAACGTTGAAATCAGATAAAACGACAGGCATGCATGAAAAAGTGATGCGGGAATGCCGGCGTCACGGGTTCGAGCCCCAGGTTATCAGCGAATGCTCCAGCGTGGCGATTATTATCGCCTTGGTAGCGGCAGGCATAGGGGCAACGGTTTTACCGAAATCCGTCATGGCATCCTTTCCTCTCGCTTCTATCCGAGTATTAGCCTTATCCGATGTAGAGCTGCAATCTGATGTTGGTATTGTGTGGTTAAAAGACCGCTACCTGTCCAAGGCCGCTCGACAATTTATCGCAGATTTCGCAGAAATAACACCCTTTAGCAGCTAAAAACTTGGTATAATAGGTCGTTGCAAAATCTACAGAGAATCATTTTCATTTATACAGGAAGGCAGGATTAGCATGAGATTAGTATCTACTCCCTATTTGCAATCCGGTCAACAGCTAGCTCGAACGATCTACAGCGAGAATGGTACCGTTCTTTTGGGTGTAGGTGTGGAACTGACTGACAGAATGATTCAACGGCTTGCCACTTATGGCATACCGGGGGTTTATATTGAGGATAAAGTCTCGGAGGGGATCATTCCGGAAGAAGCGATATCGGAAAAAACCCGCAGCTTCGCCATCAACACCATCTATTCGACGATGACCAAATTGATGGATGAACCAAAAAGCAGGCAAGCCATTCTTCCCTTATCCATAGGCAAGCAGTACAGAGATATGATTAAACTGATTATGGATGAGCTGCAGGCGAAGCCGAATTCGATGATCAACCTCACTCATATTTTTTCCAAGGACTCCTATCTCTATCACCATTCGGTAAATGTTGCCATAACCTGTATTACAATGGGCATGTCCATCGGGCTCAATCAGCCTCAGCTTATTGATTTGGGGCTCGGCGCCATTTTGCACGACATCGGTAAAGTTTCTGTTCCTTCCTCCATCTTGAATAAACCGGGCCCTCTGAATGCGGAGGAGTGGGAAGTTATGATGGAGCATCCTCGCACGGGGTTTGATATTTTACGGAAAAACGATGAGATTTCCCTTCTTGGCGCCCACATTGCCTTGCAGCATCATGAAAAAGAAGACGGCTCAGGGTATCCGCGGAAAATGACTGGCGAGGACATTCATCTGTATGGTAAGATCGCCGCGATTGCCGATGTATACGAAGCTCTGACGGCATCGCGCCCTTATAAGCCGCCCCTGCCGCCTCATGAAGCCATTGAATACATCATGGGCAATGGCGGACATCATTTCAATTATGAGATGGTAAAAGTGTTTTGCCGTCGCATGTCCCCCTACCCGATTGGCTCGACGGTTCATCTGTCCACAGGTGAGACAGGGATCGTCACGGAAGTGAACCCTGAGCACCCGTTGCGACCTATCCTTCGCATTATTAAGAACGAAAACCAGGAACCGTTAACGGTACCGTTTGACCTTGATTTACGAAAAAGATTGACGGTGTTGGTGACAGGCGTCTCGTAGATCTCCCACATCAGAATGGCAAGAGCGTAAAGAGAGCTGAAGGGCTCTCTTTTTTGTGCAACATTTTAAAGTTAACATAATAAATATTATGTTAACTTTAGAATAATAATATAAGGATTATTGGCTAAAGGTTCTCTTACCCGCTTATTTCCATTACATCTGCATAGGATTGGGGGCATTGGAAATACTTTCGGAGGTATCCAGGAGGTGACGGGGATGGAAGCTCTGACCGGACGTTTGCCGGAAGATATCAGCGAGCTTAAAACGCGGATGGGTGAAAGTCCGGATTTTATCGTCCGGGAGCTGGTGCTGGTCAGTCAACAACATATGGCCATTTTTTATGTGGATGGTATGGTGGACAAACCTGCACTTCAAGATAGCATCCTCCATCCTCTACTCCACCGGATCGCGGAAGATAACGTTACCCTCACCCTTCTGCAGGAAAGCATTCTCGATACCGGCGAAATCAATTTGGTTGACTCCTATCCAAATGCTTTGGATCAGATCGTTGCAGGGGATGTACTCCTCTTGCTGGAAGGCAGCGCTTCCGGCTTGCTGGTGGCTATTCCCGGTTGGAAGGATCGTTCCATCGAAGAATCGAAAACCCAATCCCTCGTCCGCGGCCCCCAGGATGCCTTCACTGAGACGCTGCGCACCAATACGACGATGATCCGGCGGAGAATCCGCGACACCCGGCTGCGCCTAACCAATTTCAAAATTGGAAAAATTACGAAAACCTCCGTTACGGTTATGTATCTCGAAGGGTGCGCCGACGCCACTTTGATCGCGAACCTCACGACTCAGCTTAACCAAATTAAAGTCGACCGCATCATTGAGGGGCAGTATTTGGAAGAAATCTTGCTTTTGGACATGAAACCTCTAACCATTTTCCCGAGAATTTATAACACCGATCGGCCTGATGTCATCGCCTCCGGCATCATGGAGGGGAAGATTGCCATTCTGACGGATGGCACCCCCTTTGTATTGATGCTTCCTGCTCTTTTCACCGATTTTATCCAATCCGCGGAAGACTATTATCAAACTGCCGTATACGGCTCGTTATTGCGACTCTTGCGATACATGTCATTGTTCATCGGCCTGCTGGCGCCGTCGATCTATATCGCTCTTACTACCTTCCATCAAGATATGCTGCCGACGCAGCTCCTCCTCAGTCTGGCAGCCCAACGGGAAGGCATCCCTTTCCCTGCTTTTATCGAAGCCATGCTGATGGAGATCACCTTTGAAATTCTGCGCGAAGCCGGGATCCGCATGCCCCGCGCCGTCGGGTCAGCCGTTTCTATCGTCGGTACCATCGTCATTGGACAGGCAGCTGTCGATGCCAGTATCGTCTCTCCTGCCATGGTGATTATTGTATCGATTACGGCCATCGCCAGTTTTATCATTCCGGCCTATACCATGTCTGTACCGGTTCGTTTATTGCGCTTTTTCTTTATGGGAATGGCCGCTATATTGGGCGTATATGGCTTGACGATCGGTTTCATCATTTTGACGGTTCATCTATGCTCTTTACAATCCTTTGGCATTCCGTACATGAAGCCCGTGGCACCCTTTCGAAAAAATGCGAATCGGGATGCGATCTTTCGGTTTCCTTATCGCAACCGCAAACAGCAAACCGCAACCGCAAAGGGAAACAAGCCATGAAGCCAATAGGACGCTTGATGAAGACGTTTGTCGGGCTTTGCGTTCTACTTTCTACCGCCGGGTGCTGGAATGCCAGAGAGCTTAACGAATTGTCCGTCGCTCTCGCCATGGGGATCGACAAAGACGGAGATGGCCAATATATCGTTTCCTTCCAAAGCGTAGACCCAACGCAAATGTCTTACCGCAAGACCGTTGAGCGGTCGCCGACTATTCTATATTCCGAAAAAGCCTCTACCATCTTCGAGGCGATTCGCAAGATGTCGACTAAAGTGTCTCGCCGAATCTATGTGGCCCACCTCCGGCTTATCGTATTTAGCGAGGAAGTAGCTCGGGATGGGCTGAAAGCCCCCCTCGACCTTCTTTTTCGCGATCATGAGGTTCGCCCGGATTTCTTTATCACCATAGTGCGAGGGAAACATAAAGCGCGTGATGTCATGGGCTTTGTTGCGCCAACTGAGGTTTTACCCGCCATGGACATGTACAAATCGTTGAAGGTTTCGGAAGCGGCGTGGGCGCCGACGGTGGCCGTCAATGTAAAAGACTTTTTGGAAATGCTGGTGAAGGAAGGTCAAGATCCGATTCTCACTGGAATGACGTTTATCGGAGATTTGAAGAAGGGACTACGGAAATCAAACGTAGCGCAACCACTATCGATAGCGGAATACAAGTATATGGGGATCGGCGTAATGGAACAAGACCGTTTAGTCGGGTGGTTGAACGAGGATGAGAGCAAAGTTTACAACTATATCACCAATAATATTACCAGTACGATCGGGAAAGTAAAATGTCCTCATGGTGAACACGAGATCGCACTAGAAATCACTCATGCCCATGTTAAAATGGTGCCTTCTATCAAGGATGACAAACCGTCCATGAAGCTAAAAGTGACGATTGACGCAAACGTAGGGGAAGCCGGATGCAATATTGATTTATCCAAGGAAGCCACCCTTGTCGAGCTTCAGGAGGCCGGCAAGGAAGTCGTAAGGAAGCTGTTTACTGGATCGATTCGCAAGGTGCAGAAATACGGCCCCGATATTTTCGGTTTCGGCGAAGCCTTCCACCGTAAGTATCCCTCCACCTGGCATAAGTGGAAAGACACTTGGCAGGAGCGGTTCAAAACGATGCCGGTGGAGATCGAAACGGACTATCATATCCGCTATATTGGCAGAATCATCGATCCTTTCGGACCGGAAAAGGAGTGACTGGAATGCTGATGCTTATCATGTTGATCGCCGTAGCGGCGGCGTTTTGGGAATACAAAAGCTTGCGAGCTGAGAAACGAAAGCGGGAAATCGCCGTCAGCGCTTGTTTTCTTGCAATTGGCGTCATGTTTGGGACGATCAGTTTAATCAAAAAAGAGCTGCCCAGTCCGATGCGCGCCCTTGAGCATTTACTTCAACCGGCCAGTGATTTTCTTACGAGCATGCTATCTTGAACTTGAGGCTGGGTGACTATGGAACGACAACTGACGGAAAGACAAGCGGTTGCATGGTTCATCATGTTCCAAACCGGGAGTTCCTTTTTGGTGATTCCGGCTTCGATTGCGGTTGAAGCGAAGCAGGATGCCTGGCTTTCCGTTATATTGGCGGTTGTCCTGCAGTTGCTAATTCTTCCCTTGCTCGTCGCCATCGCTCGTCAGTTCAAAGAGAAAAACTTCGTCCAATATTTGCAGGGGATATTCGGCAAGTGGGTTGGACGAGGAATCGGTTTTTTCTTTATCCTTTTGTACCCCTATCTCACGTCCGCTCTGACCCTGCGTAACCTCTCCGATTTCGTCAATACGACGCTCATGCCGGAAACGCCTGCTGAAGTTCTCTATTTTTTCATGATGCTTGCCGTCGCTTACTCCGTTTTAAAAGGAGTTACCGTCTGCGGTCGTGCGGCTGAATTGCTCATCTTCATCGTTTTTGTCATGATTTTGTTGGTTGCGGTGAGTCTGCTTTCCAGCCTCAAGATAGAGAATGTCCTTCCTGTTTTTGAATTCGGATGGAAGCCTGTTATGCGTGGAGCCATCCCTCTCCTTGCGTTTCCCTACCTGGAAAATATCTTCCTCCTATTTTTCGTTCCGCACATCGGCTACGCCCATTGGAAAAATGTCGTCATTCGCAGTTCTCTATTCAGCGGGCTTATCTTTTTCCTCGTCACCTTCTTTTGCATAAGCGTCCTCAGCTATGGCACAACGACTAATTTAAGCTTTCCAAGCTTCTTTATCGTCCGCACCATCACCATCAAAATGTTTTATGAGCGCTATGAGGTGTTGATTACCGTTATGTGGTTCATCACGATCTTTATGCGCATCTCGCTGTGCATGATTGTAACGGTTGAAGGCTTCGGCGATCTGTTTCAACTCAAGAAACCGCAGGCTCTGGCTATTCCATTATCCCTACTCACTCTCTTGCTGGCACGCATCGTTTGGCCGAATATCGCTTTCATTATCGGCTTTCTGCAAGTATGGCCGGTGCACGCCATCCTGCTCGGCCTAATCTTCCCCATACTTCTTTGGATTTCAGGACGCATAAAGCGGTTGAAGCCCGACGGAAACAACAACCTGGCGCAAACGAGGGGGGCATCATGAAGAAAGATCTGACCCGCCGTCAAATTGTCCTATGGTTTGTCATGTATCAGTTGGGTGACGCCTTTTTGCTTACCCCTCGATTTATGACGAAGATGGCGAAGCAGGACGCTTGGATGTCCATTTTGGTTGCAGTCGGCTTTTTCCTCTTGCTGACCCCCTTATACGCCGCCATTGCCAAGATGCAGCGAGGAGAATCCCTTCCCGCATTTCTAAACCGTCGGTTCGGGAAAATTATCGGCAAACTGTTCACCTTTGTCTTCGTTATGTGCTTTCCGTATCTGATCTTTGTCCTTTCCTTGACCGGTTTAAGCGAATTTATTGAAACGGTCATTTTCCCCGAAACTCCCGGCTTGGTCATTCGAGCCTCTATGCTGTTAGCTGTATTTTACGCACTGCGTAAAGGGTTAACGGTTATTGGCCGATCTGCTGAAATTTTATTCCCGGTCGTCATCGCTTTGTTTTGCTTAGGGTATTTATCGCTTTTTCCCAGCGGACAGTTCGTAAACTTGTTGCCCCTATTCGAAAACGGCTGGAAACCTATAGTCGGAGCATCCCTCGATCTCCTTGCCTACCCCTATGCAGAAGCTGTACTATTCCTATTTTTGGTGCCATCGGTTGAGTCGTCGGAAAAATGGAAGTCTCTACTGATCAAAAGTGCGTTGACCAGTGGCGGCATATTTTTGATCATGACGATTCTCTCCATCGCCGCGTTGAGCGACGGAGTCATTGCCAACCTGATGTACCCCAGCTATTTTGTCGTCGGCATCATCAGCTATAAGGACTTTTTTGAGCGATTTGAGGTCATAGTTTCCGTGCTTTGGTTTATAACGACCTTCTTCCAAATGACGCTTTTAGCGTATGCCGCTTCCCATGGAATTGCGGAAGTCTTTCAGATGAAAGACAACCGATCGCTGCTCGTTCCCCTCTTGCTTATCGCACTGGTCATGTCCATTTCGATATTGCCGAATGCGTCGATGGTCATCGAATCTCTGCAGGCTTGGCCTGTCTATGCATTGTTTTTCGGAATCGTGTTCCCGCTTTTTCTCTTGTTAATCGGTAAAAAGCCTAAAGCCAACGGGATAAAACAAAACGGGTAAACAAATAGGCTCCTGTGAGATAAGCGGCAAAGGCGACTCCGTCCACAATCAGGGCGTTCCAGATGAGGCTCAGCTTATCTGTACCGGCAAGAGCAATGACGAGTCCGGCGGATTGAGCGGCTAACACGAGGAAAGAGTCCAATAGCGGCCTGTACCACCCGGAGCTCTTGCGCCAGTAACCGCCGAATAAGATGAACATAAGGATATTAGCGGCAAAAAAAGCGAGAATCCACGAGGTCTCCACAAAGGTATCGCCGACCGTTTCGATATGCCAGTCCGGAATCCACAACCACCCGGCAAGACCGTTAACCGCGAGTAGTGCGAAGTAACCCCATTTACGCACGCCGTTTACAGCAGCAAGTTTTTCGGTTCTGGCTGTTTTGAGCTGACGCCGCCACATCCGTGGCGGATTGGTTTCACTGTAGCCGACGTGTCCATCGAGATTTTCCTCATACGTATGCTTGGCGATCTGCCCATAGCAGTGTTTATATTCTTCGGCCGGCATTGTTCCGATATATTCGTCGCTTGCGTAGACCGGAATGCCGTGTTGTCGGTAAATAGTCAACCATTCCTTAAGCCGGGCGGGATCGTCCTCTTGAAAAAGGGCGAACTGCAGCCTGCCACCCTTATCCGTCCATTTCATCACCAGACTGGCGCCGATCCAGTAGTCTCCGGGGCGTTGGTCCGCATTCACCCGATAACGCGCTGTTTTAGCCAACAAGATTTCCTTCATGCTGCTGTATGGGATAAAGAGTTCCCGGGCATTACCCGTTCTGCGGTTGATGAGAGAGGTAGAATAGCCGTCTTGACGCATTTCGTTTTTAAACGAGAGGGGATCAGGAGATTGAAGCTTGCCGAAGGTGTACCACCCTAGCCCAGCCATGACCAGGCCGAATATAAACAACAGGAAAGCCGGCATCCGCCCATCCTGCAAGAACCAGACATAGGCCGCTAAGCCCCACAACCCGAGTGCAGTCAATGCGGAAGCGATAGCTACACCTTTCATGATGTTTTTTTGCTGAGAGGATCGGGGTGGAGCCTCTTTGCCTTCTTTTCCTTCACGCATTTCCATCATCTTCAACCGCGTCCCTTCCAACGTCTCATCGATTGAACCCAATCCCTTTAATCAGGTGCAAGCGAATCTACCTCCATCATTACCCTAAATCGCCAAAAAGTAAAACCCCCAATCCAAATTTAACATCTGAATTCGAAAAAAAGTAAGATTTGGACATTAGTTGCTTTGACTTTGTGCAGCTTTTTCCACCGCGCGCAAGATCGGTCCATAGCCGGTGCAGCGGCAGAGATTGCCGCTTAAAGCATCGATGATCTCTTCTCGGCTCGGATTAGGGTTCTCATTCAGGAGCGAAACAGATGAGATCAGCATCCCCGGGGTGCAATACCCGCATTGAAAAGCTCCTTCTTCGAGAAAAGCCTGCTGGACAGGATGAAGGGCTTCCTCTTTGTCCATATCGGATAATCCCTCAATGGTAATGATCTCTCCGCCAACGCATTGATAAGCCATGAGCAGGCAGGAATTGACAGCAGCACCGTCCAGCAAGATCATACAGGAGCCACAACGGCCGATTTCACAGGATACTTTCAAACCGTTCAACCCAAGATGATCCCGAAGCAGTTCAGAGAGCCGCATAGCTGGGGGAATATGCATTTCCCTTTCAACGCCATTTACACTACCCTTCCAGATCATTGCGTTGTTCGCCATTTGCAGAATCAGCTCCTTTCCGGACATGCGGCACAAAACTTTGAATTAGCGTTTCCGGAGAGAGCGGCAGACGATTTACCCATGTTCCGGTTGCTTGGCGGACGGCAGCGGCTATAGCGGGGGCTAAGCCGACAGAACCGATCTCCCCAACGCCCCGGGGACCGTACGGGTCTCCCTCCACTAAATCTTCGATCGCCTCCACGGAAAAGCCTTCCGGCATATCGGCGGCAGTCGGCGCCAAATAGGTGTCCAGGTTGGCAGTGGCGTATCTTCCATCTGTGATGACGGCATCTTCGAATAGAGAGAAGCCGAGGGCCATGGAGCTTCCGCCTTCAATCTGGCCGATGTAGCCCATGGGATTGACAACCGGACCCGCCGCTACAGTGTGGTAGTGGTTGGTTACCTTCACTTTACCCGTTAGGAGGTTCACTTCAGCTTCCGCTACGACTCCGGCAAAGCCATATAGGAAATGGCCACCCACAACGGCATCGGGGGTAGTTGGATAGTGAAATTCGCTCTGGCAAAGGATTTCATTCGAGCTGGCGGCGGCGATGTCGCGATAGCTCAGGAACGGCTTCGACTCATTTGCTGTATCTTCTGTTATCCGGTAGATGCCTCCTGGTCCCAATTCTAATGCATCTGCAGATAAACCGATCAGGGTTGACGCCGCCTCCAGAAGTTTGCGGGTAAACGGCTCTTTCATCCGCGTCAGCGCCGTCCAAACCATAGTCGTCACTCGCGGAAGCGGTGCTGGAGCCGCTGTGGGGTACTCGGGCTGTGTCGCCGATCACGATTTCCAGGTCCTCGACCCCACAATGATAGAGATCGATAGCCAAAATTTCCATTGTAGACAGCAGCCCCTGGCCGAACTCTTCATATCCGAAAGATAGTCGGATTTTGCCTTCCCGGGTTAGAGAGATGCATCCGCCTGCCGGATCTGGGATGCCGAAGCCTAATCCCGCCCCATGCATGACGATGGCTGCCCCGATCCCTCGCCTGATCCAAGGAGCTTCCAGTGCAACGATTCCGGCACAGGACTCCAGTTTCAGACGTTTATGCCAAAGGGGACAGGCGTCGATCGCTTTCCATATCTGCAGAGCGCCATCCGTAGGCGCAATCCGCTGTCCAAGGGGGCCGGTGTCCTCGAGTCCGCGCAGATTTTTCCTTCGCAGCTCCCAAGGGTCGAGTCCGGCGGCGGCTGCCAGACGGTGGATTTGTCCCTCCATAGCAAAAACAACCTGGTTCCCGCCGAAACCGCGGAATTCACCGGACACTCCATTGTTTGTGTAGACGGAAATCCCTTCGATATCTACATGATCAATCTGATACGGCCCGCTGGCATGTTCCGTGGCGAATTGTAATACAGGCCCGCCTAAAGTGGCATATGCGCCCGTATCAGCTGTTATACGGACGCGATGGGCAATAATATGCCCATTGGTATCCATGCCTGTTTTCATTTCAATCGTCATCGGGTGGCGTTTCAGCCCGGCACGGACCGACTCAGCTCGAGAATAATGCATCTTCACCGGGCGGCCGCTTTTCAGCGCCAGCAGACTGCCGCAGGGCTGAACGTTCAGCTCGTCCTTTCCTCCGAAGGAGCCGCCGATGGGGCTGGAAACGACGCGTATCCAGTCTTGGGGAATACCGAGAATGCGGGACAGCTGCATCTGGTCCTTATAGCCATGCTGGGTGGCGGCATACACTGTGAGTTTTCCGCCTTCCTCGGGAATAAAGAGCCCACCTTCCGTTTCCATATAGACGTGCATCTGCCTTGGAGTATGATACGTCTCTTCGGCGATATAGCGGCAGCGGGCGAAGGCGTCCTCCGCATTCCCCCGCATATAGGCGGTCCGGTGCAGTACGTTACCGCCGAGATGCAGTTGGGGTGCATCCTCCTGCAACGCGGCATGAGGGCTGTCCAAGACCGGGAGCGGCTCGTAATCCACTTCGATCAGGCTAAGGGCGTATTCGGCTAGTTCCGGACTATCCGCCGCCACGGCTGCGACGGCGTCACCCACATACCGTACCCGGTCCTCGCACAAAGCGGGCTGATCGGGAATGACGATACCGAAGCGGTTTACCCCGGGAACATCTTTGTGCGTAACAACTGCATGAACTCCGGCTAGCTGCTCCGCTTTATCCGTTTGGATTGCCTTGATGACGGCATGGGGATAGGCGCTGCGCAGCACTTTGCCATAGAGCATGCTAGGCATGCGGCGGTCTGTTAAATAAGCGAGGACGCCGGTTACTTTCTCCTTGCCGTCTAACCGGATGCGCCATCGTTTACCGCTAGCTTCACGAGTAAGCAGCATAGCCTGTCTCTCCTCTCCCCATTTGGTTTGCGATAGCCCATAACTCAGCGGTAATGAGGTTGGCTGCGGTTATTCGCCTGTATTCGGCTGAGCGAAACGGATCGGTGCAAGCCTGGTACTGCCGTTGGATATGGTTATGGATAGCGGGAAGATTTTCCGACCAATGATCGTCGCTTAAAAGAATTTCTTCCGCATCCGTCAACCGTTCCGCTTGGGTGGCTCCGCCTCCTGCGGCAAGCCGGATATTCCGCAGTTTTCCGTTCTCAGCCAGCCCTCCCGTTCCGGCGACGGCAACCACCGCGGGGATAAAGGCTTCCCGTCTCCCGATTTTTCGGTAGAAGGCGAAGCTCATCTCCGGATTCCGACGGGGTTGCAGAGGCTGGATGGGAATGTGAATCCGAATGAGCAGCCTATTCCCCGGAGCTGCACCGGAGCGCACGCGCTCCAACCATGAGCCGACAGGCTCAAGTTCTTCCCCTTCGCTGCCATACCATTCCAAGCGGGCCTCAGTGACTAACAGAGCGGGCAAGGTGTCGCCAACCGCCGATACAAGGTTGCCGCCGAGGGTTGCCAAACGGCGTACGGAAGGTGCAGCAATGGATTTTACGGCAGCGGCAAGTGGGCGGCAGCGGTCGCCGATAAGGGGATGGCGCTCAAGCTCCGCCAATGTTACCGCCGCTCCGATGACCGCCGTCCCCTGGGCTTCCTCCAGCTTCCGCATGGTTGGAATAGCATCCAGGCTCACCAAATGGCGGGGCATTGCCGCCGATCCCGCCTGCCAATGGGTGCGCAGCAAGGTTCCGCCGGCGACGATTCGGCAGTCTGCAGCCAATTCGGCTTTTAGTTTCCAAGCATCTTCAACGCTTTTAGGCTGCCAAACGTGAATATCCGATAAGGCGATCATGTTCGCCCTCCTCCTTTCTGCTCCGTTTTTCTTTATCAGCATCTCCCCCCAATCCGGTCATATGAGGGTACACCACGGTATAAGCGGCGCTTACGGCGATGGCCGCGTCAAAGGCATTCCCGCCTTCCTGCAACAGTAGGCAGCCGGCCCCACTCGCCAGAGAATGAGGAGATGACCATTCCGCAGTCGCTAGGGGCAGAAAACCGGTGCATCCTTATCCCTCTTCATATATCGCCAGAGCGGCTTGAACCGCTGCACCCGCCGGCAGTTTGAAGTGATGATGAAGCAGAGCCGCTTCCAATGCTCCAAGGAGCAGCAGGACATTGCGCTCGCTGGCGCTGTAGCCCATGGTGCCGATGCGCCAGATTTTCCCTCGCAGCGGGCCGAAGGATGCGGCGATTTCCACTCCGAAACGCTGAAGCATCAAGCTTCTGACGGAATCGCCGTCGATCTCCTCGGGGATGTGCACGCAGGCGACCATGGGCATCTTGTTGACCGAATCTCCGAATAGAGTCAGTCCCATCGCCGCAAGACCGGCCAGTAGCGACTGCTCGTGAAGGCGATGGCGGGCAAAACGGGCTTCCAGCCCTTCTTCTAACACAAGGCGGATGCCTTCCCGCAGAGCGTACAACATGGAAGTTGCTTCCGTGTGATGGTTAAGCCGGGCCGGGCTCCAGTAATCCTGGAGCTGCCCCAGATCAAAATAGTTGCTGCGAACCGGTGGAGCGATCCCATTGGAAGATTGGGATTGTTCAATTATTGCCGGGTCCGGCATGAGCCCCCGTTCGATCTTTTTGCGTTGGAAGATCACGGCGGCGACCCGTTCGTTGTAGGTGATAGGCGACATGCCGGCCGGAACGGACAAACACTTCTGGGTCCCGCCGATGACCGCATCCAACCGCCATTTGTCCGTTTCTACCGGCGCGCCGCCGATGGTGGCGACAGCATCGACAACGAGCAGAACGTCGTTTTCCCGGCAAAATGGTCCGATTTCGTCTAACGGTTGCATTTGACCCGTGGAGGTTTCGCCGTGGACGATGGCGACTGCTTTCGGCCGATGGACGCGGATGGCGGCGATGATCTCTTCCGGAGCAAAAACGCGTCCCCATTCTTGCTCCAGAGTGATTACCTCCGCACCGCAGCGTTCGCACAGCTCCTGGAGCAGGTAACCGAAGCGGCCGAAAATCGGCACCAGTACTTTGTCACCTGGTTTAATAATGCTGCACAAAACGGCCTCAATTCCGGAGCGGGAGGTTCCATCGATGGGAAACGCCCATTGGTTGCGGGTTTGAAACAAATCCCGCAGCATAGCCATCACTTCATTCATCAAGCCTGTGAATTCCGGGTCGAACTGGCCCAAAATTGGGTACGACAGCGCCCGCAGCACCCGGGGATCGACCTCAACGGGGCCTGGAGTCATGATGGTCCGGGGCGAAGGAGACAGATCGCTATATCGTTTCATGGGTTTTCTCTCCATACGCCAGTTTATAAAGAAATTCGATGAGGGCGATGATGCCGTCCGCCAGTTGTTCCGGCTCGGTGTACTCACCGGGAGCGTGGCTTATTCCTTGACGGCTGGGCACAAAGAGCAGCGCGGAAGGCACAATGGCTTGAAATATCTGGGCGTCATGACCCGCGCCGCTCACCATTCGGCGAGTGGTATAGCCGCAGCTGCGGGCTGCCGTCTCCCACGCATCCGTTAAGATCGGGTCCAGTTGGACCGGCGGTGAACTCATCCATGGTCGAACGTCGAGAGTTAATCTCCGGCTGGATGCAATGCGCATCAGCTCCGCCTCCATACTTTGGCAGAAGACATCCAGCGCATCGGCATCGGCATGCCGGACATCGAGGCTAAAGGTGGCGCAGCCCGGAATGACGTTGACGGTGCCGGGATGCGTCTGCAGGCTGCCGACAGTGGCCACAAGAGGGGCGCCGCGGGATACTGCCATTTTTTCAATGAGGTTAATCATCTCTGCAGCTCCAGCAAGAGCATCCCGGCGCAGCACCATCGGTGTCGTTCCCGCATGTTCAGCCCTCCCGTCGACGGTAACGGTAAAGCGCCGCTGTCCAGCGATGGTTGTGACGATACCAAGCTGATCACCGCTTGTTTCCAGAAGTCTCCCCTGCTCGATATGCACTTCAAGAAATGCGTACAGGCGGCCGCTTCTATCGGCTTCAGGCTGATCGGATCTGCCGAAGCCCGCATCGTCCATAGCTTGCTCCAGAGTGACACCATTACCGTCCGCGAATCCGGCTGCTTGTTCGGGGTGGTAAAGGCCGGTTATGGAGCCAGAGCCCCAGAAGGTTAAAGGGAAGCGGCTTCCTTCTTCTTCGCAAAGAGCTACCGCCTCCAAGGTGCGAACAGGCGGACCAAAGGCGCTGCGCAAATAGGAAATGGCGATGACGGCCGCCACTATGCCATAGGCGCCGTCGTAACGACCACCGCATTGGACGGTATCAAGGTGCGAGCCTACGAGAATCGGATGGATTGGAGCAATTGGAGAAGCCGCAGAAGCTACTTCTGTTGCTGAAGCCGAATAGCCGCTTGGTGAGGTACCGAACAAATTGCCGACACGATCGGCGTAGACCTCCAACCCATACTGCCGCATCCGGTCGGCCAAGCTCTTGTGGGCATCCTGCCAGCTATTGTCGTACAAGAACCGGGTAACGCCACCCTCCGGGCCGCAGCCGAACTGTGCTATTCCATCCAACCAATCCTCAATCTGAGATGAAATCCATTTGCGCAGCTCTGTTCGATTTTCTTTATAGGGCATATTATTAATGTAATTAATCATTGGCCGAATCTCCTGTTCCAAGAGCTTAAGATACGATAACCATTGGCTCGCAAGGGCGGATCCACTCTCCCGCTCCGGTGCGTACGATCCCCCGTTCCATCTCATAAATGAGCATACCTCGGCAAAAGGTCGCTTTTATCCGGCAACTCATGGTTTTCCCGATATAGGGGCTATGGGCATGCCGATAGAGCAAATCTTCCTTTTTCAAGGTATAGCCGGTATTCATGTCCACCAGCACCAGATCGGCATCTGCGCCTACAGCGATTTCACCCTTGCATGGATGCAGGCCGAACCGTTTAGCCGGTTCCGTTGCCAGCATCTGCGCAATATAAGGCAGTGGAATTCCGCGGCGCACGGTTCCTTCCGTAATCATCAGCTCCATGGAGCTCTGGGCACCGGAAATACCGCCCCAAATGGCGAAATAATCATCATTTACTTTGAGTTCTGTCGGACATGGAGAGTGATCGGAAGCGATAAAATCGATGCTCCCGGTCTCCACGGCCTCCCACAATTTCGCTTGCTCCCTCTCATTGCGCAGAGGCGGAGCGCATTTAGCTACCCCGCCAAGGAGCACCATATCCTCTTCTGTCAGTGCTAAATAATGGGGGCAGGTTTCCGCGGTTACGTTCAAGCTGTTGTTTTTTGCCGCATTGATGAGCTTTAAAGCAGCATGGGAGCTGATGTGGACAAAATGCAGAGAACATCCTGTTCGTTCCGCGAAAAACAGCGCCCGATTCACCGCTTCCTCTTCAGCGATAACGGGCCGAGTCGCTGCATAATCCAATGCGGATCCCTTGCTTTCCAGCCTAGCCCGGGCGGTGAGCTTTCCAGTGATCACGTCGCTCTCCGCGTGCAGGGCGAGTATGCTGCCCAGCTTCGCGATTTTCTTCATCCCTTCATACAAGGTGACATCGTCCGCTTGGCGAAATGCCATCTCCCCTCTTCCACCGGGATCCGAAAGAAAAGCTTTGAAACCGACGACGCCTGCAGCAGCTAAACCCTCTATTTCTTCCAGATTGCCGGGAACAAGGCCGCCCCAGAAAGCATAATCGACGGCGGATTGAAAAACAGCCGCTTCCATTTTCTCGTGGAGAGCGGCGACGTTTATGGTAGGAGGTATACCATTCAAAGGCATATCGATATAAGTAGTGCAGCCTCCTGCAGCTAAAGATGCCGAACCGGATGCGAAGCCCTCCCATACTCTAAAGCCCGGTTCGTTAAAATGCACATGGGCATCCACCATGCCCGGCATCACGACATAATCTTTCGCCTCAATGGGGGGTTCCTTCGCAAATGAGCTAGGGATGGAAGGGGCAAGTTTGGCGATACGTCCGTCTTTTATGCCGATATCCAGCTGTTTCACTCCATCCGCCAGCACAACTTGACCACCGCGGATGATTCGGTCCAGTTCCGGAATCATGGATTCGCCTCCTCCCGATTGCCTCGATCACCATTACCTCGATCAACCTTGTCAACTGCCCCGGTAAGTGGAATAGCCGCCGGGAGCGATCAATAGCGGGATGTGCAAGCATTCTGCCGCGCTCAGGATACGGAAACGTATGGGGATATCCTCCCAA
Source organism: Gorillibacterium massiliense (assembly GCF_000455485.1). Taxonomy (GTDB): domain Bacteria; phylum Bacillota; class Bacilli; order Paenibacillales; family NBRC-103111; genus Gorillibacterium; species Gorillibacterium massiliense. The sequence continues at coordinate 167,534 of NZ_CBQR020000036.1, forward strand.
ATGCCGGGAGCTGGATCGGGTACATTGTAAAATTCGCTATTGCGGGTTGCGGTCCTTTGGAAGTATGGAGTGGTGTGGAAAACAAGCTCATATCTGCCCGGGACCATCTGTTCCTCTGTAAGCAGCGGGGCATCTAATCTTCCGTCGTCATTGGTGACGGCTTCACGAAGAAGACGGGTATAGGACTCGCCGTCAGCTGTACCGACCTCCCCAAAGTTTTCCCAGTCATCCAGTTTGTAAAGGGAAATGCGCATGCCCTCTGCCGGCTTGCCCCGGGACAAATCGAGAACGTGGGTCGTCAGTTTGCCCATCGCGGCGCCCCCTCTATTTATTCATTTTCCACATCGCTGCGGGTCATGGAAAAGCCCTGAAAGCCGTAAGGCGGGCGAGGTTCGGTGAATACTTTTCCTTCACTTGCGGGAATGTCGTCGACGATGGTTTCCCAAGTGCGGTTATTGGACTCGAATCGGACTTCCGCAAGTTGCGGGAAGCGGATCAGGATGCGTTTGCCGACTTCAAAAATGAGATTTTGGATCGAAGGGGTGTTGAATTCGTGGAAAACACAGTGGGCGATATCCCGCACCTGTTCGGGGGGAACGTATTTGCCGGGCTCTCCCTTGAGGGAATCTGCCAAATCGCTGTAAGTCCAGCCGATGTCCAAGTAGATGTACAGCGGCCGGTCTTTCGCTTCCGGCAGCGTCGTGTATTCGTCCCGGACAAAACCGTAGAACGAGCTTCCCTTCACCTTGATCAAGTGCAGGTTGTTTATACCGCTGCTGCATTCCGCGAGTTCGATGCCCGTTTCGGTGCGGCAGGCCGTGATCGCGGCCGAGGCGTGCTCATTACGGGAGTGGCGGTAAACAAGGCCGCTTTCGGTCGGGCCTGAGCCGTTTTCCCCGGGTACCCAGGTAGGCTCGAACTCCAGACGGTTAGCGCTGATGCAGACGGAGTCCGCCTGCGTGTAGGTTTCGAGAAAGCGTCGGCTGACAAAAGCGAGATAGCCTTCCATGGTACAGCCATCGTAGAGGGCGGCGTGGCGGAGAATGAAATTTTTCATCGAATCCGTGGCAACAACCAAGCGGTTGTCTCCTTCGGCGAATGATGCAAAGAAGGCATCGCCATATACGGAAAAATGGACATTGAGGGCAAAAATGACGTTATCCCTTCCGGTGAATGCCGACTCCGGGATGGTTGGCAGGCCTGCTAGTTTTCCGGCATAAGTCCGGTAGACAAACACATCGCCTTTTCCGTAAAACAGGGTCCGTTCCTTATTCCCCATGGACTTCAGCCTCCTGCCTATTTAATTGGTTGATCTGCGAGGATTAAGTGACGGTATGCGAAGATTCAGCAATGATTTCTCGCAATCGGAAATCCGCGATCTTTGCCGTTTCATCCAGAGCCAGTCGGAATTCAAGTTCGGGATTGTTGGCCAGCCGGCGTTTCAAAGCATCTGCAATGGAATCTGACGTATGTCCGCGAACAGCCAAAATGAAAGGGAAGTCAAATTTCTTCTTATAGAGGTCATTTAACTCCACGAGTTCTTCACAAAGTTCGGTAGAAAGATTGCCGAGCCCGGCGCTCTTCTGTTCCTCTTGGGAGGAATCGCTCATGATGAGTCTGGAACCCAGCTCCGGATGAGCCGTCAAAAGGGCAAGCTGCTCCCAAACCGCAGCCTGATTGACTACATCGACCATTTCGTGATGGAGGTGCACCGCCGATTCGAAGGGGCCTCTCTCCCATACCCGAGCCGCAACCCAAGGGGAATGCTCAAATACGCCGCCCAGAACCGATATAAACGCTTCGCGGGTGATCCGATTTAATGCGTATGGCGTGATCAACGGATACTCCTCCTCTCATTTACGCTGAATCATCGTATGGCGCTGGTTTTCAAACCGAGTTAATGCTTATCCAACGCTGCTGATTCGTCGGATTTGGCGGTATTCGCCTTGGGATGTTTTCCAAAAGCCATTCAGAACCGATACCGTCGCTTCCTCGACTTCTGGGAAAGGACCTATGAGTTTGATCGGTTTTTTGCCTCGGGCGAAGACTTCGCTGCAGGGCAGATCGAAAGCAGGTTGGACCGGCCCTTGTCCGGTCAGTTGGGCCAGCCGCTTCTCGGTAATGCCGAAAACGACCCGACCCACATTGCCCCAGTAAATCGCCCCAGCGCACATGGCGCAGGGTTCCGCAGTTGTGTAGAGGGTGCATTCCCATAAAAATTCCTTGGGGTACATCTGGGAGGCTGCCTCCATCAGCATCGTTTCCGCATGTCCGGTGCATTTACCATCGGTAATCTCGCTGTTTTCCCTTTCCAATAAAATGGTTCCGTCCGGTCCGGCCAGTACCGCCGCGAAGGGACAGTTGCCGGAGTTCCGGGCAAATTCGGCTAATTCTACACACCGCTGTAAATATAGGAGATGGTTGAGCTTCGGCATAACGTTCCCTCCTTTGATCATTTTGGTTAGGGTAAAAGCTTTGCAATGGCTGCCAGATCTTCTGGCGTATCGGCGTCGAGGAAGAGGTTCGGGTCATCGGCTTCCAGGATGACCCCGGAATAACGGCCGCCGTCCAGGAGCGCGCGGGCTCCGACGTCACCCCGGAGCTGCAAAAGCTCCGGGTACAGGCAGCGCGCCAGAATCAATGGCGGCTTTGGTTTTCCATTGTCGCCGCTTGCAACGTAAGCGGCGGCGGGGTTGGCGGCGAAAGCCTCCAGCAGGCGGTTCAAATGCCCCGTGGTCACCAGGGGCTGGTCCGCCAGCAGGATCAAGACGCCGCCAGGCCCGTTTTTGATGCCGCCAAGGGCGGCGAGCCCGCATTGGAGCGAGCGGCTCATGCCGCTGGCGGCATCGGCGCAGGCAACCGGCAACAGCGCCGGTTGCCCCGGGCGGTTCGGCTCCCCGGCCTCGGCGGGGAGCCAGCCGAGCGAATCGTC
>NZ_CBQR020000037.1 GCF_000455485.1 Gorillibacterium massiliense
CGCCGGCCGACAGGGCCCATCCGCCTCAGCGCGATGAGCTCGGCCGCGATGCTGACGGCGATCTCCTCCTGCCCGCGTGCTCCGATGGCGAGGCCCACCGGATAGCGGAACCAGGCAGGAACGGTGAATCCCGCCAGCAGCCGGGAGATGCGCACGGCAGATCCCATGATGCCGACGGAGCGCATAGGCTGCTTCGCCAACTGCTCCAGGGCCGCCCGGTCCCGTTCCAGCTGATGGCTCATGACAACGGCGCAGTCCGCGTTGCCGAGCCGCAGCTCAGCCAGTTCTTCGACGGCCCATCCGCAGAGGAGAAGGCGCTCCGCAGCGGGAAACCGCTCCGTCGTGCATAACCCCGCTCGCCAATCGGCAACGGCGACGCGATAGCCGCACTGCGCGGCCAGTGCCGCTACGGGCATAGCGTCGTTGCCGGCTCCGAACAGCAACAATTGCGGATCGGGAGCAAATAGGCTGTCAAATCGGAATTGGGAGGCTTCCTGTCCGCTCTTCGCGGCTTCGGGAAACTCTGCAGGAAAGCCTGCAACCAAAATCGCGCCTGCCTCTTCGTTTCCGCATCTTTCCCTCACGGTTTCGAGTTGATAGTTCAATTGCACTGTTTTCCCTTGGATCGTGCCGGTTCGCTTTAACACGACGGATTCGTCTGCCGCCAATTGCTCCCGGATCTGGAGCAGCGTTTGCATCAGCTCGCCCTCCACCGGCTCCAACAGAACCGTTAGAGAGCCTCCACAGCCGCTGGCGGCGCCCCACATGGGATCGTCCTCAGACGCCAGGTCGTATACGGCGATTTGGGCTTGACGGTTCTTGAGCATTTCGGGCACCCTCGCCGCCAAATCTTGCTCCATGCAGCCAGGACTGATGCTGCCGAGAGAGGCACCGTTTTCGGAGATCAGCATGGCCGTCCCAGGTTTTCCGTAAGCATGGCCGTTGACCGATATTACGGTGGCCAAAACATGTTTCGGATGAAGAGAATGCGAAGCTTCGAAACAGGAGTCCAGCAGCTTTCGCCAAGGAACCATCTTATCCTCCTCCCGATCCGCTTACGCCCAAGAAAAGTGTTATATACATGTTAATATTAGTAACATTATAATGGGTTGCAGCAGATCAATCAATATTTTATGTGATAAAAACTAACACAAATTTCCCAGACTCGTCCATCAAGGCCGATAAACCCTCGTTTATATTCCGTTTACATAGCAGGTATATGCTTGGTTCGTTTACGATATCGGGTAAAAACAGCTAAAATAGAGTGAACCTACTTCAAGGAGGCATGAAACGATGCCACAGATTCTTGTGGTCGATGACGACCCGCACATCCGCAAGCTGGTCGAGCATTTTTTGAACCGGGAGGGTTATCGCGTTCTGGAGGCGCCCAACGGAAAAGTAGCGTTGGAAATTCTGGAGCGGGAAAAAGCGGATATGGTCATTCTCGATATTATGATGCCGGAGATGGACGGCTATGAGCTTTGCCGCCAGCTTCGCCACTATTATGATATGCCGCTTCTAATGCTGACAGCCAAGGGAGAAACGGCGCAAAAGGTAAAAGGCTTCGAGCTGGGTACCGACGATTATTTGGTCAAGCCTTTTGACCCGCCTGAATTGATTGCGAGAGTGAAAGCTCTTTTGAAGCGATACCGCATCTTCGTCTCCCATACGCTGAAGATCGGCAACCTGACACTCAACCGGGAAACGTACGAATGCATGATGGGCAGCGAGCCGCTTACCCTGCCGCCAAAGGAATTCGAGCTTATATTCAAGCTGGCCAGCTATCCGGGTAAAACCTTTACCCGCGACCAGATTATCGAGGAAATCTGGGGTTACGATTTCGAGGGGAATGAACGAACCGTAGATGTTCATATCAACCGGCTGCGGGAACGGTTTCCCGAGGAACGAAGCGCTTTCCGCATCAGCACCGTGCGCGGTCTGGGCTATCGACTGGAGGTTTGGCAGCCTTGAAGATGTACCGGAAAATGTTGAAAGTCATCGGCAGCTCCCTCCTCATTCTTCTGATCCTTTCCCTATTCTGGACGCTGGCTTATTTCGTGAGCGGAATACTCTATACCTGGATCGGCTGGCAGCCTCACGACCTCGTTCAACAACTGCTCGGCTCCGTCTTGGGCTTTGTTTTATTCGGCATAGTTGTTTCTATCGTCTCCCCTCATTTCCAGCGGAGGCAAAACGTATATTTTAAGGAGCTGACCGACGCGCTGCACCGCATCTCCCAAGGGGATTTTCAAGTGCGTGTGGATCCGTTTGGACGACGAAACCCCGATGACGGCCCGTTCAATACCATCGTGCTGAGCATCAATAAAATGGTGGCCAATCTACAGGAGTTGGACGGGATGCGCCAGGAATTTATCTCTAACGTCTCCCATGAAATCCAGTCCCCTCTCACCTCCATCACTGGGTTCGCCCGGGCGATGACATACGAGGAGCTACCGCGGGAAGTGCAGCTGCAGTACTTGCAAATCATCGACGCGGAAAGCACCCGGCTCTCCAAACTAAGCGACGATTTGCTGCGGCTCGCTTCTCTGGATTCCGCACATCATCCCTTTCATCCGGAGAATTTCCGCTTGGACAAGCAAATTCAGCTGCATATCCTCGCCTTTGAACCCCAATGGCTGGCAAAAGAAATCGACATCGAAGTGGATTTACCCGAGATCAGCATCACGGCGGATAAAAGCTTGCTTAGCCAGATTTGGGTGAACCTGATCCAAAATGCATTAAAATTTACGCCAAAAGGAGGAATCATCACTGTTTCCCTTGCCCAAGAAGACGATCGGGTTGTCGTTCGCATCACCGATACCGGTTGCGGGATGTCTCACGAGGAGCAATTGCGCATCTTCGAACGGTTCTACAAAGCGGATAAATCGCGTACGGGGTCGACAGGCGGCAGCGGTTTGGGATTGTCCATCGTTCATAAAATCGTGGATATGCACCAGGGATCAATTACGGTAAACAGTGCACCGGATGAAGGTACGACGTTCACGGTCTCTCTTCCTATTCATGTCAATTCCTCCCCAGTCAACTGACCGCCAGCCCCTTATTTCATATGTCTCATCCAGCCAAAAAAACGCAGCCTGTCGCCGAAGCGACGGACTGCGTTTTTTCTATCCCTTATTTCCCTAGTTTTAGGTCAATAAAGTTGTCTTTTTGCCCAATATTTCTTCCGCTCCAAAGGAATCGAACAGGATGGATAAGAATGTCGATAGTTGTTCTGACTGGATTTTATAGCAGATGACCCCACTCTTTTCGCTTTGAAACAGATAGTAAAGGGTTGATTGATCCCGTTTTGCCAATTGGATGGCGGAGTCTGTTAGCGTTACGTTCAGTTCCGCCATGTTGTTGGCGTTCATACTGCCATCCTGCTGTTTGGCGGATTGTTTGATAAGTTCCACGATGTAGTCTAAATCCTGCTGCTGTAAGGCGACGGCTTTTTCCTGACGGGCTTGATCGATGATCTTTGCGGAGCGTATCGTTCCCGTTGGATATATCCCTTCCACCACAGTTGATACCTGCGGCTTTCCGCCTTCCGCACAGCCTGCCGAGAAGAGAATCGGTAAGATGAACAGAAAAAGAAAACTAGTTTTTGCAAGATTACGCCTTGCCTCTCTATACATCGGACGCTCCCCCGGGTATCATGGTCTAATGGTAAAGATTTCTATTCCAGTGTATCATGAACTCCTGTTTTTGGGCTAAAATCCTTTGGAAAAGAGGCGCCGTATCATGGAAGGGTTATTAAGAGGGCAGCTTGCAGAAAAAGCTAAGGTAAACGTGGAGACGGTGCGTTTCTATGAAAATAAAGGGCTCCTTCCAGCCCCTCCCCGGTCGGAATCAGGCTACCGGCTCTATTCGGAAGATGCGTTGGTGCGGCTTGTTTTTATTCAGAACGCCAAGCTGTGCGGTTTTACTCTGAAGGAAATCAAGAAAGCTTTAAATAAATCGGAAGGAACCGGCATTACGGTCAGCGATTTTATCACCGTCATCGACCGGAAGGTGGACAGCATCAACCGGGAAATCGCAAAAAAAGAAAAGACAAAAGAGATGCTTGCCGGTCTCCGCGGCCAATTGACGGCGAAAGACAAGCATCCGGACATTCAGTCCGTATTAAAGACCCTCCATATGGAAACCTGACTTGACCTTGTAGATAACTACAGGCTGTACACTTGGACTAAATTACCGAGTGGCAGGAGGAAATCAAATGGAGACAACGCATCCCGATAAACTTGCGGCGATCAAAACGGTTTTACGGCAAAATAATCAGTATGAGCAGATGACGGTGGATCAAATTCGTGAAACGTTGGCTAAGCAATCAGCGTCGATTGCTCCTATTCCAGGAGTAATGACGAAAGAGCTGGAAGATGACGGAGTGAACGGCGAGTGGCTTTGGAGCGCTGAGCTAGGGGCGGATCACAGGCTTGTTAAACAGGTTCTTTTGTATTATCATGGCGGCGGCTTTATTGCGGGAACCTCAAGGGATTACCGGGATCTTGCATCCCGTCTGGCATTGACTAGTGGTGTGAAGGTATTGACGGCGGATTACCGCCTGGCACCGGAACATCCATATCCCGCAGCAAACGAGGATGCACTCAGTGCCTACCGCTGGCTGTTGAACCAAGGATATGCTCCTGAGAACATCGTGTTGGGAGGCGATTCCATTGGCGCCTCACTGGCGTTGATGACCTTGCTGGCATTGCGGGATAACGGTGAGCCGCTTCCGGCAGGAGCATTCCTCCTCTCCCCCCATTCCGACCTTGTTCATCTCGACGGCGAATCCTACAAGAGCAATGCGGCCCTCGATCCTACCGGCAGCCTGGAGGGCAATCGCCGGATATTAGATGCTTATTTGAGAGAGCAAGCCGCAGATGAGCCATATCCAGCGGTTTTATCCCCGTTGAGGCAGGATTTGAACGGTTTGCCGCCCCTTCTCATTCAGGTTGGCGACCAAGAAGTATTGCTTAGCGATGCGACCCGGCTTGCGGAGCGTGCGCAGGAAGCGGGAGTTGCAGTCACTCTGGAGGTTTGGGAGGAGATGTGGTGCGTGTTCCAAATGTTGGCTTCTTTTCTTCCGGAAGCAAGGCAGGCTCTGGAGAATGTCGGAAAGTTTACTTGTAAAATGTTATGTAAACAATAGCAGTAACCCAATATGCTATTAAGCTTGTTGATCCATATAATCATTCCGAAAGGGACGAACGCAATCGGCGATCGTCCCTTTCAGTGCCTTTTATCTTACCTATAACCCATTGCTGACTAACTATTCCAGATCCCCTAAAATGAGTTGATCCAGATTCGTTCCACCGAGTACCGTCGGATAAACGTTCTCCTCCTTCGGAACGACAAAATCAATGAGGACTGGGCCGGGAGTCTCCAACGCTTCTCTCCAAACACGCACCGCATCCTCTTTGTTCTCCGCCCTTAATCCTTTGACTCCATAGGCTTCCGCCAATTTGACGAAGTCGGGGCTGCCCGCCAAGTCGATGTGGCTGTGCCTTTTTTTGTAGACCAGATCCTGCATCTGCTTCACCATGCCCAGAACCTGATTGTTGATGACGACGATTTTAACCGGGATTTGATGGATGGCGCATATCGCCAACTCCTGGGCGCACATCTGCATCCCTCCGTCTCCGTTTATGGATACGACGAGCCGCTCAGGATTTCCGATCTGCGCTCCGATGGCTGCCGGCAATCCAAAGCCCATGGTGCCTGCGCCGCCGGAGGTGATTAAGGAGCGAGGCTGCTTGAACCGGTAAAATTGCGCCGCCCACATCTGATGCTGGCCGACATCGGTGGTGATGATCGCCTCTCCCCCGGTGGTTTCACCGATCATTTCTATCACGTATTGCGGCTTAAGCTCCGTATCCGAATCTTTGTAACCGAGGGGATGGCGTGATTTCATATCCGTGATTTCCTGCAGCCAACAAACGGAGCGGGACGGCGCTGCATTTTGATTAGCGTAAGTCAGTACCGCTCTTATGTCTCCTACACATGGAAGGTCCACCGGAATGGTTTTGCCGATTTCCGCCGGGTCGATATCGATATGGGCGATCTTTTTCGCGCGAGGAGCGAAGCCTTTCGGATTCATTGTGACACGCTCGTCAAACCGCGCGCCGATGGAGATGACCAGGTCGGCATTTTGCACAGCCATGTTGGCGGCGTAGGGGCCGTGCATGCCCATCATACCCAGAGATAAGCTGTGGCCGCTGGGAAAACCGCCTAATCCAAGCAAGGTGCTGGCAACGGGAACCTGCGTTTTCTCGACGAACTCCAGAAGTTCAAGGGAGGCATCGGCATAAACCACTCCCCCGCCTGCGATGATGACTGGTTTCTCTGCCTCGGTAATCGCAGCAAGCAATTGATCGATCTCCACTGGGTTGGCATCCGGAGATCCTTTATAGCCCCGTAGGTTCAACTCGCAAGATGGCTCATAAAACAGTTTTTGATTGGATACGTCTTTCGGGATGTCAATCAAGACAGGACCCTTGCGACCCGTACCAGCAATGTAAAACGCCTCGTGGATGATCCGCGGCAGGTCGCGGACATCCCGCACGGAGTAGCTGTGCTTGGTAATCGGCATGGCAATCGAGATGATGTCCGCTTCCTGAAAGGCGTCGGTTCCCATCACGTTCGTAGCCACGTTGCCAGTGATGATGACAAGCGGCACAGAGTCCATATAAGCCGTTAAGATGCCTGTAACCAGGTTGGTCGCCCCTGGGCCGGAAGTGGCAATGCATACTCCGGTCTTCCCTGTCGAACGGGCATATCCGTCCGCGGCATGGATCGCTCCTTGTTCATGCCGGGTCAACACGTGCTTAAAGTCCGGATTGCCGACCATGGCATCGTAGATATATAGGACATTTCCGCCAGGGTACCCGAAAATACATTCCATCCCTTCCGCCAATAAACTGCGCAACAGGGCTTCTGATCCCGTTATCATTTCCTGCTCGTGATTCCGGTTGGGATTTAT
>NZ_CBQR020000038.1 GCF_000455485.1 Gorillibacterium massiliense
CGAAACCTTTTCCATTTGGTATCCTCCTATGCAAAAAAAATAACCCCTTCCATCCTCGGCCGGCAGATTACACTGTCAGCCAAGGGACGAAAGGGGAACATTTCGCGGTACCACCCTGGTTTGCCGAAACCTTGCGGTTTCAGCCTTTAGAGGTAAGAGACGTTCCTTACCTGCAGCACGATAACGTGTGCCATTCCGGTTGCGCCTACATCTTAGGACCGCTTACTGCATGCCGCATACGGTCTTTTCAGCTATCGGGCAACGGCTCCGAGACGACGTCTGACATGGGATAACGGCAAAGGTTTCAGCGAGTCCTCTGCTCTCTGTACATTAGAGCCCTTGTCATTTTTTCTCTTCATCGCTTTTTCATTTTCATAATGATGGTTTTGAAAAAAAATAACCCCTTCCATCCTCAGCCGACAGATTACACTGTCAGCCAAGGGACGAAAGGGGAACATTTCGCGGTACCACCCTGGTTTGCCGGAACCTCGCGGTTTCAGCCTTTAGAGGTAAGAGACGTTCCTTACCTGCAGCACGATAACGTGTGCCAGACCGGTTGAGCCTATTTGATCCGAATGAGGTCATCTACCTCGATCGGCTTTCGGTCAACAGCTCCGAGATGACATCTGACAAAAGGGTTACGGCAAAGGTTTCAGCGGTTCCTCTGCTCTCTGGACATAAGAGCCTTTGTCATTTTTTCTCTTCATCGCCTTATGATGGGATTCATCATATCATGAAAATCTTCCGTTATCAATCATCTGATTTTTGCACCGATGACAACGGTGGCGTCCATTTCATCGGAATGGGCTACCTCGGGTATCAAGCCGCACTTACGGATGATCTCGCGGGTTTGCGTGGCCTGCCTTTCGCTGGTTTCCATCAGCAAGACGCCTCCGGGAGCCAGCCATTGCGGCGCCGATAGGGCGATTCTGCGCTGGATATCAAGGCCATCAATTCCCCCGTCCAACGCGATTCGCGCCTCATGGAGACGCGCTTCGGCAGGCAGCAAACGAATGGCATCGGTAGGAACATAGGGGGCGTTGGCAACCAATAAGTCAACTCGGCCTTGCAGCTCCAAGGGCAGCGGTGTGTAGAGATCGCCCTCGAATACTCTTCCGCCGTAGGGTGCGACATTGCGTCTGGCGCAGCGTACCGCTGTGGGATCGATATCTGCAGAGATCAACTCGATTTGCTCCAGATCAGCGGCAAGTGTTGCTCCCAAGGCCCCCGATCCGCAGCACAAGTCCAATATGACAGCACCGGACCGGGCATGAATGGCAGCCTGGTGCGCAAGAAACTCCGTTCGTTTCCGGGGGATAAACACACCGGGATAAACCTCAATCCGCAGGCCGCAAAACTCCGCCCAGCCGAC
>NZ_CBQR020000039.1 GCF_000455485.1 Gorillibacterium massiliense
CAATCCGCAGGCCGCAAAACTCCGCCCAGCCGACAACCAATTTGAAGAGGAAGCCCGGCAATGCGCTGTTTTGCCATCGATGCCAGTTCCGATGGGGTCCTTGCCGCGGAAAGGAGAACCTGCGCTTCCTCTTCGGCAAAAACGCAGCCGGCGTTCTGAAGCTTGCTTACAAGAGGCACGTAAGCAGTATTGGAATCGCTCGGAAAAGCTTTCCCTGCCTCCATAGAGTCCCCCCCCTCTATCTCATCACCGGTCTAACGCGAAAAGAAATAGCCGTTATCCCCAATATGAAGGAGGTAACGGCTTAATTCCAAGGATTTTTTATCTTAAAAAAGCTTTCCCTTTTAAACTCCAGTGAAATTCGTTATTGTTACTGTGAAACTCGCTAATATCACATGAGAGGGTCACGATGATGAATAACCTGTTGAACGATCTGGTTTTATCCGTAGAGAAGCAAAATCTTCAAGTTCTGAATGTCGTAGTGCGGCAGGACGGTCGCATTATTGCGAGACATGATTTTGTAGAAGAGGCACCGGTTCTTTTGTATTCCGTGAGCAAAACCTTCACTTCCATGGCGGCCGGTATCGCGATGGATGAAGGCTATTTCTGCTTACATGATCGTGTCGTCGATTTTTTCCCCGATGTTCCCCAAGCACAAGCAATCAGCTATCTAAAAAGGGTGACGATCCACGATTTGTTATGTATGGGAACTGGACATGCGGAATGCCCGGTAACAAAGGCGGACTGGGAAAATGGAAAAAGCTGGGATATATGTCAGTTGTTCTTTAACGAGCCCTTCGTTTACGAACCCGGCACTCATTTTACCTATGATAATTCGGCAACCTATATGCTGTCCAAAATAATCGGTTTGATCACAGGAACCAGATTGGATAACTACCTGGATAAAAGAATCTTTCAACCGTTAGGCATTCCCAAACCTAGATGGGACACATGTCCGCAAGGAATTCCGCAAGGATTTTCTGGGCTGTATTTAACGGCAGAGCAGTTATCCTGTTTTGGGCAATTAATTCTTGATCGAGGCGTATGGAACGGGAAACCGCTTATTCCAGCAAACTATATTGAACAAGCGGCATCCGTCCAAATCAAAACCAGCGATTTTAACAAAAGCTTCGCAACGGCCGACCATCACCAAGGATACGGCTACCAAATGTGGATGAATTCATACCCGAATTCCTTTCGCATGGACGGGTTATATGGCCAGTATGTTGTCATCCTGCCGGATCGGAATGCCGTTATCACATTTGTGTCAAACGAGCCTGAAAACATGACGGGTGTTCTTGAACTAACCTGGAATACACTAATCGATAAGCTATAGTTAGAACACGAAATCCTCGTCTCGCAGCTGCTCGACTTTGGTGGCGCGGACGTAGCCGTTGCCCTTTTTCGAGAAAAAGTCGTGCTGCTTCGTATGGGTGCTGATGCCGTTCAAGACGATGGGATTGATCTCTTCCTCAGGGAATATAGGTTCAAGTCCCAGATTCATCAGCGCTTTGTTTGCGTTGTAACGCAGATAGGCTTTCACTTCATCCGAAAGGCCGATGGCGCTGTACAGCGATTCCGTGTAGCGCTCCTCGTTGTCGTGCAAAGTCACCAGCAGGGTGAGCAGCTCCCGAACGGCTGACTCCCGCTCTCCGGCTTCCAGCTTCCCGGAAATTTCCTGGGCCAGAACGCCCACGTACAGTCCGTGGATGCTTTCGTCCCGCAGGATGAGGTCGATGATCTCACCGCTGGACGTCATTTTTCCTTGTCCCGCCAAATAGAGCGGGTAGAAAAAACCACTGTAAAACAGATAGCTTTCCAACAGCACGGAGGCAGCCATAGCCAAATACAGGTCCTTCGGCGTACGGATGTTTTCGTAATAGGTGGAAATTCTCGCAGCCTTCTCCTGCAAATGCGGATTGTCTTCCACCCAACGGAATACGTCGTCGATTTCCTCCGTCGTCGCCAGTGTAGTGAAAATGCTGCTGTAGGATTTGGCGTGAATCTGCTCCATCATGCCCATGAAGGCGAGAACAGCTTTACGCTGCAAGCCCTCCACGTGCTCCATGATCTTCGGCATCCCGACGCCGCCTTGCACGGTATCCAGCAGGGTAAGTCCGCCCAACACTTTCATGTAGGTATCCCGTTCGTCGTCGCTCAGCTTGATCCAGGCCATTTTGTCGTCGGATAAAGGGATTTCATCGTCAGTCCAAAACTGCATAATATTTTGCTTCCAGAAGACTTGGGTAAAATCGTCGTCGGGACGGTTCCAATTTACGGCTCGTTGTACGCTCATCGCTTGTCTCTCCTTTGTTTCCAGCCCTGTCGCCGATTTATGCACGTTACACGGAACAGGCGATACACTCTTCCATGGTCAGATGGTTGGTGCGGGTATAGTAAAGGGATTTCAGCCCTTTTTTGGCGGCGTAAATGTAGTAGCGGGCCAGCTCCCTGGTAGAAACGTCACTGTTGACGTGGAGTACCGCAGAAATGCCCTGATCGATGTGCGGCGTCATTTCGGCGATCAGATCAATCACCTTCAATTGGTCCATACGGTAAGCCGATTTGTAAAAGAAAAACGTATCCTTGCTTAAGAAAGGCATTGGATAATAGGTCGTCGAGTTGGCGTAGGTTCGGGTTTCGATAGGCTCGACGATAGGCATGACGCTGGCGGTGGCATTTTGGATGTAGGAAATGCTCTGGGTCGGAGCGATGGCCAGCCGGTAGGCGTGATAAAGCCCCTTTTCCGCAACGTTTGCCGCAAGCTGGCGCCATTCCTCCGGTCCGGGAACATCCATGCCTGCGAATAGCTCTTGCACTTTGGCCGTTTGCGGGCGGTAATCCGTCGTCAGATAGCCTTCAAAATAGACTCCAGTGGCGTAATCGGAGCTAGCAAATCCGGCGAAGGTTTCCCCGGTCTCCGCAGCAATCTCCATACTTTTTTCCATGGAGTAATAGTTCATCATCATGAAAAACACGCGGACGAAATCCTTCGCTTCTTCACTCTCGTAAGCGATCCGATTTTTCGCCAAATATCCGTGGAGGTTCATAGCACCGAGCCCGACGGAATGGAGTTCGCTGTTGGCTTTTACGACGCCAGGGGCGTTGCCGATCCGGCTCATATCGCTGACTGCTGTAAGGGCAATAATGCCTTCGCGTACGGATTCCCGCACTTTATGCTCATCCATCACATTGGCGATATTAAGCGATGCCAGGTTGCAGCAGATATCCCGGCCGATGCGGTCGGGGGTGCCGTAATCACCGATTTCCGACGTCTCTTGAAGCTGGAAAATTTCCGTGCACAGATTGGACATTTTAATGGTGCCTAAATTGCGCAGGGCGTGAGCCTGGTTGGCGTTGGTGCGGTTCATGATATAAGGGTAGCCGGATTCCAGTTGAATGGCGGCGATCTTGGTCAGCATGTCCCGGGCGCTCATGATGATCTTCTTCTTTACCCGTTTGTCGGCAAGAAGCGTCTCGTACATGGCGTCAATATCCATATCATCCAGATGTGTGCCGTACGCTTTATAGACGCTGTATGGTGCAAACACGTGCAGAGGCTCGTTCGCAGCCGCCAATTGATAGAGCTTGTTCGGGACGATGAGGCCGATGGACAAGGTCTTCAGCCGGGTTTTCTCGTCGGCGTTGATTTTCTTCGAATCGAGGAACTCCAGAACGTCCCAGCCGAAAATGTTGTAATACGCCGCGCCCGAACCTTTGCGCTGCCCCATTTGATCGGCATAGGAGAAGGCGTCCTCCATGAGCTTGAGCACCGGCATGATGCCTTTGGCCGCGCCTTCTACTCCCTTGATCGGCTCGCCGCGTCCCCGTAGCTTGGACAGGTTAACCGCCACACCGCCGCCAATTTTGGACAGCTGCATGCAGGTGCCCAGCACATAGTTAATGGAGTTAAGAGTATCGTCCATCTCCAGCAGGAAGCAGCTTACCATTTCGCCGCGGCGTTTTTTGCCGGCATTCAGAAAGGTGGGCGTCGCCGGCTGCAGCCGCTGTTCCATCATGGATGCCGCTAACTGCCGCGCGGTCTCCACCTTTCCGTGACCAAGATGCAGCGCCGTTACCGCAACCCGGTCGGCGTAGCTCTCCAGATAAAGCGATTGGTCATTGGTTTTCAAGGCGTAATCCGTATAGAACTTGGATGCAGCCATATAGGATTGAAACTGGAAGGGATAGCTGCGGGTTAAAGTAAAAACATCTTCGACCTCCCCTTCCGTATAGCGGGAATAAAAATCCTCGTAATAATCATGTTCGATTAAATATCGGACCTTTTCGGTTGCTGTGGCGAAGGTCATCGTCTTTTGAGCCGCCTCTTCCATCAAAGCGGCAACGGCCCGCCGGTCTTCCTCAAGCCGGAAAAAGCCGTCCGCATCCTTCAACATCAAGCGGTTGTTTAATTCAATGGATGTCAGCAATGGTATCAACCTCTTTCTTGAAGGATTCAATGTCCCGGGTCGTGCCGGACAGTTCGAATTTCCCAATGACTGGAATGTCGTAAAGATGGGCGATCTTATCTGCGCTGATGGCAAAATTGGTACCCCAATTGCGGTTGCCGCTGGCTGCCACTCCCCGCAAATAGCGGTGGTTGTCTTGTTTCTCCAAGAAGCGCAGCGTTTGCTCCGGCGCTTGGCCAAAGCCAGTTGTATAGGTGACAAGAACGAAGGGTTCTTCCATGACGGCGTCGTCTTCCAGCTTCATGAGCGGCATGTCCAGCCTGGAGACGAAACGTCCGACGTTTCCCGTGCGGCTATCGAATACGACCAGCAATGCCGATCCCTCCTTTTTCAATAGGTGTTCACGATATAAGGATTCCGTCACTACAAAACCTGATTATTCTTCCAATCGCTGTTGCGCTCAGATTCCATGATTAGACAACTTCATAAAGGTAGGAATCTGATCACAAAGGCGACCGCTGACGCTTTTCCAGAACAATCGGTTTCTCCGCTCCTTCATCCCTTTCTTTCGTTCAACTTATTTCATTTTTCGTTTCGGAGAATGTTCACTGCTCCCACAAAACGACTTCCCCCTGCTGTTGCGTAGAGGCTACATCGATGAGCCGCTGATTGGTAGAGCCGCGAAAGCGCAAGCTTAAGCTGCGCCGTTCCCATTCAAAACGGCCGTCCACAAGCACATCGGTATAGCTCAACAGCTTGTGCCAATCCTTCCGTTTAAGGGAGCCCTCCGCGATTTCCTCGTAGGTATAACCTGTGTAAGTCATAACATGGAGACCGCGGGCTTTGGCCGCTTCCGCCAGCTTTGCAAAGCCTGGTGCCTGAGAAAAGGGCTCCCCGCCGCTTAACGTGATGCCGTCAAGCAGAGGGTTTCGCTCTAGTTCCTCCAAGATCTGTTTCACTTCAACCGCTCCTCCGCCTTCAAAAGGGTGGGTTTGCGGATTGTGGCAGCCTTTGCAGCGGTGGGGGCAGCCTTGGGCGAAAACCGTGAGACGCAGGCCTGGCCCGTCGACGATGGAGTCTTTTACGATGCCGGAAACGCGAATGATCATGGCTGCTGTCTCTCCTTCCGTTGAAGTGATTCCTCGCTTGTCGCTCGTCCAGCACTTCAACCATTATATATGTTTAGCCGTGTTTAACCCGGTCGTGTTCTTCCGCCTTTTTGGCGTTATTGAAGCGGTCGAGGGTGCCTACCAGATATCCGGTAATGCGCCGAATGCGCTCGAAGCGAGGAGCCCCTTCCGTTTCTTGTCTCCCGCAGAACGGGCATTCGTCGTCGATGATGCCGGTGTATCCGCAAACGGGATCGCGGTCTACCGGATGGTTAACCGAGCCATAGCCAACGCCGCTTTCCTTCATGGCGCGGACGATTTTTTCGAAAGCTTGGAGATTTTGCAGAGGATCTCCGTCCAGTTCCACGTAGGTGATGTGGCCCGCATTCGTCAAGGCGTGATAAGGCGCCTCGGTTTGAATTTTATCGTAAGCGGTAATATCGTGATAAACGGGAACGTGGAAGCTGTTGGTGTAATAATCCCGATCCGTTACACCAGGAATGGAGCCGAACAGGAGCTGGTCCATCTTCACAAAGCGACCGGAGAGACCCTCGGCAGGGGTAGCCAGCAAGGTGAAATTCATGCCGGTGCGCTCACTTTCCGCATCCATCCGCTTTCTCATCGTGCCGATAATCCGGAGACCTAGCTCTTTTGCTTCTGCCGTTTCGCCGTGGTGCGAGCCGATCAGCGCCTTCAAGCATTCTGCCAAGCCGATAAAGCCGACGGACAAGCTGCCGTGCTTGATGACCTCGCGGATTTCATCTTCCGGACCCAGCTTGCCAGAGTCTAGCCATACCCCCTGTCCCATAAGGAATGGGAAATTCTTTACTTTTTTCCGCGCCTGAATTTCGTAGCGCTCAAAGATTTGGTCGACAGTCAGATCCATCGTCTCGTTCAAGGCGAGGAAAAAGGCGTTGACATCTCCCCGGTGTTTTAGCGCAAGCCGTACCAGGTTGATGGTGGTGAAGCTGAGGTTGCCCCGTCCAAAGGTGATTTCCCGTTCCGGATCGTGGACGTTGCCGATGACTCGGGTGCGGCAGCCCATATAGGCGATTTCCGTTTCCGGCTTGCCCGGCTTGTAGTATTGCAGGTTGAACGGCGCGTCTTGAAACGAGAAATTTGGGAACAGCCGTTTTGCGCTAACCTGGCATGCCAGTTGAAACAGATCGTAATTGGGGTCCCCCGGATTATAGTTGGTACCTTCTTTGACCCGGAAGATTTGGATCGGAAAAATCGGAGTCTCGCCGTTACCCAACCCTTTTTCCGTAGCCAGCAGGATGCCTCTCACGACCATGCGGCCTTCTGGCGTTGTATCCGTTCCATAGTTGATGGAGCTGAAAGGCGTTTGCGCACCGGCGCGGCTGTGCATCGTATTGAGGTTATGAATCAAGGCTTCCATCGCTTGGTAAGTGCTGCGCTCCGTATCCGCCAGAGCTTGGGTTGCAGCGATGCGTTGAGCTTCCACTGCCTGTTCGGAGCTGCCAGTAAGCTCGCTCAAGAGACGCTCCTCTTCGACACGCTCCTCCGGCGTGCTGGAGATATTGGGCCACACCGGATTGGCACTATACAAAGCCTGCAGATTAAGGTACGCCTTGTTGTTTTCCGGCGTCACGCTCCACCGCCATTCCAGCAAGCGGTTCATATTGGTGCGGTAGTGGCGGGCATAGGTTTTTGCTACGCCTTTAGCCAAACCGTAATCGAAGTTGGGGATGCTTTGTCCGCCGTGCTGATCGTTTTGATTGGATTGAATGGCGATGCAGGCTAGAGCGGCATAGCTTTGGATGTCGTTGGGCTCTCTCAGGCTGCCGTGCCCGGTGCCAAAGCCTCCTTCAAACAATTGTTCGATATCGATTTGGCAGCAAGTGGTGGTCAGAGTAAGGAAATCGAGATCGTGTATATGGATATCGCCTACCCGGTGGGCGGCGGAATGTTCCGGTTTCAGGATAAACATTTCGTTAAACTGTTTGGCTCCTTCTGAGCCGTATTTCAGCATCATGCCCATGGAGGTGTCGCCGTCGACGTTGGCGTTTTCCCGTTTGATCTCGCTGTCCGCCGCTTCCCGGTTGGTGATATCTTCGTAGATGCGCATCAAACGGGTGTCCATTTCCCGTACCCGGGTCCGCTCCGCCCGATAAAGTATGTATGCCTTAGCGGTATGGACGAGACCTTCCATCATGAGGACCTCTTCCACAATATCTTGAATCTGTTCGACTTGGGGAACTTGCTGGGAGTCCCCGGCGTTCACTTTTAGCAGTACTTTCTCCGCCAAAGCAAAAGCGCCGTCTTCGCTTGTCTCTCCCGTTGAAATCGCCGCCTTGCGAATGGCGTTGGCAATTTTCTCGATGGAAAAAGGAGTTTCCCGTCCATCTCTCTTGCGGATCTTTGTAATCATCGTTCGTACATCTCCCAAGGTCATATTAAAAAGCGCCTCCATCACCCCTATTGGGATCAAGGAGACGCGCGAAAAACTGCGATAGCAAACAGAAGGCAGCCTTCGAACAACTCCCTATCATCCGTAGGGATTACGTGTTCACAAACAGGCAGGTCTCCTGGCTCTGGCGTCAACATTCCCATGATCCTTCCCGGCTGTAGACAGCCAGTGGATACCTTTCATGAGAACTCTTCCATTACAGTGGCGGGACCGCACCGGTCTTGCACCGGCTTCCCTATTAAGCTTGCTCCAAAAGACTTCAATCATGGAAGAAGCACCTGTTCATTACAAGATATTGTGTTCACTAGTGAATGCTACACCAATATATTGGGAACTGTCAAGGGGGCCAGAGCTCTATGACTAGAGTCGCGATAGCCTGTCCCGAAGCGGATTTCCTATGAAACTATGAGAATTACGCAAAAAAAATTTCACAAAAAACTTGATCAAGATCAAGGATTCCGCGATAGCGGTATGCCATACTAAAACCATCAAAACGAAGGAGGAACAGATCATGGAACGGAAATCATTGCAGGACGCTGTGGAGTATGCTGAAGACAAATTTACGAAACGCATTCTTTTCAAAAAGGACGACAGCGTCGCCTTTGTGTTGAATTTTTTGCCGGGACAGGAACTGCCGGTGCATAAGCACCCTCAAGCGGATGTTTATATTTTGGCTCTCGTAGGTAATGGGACGTTGACTATTAATGGTGAAGAGAGCGCACTTCACCAAGGGGATGTAATTAACGTAAACGGAGATGAAGATTTCAGCTACCGCAACAGCGGAAGCGCTCCAGCCAGCCTTTACGTTATCTTGAGCCACATCCCCACCCCGGACTACGCGAAAAAGATTTGATTTACTGGAAAGCGGTCTTTGTCCCGAGCGGAACGATCTGCACCCATGTCTTCCCAGGCAGAAGTGGCAGTTCCTTGCCGTCTTTGTAGGCGCGGATCGCTCCGTTTTTCATCTCCCATTTGATGGTTTGTACTTTGCCCTGCTGCAGCAAATACCCGTCGCCCGGACCTTGCACATCGACGGATTGCCGGCCGGCGTTATCCAACACCCGGTGTTTGGTCTCGATAATGAACAAATTATTGGCAAACAGCTGCACACCGGTTTCTTTATCCAGATGGGGTTTTCCATCCATTTCACGCATATAGAGGCCTGTCGCTTCGTCGTAATTATACGCAACCTTGTAGCCCAGCAAATAGGGGATGTCCACTCTTTTCGCAGGGAGTCCCTCCACTTTCAAATCCTTTTGGGCAAAAAGCAGCTGGGGGTTCGTCCAAGTGGTGCGGAACTTTCTGCGCGCTGCTCCTTCGGTCGCTTTTTCGAAAGAGGTGTATAAGTTGTGTGGAGCTTTGCGTTCTTTAGAGCGCCAGTAGGAAGCGCCATCGCCGTACAGTTCATCGAGATGGGCGACGCCCAGTTTTACCATCATGTTCATGGCGTCCTGGCTCCATCCGGCATGCACTAGGATGGCATCGAGTCCATGGCCGATCTCCACAAAATAAGGACGCATGCTGCGCACCGGACCGATTATCGTTGGCTGCTGACTTTGGAAAATGGCTAGAAAGCGGGTAATCTCCCCTTCCGCCAGAACTTCATAAACGATGTCTGCCTTGTCAAGCCCGCTTTGAGGCCGGGCGGCAGGTGAATTTTCAACGGTTACCAAAAAGGGACGTGTATTCAGTTCCGTCATGCTTCCGAGACCGGTTAAAGGAAAAGTATAGGGATTGACGGTTTCCGCTGTGGGAGCGGGCGTGCTGGCAGCCGTCTCGGCGGGAGTTGCGGTTACGGTCGTTGTTGGTTGCGGGGGGGATTTTTTGGCGTTGCATCCGATAACAGTGGTGGATAAGACCGTGCAGCAGATGATGAGCAGGAACCTTTTCTTCCGTTTCATATCGATTCTCCTTTCAGCTGATCAGAATGGAAGTTAACTATGACTTGCTTGTTTAGGCGGATATCCAATCCGCTGATGTCATCGTGACATATCATTACAGTACGGGTGTAATACCCAATTCGCCTCGAAAGGATGATTAAGCGATGATGCCAATGCCTCAAATGCCCATGCAAATGCCCACCGGGCAAGTTGCTGGAACGTCTCCTGTAGCGCAAGCTCCAACTGGCGCCGTCATGCTTCCTACCCAATATGTGGTCCGCGACTTTTTCTTCCCGCAGCCGGTTCAGTACATTCAGCCAATAGAAGTTGTCAACCGGTACCATCCGGTTCCTGTCCCCCAATATTGCGTAACTTGTACGGAGAGAGACATCATTTGCGGACCTGAAACTGCAAGAGAGTAGGTCTTGGGGCGTCAAGGAGCAGCCGGCAGCGGTTAGCTCCTTTTCTTTTTTAGCTTCTCTCTAATTCTCTTTGTCCCTTTGGGATTCCTGTTTCTTCGCGCAAAAAAATGCACGGAAGAAATCCGTGCATGTCATTCTGCTCTTTTATCCTTTCTGCTGTTCGATCAACAGGGTGGTAATGTATTTCCTGCCTTCTGAGGTGAGAAGACGCAGTTCTGCAGGATGTTCCTGGCTGTTCGTTTTGTGGAAACACACCATTGCTCCATCCAGGTCCTCGCTGATTTCGCGGATGATGTAACCGGAAGCGATAAAGCCGTCGATTCCCTTCTTCTCCCTGGAAAATTCCTCGTGGGCGGTCATCCGCTCACCCCTCCCAGCGACTTCTCCTTAAGCGGGAGCCTTTCCGGCTGATTGAACCGTTTCCGCGGTAAATAGTGGCCGTAGCCCGGCGTCCCGACGAATTGTTTGTCACGTATGACATATTCGCCCCGGACAAGCACGGATACGGGCTCACCCGTTACCTTCATTCCTTCGAAGGCATTGTAGTCCACCTTCATATGGTGGCTGGAGGCGGATATCGTCCGCTCGGCGTAGGGATCGAAGATGACCAAGTCGGCGTCGCTGCCGATGGCAACGGTGCCTTTTTGCGGGAATAAGCCGAACAGCTTGGCGCTGGAAGTGGCAATGATATCGGCGAAGCGATTGAGGGAGATTCGTCCCTTTGCCACCCCTTCGGAATAGAGAAGGCTGAACCGGTCCTCGATGGTCGGGCCGCCGTTGGGGATTTTCGAAAAGTCGTGGATGCCCAAGTCTTTTTGTCCGTTGAAGTTGAAGGAGCACTGATCCGAGCCGATGGTTTGCAGCATGCCGTTTTTCAGCAAGTCCCACAGGACGTCTTGGTTCCATTTCTCACGCAGAGGCGGAGACCAGACGTATTTAGCCCCTTCGAAATTCGGCAGATTCAGTACGCTGACATCGAGGAGCAGATATTGCGGACAAGTTTCCCCGTAGATACGCAAGCCCTTTTTGCGGGCCTCCTCGATCTTCCATGCGGCCTCGGCACAGGTAACATGGACGACATAAAGCTGGGAATCCGCCAATTCCGTCAAATTGCACGCTCTCCCTGTCGCTTCACCCTCAAGCACAGCCGGCCGGGTCAAGGCGTGGTAGATGGGATCGGTTTTTCCATCCGCCAGCGCTTTATTTATTAGATAGTCAATAACGTCGCCGTTTTCCGCATGGACCATGACGAGGGCACCTTGCTCTTTTGCCAGCAGAAGGGTTTTATACAGCGTGTCATCATCGGCTTGGAAGACGTTTTTATAGGCCATAAAAACCTTTAGCGAGGTGATACCTTCCTCGTCGATGATCTGCGGCAGTTCAAACAGGACGTCGTCGTTCAGCTCCGCCACCATCAGATGGAAGCTGTAATCGATGCACGCCTTCCCTCTTGATTTGTCATGCCATGTTTTCACGGCGGATTGCAAAGGAGCGCCTTTTGAAGTGAGGCAGAAGTCGATGACCGTCGTTGTGCCGCCGAAGGCCGCCGCCCGGGTGCCGCTTTCGAAATCATCAATAGTTACGGTGCCACCGAATGGCATATCCAGATGAGTATGAGGGTCAATGCCGCCCGGGAAAACGTAGCAGCCGGCAGCGTCGATGACTTCCGCACCTTGCGCCTCCAACTCGACGCCGATCATGACGATGACGCCGTCATCGATGAGGATATCGCCGAAGTACGTATCCGTCGCCGTTACAATGGTTCCGTTTTTCACCAGCTTCTTCATCCTACACCACCTCCAATTTGGAAACGCCGCCGGTATTCAAGCCGGTCAACGCTTTTTGCCGGTCATTCCAAGTCATGGGCACTTCTCCGCCGGATACTTCAACCATTTGGATGACGTCGTCCACCGGGCAAACAATGGAACAGAGGTTGCAGCCGACGCAATCATCTTCCCGGACCTGCAGATAAGGTCTGCCGTCATCAGTCGTGTGCCGCTCGATACATTGATGGGAACTGTCCTCGCAGGCGATATGGCATTTATTGCAGTTGATGCATGTACTCGTATCGATGCGGGCGACGATTTTGTAATTCAGATCGAGATCGCCCCAATCGGAATACTTCGAGACGGACTTGCCGATCAGTTCCATAACGGATACGATGCCGCGGTCATCCAAGTAATTGTTCAAACCGTCGAGCATTTCTTCGACGATGCGGAAACCGTGGTGCATGACGGCCGTACACACCTGGATGCCGGTGGCGCCCATCAGCATGAATTCCACCACGTCCTGCCAGGTGGAAATGCCGCCGATTCCGGAAATCGGAACCGACACGTGCGGATTGCGCGCGCACTCGCCCACCATGTGCAGGGCGATGGGCTTTACGGCCGGACCGCAATAGCCGCCATGGGCGCCTTTTCCCGCCACATGAGGAATCGTATTCCAGGTATCGATATCGACTCCGGCTAAACTGTTAATGGTATTAATTAAACTGATGGCATCGGCTCCGCCCCGCTCGGCATGGCGGGCCGTCATGGTGATATCGGTTATATTCGGCGTTAGTTTGACTATGACGGGCGTCTGCGCCACTTCCTTAACCCAATAGGTTTGCATCTCCACTAGATCCGGCTGCTGTCCGGAAGCGGCGCCCATTCCCCGCTCCGCCATCCCGTGAGGACAGCCGAAGTTCAGCTCCAAACCGTCAACGCCGACGGCTTCCACCCGTTTTACCAGCTCGTGCCATTTTTCCCGCTTTGGCTCGACCATCAGGGAGGCGACGAGGGCGCGGTCGGGAAAGAGTTTTTTCGTTTCAGCAATCTCCTTTAAATTGACATCCAGCGGACGGTCGGTGATGAGTTCGATGTTGTTGAAACCGGCAACCCGCTGACCGCTAAAATGCACCCCGGCAAAGCGGGCGGTGGTGTTGATGATCGGTTCGCCCAGTGTCTTCCAGACCGCTCCTCCCCACCCCGCCTCAAAGGCTCGCTGTACCTGGTACCCCGTGTTGGTTGGAGGCGCGGAAGCGAGCCAAAAAGGGTTCGGAGAAGCGATTCCCGCAAGATTGATCCTTAAATCAGCCATCTCTCTCAG
>NZ_CBQR020000040.1 GCF_000455485.1 Gorillibacterium massiliense
AAAGGGTTCGGAGAAGCGATTCCCGCAAGATTGATCCTTAAATCAGCCATCTCTCTCAGCCTCCTTGCTTCATTGGATTTGTTAAACCTGGCTGGCAAACCTTCTGCGGATGGCGTGGGCCGCTTGTTTGCCTTGTTCGGCCGCGGATACGACGGTGGCTTCACCTATACCGGAGCCGAAGACGATATCCCCTGCCGCATAGATGGAAGGATGGGAGGTTTGACGGGTATCCGCATCGACGGAGACAACTCCTTTGTTATGGGCAAGACCAAGCTGTCCGATCAGATCCAGATGCCGGCTTTGTCCGATGGCCAGTATGACCGCATCTACCGGCAGCAAGAATTCACTGCCCTCGACTGGTAGCGGAACAGATCTGCCATCCTTCCCGCGTTCCGGTGATAAAACCATCCGTTTGCATTCCAAGTGGGTGACTTTCCCCTCGGCATTGCCGATGATTCGAACCGGCTGAGTAAGCCAGCGGAACTCGACGCCTTCCTGTTTGGCAAATTCAAATTCAAATGGATAAGCCGTCATTTCCATTCGGGTGCGGCGGTAGATCATCTTTACCGATTCGGCCCCGAGACGGATGGAACAGGTTGCGGCGTCAACCGCCGTATTCCCGGCGCCGATGACGGCAACCCGAGCGCCTGACAACGATAAAGGCGGCAAGCCGGATTTGGTTCGTTCGACAAAAGCGATTGCATCGTAAACACCCTCCAGATCTTCTCCTTCGATGCCAAGGGAAGGCACATGCCCCATGCCAGCCGCCAGTACGATGGCGTCATAATCCGCAAGGAGCTGCTCAACGGAAACATCATCACCGACTCGAATGCCCGTACGGATATCAACGCCCAGCTTGGCCACTTGCTCCACTTCCCACAGGGAGATGGATTGAGGCAGTCGAAAGGATACGATCCCATGAGTATCGAGACCCCCGGCCAGATCGCGGGCTTCATAGATGACCACCTGAAAACCGTCCCGAGCCAGCTCTCGGGCGGCGGACAATCCAGCAGGTCCGCCGCCGATGACGGCGACTTTTCGACCGTTGGGCTTGCCAGGGGTGAACAGCGGGCGGCTGTCGCTAATGGCATAATCCGTAGCAAAGCGCTGGAGCAGGCCGATCTGAATCGGCCGGGAGGCGTCGTTCAGCACGCATGCCCCTTCGCACAGCAGTTCCGTCGGGCATACCCGGGAGCAGCTGGCTCCAACGGGATTCGCTGTCATTATGGCAGTTGCTGCGCCGCGGAGATTATCGGTTGCGATCCGTTTGATAAAGGAAGGAACATTGATGCCGGTGGGACAGGCTTTGATGCAGGGGGCATCGTAACAATACAGACAGCGGTTGGATTCCTCCCTCGCGGCTTTGCGGGTCAGGCCTGTCGTCGCTTCAGCGAACTTCACCGCCAAATCTTCTGCAGACGGTGAATCGGCATATATCCGGTCATCAATCCGTTCCATGGCGTAACCCTCCTATGCGCTGGTTTCTTTCGCGGCTATGTTTTGCGTGGCTTTTTCAGTCTGGCGCCGGAGCAGCTTCTGTACCGTCCGATACAGCAGTTCGGTTCCTGCGGCAATGTCTTCCTTGCTGGAATACTCAGCAGGGTTATGGCTGATGCCGTCCTTGCAGCGGACGAAGATCATGGCGTAGTCACAGTAATAGGACATGGACAGCGAATCGTGGAAGGGTCCACTCATCAGCTCAGGAGCGTCAAGTTCCAATTCGCCTGCGGCTTCGCGGATCATGGCCATGATCTCAGGCGCGCAGTAGCGGGGTTCGCTGTTGGTATCCTCGCGGATCTCGTAGCGAAGACCGTGCTCACGGGCCGTGTCTTCTATCAGTTGGCGCAATTCACCTTCCAGCCGGTTACGAAGGTGTAAATCAATATCCCGCAGATCGACGGTGAACTGAACGTGCTCGGGGATGATGTTGCGCGAGTCGGGGAACACCTTGAGGGAACCGACTGTCCCGACAGTGGGTGATCCATTTTCCGCCTCCCGAGCCGAAATTTCATTCAGACCGGATATGACCTTGGCAGCTCCGACCAGGGCGTCCCGGCGCATCGTCATCGGTACTGATCCGGCATGTCCGGCGAAGCCGTAATAATCAACCGTCCACCAAAGCGGCCCCGATATTCCTGTAACGATGCCTAGTTGACGGTTCAGGGATTCCAGGATTGGCCCTTGTTCGATATGCATTTCGAGAAAAGCGCTGATTTTACCGGGAGGGTAAATGGAAGTGGCAAACCCTTCCGGATCGCCTCCGAAATCGAGCAGCGCTTGTCTACGCGTGACGCCGTTTTTATCCGTTCGCTCCAGCTCACCATCCTCTAATTTACCAAGGAGGCCGCGGACGCCGAACAGTCCCTTGTTCCATCGGCAGCCTTCTTCATCGACAAAAGAGGCGACTTCCAGGGAGACGGCTGGTTTAATGCCTTGTTCAACCATGCTCTGCACCACTTCTATGGCGCCGATCACGCCGATGATCCCGTCGAACCGTCCAGCGTAAGGCTGAGTATCGATATGGGAGCCGAGCATAATGGCTGGCGCATGGGCGATCTCGCCCTCCAGACGGCCGATCAAATTGCCGAAGGCGTCAATTCGGGTGACGAGTCCCGCCTCCTCCATCCATCCTCTGACCACATCCACAGCTAGCCGATCCTCCCGGGAAAGGGCGAGCCGGCATACGCCGGTTTCACTTATTTTACCGATTAGCGCCAGTCTATCGATTCGGTCTTCCACACGGTCTGCATTGATCACGAGTTGTTCCATCTCATTCTCCTCCCTGTTTTCTTGTTTCAATGTCATATAAGATGACATATCTTCTTAGAAATGAATGAAATTGTCCTCACTGATAAATTTCTATGTTATATTATTTAACATATATATCAAAGACTATAGCCTTAGCCCATATTGATTGCACTAGACACCTTGTCAAATCAGAAACCGAATTTTTTTGCGCGATGTTACATATCGTACGTTAAGAGACGGGGGAGATTGGAATGGTAGGGGAGCGAAATCTGACGGTTCGGGAGGCGCTGGAACGGCCTCATTTTGAAAGTGCGCAATTGTTGGGCGGGGCGGGCGGCTTGGACCGGCGCATCCGTTGGGTGCACATTTTGGAAACAATGAGCCTGGAGGCTCTTATCCATGGGGATGAAATGATTCTCACCACCGGAATGGGGTTTCATCTGGAGGAAGATGCCTCCACCCGTTATATGGAGAATTTGATCAGCAGCAATGCCGCATGCTTGTGCATTGAGTTAAGCCCTTCCTTCAACGTCGTGCCGGAGAGGCTTTTGGAGCTTTCGGAACGCAACCACTTCCCCCTCATCGTGTTTACGCGAACCGTGCGGTTCGTCGATATAACGCAGGATTTGCACTCGCTCATCCTGAATCGCCATCACCGGATGCTTCAGGAATTGGAAAGTCTCTCCCGTGAGTTTCATCGGTTGACCCTAAGCTCCCAGGGGACGATCGGCGTTCTCAAGCTCTTATCCAAAAGCACCCGCGGTCAACTGCTTTTTCGCCCACTCACCGGAAAAACTCTCATCTACCCCGTTTTGTCCGTGGAGGCTCAAAGGGAACTTGTCGGTATTTTGGATAGCAACAAAGATCGGCTGGCTTATCTCAAGCCGAATGCCGATCCGATTCTTCTTCAGAATGACGGAAAAACGGCGATTCTTACGGCTGTGGGCGCTTTAGACCAAACGTGGGCATGGCTTTTGATGGTTTGCAGCCAAAAACCTGCGGAGTATGAATTTCTGCTGTTGGATTCGGCCGCACTAGCCATCGCTCAAGAGCTGCTGCGTACCCGGTATATGGAAGAGCGCAGGCAATTTTCCGAAAATATTTGGGTGGATGAGCTGCTGAATAGCCGCTTGCCCGATGAGAAGCAGTTAAAAGCGTTGGTCGGCGCCGACTTTAAGCGGCTGAATGAAATGACTTTTCGCGTATGTTTAGTGGAGATGGTTAATCTGCATGAGGACGCGGTGGAAGATTCCGGCGCGGAGTGGGATGCTTTGTACCTGCATCTCTCCCTCCTTCTGCGTTCGACCTTTGAACGCTGTTCCTTTCGTCCTCTCATCACTTTAAAAAACAACCGCCTGGCCGTCATCGCCCTCGATATCAAATCGAAGGCGAAGACGAAAGCACGATTGCAGGCGGCGATGGAAGCTTTAAAAGAGCTTCAGAACGACGAACGGTTCAAATCGGTGAAGCTGATAGCCGGTGTCGGAAAGCCGTACCGCGGGTTGAGCCAGGCGTATTGCAGTTATCAGGAATCGATTCAAGCGCTGAGCTTGCATGGGAGTTTTGATTGGCCGGTCATTTTTTATGAAGATTTGGGTATCTTTCAACTCTTGCTAAACTTGAATGACGGAAATACCCTGCAGCAGTTTATCCGCAGCTATTTAGGCCCGCTTATTGATCATGACGAGTCAAGGGGCAGCGAGCTGCTGCTTACCTTGAAAGTCTTTCTGGATCATGACGGCTCCAAGCAGATCGCCGCACAGAAGCTTTTTTATCGTCCGGCAATCCCTCTATTACCGCTTGGAAAAGATCGCCGAGCTTCTGGGCAACGATTTCATGTCGCCGGAATACCGCATATCCATCCAGGTTGCGCTGCGAGCCTATCAACTGCTCCATCCGGGAAAATTCGGCGGCCCTCGCCAAGTTCCGACTGGTCCTTCTGCATGGGATCCGGAATCAGAAGGATAGCGCCGTTTGAAGTTCCCGATACGCAAGCCCTTGGGATTCGGCTACGGCTCGGCATGTGATCTCCCCATGGACGATGTTGATGCCTTTTGCGATAGCCAGCTGATCGATACTGGCTTGGATGTAGCCTTTATCGGCAATTTGCAATCCGTATGGAGTTGTAACATTTGTGAGCGCAATGGTCGAGGTACGGGCGACGGAACCCGGCATATTGGCTACGGCATAATGCAGGACGCCGTATTTGGTGTATGTCGGCTCATCGTGAGTGGTAATGCGGTCGATGGTTTCTACCGAACCGCCCTGGTCGATGGACACGTCCACGATAACGGAACCTGCCTGCATCCCCCTGACCATATCTTTCGTAACCAGCTTGGGGGCTCGGGCTCCGGGAATGAGCACGGCGCCAACGAGCAGATCTGCCTTGCTGACAGCTTCCTGCAGCGTGACGGAATTGGAGACGACGGTCTTAATCCGCCCGCCGTACAAATCATCCAGCTTCCGCAGCTTGTCGGGGTTTTGATCCAAGAGCGTCACATCTGCTCCCATGCCCACCGCAATGCGGATCGCATTGGAACCTACCACCCCGCCGCCGATGACGACAACCCGTGCCGGCTCAACGCCGGGCACGCCGCCCAGCAGGATGCCTTTGCCGCCTTGGGCGTTCTCCAGAAAACGCGCGCCAAGCTGAATGGACATCCGGCCCGCTACTTCGCTCATCGGTGTAAGCAAGGGCAGGCTGCCGTCGGTGAGCTGCACGGTTTCGTAGGCGATGGCGGTCACCCCTTTATCCAGCAGCGTCCGAGTTAATTCTGGCTCGGGCGCCAAGTGCAGATAGGTATAGAGGATCAAGCCCTCACGGAAAAAGCGGTATTCACTGGCAAGCGGCTCCTTCACCTTCACCACCATATCCGCAGACCAGGCTTCTTCGGCAGTTGCGACGATACGCCCGCCTGCTGCGGCATAGCTTTCGTCTGTAAAGCCGCTGCCGACGCCTGCCCCGGCTTCCACCAGGACCGTATGGCCATGGAAGCCGTATTCTTTTACCGAACCGGGAGTGAGGCCTGCCCGGTTTTCATTGTTTTTGATTTCTTTCGGAACGCCGATTATCATGGGGGATCACGCTTTCGGATTGGGATTGAGCTGTGTAAATTGGTTAAACCGTTATGATGAATAGCAGAACTGCGAAAATTCGGACCGACCGTCGCCCGCTGTTTTCGGATTTATTGGAAATCTCTGTTATGATCTAGCGGTGGAACTGCGGAACATTTGAAATTACAGTCGCTGTTGTTTTCGGATTTCTTGATTTGACCAGCTCTTTTAAGGATGTAATCCGAAAACAAAGTCGAACGCTAGCGCTCTTCCAGTTCAAATGTCCTTCGTTCCTTGCTAGTCGGCAGAAAGAAAAATAACAAAGGCGAACGCTGACGCTCCTGCGGTTCCGAATTTTCTCCGTTCCCCCTTCGTCACTGGTTTAAACAATTTGTTCAGCTATTTGGGTTTATTGAGTAAAAAGATTCTGTATATTGAGCGCTTATGATGGCTTGCTTGATGGTGGTGGTGATGAGGGTCAGTTCTTCGTCTGTTGTGGAAAATGGCGGGGCGACGGTTAGCACGTTGTTGTAGCCTGCAGATGTATCTCCGTTTTTGCCGATGATGACGCCCGCTTCCCGGCATTTGCCGATCACGGACTTGATGAGAGCTAGCGGCGCAGGATCCTTCGTGGATTTGTCGGCGACTAGCTCGATGCCGGCCATGAAACCGAAGCTGCGGATATCCCCGACAAGGGGATGGCTGACCAATTCGGTTAATTCAGCCCGCAGCTGCTCGCCCAATTGAGCCGCTCTTGCGACCAGGTTCTCCTCCTCCATCAGCTCCAGATTTTTTAAAGCAAGGGCGCAGGCGGCGGGGTTACCACCGAAGGTATTGATATGGCGGAAATGGCTGTACAGCTCGCGCCCCTTGAAAGCGTCGTATATCTCGCGGCGAACCGCTGTGGCGGACAGCGGCAAATATCCGCTGGTCAGTCCTTTTGCCATGGTGACGATATCCGGCTTCAATCCGAAATTATGATGCCCGAATTTTCGCCCAGAGCGGCCGAAGCCGCAGATGACTTCATCGATGATCAGTAGAACTCCATGCTTACGGCATATCTCTTGCACCCGCTCCATATAGGAGGGTTCGGGAACAAGAACGCCACCGCCGGTGATCGCCGGCTCCATGATGAGTCCCGCTATTGTTTCTTTACCCTCCCAGAGGATCGTGTCTTCAATTTCCTGCGCACGGAGGAGATTGAATTCTTCGACGGATTGCCCGGATGGGCGGCGGTAGCTGTCCGGCGGACGCACATGGAGAAAGCCTCCGGCAAGCGGCTCGTATTGATATTTTCGCTGCGCTTGACCCGTAGCCGCCAGTGCCCCTAAAGAACTGCCATGGTAGCCGCGGTAGCGGGAGATAAACTTGAACCGGTCATACTCACCGATCTGCCTCTGATACTGCCGGGCGATTTTAAACGCCGTTTCATTGGCGTCCGAGCCGCTGTTGCTGAAAAAGATAACGTAATCTCCCTCCAGCCATTCGTTCAATTTTTCTGCCAGGCGGATGGCCGGCATATGGCTTTGGGTCAAGGGGAAATAAGCCAGCTCGGACAACTGCTTGTAGGCGGCATCGGCTAGTTCCTGGCGGCCGTAGCCGGTGTTGACGCACCAAAGACCGGCCATACCATCCAAGTAGCGATTGCCTTTATGGTCCGTGATCCAGGAACCTTTTCCTCCTGTGACAATCATCGGTCTTTCCGTTTCGCTATAGGGGGTCATCGGGTGCCAAAGATATCGGAGATCCGCTTCCGCCGCCTGGTCGGCCGTTATGACCGTGTTCGCTGCGTCGTTGGAATATATTGACACTTGGTTTGAATTCTCCACTCCGGTCCTCCTCTCCTGTCGGTTAATACCGCGCTGTAATCATTTTCTTGCGGGTATAAAAGTCCACCCCGTCTCGCCCGTTGGCATGCAGATCACCGTAGAACGACTTTTTGTAGCCGGAAAAAGGGAAAAAGGCCATGGGCGCAGGTACGCCCAAATTGATCCCCAACATGCCTGCGTCAATCTCATCCCGGAACTGCCGGATCGCTTTGGCGCTATCGGTATAGAGGCAAGCTCCGTTGGCGAATTCCGACCGATTGGCGATGGTGATGGCTTCCGTTAAATCGGCGGCTCGCACAACGGACAATACCGGGGCGAACAGTTCATCTTTCCAAATGGTCATACTGGGCTCCACCCGGTCAAAAAGAGTCGGGCCAATAAAGTAGCCCTCCCCGCGAACAGCTGCGTCCTTGCGGCCGTCGCGGACCAGCTCCGCCTGCTCGGTGATTCCGCATTCGATGTAGCGCAGGGTCCGTTCCTTGTTTTCCTGGCGGATGACGGGACCGAGAAAAACTCCCTGTTCCCGGCCGTTTCCGATCTTCAGCTCATCGGCTGCTTTGGTGAGGCGCTTCACCAGCTCATCGCCGATATTGCCCACGGCGACGACGACGGCGCAGGCCATGCAGCGCTCGCCAGCGGAGCCGAAAGCCGCGGCGGTGATGTTCTTTACCGCCAAGTCCAGATCGGCGTCGGGCAGGACGATGCTATGGTTTTTCGCACCGGCCAGCGCCTGCACCCGCTTCCCTGCGGCTGTCGCCGTCCGGTAAATGAATTCGGCCACCGGCTGAGAACCTACAAAGGAGACTGCTTTAATCGCCGGATGCTGCAGGATGCCGTTCACTGCCTCGCGGGCGCCGTGAACAACATTGAGCACCCCCGGCGGAACGCCCGCCTCCTCCAGCAGCTCCGCCAGCCGGTTGGCAAGAAGCGGCGTCCGCTCCGACGGCTTGAGGATGAAGGTGTTGCCGCAGGCGATGGCCAAAGGGAACATCCAGCAGGGGACCATCATCGGGAAGTTGAACGGTGCTATTCCAGCGACGACACCAAGGGGGTAGCGGTACATTCCAGATTCGATGCCAGAGGCGATATCCGGAAGCTGGCTGCCCATCATCAGCGTCGGGACGCCTGCGGCGAATTCCACGCATTCGATGCCCCGTTGGACCTCCCCC
>NZ_CBQR020000041.1 GCF_000455485.1 Gorillibacterium massiliense
TCGAGGTTTTTTCCGTTTTCCGTCGTGATGATTGCCGCCAGTTCATCGGTGTGCTCCATCAATAACTGCTGGTAACGGAAAAGACAACGCGCCCGCCGGGGAGAGGGAACTCCACGCCAGATTTCGTATGCGGCGCTTGCCACCGTTACCGCCTGCTTGATATCGGCCTCTCCGGACAAAGGAACGCTGGCGATGACTTTACCGGTAGCCGGGTTATATACCTCTTCATAGTGGGGTGAAGATGGGGCTGCCCATTTCCCGCCTATCCGGTTGGCGATCTTCCTCACATCGGCTTCTCGCGTCTCTGTCACCGTCATCGCTCCTGTCCTGATTTTTTTTTAGATATCAGAAAGTCTAAACTTCGAAGCCGAGACTTCCTGATATCGCAAGAAAAGCATCCTCTAAACGCGGTCTGGCTTCTTTGAATGTATATCGATAGATGATTTTTTTATGGCCGGGCCAGTTCCTGATAAGACTCCGGCCTTCGGTCCCGGTAGAATGCCCAGCTTTCTCTTGCCTCGCGAATCTTCGATTTGCTCATCTCTCCGATGACAACCTCATCTTGATCCCGGCTGCCGATGGCGACAATCTCACCCCGTGGATTAGCCAGGTAGGACTGCCCATAAAACTCGCCCATGCTCCAAGGCTCTTCCACTCCCACCCGGTTTATGGCTGCCACATAATAGCCGTTAGCGACGGCGTGGGCGGGCTGCTCCAGTTTCCACAGGTATTCGGATGTGCCTTCGACAGTGGCGGAAGGGTTGAATACGATCTCCGCCCCGTTCAAGCCTAGAATCCGTGCCCCCTCTGGAAAATGGCGGTCGTAACAGATGTAGACGCCCACCTTAGCATATGCCGTATCAAATACGGGATAGCCCAGATTACCGGGCTTGAAATAATACTTTTCCCAAAAGCCATACCCTTTGTCTCCGGCTCCTACGTGAGGGATGTGATGCTTTCGGTATTTTCCGAGATAGGTTCCGTCCGCATCGATGACGGCGGCGGTATTGTAATAAACGCCGATGCCCTCCACTTCGTAAACGGGCAAGATGAGCACTACCGCCAAATCTTTGGCCAGCTCTTGAAATTTCCGGATAGTCGGACCGCCGGGAACTTCTTCTGCAGCCGCATACCATTTTGGCGTTTGTTCGGCACAAAAATAGGGTCCGAAGAAGATCTCTTGCAGGCATATGATTTTCGCGCCGTTTGCTGCGGCTTCCCGCACCAGACGGATGTGCTTCTCTACAGCCGCGTCTTTGTGTGCCTCCACTGACTCGTCACCGCTAAGTTCGTGCTTCGCTTGAATGAGGCCGATTTTTACCATATCCATGCAATCTCATCTCCAGTATCTCAGTTCGGATCAATTACGAATCCACCCGCTATTTCGCTGCCATTTCCACGATTTCGTTGGTGTACGCCGACTTCAAGTCCGCTTCCTTCTTGATCACACCGAACTTGAAGGCGATATCCGCCGTTTGTTTGAACGCGGCGTTGTCAATATAGCCCAGCTTGGAAAGATCAAAGCCGCTAGGGGCAATCAGCTTCGCGACTTCCTCCATCATTTTTACCTGATGATCCTTGCTGGTGCTGCCATCCTCGACTTTTTTCAAGACGATGTCTACGGCTTCTTCCGGTTTGGCAATGGCGTCCTTCCAGCCTTTCAAAGAAGCGCGGATGAACTTCGCGGCGGTGTCCTTGTTTTTATCCAGCCATTCCTTGTTGGCAAACAGGTTATCCTCCAGCATGGCGACGCCTTCGCTGTTCATGTCGATGACGGAGAGATCGCTTGCCGGGATCCCTTGCTCAAGTGCAACCTGGTATTCGTTATAAGTCATAGCTGAAGCCGCGTCCAGCTCTCCGGATAGGAATTGATCCATGGTGAAGCCTTGCTTGACGAAGCTTAAATCTTTGTTGGAATCCAGTTTGTATTTATCGAAAAGCGCGAGCACTTCAAACTCGTTGCCGCCCATCCAGTTGCCCACTTTCTTTCCTTTCAAATCCGCTGGGGTGGCGATGCCTGACGATTTCTTCGACACTAATACTATTCCGCTCTTTTGATAGATTTGCGCGATCTCCACAAGAGGCAGCCCTTGCTCCTGGTGAGCGAGCAGACTTGCCACCCAATCGACGCCGATATCCGCCGCACCATTTGCTACTTGTTGTTCCGGAACGATGTCCGGCCCGCCGGGGAGAATCGTGACATCCAATCCTTCATCTTTGTAATAGCCTTTGTCCAGAGCGACGAAGTAGCCGGCAAATTGAGCTTGCGGCACCCATTTCAACTGCAGCTTCACAGGTACTGCCGCTTTATCCCCAGACTTGCCGGAATCCCCGCAGGCGGACAATGCAGCTGCAAGACTCAGCAGCAGGGCCAATACGAGCGGCGCCGCTCCACGGAACCCTCTCTTCTTCTTTCCCATGGTTCATCTCTCCCTTTTCCTTTTCATTTTTTCAAAACAGCTCACAGCAAATCTCGCATATGCGGGACTATGTAATCGGCTGAGACGATCGGCAGATATCCGCAGGATCAGCGGCGACCGGCAGCAACCGGCTGTGGATCAGGGTTTGCCTGACGGATGCCAGCGAATGAACACTCGCTCCAGCCGTTCCACCAGCAGATAAAACATGACCCCCGCAATCGCGGCGACGACGATGCAGGACCAGCCCACAGGCATTTTTGCTACTTTGATGGAATTGGAAAGCAGATAGCCCAGCCCTTTGGAGGAAAAGAAAAATTCACCGACAATCGCTCCGATCATACTGGCGGTTGTATTGATCTTTAATGCCGTAAATAAATACGGTAAGCTGTTGACAATGCGTAAATAACGGAACACTTCGTACTTTTTCGCGGCGTAAGAATGCATCAAGTCAAGGGCTAACGGGTCTACTATGCTCATCCCTTTGTGAGCGTTTATAGCCATGGCCGCCATAGTGGTTAAAGTGACGATGGCGATTCGTGAGCCGATGCCGTCGCCAAACCACAAGTTCATGATCGGTGCCAAAGCGACGATGGGAACGGCATTGACGGCGGCGACCAGCAATATACTGCCGCCAGCCCATTTCGGCCAGGCGATAGCGACCAAGGCAAGGAGGAAGCCGACGGCCGAACCGAGGAGCATGCCGAGTACCGCTTCGCTTAGCGTATATCCAGCATAAGCCGCCAGCACGGACGCATTTTCGTTCGCTGCGGATACGATAGCAGATGGAATAGGCAGTTGATAGGTTTTCAAGTGAAACAAGCGATGAAAAACTTTGCCTTCCCAAAGGCCAAGAAACAATAAACCGGCGATGGCGGGAAGCCAGATTCGGCTGCCCCTTCCAAGGGTCGCTGCCAGGAGTTTAGAGATTGAGCGTGAAGTCCCCTTCTTAGCCCGTCCCTCCACTTCCTCTCTTTCATCAAGCAGATCGGCCTCACTCATCGGCTTAACGGCTTTAATCATCGGCATGGCGGAATTTGGGGAAACTGTCGTTCCAGCTATGTTAGTTTGCGGCTCACTCAAGACCGGTCACCTCCGTGGGGGCGGAATTCAGGTTGCCAAGGAGCCGCCAGCCGCTCTGCCAAGCCGGTGACAGCATAGCAAAAGACCCCTAATAGCGCACCGGTCAATACGGTAGACCAGAACATGTAGACATGGGACGGACCATAGTACAGGTTACGCAGCATGATGACGCCGATGCCGTGCTGGGCTCCCATCAATTCCACAAGAATGGCGCCGGTTACCGCCAGCGGTGCGGCAATCTTCAGTCCGCTGAATAATCCGGGAAGAGCTGCAGGAAAGCGCAGCTTCCAATAAATCTCCCACGGCTTCGCCGCATACGAATGCATCAATTCCAAAGCGGCAGGTTGGGTACTGCGCAGTCCCCGCAGCATGTTAAGAGATACCGGGAAAAAGGTAATATAACCGGCGATGATGACCCGCGCCGCTTGTTCGTCACGAACGATCCCATATAGGATTGGCGCTAGCCCTAGTATCGGGATCATCTGGGAAGCGACGGCGTAGGGGAAAGCCAGCTCTTCGATGCGCTTCGATAGGCTCATGAGTACGGCCAGCAAGACACCGGCGGTAGCACCAAAAACGAAACCTAATGCGGCATTGGTAAAAGTAGCTCCCCCTTCCTTCAACAAGGTGTCGCCGTATTTGCCGAATGTCCGCAAAACTTCATGCAAATAGGGCAGCTTGGATTGAGCCATCGGGGCATGAGCCGCGTTCAACATGAGCCAGGATGCAGCTTCCCATAGGATTGCAAGGGACAAGACCCATGCCAAAAATACAGCGACGGAACGGGTTGGCGCTAAGCTGAAGTTTTTCATCCGTCACACTCCTTCGAAACGGTCGCGGATGTCAGCAATGAGCTTGAAATAATCGGGGTGATTCCGTAATTCTTTCGTTCGCGGTCTTGGGAGGGGGATGTCGACGACGGCGGAGAGCCGGCCAGGATGAGGAGATAAGACAAAGATACGATCGGAGAGAAAAACAGCTTCCGGGATGCTGTGGGTAACAAAAACGACGGTGCTTTTTACATTGCTCCAAATGCGCAGCAGCTCTTCATTCAAATACTCTCTGGAAAATTCGTCTAGCGCAGAAAAAGGCTCATCCATCAGCAAAATTTCCGGTTCGATGGAGAGTGCGCGAGCGATGGCCACCCTCTGCTGCATCCCTCCGCTAAGCTGCCACGGATATTTGTCGCCAAAGCCGGATAAACCAACCAAATCCAACAATACCTCGGCTTTCTGCATTCTTGCGGCTTTGCTTACCCCCATCATTTCCAGGGGCAAGGTGATATTATGCTTGACCTTCCGCCAGTCATACAGCACCGGACTTTGGAAAACAATGCCGTACTTCCGGGCCAGCCTCGCTTCTTTGGCCGATCTCCCTGCTATTTTCAGCGTACCGTCAGACGGAGCCAGAAGGTCCGCCATCAGCCGCAATAGCGTCGTCTTGCCGCAGCCGGAAGGACCTAGCAGGGAAACGAACTCGCCTTTTCCGATGTTCAGGCTGACGTGATCAACAGCTAGCACATCAGAGGCTGCTGTTCGATATTTCATGGTGACATCATTCAGTTCAATCTCAGGTACCATGGTCAAGGTCATTTTCCCCGAACCCCCTTCCTCATCAGTTAACTTGACGCACATTCACCCTCGATCATCATTTACCTTGTGGTGTGTTACATTTTATTACATCATACACGTGTGTTATGCCGGACACATTAGACACAAAGTAAAACCCATATCGAGTTCATTGGTCAAAATGTCCATAACCCACGAAAGGTATGCCGATTACAGGTCGTCGATTCCATCAATCTAACAAACAGCTTCCATCTCATAACCCGAAAAAACCGGAACCAAAAGGTTCCGGGCATCACAGTCTGGAGATCTTCCTCTTCTTGATTTCTTACTACTTAGCGAGTCGAATCCGCCTGTCGCTCCAGGGTATATGCTTTGGACAGCTTCTTCCGCAGAGCATAAACGATCAGGTAGAGGATGGGAATGCACTCGATGGAGCTCATAAATGCCTCAGTGCTGAATTTGTACGTCATCGGAGCATTTTTGTCCATAATGTAGGCAAGGATCATCATGAATATCGCCATGGGTACGACAAAGGGTCGATGATCGTTTTTATTCATCAAATGGGCGACTCCTTGTGCTGTTAGGAACAGGAATAGGCTAGTCTTAACCAGCAGGGCCGTAGACCAGATCGACAGAAGGAGTGGATCAATGTTATCCAGAGGATCGCCAATATGGACCGCCTGGATGACATTGAGCATCGGATATTCCAAGAAGGTCGGCAACCGTAGGCCCAGGATTAGGATGCAAACCATCCAATAAATGATAAGAAACACCGCTGTGATGATACCCGTTACCGACATGGTTAAGAAGGCGTGTTTTTTGTTTTGAATAGCGGGATAAAAAAGCAGGAAGAGAAAAAATTCTCCCGCCCAGCTGGAAGTAAAAAGAGCCGATTTCATGATGCCATTCATGTCGTAATGGTTGACGAATGCGATGAGCATGTCGAAATTCACTTTTTTCGTAATGAAGGTGCCGATCAGAATTGAACACAGTGCAGTCAGAATGAAGAAACCGTCCGCAACGTAAGAGATGGACATCAATCCACTGCGGGCGGCAAACAAGACCGTGATACCGACGGCCCAGGCAATGACCGGCGTTGATGTCTCCCGCAAGTAAACGGAACTGAAAAATTCCGTGAAGCTCATGATATTGAGGGCGTTGATGAACGTCATGAAAAACAGAACCAAGCAAACGCACAAAATATGTAAAGGCTTGCCAACGATGGAGTGGCCGAATTGAACCCAATTCCGCTCCGGATTCAGGCGGGCCGTCCGAAGGGCGAAGTATCCGATACCAAGACCGAATAGCATCGCCAAGGAAATACCTACCCAACCTTGATAACCTGCCAACTTGATGATTGGCGAAACCATGAACGCAATGGGAGTCGAAGCCAGCTGCAGCGTCCAAAGCCGGAAAATTTGACCGCGGTTCAAATGACGGAGATCCACAACATCACCCTGATCGTTAGAATTTTAGCCAGTGATCCACCCAGCCGAAGGTCCAATTAATAAGAATCATCGGGTTCATGGTTCTGTAGAATGGCAGGACGGTAAGCTGATACAAGAGCGCTGCAACCCACACGGCAGCGATGCTTTTGCACGAGCCTTTTTCCTTCTTGACCGATGTCCGGTATTCGTAGTAAGCAAGCACGGCATAAAAGATGATAAAAAGCGCGATTTTCAAGCCGGTTCACCCCTCGTTCATCCAGATCGGGTTATTCTCTTCTCCCCTATGCTTGATTTCCAGCTTCACATCCGACTCGATCTCGACCCCTTTGCCATACTCTTGCCGCCAATTATTCTTGATCTTTCCCCAATAATCCGGATACCGCCATTCCACGTAATTCCCCAGTCCCAGCACGTCCGCTTCTTTTTCCCTGGATTCCCGAATCGCTTGGTCCAACAGGCTTTTCACTCTTTGGCTCAATTTTTCGTCCATGCTGTTTAGAGTTTCGCGGTTAAACAGGTTAAGCGGTGTTTTTACTTGTGATAACATCGCGTGGCCTCTCACCTTTAACCGGAAATGGATGTGTTCCCCATCTTTTTTCGTTTCGATTTTCGTATTCGTTTCATATAATCGGGCGCTGAAGATTTCATTCGATTTTCCTTTCGGAACGGAATAAAGGTCGAGGGGCGAAGGGGTGGAAAACAGCGAAAGAGCGATAGCCTGATCACGGTTGACGCTGCCGACCATCCGATTATTGCGAAACAGCACAGCACCGGAGGTACCGACCCAGGGGCTTCTCTTGTTGTTCTCGCTGATCATTTTGACATTCCCTACAGTTAAATTGGATACGGCCGTATCGGTATAGGGACTGGATGACACGAAAGCCAGAATATTAGTGTCCAGAACGATATTTTGTTTCAAAATCTTCAGCAGCGCTTCCACTGCCGTCCTTTCGAAAACCGGTGTAAGTTCCAAAATGGACCTTGCTTTTCCCGGGGCGACGAGCACATAAGATTGCATGTGAAAGGAAGGCAGACGCACGATCCATTCCAATAAGTCATTGATACCGCTTTTGGCATAGTCCTGACCGATGACGACCACCCGGGTGTGCCCCCAGGATATCCTCCGCGATAAATCCAGCTGTATGGCATAGGCGGCTTCCGACAAAGTGGGTGCAATTTTAGTGACGCCTGCGAACGGTTTTCCCGTTTGGGAGCCGGAGCTGCCGGGCAACCCCACTCCGAGGCGGTTAACCAGCGGAAAAGCAAGGGTCATTTCCACTTGGCCATCCTTTGTCCGATCCACGAAAAGACCTGTGGCGAAAGCTCGGTTATTGAAGTCCGCCCCTTGCTGGCAGCCGCCCTGGACCAGAACAATAAGCGTTAGAAGCATTAGCCCGACGGTTTTCCTCATGGCAACCCCTCATCTACGTTCATTTCTTTCTTGAGGTTCGCTTCAAATTTCCGGTACCAAATACTTTGGGGCGCTTGTCCATCGCCCGCCAGTTGGCGCGTATGAAAACGTCTTTCATGCCGTCTGTCGTCAAAGGCGATAACGGTGCCATATAAGGGCTCCCAAAGGATTTCAAATGGACCATATGCAAATATATCAGGAAAACGGCGAGAATGACGCCGAGAAGCCCCAACGTTCCCCCGAGGAGGAGGACGGGAAAACGAAGCATGCGGAACGAGAGACCCAGTTCATAATGCGGAATGATAAACGTAGCGATGCCGGTCATAGATACGACGATAACGGTCGGCGCGGAAACGATGCCTGTTTGAATGGCGGTTTGGCCGATGATGATGGCTCCAAGGATCGAGATGGTCTGGCCGATGGGCTTCGGTATCCGGATCCCGGCTTCCCTCAGCGCCTCGAAGGTGATTTCCATGATGAACGCTTCGATTAACGACGAAAAAGGAATGTTTTCCCGGGCGGCGGCAATGGTGAGCAGCAGGGACGCCGGCAGCAGTTCCGGATGAAAGGTCGTGATGGCTACATACACGGACGGAAACAAAAAGGATACCAACACGAAAAAGTAGCGGATCCATCTTATCCAGCTTGCCGATAAAAACCGCTGATAGTAATCCTCCGCACTTTGCATAAGAGTGAAAAAGCTGACAGGAGCGATAATAGCGTTCGGCGTACCGCTGA
This sequence comes from Gorillibacterium massiliense, assembly GCF_000455485.1. Lineage (GTDB taxonomy): Bacteria > Bacillota > Bacilli > Paenibacillales > NBRC-103111 > Gorillibacterium > Gorillibacterium massiliense. Next base: position 8,666 of record NZ_CBQR020000041.1, read on the forward strand.
CCAACAGGCCGATGCGTCCTTCAAGAAGCGATGCTGCAAGCGTATCCGGCCGTTCCGTATACTGAAGCTCCGGAAACGGTGAAAACGGATAGTTTTCCAAGTATTCGATAACCAGGCTCGCTCCCATGACCGCATCACGGTCGATCGTCTGCAGCTTCCCACGGATTTCTTCCAGTACCTGGACGTTACCAATTTTTTCGATGTATATCAAAAAAGCTTGAGTTCTTGTGTACCTGCCTAAAATAAATTTCTCCACTTTGAGATCCGGATGTTGCAAAATCCCGCGTAACAGACTCAAATTGTCTTCCGGATTTTCGTTAAACCCTTCCTGCGGGCCGACGATGACCATTTCATTGCGGGCTTCGGCGATCCCCCGGGACTGGATGTTTTTTAAGTCGAACAGAAGCACCCGCTTTGCGCTGAAAACCGCGGTTTTCCCCTCCATCATGGCGAAAACGATTCTTTCCGTGGCATTCGTACCAACGGATGTGGAAGTCAAAGCGAGTGCGGAAGGGTCCAAATCTTGGCCGCTTACCGTTTCCGGCTGATAGAGAAGCGGCTGCAGCAGCGATTCACGCAACGCCTTCTTGTCGGTGATCGTTTCCACGTAGACGAGGGTGAACGTCGTTCCCTTTACGGTCTTCCCGGTTTGGAATACGACGTCGGCGATGCCAGTTAACTGCTTCCGCAGCGCTTCCAACCCTTCATGTTCGCCGAGGGAATCGTTTGGGGAATTCCGGCGATCGACGGAAGCTGCCACCGCTTCATTAGGTTTCTGCCGATTTGCGGTCGAGGCGGCTTCGATAAGTTTGACCAACAGCTTCTGTCCCCAAAAGTGCATCGCTCTTCCTCCCCATCCCTTTTTTGGCTATATCTACGGCGTATTATCCCCAAAAAACGGAAAATAACCCGGAGGACCGAAAAGGTCCAACCGGGTTATAGGTATCGCGATGCGTTTTATTATTTCGTGAAAAGATCGGTCAGCACAGGCACGACCTGCGACTTGCGGGAAACGACGCCCTTCAGCGTTGCTTTGCCGTCTTCCAAGGTTACGTTGTACGCTTGTTCTACTGCTTTCGCTTCCTTACCCAAGGAGAGGACCACGGAATCATTGTTCAAGATATCCGTCACAACGAAGACAAACAGGTCGAGCCCCTTAGCGGCAATAATGTCGTTCAAAGCCGCTTCAATTTCAGCTTGACGAGACAGAACGTCATTGGTGTCAACCGCATTGACTTGAGCGATCTCTACCTTAACGTTGCCCATGGTAAATTCCTTCGAATCGAGAGTGATCAGTTGGGCGACGGTTTTATCGCTGAGATCCGCACCGGCTTTCAGCATATCCAGACCGTAGCTATCGGCGCTCACTCCGGCGATTACCGCAAGCTCGCGGGCAGCGGCTACGTCCTCTTCCGTACAGGTTGGGGACTTGAATAAGAGCGAGTCCGAAATAATGGCGGACAGCATAAGTCCGGCAATCTCTTTCTTGATGGCGATTCCGTTTTCTTTGTACAGCTTTTTTAAAATGGTTGCGGTGCAACCCACAGGCTCGGCGCGGTAGTAAAGCGGGCCGCTTGTTTCGAAATTGGCGATACGGTGGTGGTCGATGACCTCCAGCACTTTCACCTTGTCGATATCCGATACGCTTTGCTGCCGTTCGTTATGGTCAACCAAAATGACGCTTTTCGTTTCCGGGCTGGCCGCCTCAATCAAACGAGGTGCCTGAACGCCGAAGGTGTCAAGAGCAAACTGGGTTTCGCCGTTGATGTTGCCCAGTCGAACGGGCTCGGCATTCCATCCCAGCGCTTTCTTCAATTCCGCATAAGCGATAGCGGAACAAATGGTATCCGTGTCTGGATTTTTGTGGCCGAATACTAGCACGTTTTCCATGACTCTACTCCTTACTGGTTAATTTTCTCTCACTTTAGGCGAGAAAAGTATATCCCAAAACGAGGCCCGCTTCAAGTCGAAATGTCGAATGCTTCGGCAATTAACCGATAGGAATGGAGCCTTGCTTGCGAATTATGGATAGGAGATGCGATTACAATTTCGTCAGTTTGATACAAATCGCTGATGGCCGTCAACTGCTCCTTTACTTGTTCGGGTGTCCCTACGGCTCTCCGGTGCTTGCCCATGTCCAGGCGCGCCCGCTCAAATTCCGAATAATGATAATGCATTGCGGTTTCAGCCGACGGATAGGCGGATAACTCCATCCCCTGCTCCAGCTTGAGAAAAAACAGCCCGACACTGGAAGCCAACCGGTTTGCTTCTTCCTCCGTATCTGCGCAAATCGCCATGACGGCGACCATAGCTTTCGGCTCCTTATAGTGGAAGGAAGGCCGGAACTGGCTGCGGTAAAGCTCCATTGCCCGCTCTCCCCCTGGTACGCCGAAAAATTGGGCATAAGCGAAAGGAAGCCCTTGATACGCGGCTATCCGCGCGCTGCCGTCGCTTGAGCCAAGCAGCCAGAGCTCAGGCGCCGTATCGATGACCGGAGCGGCTTTTAAAGCTGCAAAAGGATGGCCGGGTGGCAGTGCGTCATGCAAATAGCCGGTCAGATCTGCCACTTGCTCCGGATAGACGTCAACGCCGCTATATTTGCCGGCCTGCAGCGCTCGGGTTGATATCGGCATTCCGCCAGGAGCGCGTCCCAGTCCGAGATCGATGCGGTTTGGGTACAGGGCTTCCAACAGACGGAAGTTTTCTGCGACTTTATAGGCGCTGTAGTGGGAAAGCATGATCCCGCCGGAGCCGACGCGGATGCGCGAAGTATGAGCTGCCAAATGGGCAATAAGGATTTCCGGACTGGACGAGGCCAGCGACGGTGATCCGTGATGCTCGGATACCCAGTAACGGGAAAACCCAAGCTTTTCCGTTTCTTGTGCCAACTGAACGGCTTCCTCTAATGTTTCAGCTGCCGTGCGACCTTCGCCGATGTGGGTGTGGTCCAAAACGCCTAATTTGATCATCATTCTCACCTCGTCTTTTGACTGTATCAAAAGGACGGCGGCAGATCAAACGATGCGGCACCTAAATAACGGGTGAACCGGTTCAAGCCGGCTTCTACCGCCGCCCGCATGGGATCATCAGGCTCAATCGTTTGCTCCCACCACCAATTTTTGATCACAAGAGGCCCTTTACCTTTATAGTGCTCGGCTTCCAACCGGGCGACCAGACGGTTGCCATAGAGAACAGGCAGCACGTAATAGCCGTATTGACGCTCCTTGGCAGGTTTATAAACCTCCCAACGGTATTCGAAATGAAACAGCTCGCGAATCAAATTGCGATCCCAAAGCATATTGTCCAAAGGCGCGAGAATCCGCACCTCCTTGCTTTCTGCCGCTCGTTCCAACGCTATCTGCAAAACCGGCAAATCTTGCGTCCGCATGTAGAGCGTTTGCCCGATGCCATCGACTTCGATCTCGGTCAGATAACCCTTTTCCAGCAATCCTTGAAAGGCCTGATTTCGCTCCCCGCTGCGAAAACCCCGCACTCCCAGCCAGGCATCACTTGGCTTATTCCATAGCATCCCGACACTGCCGACCCGCTGCAATACAAACCACTCATAATACGATTCGTTTGAACGATTGGGATCTGCAGCCATGCGATATGCATCAGGGATATGCCGTTCCGCCAAATCGTAGAACTTGCGAACTCCGCGTTTATGATGGATGATCAAATCGCCGCAATAATACATGCCTTCTAATGCGGCTCGTGCCAAACGGGTATCTCCGTAGTACCAATTCACTTTATGATTTAACTCAAAGTCTCCGGAAGACTGGGGGCCATGTTCTTCTATCTGCCTACGTACAAACTGTACCGTCTCCCGATTTTCCTCAAGCCAGCCCGCATATACACCGCGAAAGCGGGCGTAATACGGCCAATTCTCTGTCAGGCAGATGGCCATGTTTTTATCCCAAAAATCGATGAGCTCCCTGTCCTGATAGAGGAGTTCAGCGAGCAACGCTGGCCTGTAGTCCTCCACTCTCGCCTGAAGCACCAAATTCGCGTTTTCACCGACTACGTTAAGAGGATCAAACTGAATACAGCCGACACGGCGTACGAATTCAAGGATGTCTTCCTTATTGCGAAGGCAGTAGTCAGGATGCAGATGATGATAAACGATGAAATACTGTCTGGCTTGATCTTTGCTCAAAACAAAACGACTCATCGGACGATCAACTCCCACGGTTATCACGTGCAAACATTTGTTCCTGTCCAGATTATACCAAATCTTTTCCGGAAAACAAATAAAAACCCTGACCATTGAGAGGGTCAGGGTTACAATGCAATATCGTTTAAGCTCCGGCTTCTGGTGCGAAAGTGCGCTTAGCCATTTCAGCATCGAGAATGAACAACGTTTGGCTGTCGTTTCCGATTCGTTTCAGCCTTTGCAGAATGTTGTCGAAGGTCGCTTCTTCCTCCACTTGCTCGCTGATAAACCAGTTTAGGAATTGCAAAGTGGCATGCTCCCGTTGGCCCAAAGCGATGTCGGAGAGTTCATAAATGCGGCGGGTAACTTCTTTTTCATGGGCATATGCGGTTTCGAAGGTTTCCAAAATGGAGCGGAAGTCCGTCTCAGGATCCTTCATCCCCGTGACCAAGGCGCGGCTGCCCATGTCGTTGATAAAATGGAACATCTTCATCCCGTGGAACTTTTCCTCTTCCGCTTGAACGGTAAAGAAGTTGGCAAAGCCATCCCAGCTCTCGGAAGCGCAATAGGAGGCAAGGGAAAGATAAACTTGAGAAGAATAAAACTCATAATTCATTTGGTCGTTTAATTTAGCCAGCAATTCATCGTTCAACATACAATCCCATCCTTTTCAAGACATCTTAATTAGAATTATTCTAATATAATAATAAATATATTATATATCGAAAGGTGTAAAATGGGAAGTTTTTTTCGCGAATGAGGCGGGTAATCTTGTCCAAATTTCAAACGAAGATTAGAGCCGACGGAAATCCACCGGCTCTTCGCATATTAGGGCGTCATCCGAAAAGAAATATCCTCGCCGTCACCGTCGATTTCCAGATCTTTGCCGTCTAATGACCATAAATCCCATTGTTCCATGAAAAAAGATATCCCTTGCTTTTCCGTTAACAAGCGAGGGTCTTGAGGATGATCCCGGGTAACCCCAAGGCAAAAAGGATCGCTTCCGCCTCCGTTGTAACGGACGAATACCCGCATATGGTCGCCTTCCTTCACACCCCATTCCTTTTGAAAGCTGTTCATCGCACCGTCAGTGACTGAGATTTTCATGGGAATCCCTCCTTGAATTTAGAATATTCGTCCTCCATTATTATGCGCGTACTTGCTTAAAATGATGAATGATAGCATTTAATGTATCGGTTCTGACCGGTTTGCTGATGCAATCATCCAAGCCTGCGGCCAGATAAGATTCCCGATCTCCCTTAAGAGCATTGGCCGACACCGCTACGATATAGGGACGGACGCCGCCAGCGGTCAGCCCGCGAATCGCTTTGGTTGCATCAAGTCCGTCCAACACCGGCATACGGATATCCATGAGAATAATATCGAAGATATGTGGTAAAAGGACTGATTCTCTCAGCATCTTTTGGAAGCGATAGCGGAACGGTGAAGTTAAAGGTCGTTCCCGGATCATCGGTATCCGATAGCCCGATTTGTCCGCACATCCGTTCCACCAGTTTTTTTGCTGATGGCAAGCCCCAAGCCGGTTCCTTTCGTCTTTCGCGTCATGAAGTTGTCCAACTGATTAAAGGGCTCGAACAACTGGTTGATAGCATCCTTCGGAATGCCGATCCCAGTATCCTTGATGAGAAAATGCAGGTTCATCCGCTCCGCTTCAACTTCATGCACCCGCACTTCCAGACACACGCTTCCGGAATCGGTAAATTTTACGGCGTTGCCAATGAGATTGGTAAGAATCTGCTTGAGCTTCAATGCATCTCCAATGTAAGTCATATCCGCTTCCGGTGCAATGGATAACTGCATGTCGAGGCTTTTTTCCCGGACTTGAGCCAGGAATAAATCACAGGTCTCTATAATCAATTCCCTTAACAAAAAGGGTTCCTCTACCAGCTTGACGAAAAAGGGAAGGTGAACAGTAGCGGCAAATAGCGTCCGGTGAAAAATAGCAGATGATATCCTGGATGTTCTCAAAAATCAGCCGGAGCATTTCATCTTTCGCAGGCGATGGTGCTTCCGCTTGTGGCTTATCGATCCCCATATATACCCTCCCCTATTTGGACTGAACGACCTCGACTCTATTATACAGGTTCTTTTCGTTATCCGCCTATCCAGACTAAACGACCGGAGCTTCCCATTCATCCCTAAGCATGGAATAATAGAGCCTGCTTGCGTACCTTCCCTCGATAAAGAAATAATCGCGCAAAGTCCCTTCATAAGTAAATCCGCATTTTGAAATGACGCCTTTCGAGGCGGAATTGCTATCTGCATGGCAGATTTGAATCTTGTGAAAATGCACTTTACGGAAGCCGTAATCCACTACCGCTTTGGTCGCTTCCGTTGCATACCCTTTGCGTTGAAACAATTGGCCAATGCAATATTCAAGTTCTCCGAAGTGATTACCGCTGTCTACGAGAAAGAAAGCAATTTGACCGATACAGATCTGCGTTTCTTTTTCGATGATTGCCCATCTATAGTAATCGTCTTTGTTGTAGGATGAGATGATCTTCCCCAGCATTTCCTGGACTTCGGGTATGGAAGAGTACACCGGTTCAAAATACATGGACTGGACCAGCGGATCGCTGATCCAATACATCAGCATGTCTTCAGCGTCATGAGGCTCAAATGGACGTAAAAGAAGTCTTTCCGTTTCGATCCGCTTCGTACCGCAATGTGCAAGCATGCAACCTATCCCCTTTGCAAATAGCCTCTACAAGATATTTCGTCTTGTTTGACAATTCTCCGCTCTTTCGTCAACTCCTGCCGATTTTCTCGAGTTTTGTCAGTTGAGAAAAAGCGCAGCCCGAGGGCTGCGCCATTAATCGTCTATCGCATGAGATGGTATGGGATATAGTTGCTAAGAGGCGGTTAAGCGGTAACGGTTGCGGCCGCATCTTCCGCTGCTTCAAGATAACGTTCGCAATCCAGCGCCGCCATGCAGCCGGTCCCTGCTGCGCTGATGGCTTGCTTGTAGCGGGTATCCTGAACGTCGCCGCAGGCGAAAATGCCGGGGATGCCAGTTTCTGTAGTGCCAGGTTTCACTAAGAGGTAGCCTTGCTCGTCTGTAGGCAGTTGATCCTGCAAAAACTTGGTGTTCGGCGTATGCCCGATGGCGATGAAGATGCCGTCGGTAGCGATGATTTCATCCTCGCCGGACTCATTGTTTCGCACCTTCAGGCCGGTTACGCCGCGCTCGCCCGCCAGCACTTCGAGAGGCGTGTGGTTGAGGCTCCAGGTGATTTTAGCATTGTTGCGTGCCCGATCCTGCATGATCCGGGATGCCCGCAGCTCGCTGCGGCGGTGTACCAGCACCACTTCGGATGCGAACCGGGTGAGGAAGTGGGCTTCTTCCATGGCGGAATCGCCCCCACCCACGACAATGATCTTTTTGTTGCGGAAAAAGAAGCCGTCACAGGTGGCGCAGGTGCTGACGCCGCGGCCGATGTTCTCTTGCTCGCCGGGAATGCCCAAATATTTCGCCGATGCGCCGGTAGACAAGATCAGCGACTCCGTTTGCAGTTCTCCGTGACCTTCCACCACGAGCGTAAAAGGCCTCTTGGATGTATCTACCGAGTTGACCCAGCCGGTACGGAATTCCGCACCGAAGCGCTCTGCCTGTTTGCGCATGTTATCCATCAGTTCCGGCCCCATGATCCCGTCTGGGAAACCGGGAAAATTCTCAACCTCCGTTGTGGTCGTCAATTGTCCGCCGGGCTGCGGTCCTTCAATAATCAAAGGATTCAGATTTGCCCTTGCCAAATAAATAGCTGCCGTCAGACCGGCTGGCCCTGTTCCGATAATGATCGCTTTATACATAGCGTTAGCCTCCGTTTAACGTTTACATTGTCTTTTTTTCAGCATACAAGCTGCAAACAGATTTTGCATGAAGGTTTGATGAAGGACCTTGACGGGGATTTATAACGCTAATTCCGAGTCCTGTTCAAACACAAGCTTTTTGCGAAGACCCAGCAGCAGGTCGGTTCCGATCAGCATAGCCAATAGCTATAATTGGGCACTTTTTCTTTGTCGATGAATTAGTTCTGCCTTTATAACAGTGTTTTGGTCAATATAAAATCAATTTGTTCTTCATCACCCATAAAAAAAGAGTGAGCTCCGGTTTGAACAAAACCCATCTTTTTATAAAAGTCCATTGCATTCTCATTCTTTTCCCAAACTCCCAGCCAAATCTTCTTTTTATTTTGACGAGCAGCCATTTCCATCGCTTTGTTTATTAGATATTTTCCAAGCCCTTTTCTTTGAAATTGGTGCCTTATATAAATCCTCTCAATTTCGAGTGACTCACCACCCATTTGTTCGGATTGAGCCTCATTCCAATTCATTTTTAAGTATCCAGCAACTTCTTCATTGAACCAGATGAAAATGAAGTCCGAAGAGAGATTGGACAATTCCTTTTCCAACTGGTTAGAGTTAAATGCTCTTTCCAAATAGGCCTTCATATTTTCAGCAGAATTCTGATCTTTGAAAGTATCGTTGAATGTCTCAATGCTTATTTCTTGGAGTGTTTGCAAATCTTCACGGCTGCACTTCTCTATTTTTACTGCCATCAAAATATTAAGCTCCTTTTTATATAATTAATAGTTTCTCTTATTACCCTTTTTTACGAATTCCCAGTCGACTTCTATGTTTTTTCTGACTCTTTGTAGAAGTTTAAAAAGGGTCTCTTCTTCTCCTTCGGAAAATCCAGCCAAAGCGATACGATTCGAATGATCATTTTCTCTTTTTATAAAAGGATATACCTTCTCCCCTTTTTCGGTTGGAAAGAGTTTTTTTATTTTTTTGTTGTGTTCATCCTCTTTCTTTTCTATAAAACCGTTCATTTCAAGCTTCTGTATGGCACGGGCTGCGGTTGTACGGTCAACTTTAATCGTTTCAGCTACCTTTTCTTGAATGATTCCTGGGTTTTCGCATATTCGAACAAGGTATAAATACTGCCCTTTTGTAAGATCACATTCAATGAATTCGATATTGCTGATGGAATCTAATGCCCTGGCGATCATTCCAATTTCTCGTAGGATTTCCTTCATATAGGCAGTCCCATCCTTTCTTATACCATCCACTGGCTTTTCATAAATACAATAATGCAATATTGTTGTATTTGCAACAAAATATAAAACTTATTCAACTTACTTGGTATCCTAATCATCGCTCCTGATGTTCTTATCTTGACGGGTTCCCGCACTTGGATTTCGCGGCAAATCGTTCTTTATTATTTCCATTTCCTTCCTTACAATAGAAAAAAATCAACCGTTTCCCGGGACGAAGAGCCAGTTCCGCGGGTGGTGATGACTTGTGAGGGAGTTGTCTTGTATGGATAAGTTCACTTTCCGACGAATCAGTATGATAACGGGGAAATGGCTGGTTATCGGGATCATGGCTCTATTCGCCCTTTTTTGCTTCATTGAAGTTTTGGTTGTCGTTGTAATGGAATGGCTAGAGCTTTCAAAGTAATTCGTCGGTATGGAGGAATGTAGAGTGACAGAAAAGATCACAATTGAGGACAAGCGCGTACAATTTGATTTTGAAGTGGATTTTTCCAACGGCGGAGGAATCCAGGGGCAGGGCTTCCGCCTCGACATCGATGGCGACGACATTTCCGATGCGGAGTTGGCAGACTATATCGTTAAGGACCTGCGCCTTCTCATGGTGGGAGAAATACGGATTCTCAATAAAACGATCCTTTCGGAACGGCATAAGCGCAAAGCGGCTGCAGCTGTCGATGGCACCTCGCAGACCTCCACATTAGTCGATCTCAGTCACCGCGTCGAGAGTGGCATGGAAACCTATCCAAACATGCCGCGGCCGCAGGTTACCGATCATTTAAGCTACGAGGCTTCGAAAGAGCGTTATGCCCCTGGAGTGACGTTTAATATCGGCCGCGTTGATATGGTAGCCACATCGGGGACGGCTATCGACAGTCCCGCACACCGGTATGAAAACCATCCCGATATCGCCGAAATGCCCCTCGAATCCGTGGCGGATCTCGAAGGCATCGTCATCCGATTAGCGGGAATGTCCGGCCGGGCCGTTACGCGGCAGGCGTTGGCTGCAAGCGGAAGCGTTCGCGGTAAAGCGGTTCTCATCGAGACCGGGATGAGCACGCAATGGGGCTCTCCCCCCTACTTTGCGGAGCATCCCTACTTGACCAAGGATGCAGCGGAGTTCCTGGTAACCGAAGGAGCTGCCCTCGTCGCTATTGACAGCCTGAACATCGACGATACCAGCGATCCAAACCGGCCTGTTCATTCGATCCTGCTGGCAGCGGGTGTTCCCATTGTGGAAAACTTGACCAACCTGAATCAGCTCCCTACGGAAGGATTCCGCTTTACGGCGGCTCCGATGAAGCTGAAAGGAATGACTTCTTTTCCAATACGCGCATGGGCGAGATTAACTTAATACAGGATAAAAAAGGCCCGATCAGCTTTTCAAGCTGACCGGGCTTCACTATTGCACAGACCTCATTTTGCTCCCAATGCATCAATACCGGCTTTAATCCACTTATCGGCATATTTCTCCGTCGCCCATTCGGACATGACTAAGCTTTCTAAATTACTCTTGTCTACCGTCAACAGTTTTTTAGCCGTATTATCCTTTTCCGAAGGGAAGGTGTAAATCACTACTTTGTCTGTCGTGAGAACTGCCAGCATGTCTTTATCCGGCGAAGAGACGGCATCTTTTGCGTCCGGTTCCAACTTCAGCACCTGTTCCCATGTCAGGTTCAAGCTGTCATATGCCGTAAGACTTTCCGGCAAGATTGCCGGAATCAGGGAAAATTCTTTCCCGCTCGGGCTGAAAATCCCGCCGCCCGAGCTTTCCTCAGCTACCTGCCAGCGCCCTTCTTTGCGGAACAGCATCCAGTCTGCAAGGGCAGATGTGCCGGTGATCCCGGCGACTTCATCCAGGTGGAAGCCTGTGGCGCCCGTCGTCGATGCGGCATAAGCCTTTAAATCCACTGTTCGCGTATGGATCTGCGAACCTTGGTTTGCACTTTGATCTTTTTCCTCCAGCGTTAAATAGCGATTGCCGGCAAACAACAGCGCTTGGGATACGACAGTAGGCTCGACGACGGTATTGGCAGCTGATACGGCATTAACCGCCGAAGCTGATACTGACGCCGAATCGGCATCGATCCTCCGGGCCTGGAGAGCAGCTCCGGTTCCCAATGCATTCTCGTTAGAGGTAATCCGCCAAAATTGCTGACCGTATGGCATGAGGATGCCGCCGCCTTCGGCAACGGTTTTCATCTTTCCTTCCTGTTCGGCGATGACCAAAGTTCGGTAAGCCGGAGATGACGATTTTGCGTCGCTTCGGAGTCCAAGCATGAGGACGGAACGGATATCCGGAGTTTTTTCCGGCGTTCCTGCGATTTCGTGAATCGCTACCGATGCGGTTTGGCTGATTTCTTCCGGAGTTGGCTCTACTGCCAGTCTGTAACCGGCAAATACAAGGATGACAAGCAGCAAGGCAGCTCCGGCGATGGGATAAAACCTGCGTTTGCTAACGGGCTTGCGGTCGAATTCCCGCATAATTTTCCGTTGCAATTCCGGGGTAAATCCCTTCTTGGGGAAAGGATTTCTGGAAAGCTCTCCGAACCATTCTTCATCATTTCGGTTCATGAGTCTCGCCCTCCTTCATTTTCGTAATTTTGGCTCTGGCCTGAAACAATCGGGACTTGACTGTTCCTTCCGTAACGCCTAGCAGGGAGGCGATTTCCTTCATCGACATCTGGTGATGTCCGAAGAGAATCAATACTTCCCTGTATTTGGGGGGAAGCCGCAAAACCTTCTCCCATATATCCGTTATAGAGAAGCGGTCCATGGCCGTCTCTTCCGCGGAAGGTTGGGAGGAAGTATAATCAAAGCTTTCAAAGAGTGTCACCCTGCGAAAAAAAGCGGAACGCCGGTAATCGGCGGCGGTATTCCGAGTGATGGCAAGCAGCCACATTTTCACTGAACCTTCTTTTCGCAGGGTAAAAAGTCCGCGATAAGCTTTCAGAAACACATCCTGAGTGATATCGTCGGCTAAATCTCTCTTACGCGTGAGGCTGAATGCATAGTTCCAGACATCATTGCCGTAGGCGGTCATCAGATCGGCAAGGATGGATTTTCGGTCGTCGCTATCGGCCATTGTTTTTAAGTAATCCCATTCCACCCGGATGTCATCCCCTTACTCCTGTGAAATAGACGGCGAATCGGTAGATTAGGTTCATTTTTTCGCACATCTTTTTATTTTCATCGTAAAATTTTGAACAAAAATAGAAAAACCGCAGGCGTAAGACAGCTTATCTACCCTGCGGTGTCTGTCATTAAAGTGGCAAATCCGTAAGTAACGGATACGATCAAGGGAGGATATCGGGTCGTTTTCCATCTTTGAAATCGGTAAATTCGATATATAAGGTCAAACGGTAGGGACTATCCTCATCCTTTCTCTTGTATACGCCAAAATAACCTTCCTGTCCAAAGGTGATCGTTTCCAGTTTCACCAGCGAGTTCTTCACCGTCGATTGCCAGAAATAATTCAGCTCGAGCGGAGAATTATTCCAAAGCCAATCCAGATCTTTGACAGCGACGCCTTTCTGACGCAAAACCTCAAGCCTAAATAATACTTGGGTATCCTTTTCGTCGATCACCATCGATTTTTCATTTACGTTGTTCAGTTCACCAGCATATTTGCGCAGTTGATCCTGACCGGCCGAGTGCTCCGTAAGAAATTGAAAGGAATCCACCCGCTCGAATTGGGAACTGTAGTTTTTCAGCTCATCCAGTTGGCGAAGCTCCTTGAGGCTCGGGTTCGACGCAAATTGTACGATTACGAAATAGACAAGTCCAAATAGCAGCGCCCTCCAGTAGTACTCTTTGTTCAAATTCCGCCGGCGGATCGCAAAAAATAGAGCGAGCAGCAGCCCGATAGGCAGCTTAAATCCGAACAAATGGATGGACAGCATGGCGGCCGCGGCATAGAAAATGACGATTAGCAGCCATTTGACAGGGTTTAGCTCTTTTCTACGATTTACCAAAGACAAAAGCAGCAGTAACAAAACGATCAGGTTCAGCAGCCAAAGCATACAGCTTCCTCCAGAGGGCCAATTTCCCGTCAAAATAAGGTCCTTACATCCATAACAGGAAGGCCTCCGGGTGCTGTCGGTCATCTGTGTCTGCTCTATTCCGTTAAGATAAACTCCCTGTACCGGTTAATCGATTCAAACGAGATTCATGGTTAACACAAGACGATCGCGGCAAAGGATACCGTTCTCGTAAATCGCCTCTTGATAATTCCGGGTAAAATAGTCAGGCTCTACCGAGGCAATGCGGAAGCCGACCTTTTGGTACAGCATGAGTTGATTTACGCTGGAATTGCCGGTTGCGATTTGCAGGCTGGCGCATCCTTGTTCCTTCGCGATCTGAATAGCGGATTGCAAGAGTTTTTTGCCAATGCCTTGCCGCTGGAAGTCTTCACGGACGGCAATATTGGTAATTTCCGCAACGCCATTTTGTGTATGGGATAAGACGAATTCGCCGGCGATGCAGTCATCCAACTCGATCACAAAGCACTTGCCGGTACTCAGGCTGCTCTCCACCAAGTCCCGGGACGGATCAGCCAGTAGCAACAGATCGTACGGAGGCGTTTCATGAGGTCCGAGGGGACGAACCCCTTTCTTTTGCGGCAGGTCCTCGCCTTTTTCGCTAATATAGCCCCGATCAACTGCCTCCTGGATCAATTCGGCGATATAAGTGTAAAGCCCTGTGGCTCCTTCATCGATCCAGACCGCCCGCTTCAACACTTGCGTGCTGGTTACATCGTTTTCACGCCAGGATTGTCCACGGTTGCGGCTGTTCAGCAGCATCGGCTCCAGCCGGTCAATGGCGTTAGCGTAGCGGGATTCGGCTGTTTCTCTCTCCTCGAATTCGTGCCACAATGCCATAAATTCTTCGCCAATGTCATTCGGCAGCAGTCCAAAGATCCGTTCGGCCGCTTTCTCCTCCCGCTCCGCTTTATCTAAATACCCGGTTTCGTCATAAGCGAAAGTATCGCCTGCGTCAATTTCCACGATATCGTGTATCAGCAGCATCTTCAGTACCTTAAAGAGTTGAATGCTGTCGCTGTTCGAATATTCCTGCAGCACCACAGCCATGACGGCTAGGTGCCATGTATGCTCTGCGTCGTTCTCATAACGGAGACCGCCGATGATTCTGCTTTTCCGTAAAATGCGCTTCATCTTGTCAATTTCGACAATAAAATCCATTTGCTGTTTGATTCGCAAGCGGTCCATTCTCTCTCTCCTGTTCGCTTTCCTCTCTTTATTATTCCATAGTCTCGCGGGCTGCGCCACCCCTTATCGTCAAGAAAAAAAGTCTTTTCCGCTTTATCGGAAAAGACTTTTTACGACGGAAAAAGCGTATCTCGACAATAGCGTAATCGTGCTGGATTAAGACTCGGTTTGACAGTTTCGAATAGCCTCCGCGACGAAAGATGCGTAGAACTCCGAGCCGTCTGGAGTCAGGTGCACACCATCTGAATAAAAGAACGAATCGTGCCCGGCGCTGGTTTTGTACCAATCCAAGAAAGTGACATTTGAGTATTTTGCAGCGGCTGCTGCCAGTGATTCATTGACGGAATCCTGCCACGGCCTAGGAACGCGGGTGTTTATCAGCATAACATGAGGAACATCTTCGAGAGAGCTCATTAACGATTCCAGCGTCTTTTTGCTGAAGGTTCCGTTGGTGCCCAATTCGATGATGACGAAGTCCCCCAACGTTCCTGCAGCTTTGCGTTCCATGAGGATCTCTGCCCCTTCCGACATTTGCCTACCGATCTTGCCGTCGATATGAATGCCCGGCAGCAACTTCTCCAGATAAGGGCCGATATCCAGCATAACCGAATCGCCGATGGCGATCATTCCTTTTCCGGATATCGGGTCAGGTTTGCTGGTGCTTTCAACCGTTGAGGTAGGCTTAGGAGTATCGGTTGGGTTTGGTTTTGGCTGATCCGTTGGCTGTGTGGATACCGTGGCCTTTGGCTTTGCCGTCTTTGCCGGTGTGTGCGGCGTGGCGGTAGGAGGAGCCGTTTTACCAGAAGTGGATGAAGCCGTTTCTTTTTCAGGCGATTGCGTAATGGTCATTTTAACGGTTTGGTTGTCGTTTTGAACAATCTTATTGGGTGTAGACGTTGCGGTTGCGGCAGGTTGGTTTGCGGCTGTCCCCGTTGGCAACGTTGCACTTGCCGAGACGATCGGATTCAACTTGATCATACCGACGCCGATCAGGACGATGGCAAGAAACGGTGTGACGGCCATGAGTCCCGTACGGCTTGCAAGACGTATAGGCTTGCCTCCTGTCGATCTCCATTTGCGGAAAGCCGTTTGGATGGCTCCCTTGCGAATGGGATCTTCAATGTACTTATAGGATATAGCAGCCAGACTGACGCTTGCAGCGATTTGCAGCAGGCAGCGAGTCAAGTCAAAGCCATTGGTATTTACTTCTGGCGAAGTCAGGACAATGATTGGAAAATGCCACAGATAAATCCCATAGGAGCGGGCGCCCAGCCAACGGAGAGGCTTCGACCCCATCAGTTTTCCAAGTTGACTGGCAGGATGAGCAAGAACAGCGACGACCATGGCAGTGGCTGCGGATAAAAGAACTAGACCGCCCTTGTATAATCCGGCTCCGTACTGATCGGTTTGCCAAATCATATAGAAGATTGCCAACAGACCGCCAATCCCTGCGGTGTCCAGCATCCGCCTGCTCTTTGCCGATATATTCGCTCTTAGTTTCCGGCTGGGCCATAGTACGGCAAGAGCCGCTCCGATCAACAGCCCGAATGCGCGGGTATCAGTGCCGTAATAGACCCGGCTGGGATCTTCTCCCGGCGTGTAAAGGAACAGCATCGCCAAAGCGGACAACGCGGCTATCGCTAAGGTGAGACTGAACAATATGCCTCTCCGCTTGCTTATCCGCAGCAGGAGTGCCAGCAATAGCGGCCACAGCAAGTAAAACTGCTCCTCGACAGCCAGCGACCAAAGATGGCCCAAAGGCGACGGCGGTCCAAAGCTTTCAAAATAGGAAACCTTATGAAAAATAAGCCACCAATTGCTGATATAACCTGCGGCTGCCCATGCATCACCATGCAGCGATGGTTGACGGATTCCCGTAAGGGCGACCACCACGCAAACGACAGCCAGCATAACGAACATCGCCGGCAGCAGTCTCCTTGCTCTTCTGAACCAAAATTGCTTAAGGTCGATTCGTCCTGTATCCTGCTTCTCCGCAATCATCAGGTCGGTAATCAAATAGCCGGACAAGGTGAAGAAAATGCCAACTCCCAATAAACCGCCAGGAGCCCATTTTAGATTCAGATGATAAGCGATGACCGCCAAGACAGCGATAGCCCGCAAGCCGTCAAGACCAGTCATATAGCGGCGGTTCTCCTTCAGCGGATCAGGCATGAGGGTATCCCCCTTTTTGCGGAAATACCAAGTACCTATCGGGCGGAATGGATTGCTGCGATTTTCTCTCAGTTGGCTCTAGCTGGTTCCACCGTTTCTCTCTCATGCTGAATCTGCCTTTCTCTCTCTAATTTTAAACGTCCCTTAACTCAATTCGACAATTTTCGACAAAACTAAACCGGTACCAGCCCCCCTTGTTATCCCAAAATGAGAGGAAATGCGTTCAAACTAGCGCGAATCCATCCGATCGGTTTCCACGGTGTTGCCTGCGCCGCCATTACCTACTATATGCTTACAGGCTTGACCGATAATCAATAATTGTTATCGTTTTGGTCATGTTCAGCACCGCTTGTTTTCACCTAAATAGACGCCGCACCCAGAACAGAAGTTTCAACATTTTAAGAGAAAATGCGCGGAGTTTTCGGTGTTTTTGACTGGGAATTACAGGAATTAAAATTTCGTGGTTGATTCGCCTGTGATACTGGACAAAATATCCATAAACAAGAAAAGACCCCTGCTCTTGGCAGGGGTCTCGTAGGTGCATATTTGTTAATGTCACCAAATCTGTTATTCCCGTTTTGGCAAAGCACTTACGTAGGTATCCGACAGCTTCTCCAAATTGAGCACATAATCGTAATCTTTGCGGTATTGCGAAAAATCCGTTACCGGCTCCATCGTCCGGATGTCGATGGCAGTGCCGTCATCAAATCCTTTTCCCGGAACAAAGAGGATTTTATCGTTGAAGAAGGAGCCTGTCGGTAAGTAGTAGCGCATCCCGATGACATTTTCTTTAATGTTCAACAGGTCATGGCCGAATGCGACATAGCCTTCATCTTCCAAAGATATCCCAAGCAGATTGGCCAGCGTCGGCATAATATCCACTTGTCCACCGACTTGATCGACAACCTTGCTTTCCGCGCCTGGTGCGTGAATGATCAACGGAATGTTGAAACGGGTCAGTTTAGGATCATATTTAATGCCAATTTCGGCTTCTACATCATCCGGCTTGTTGTCGGCAGGTTGCAACCCGAAATGGTCTCCGTAAATGGCGACGACGGTATTGTCCCACAAACCGTTGTCCTTCATCTTCTGGATGGCTCGGCCAAGGGCTTCATCCGTATAATGGACGGCTTGCAGATAGTCGCCCAACTGCTTGCCTTTCAAAGAGTCCGGGAGGTTCAAAGTCTGATAGTTTTCCGGAATTTTAAAAGGATGATGGCTGGACAGGGTGACAAACTGGGCGTAAAAAGGCTGGTTGGCGTTTTGCAGATCCGTCAGCTTTTGGATGGCGACTTTGTAGAGTTCATCATCAGAAGCGCCCAAAGCGTTGAAATGGTCGTTTTCAAAGTTCGGCTTGTCGAAGTATTTTTCGAAACCAAGGGCCGGGTACAGTTTGTTCCTGTCCCAGAAGGTGACGTCGTTGACGTGGAAGGTCATCGTCGTGTATTCGTGACCCGCCATCACTTTAGGCAGGCTAGGAATGTCACGGTTGCCGAAGCCGGTGGACATAGCAACCGTCCCGGTAGGATAGATCGACGTATTGGACATGAACTCGGCGTCGGAGGTGTTGCCTTGTCCGATCTGTTGGAACACGTGAGGGAAATAAAGCCCTTCCTTCGTCAGTTTGTTCAGGTTCGGCGTAATCTCCTGACCGTTCACCACCAGATTAATCGGGAAGTTCTGCAAAGCTTCCACTTGAATGATCAGCAGATTCTTTCCCTGCGCTACGCCAAAATCATTCGGCTTGCTATTCGTCGGGGTTGCCGTAGGAACCGTACTTGAGGATAGCTCCTTCAATTCCATGGGCATTTGGCTCAGCACTTCTTGGGAATCCTTTTTCTTTTCCGTTATATCTTTAAGGATGACAGATGCTTGGTAGTTAGGAAATCCGAGCAGCTCCGCCCTTTTCATTTCGTTGACCGTATCGCCTGATACGAACCAGGTGGTCAAGCCATAGGCAAGTCCTACAATGACGAGAGAACCTGCAATCATCCGGGGTAGACGAGCGATATCGGCAAAAGCCGGTTTTCGACCAATGACCTTGAGAACGATAAACAGCACAATACCAATGGCGAAGTCAGCAAAAAAGAGAAATTCCCGCAATTGAATCACGGACTGAACGGACGAACTGACTGCCGGCAGCTGACCGGCTCCCGATAAAGTGGTATAGGTAGGAACCGTGCCGAAATAGTGATAGTAAACGGCTGCGGCGAACAAAACAATGGAAATCAGCAGCAAGCCGACAACATACAGCGTTCCCTTTATTTTTTTCGGTATAATCAATTCAACAAGAGCGGTGATCATGACTACGCTGAATATATCTGTCAGCAACTGGGTGATACCTGTTTCATGGAAGACAATTCCGCGATACAGCTGCAATTTAAGCACAATCAGCAAGGTCACAATCAGAAAATGGCTGAAAGAAAGTCCAGGCTTTTTTTCTGATATGGAGGATGACATGATGGCAGATCCTTTCTAACTTTATATTCCCCTAACAATCATAAACAATATTTTAACAAAATATCGGCCGAAAGGATACCAAAAACCAGAAACAACCAGATTCAAATTTTAAAGTTTTATGGCAAAATGAAAGGTTGAGATCTGGAGCGAATCCAGACTCAACCTTTTTTTGTTTCGGTGCGGGACCACCTATCCGGCAGCTACTCCCAATGCGGCTGAGGTTTCCCTCAATTGGTGAATGATGTGGATATCCTGCGGGCATTTCTCTTCGCAGCTGCCGCATTCGACGCATACATCGGCGTTGCGGCCGTTTTTAATGTCCCCGTCTGCAAGCTTGCGGTATTCCTGTTTGGCATAATCGTGCAGCCCATAAACCCGGCTATAATTCATCAGTTGAAAAACCCGCGGAATGTTGACGTCAACGGGACAAGGCATGCAATAATTGCAGCCCGTACAGTAGAGATCGGCAAGGCGCTTGTTTTCTTCCAGCATATCCGCCACACGAATCCGCTCTTCCTCCGTAAGACCTCCTGGAATGGAAGCGACTGCAGCATTTTCCTCCAACATGGTCAGGTCGCTCATGCCGGATAAGGCTACGGTTGCGTAAGGATTGGCGATGACAAAACGCAGTGCCATTTCAGCCGTGCTCCTCACATGGCCAAGCATGCTCCGGATCGCTTCCGAAGGCGCGCCCAAACGCCCTCCCCCCACCGGTCCCATGACGACGACGCCCATGCCTTTGTTGTAAGCGTGCTCCATCCCGGCAGTAAGAGACTGATCCAGCAGATTGTATTGCAGCAGTACCGTTTCAAAATAGCCGGAATCGATGATTTTGAAGATGTTGCCGGGCTCGTCATGAAAAGAGAAAGAAATATGGCGGATCAGCCCTTCATCTTTTGCCCGCCAGGCGGCCTCCATCGGCCCTCCCGGCACATCCACTTTATTCTCGAAAGTGTGAAGATTGATGCCCCACATATGATAAAAATCGATATAGTCGGTATCCAACTGAGTCAGAGAGTTTTCCAGCCTTCTACGCCAGTTGTCACCGGATGCGTCCTCAATGGGATTTTTAGTCGAAAGATAGATGGAGTCTCTTCTCCCCTTGATTGCCTTGCCAACGACCGCTTCGCTTTGCCTGTCGCAATAGCCGGGTGCAGTGTCTACATAATTGATTCCCAGATCCAGCGCCCGATGGATAAGGGGGATTGCCTTGTCCTCGTCCACGATTTTGCCGTTGCCCCTCTCGATCATCGGCAGGCGCATGGCACCAAAACCGAGAGCGGAAACTTGGATTCCGGTCTTGCCCAAAGTTTTATAGATCATGGCTATCCCTCACAGTATTCATAATCGCAAACGAATAAGAAAACTGTAAAGGACTGCCTATTGGATTGCTATTAAATGGGTCACAAACGCTCGGCGATGCTGCGGGCGATGTGAACTCCCGCTGCTCCGGCTTGGGCTAAGCCTCGGGTGATGCCCGCTCCGTCACCGCCGCAGAACAGCCCGACGATTTCCGTTTCCAGATTCTCGGTGAGCTTGGGACGGGCGGAATAGAACTTGGCTTCCACTCCATAAAAGAGCGTATGCTCCGAAGCGATCCCGGGGGTCACTTTCTCCAGCGCCTCCATCATTTCCACAAGGCTCTTCATTGTATTATAGGGAAGCACAAGGCCCAAATCGCCAGGAACGGCTTCCGGCAAGGTGGGCTCCAGAAATCCCTCTTTGATGCGTCCTGCGGTGGACCGCCTGCCGCGGATGATGTCGCCGTACTTTTGCACAATGACTCCCCCGCCGGACAAATCGTTAGCCCGTTTACAAATCTCGCGGGCGTACTCGTTCGGCTTATCGAAGGGATCGGTGAATTTGTGGGAGACGAGCAGCGCAAAATTAGTGTTGCGGGAACCGAGCCGCGGGTCCTTGAAGGAGTGGCCGTTGGCTGCCATGATTCCGCTGTGGTTTTCCACGACGACGTGCCCGGACGGATTGCTACAGAAAGTGCGAACCCGGGTTCCAACCGACGTGTTGAAAATAAATTTCCCTTCATATAGATGCTCATTGATTTCGCGCATCACGATATCGGAGGTTTCCACACGAACGCCGATGTCCACCTGATTGTTTTGCAGCTTTAGGCGGCGCTTTTTGAGGATCTGCCCCAGCCAAACGGAACCGTCCCGACCTGGAGCGATCACAACGTTTGCGGCATGAATGGATTCACCGCTCTTCAAAACAACGCCTTTGATTTCGTGGCCTGCGGTGGTTTTTTCTGTGATGATATCTTCCACCTCAACGCCAAAGCGCATGTCAATGCGAGTGTTCAAGTACTCAAAGATGGATTTCAAGATCATCAGGTTTTGTTCGGTTCCCAGATGACGAACTTAGGCGCGCAGCAGTTTCAATCCGGCCGCATAAGCTTTCTGTTCGATAAGCCGGATCGATTCCGTCGTCGGATCGGTGATCTGTTCGGTTGCACCGTGATTCAAGTTGATCTCATCTACGTACTGGATCAACTCAAGTACCTTGGAGGGCGGCAAATAATCGGTTAGCCAACCGCCGAATTCTGTGGTGATGTTGAATTTACCGTCACTGTATGCCCCGGCTCCGCCGAATCCGGCGGTGATGGAACAGGCCGGCAGACATCCGGCAAACTCCTTTCGGCCGGCGGCTGGCGGACACAGCTTGATTTTTTCATCCAATATCGGACAATTTCGCTTATAAATCGTATGCCCTTTATCGATCAGCAGCACCTTGGCCTGCGGGGCCAGCAGCGTCATCTCGTAAGCGGTAAATATTCCGGCAGGGCCTGCGCCTACCACGATCAGGTCGTAATGATTTTCTTGCATTCCGTCATCCCCTTAGAAGATTAGAATATCCGTGCACACGATAAAAAACCCAGCTCTGCGGGTACGCCAAAGGCGGCCCGTTCGTAGCTGGGAAGTTTACGGCTTCTCGTAGATACCCTCAACCCTAATTGTGAGGCTATACGAACGTTAGTGGTGAAGTCACCTTTTAGATCCTACATCGAATCTGCGCTTTTGTCAAACTTAATGTTCGGATTTAGCCCATTATTTTTCTGATATTTACTAAATTTTATTAGTGATTCAAAAAAACGCTTATCACCAAGTGGGATATCTAATGATTAATGTGGTTAATGTTCGGATTTTGCTCATGTGGTTTCGTATTGCATTTGCCCCTTGACGCCGAATGTACTATTCTTATGCTAAAGTACTTCCATATAAAGGAGCTGTAATTCATGGCAATAGCCGAAGTGACCATTGTCCCGCTTGGAACCGCTACGCCCAGTGTCAGCCGATATGTGGCCGAGGTTCATAAAGTTTTGGAGCAGGCTGAGGAAGCCGTCAAATTTCAAATGACGCCCATGAGCACCATTATCGAAGGAGATCTGAACGATATTCTGGCCGTGATTCGGCGGATGCATGAGGTTCCCTTTACCAAAGGGGCTGAGCGGGTATCCACCTCCATCCGCATCGACGACCGCCGGGATATCGCCGGCTCAATGGAGCAAAAAATCCGTTCCGTTCAAGAAAAATTGAAGGAACTCGACTAAGTTCTCGCAGGAGCGCGTAGCTTCCGAAAGCATAGTGCGCTTACTGAATCAAATGCGATTCTAACAGATGCCCGCAATAAAAAAGGACGCTTCTTTTCCCTCCCATCCGGAGGAGAAAAAGCGTCCTTTCCTTAAGATATCAGAAAGGATTAACTTCGCAGCAGCGACATCCTGATATCGCAAGAAAAACGACATCGAAATGCGGTCTGGCTTCTTTGATTGTACATCGATAGACGTTTTCCTTACAAACATGCAACGATTTTGATTAAAATAATCCGATTGCGTTACCGGAAGCATCGACGCCAAGGCGGACGGCGGCTGGAACTTTCGGCAAACCGGGCATAATCATAATCTCGCCGGCGAACGCTACGAGAAATCCTGCACCTGCCGACAGGTTGACTTCGCGGATATGAATGGTAAAGCCTTCGGGGCGGCCTAACCGCTTCGGGCTATCGGATAAGGAATATTGGGTTTTGGCCATGCAAACCGGGAAGTCGCCAAAGCCCAAATCTTCTGCTTTGCGGATCGCTTTTTCGGCAGCAGGTGAATACGTAACATCTGCGCCTCCATAGATTTCACGCACGATGATCTCTATTTTTTCTTTAATAGGCAAAGTAGTTGCGTAAATAGGCTGATAATGAGAAGCTCCGCTCTCCAAAAGCCCAATGAGTGTGCGGGCAAGGGCTTCCCCGCCTGCTCCGCCTTTTTCCCAAACTTCGGATAATTCCACTTGGACGCCAGCAGCCGTGCACAGCTCTTTCACGCATGCCAATTCGGCTTCGGTATCGGTGAAGAAACGATTGATAGCAACGACTACCGGCACGCCGAATTTTTGCACATTTTCAATGTGCTTAGCTAAATTGGCGAATCCGTTTTTAAGAGCGGAGAGATTTTCTGCGGAAAGTTCGCTTAATGCGGCTCCCCCGTTATATTTCAGCGCCTTGACGGTAGCGACGATAACGGCTGCATCGGGTTTGAGCCCCGCCTTCCGGCACTTGATATCAAAAAACTTCTCGGCTCCCAAGTCCGCTCCGAAGCCAGCTTCAGTAACGACGCAGTCCGCAAGCTTAAGCGCCAACTTCGTGCCAGCGACGCTGCTGCAGCCGTGGGCGATATTGGCAAAGGGACCGCCGTGAACAAAAGCAGGCGTGCCTTCAATGGTCTGCACCAAATTGGGTTTGATGGCATCTTTCAGAAGCAAAGCCATGGCGCCGTCGGCTTGCAAATCCCCTGCTGTAACGGGCTGTCCGTCGTAGCGGTAGCCGATGATGATGCGAGAGATCCGTTCCTGCAAATCTGCGAGGTTCTCGCTTAAGCACAGAATGGCCATTACTTCTGAGGCAACCGTAATGAGAAAACCTGCCTCCCTAGGGTTGCCGTTTCCGGCTCCAAGTCCGGTTACGATTTGCCGCAAGGAACGGTCGTTCATATCCATGGCCCGTTTCCAGATGATCGTGGACGGGTTGATGGACAGGGCGTTGCCATGATACAGATGGTTATCGATCATAGCAGCAAGCAAATTATGGGCGGCGGTAACGGCATGAAGATCGCCGGTAAAATGCAGATTGATATCTTCCATCGGCATAACCTGAGCCTGTCCGCTCCCTGTAGCACCACCCTTGATGCCCATGCAAGGACCAAGGGACGGCTCGCGCAGAGCGGCGATGGTGCGGACGCCGATCCGGTTCAATGCCTGAGACAGCCCAATAGTGGTTAGTGTCTTTCCTTCTCCTGCCGGAGTCGGGTTCATGGATGTAACAAGAACCAGCTTCCCGTCAGGCTGCTCCTTCACCCGTTCCATTACTTCGGGAGCGATTTTCGCTTTAAATTTGCCGTAATACTCCAATTCATCCTCCGCAATGTCAAGCATGGCGGCGATCTCCTTAATGGGCTTCATGCAGTCATGTCCTTTCCTTGCAGCCGAGTACAAGAGTTTTTTGTCGAATTGACGAAAATATCCAAGGATTTATTATATTCAGCTTTATCGGGAAAAGCAATGAACTGCGTTATAGGCAAGGTTAAACGGCAAATGCCGTCCTTGATGGACGAGGGACTCTTACCGTAGCGGAATAAGGCTATTTATAGTGGCAAACCTATTAAACCTTATGTAGCAAAAAAAGCCCGCGTCTCTGCAGGCTCTGAAATGATGGCTTAAGCAAAAAGCTTACGGTATTCGCCGTAGCCTTCTTTCTCTAGATCAGCTTTCGGGATGAAACGCAGGGCAGCGGAGTTGATGCAGTACCGCAATCCGCCTTTATCCTGAGGTCCATCTTCGAAGAGATGGCCGAGATGGGAATCGGCATGCTGGCTGCGCACTTCCGTACGGATCATGAAGTGGCTGTAGTCGTGTTTTTCCACAACGGAACCGCTTTGCAAAGGCTTCGTAAAGCTGGGCCAACCGCAGCCGGAATCGTATTTATCGAGAGAACTGAAGAGTGCCTCGCCGGAAACGATATCGACGTAGATCCCTTCCCCATGGTGGTCGAAAAACTCATTGCGAAACGGCGGCTCCGTGGCGTTCTTCTGGGTGACTTCAAATTGCATCGGAGTCAGCCGATTGCGCAGGTCCGCTTCATCCTTTTTATAGTCCCAGTGCTGTTTGATGTAAGCATCTCGCCCAGATCCGCTGCGGTAGCGTTTGTAGTGAGTCGGATTTTTGTGATGAAAATCTTGATGATACTCTTCTGCTGGATAGAATGTAACCGCAGGAAGGATCGGCACAACGATGGGATGGGAAAAGCGTCCGCTTGCTTCCAGCGCTTTTTTGGACTCCACTGCCGTCTTTCGTTGCTCTTCATTATGATAAAAAATTGCTGTCCGGTAAGAATCTCCCCGATCGTGAAATTGTCCCCCGGCATCTGTTGGATCGATTTGCTGCCAAAACAGCTCAACTAGCTTGGCGTAAGAAAAAACTTCGGGATTAAAAGCGATTTGCACGGCCTCCGTATGTCCGGTCGTGTGGGAGCAAACCTCTTCATAGGTAGGGTTCGGTTTATGGCCGCCGGTATAGCCGGAAACCACCTGAAAGATGCCCGGCTGCTCCTCAAATGGAGCTACCATGCACCAAAAACAGCCGCCTGCAAAAGTAGCCAGCTCTCTTTTTTCTTTAGCGGAGTCCTTTGTCGTTTCCATTATAAGCTCCCTCCGTTTCGATTTGGTCTTTCTTCGTAATTATTCTAATATTAAAGTATACCACTACGTGGTTTGGGTCAAACGATGAAGGATTAAAATTGCGAGCGATTGGTTGGTTTACGCAAGGAAGGCAAGATGTGTATACTGGTGGAGTCCGATCGTAAAAGGGAAAGGGTAATTTTCGTGTGAATGTGGTCATCATGAATGCCGTTCCGACTCCGCAGGAATACGTGAACATGCGCCTCAAAGGCCTTTGTAAGCCTGCTAGCAAAAGTACCGGCGGATCATTTGTACCAACAGTCCGGGTTCGGTTATTCGGCGCCGAAATCATTAGGCATGTTCATAGATAGTGAACGTTCACACGAACCCCTCGCTTCCATTTATCTGAATTTATCTGAACAGAAAGGGTGTTTAGTATGGCCTTTTGTTATCAATGCGGAAAAGAACTTCTGGAGGGCGACAAATTTTGCAGCGGCTGCGGGACGCAGGTGGATAGCGCGCAGCGTACCGCCTCTCCTCCTTCACAAGCCGTTCCGGTGGCTGCCCAGCAGAAACCTGATGAAGAGATCGTACTGTGGGAGGGTAAACCTGCAGACATTGAGGATCGACTGAAAGACATTGCCCATTTGAATACGACCAGTTATACCGTTACCAACCAGAGGGTCATCCGCAAATCCGGCTTAATTGGCAAAAAAGTAGAAGAAATTGAGCTTGTCCGGGTAAAAGACCTGTCCATCCAACAGTCGATAAAGGAACGGGTATTCGGAGTCGGCAATATCTCGATCTTATCCGATGACCCGCGTACGCCCGAGTTGATTTTGGAGGATGTAAAAGACGTCCAAACCGTTAAAGATATAATCCGTAAAGCTGTGCGGGAAGAAAAAGCAATGCATAAAATCGTTTACCGGGATGACATCAATCTTTAAACAGAGATAGGAGTTCGTGTTGCAAGTCATGCAGAAAAAAAGAATCCAGGTCCTGATCAGTATTGTTCTCGCTATGCTCGTGGCCTCTCTTGATCAGACGATAATGAATACGACCATGCCGATTATTTCCGAGGAACTGGGTGGAATTCATCTCTTCGCTTGGACGTTTGCCAGCTACATGATCATGTCAACGGTTATGGCGCCCATTGCCGGAAGGATATCCGATATCCATGGCAGAAAAACGATTTTCGCCATCGGCATTCTTCTCTTTATGGCGGGCTCCCTGCTTTGCGGATTGTCGCACACCATGCTTCAATTAGTGATTTTCCGCGGGATACAGGGCATCGGAGCAGGTATCATGAATCCGTTTCCGATCATCATTGCCGGGGATCTGTTCCCTGTGGAAAAACGAGGTAAAATTCAGGCGCTTTTCTCGACTATGTGGGGAATTTCAGCTGTCATCGCCCCCCTGCTCGGCGCTTTATTCACGGATTATGCCACCTGGCGATGGATTTTCTATATCAATGTGCCCATCTGCATCCTCTGCCTGCTGTTTTTATACTCGTATAAGGAAGAGTATGTACCAAAGCGGTCATCCATTGACTACGGCGGAGCGATCCTTTTTACAGCGGGGATCGGCCTGTTGCTGACTGCTACCGTTGTGGATTCGGACATTTTTTTCTATTTGCTCGGGGGCTTCGCGTTCATGGTCGTTTTCGTCCTATTCGAGAAACGGCACAGCTCTCCGATCATTCCTTTGTCTCTGTTGAAAAATCCGGCAATCCTTTGGTTTATACTGAACGCTCTTTTCTCTTGTGCGGCGTTATTCGGGACATCCAGCTATATTCCATTCTTCCTGCAAAATCAAGGGTATTCCACCTTTCTGAGCGGCCTTGTCCTGCTTGGCCAATCGGCAGGCTGGATGCTGGTAGCGGTGCCCGCTGGTAAATGGATCGGTCGTTACGGCTATATCCGACTGACCGTTGTAGGCAACGTCTTCTTGTTCTTTCGGGAATCATGCTGTTTTGTCTGCAGCCTGACAGCAGCTATCTGTATGTAACAACGGCCATGACCGTACAGGGCGTCGCTTTCGGGCTGCTTTTCACCGTCTCGACGATCGGTTCCCAGGAGCTCGTGGGAAGTACCCAGAAAGGGATTTCCACCTCCATCGTCATCTTTTCGCGGAATATCGGCACAGCCGTCGGTGTCACCATCATGGGAAGCTTGCTCACCCATGCGGAAGGATTTATGCTGGGGATCCGTCATTTGTTCTTATATGGTTTGATTGTAAGCTTAGCAGCTTTGGCCACTTCGTTTCCCATTCGCAAGATCGGTGGGGATTCATAAAGACATAAGAGTTAAAACAAAAAACCGAACCTTGTGGGTTCGGTTTTTTTCTGTGCGAGGAGTTTCAGGGATTAGTTCTTAATAAACTCTTGCACCCAGACGCCGTTGTAATAAGCGACGCCGATTTTATTGTAGTTTGCGTTCAGGATGTTTGCCCGGTGGCCTTGGCTATTCATCCAGGCGGTCATAACATCTTGCGGGGTTTGTTGGCCTTTGGCAATGTTTTCACCGGCATAGGAATAGGAAATTCCGAAAGATGTCATCATATTAAAAGGCGATCCGTAAGTCGGCGATGTGTGGTCGAAATAGTTGTTGTTGTACATGTCCTTGCTCTTCACCAGCGCCATATTGCTGAGAGCGGAGTCCAAGGTAAGAGGCGACAGACCGTTCTTCGACCGTTCCGTGTTTACTAGGCTGGCTACTTGTTGAGCGTAGCTAGAGACGGAAGCCGTCGTATTTTGCGTGTTATTCGAAGCAGCAGGAGTCGAAGTCGTTGTCTTCGCAGGAGCAGACGCAGCCGGTGCGGATGCTTTTTGCGGAAGATTGATCGTCATGCCTGCCCAAATGATATTAGGATTGGCGATTTGCGGATTGGCATTAATCAATGATTGCAGGGTAATGCCCTGATTGACGGAGATTTTCCACAATGTATCGCTATCCTTGACGGTGTATCCGGTGGCTGCATGGGTTGTGCCTGCACCAAACAAAGGAGCGGCAAAGAGAGAACCGGCAATAGCGGCTGAGAGCAACAGATTGGTTTTCTTCATTGATGTTTCTCCTTTCGGCCTACGGAGTTAGCTGTCGGATTCGGAGAGGGAGTTCCCCGATCGCCTTACGGCGATTTCACCCCAAAGGATTGGTTTCCCCGTGCCCACTGTTCGGGCTTTGGCCTTCGTATTTTTTTGACCCGATCAGTATAACACAGGATTATGTTAACTTGGCCTGGTAAATCCATGAAGCTTACTGAAGTCCGCATGGAGCAAGGCTTTGGCCGTGCAGATTTTTTTATTTTGATATGGATTTCGGCGCAAAAAAACGCACCTCGCCTTAAAGGCAAGATGCGTCAAATCGGCTTTATGATGAGTTTAGGTTTCATAAAGGACTCGGCCCGTTTGCGTCAAGTCGTAACCGGAAATTACGCCAAGTTCATGTTTAAAGGATTCGGATTGTAAAATCCGCAGGACGGAATCGATCCATTTTAGGTTTTGCGGGTTTTTCAGTAAAACAAGATCATAGCGCTCTTGAATCAGCGGAATAAAGTCGACATTGCCCACTATGGAAGCGGCCTTTTCAATTCCCACCCCGACGTCCGCCTCACCTGAAGCCACTTTGCCGGCTACCCCGATATGATTGGATTCCTCGACCGTATAACCTATCAATCGGCTGGGATGGATGCCGTTTAAACGCAACTGCTCATCCAGCAGGATGCGGGCTCCTGATCCGATCTCGCGGTTCACAAGGCGCAAACCGGAGGTAGCCAGGTCCTTCCACCCTTTCAGATTATGGGGATTACCCTTTTGAACATAAAACCCGGCCCGACGCGTTATCAAATTCACAACCAGATAAGAGAAGCCGACGAGTATCTTGCGGATATAGGGGATATTGTATTCACCGGAATCGCCGTCCAGAAGATGTGTGCTGACGATATCCGATTCACCTCGGTACATGGATATCAAGCTGTCAAGGCTGCCCACATAGGCACGCAAAGGCCGCACACCGGAGATGTTTTTCTCGATATGCTTGGCGAGAATGTCCAAGCTGACATCTTGGCCGGTGATCACTAAGGGGCGTAAGCCGGCGATGGTCGATGGGATTGAGGCTCCGTAAGAGATGGTCGGTTCATTCAAAGGTTGCACGTTTTTTTTCGCTTGCCGATAAACCCTTCGCCCGCTGTTTGTAGGCTTCCAAGTCTGCGGCATCTATTCGCATTTGCTTGCCAACGCGATAGGCAGTGAGCTCCCCTTTTTTGATCAAATCATAGACGGTGAGCTTGGATATTTTCAACAGATTGGCAATTTCCTCTGTCGTATACGATACATCCTGGGACATGCGGGGTCTCCTTTACGATCATTCGCGATGTTTCGCCATTCTTTCAAGCTTCTCATAGTTTATCACATTTTTCCATAAACGAACTCACATTCAGATTACTTTATTCGATGCGAGTTGTATGTGGTTAACGGCATTAAATATCAAAAGTAAGCATCGGAACTCCTTTTGGGTTTGCCCGATTATGTACATAATCGTTGTTTTTACTGTCATACCGGTAATCGCGCCCCCACAGATTAGCGTATTTCGCTATACTTTGAACGGCAAAAATGATGCGGCGAATCTCCGCGTCCGTCATAACCGGATGTATAGAAAGCCTAACCCAGCCTGGCTTCCGATCAAGAATGCCGCCTTCGACCTGTTTGCGGATCTTATCCGACTCCTCTTTACTAAGGCCGAAAAGAAAGTGACCGTACGTGCCGGCGCAGGAACAACCGCCTCTGGATTGAATGCCGAATCGGTCGTTCAGCAGTCGAACAAAGAGCGGAAAATGGACATGCTCCGCATAGAAGCTCACGATTCCAAGACGATCCTTCCGATGGCCGTCCAGAATGCGGATGCCGGGAATATCGCCAAGCCCGGACAGCAGCAGCTCCGTCAGCTCCCGCTCCCGGTCGCCGAGGGCAGCGATGCCCATCCGCTCCTTCAGGCGGATGCACAGGGCGGCCTTCACCGCCTGGACCCAGCCCGGCGTGCCGCCGTCCTCCCGCTCCTCCATGTCCTCGACATAAGTACGGCCTCCCCAACGGTCTGTCCACAGCACCGTGCCGCCCCCGGGATGATCCGGGACGGCGGATGCGGACAGACGGGAGTCGAGAAGCAGGACGCCGCTTGACCCCGGTCCCCCCAAAAACTTGTGGGGGGAGAAATAGACGGCGTCCAGCTTCTCCCATGGGGAGGCCGGGTGCATGTCGAGGCCGTTGACAGGAGCGGCGGCGGTCCAGTCGGCGAAGGCGAGGCCGCCCGCCCTGTGCATCACCTCCGCCAACTCGCGGAGCGGCGGCAGGATGCCCGTGACGTTGGAGGCAGCGGTGAAAGCGCCGATTTTCATCGGGCGCTCCCGGTAAAGCTCCAACGCCTCGGCCAGTTTCCGGGGATCCACCTGTCCGTCTTTCCCCGGCTCAACGATATGAACGTCAGCAATGGTTTCCAGCCAGGAGGTGTGATTGGAGTGATGCTCCATATGGGTCACAAAAACAACGGGCCGCTCCTGCTGCTGTAAAGACAGGCGCTCTCTCCATTTTTCTGGCAACCGCAGCCCCATCATTCTTTGCAGCTTGTTCACAGCCGTGGTCATCCCGTTGCCGCAGAACAGCAGAATGTCGTCCGGACCGGCATGAACGTGCTTCTTGATGATGTCTTTCGCTTCGCGGTAAGAAAGAGTGATAGCGGCGCCGGTTGCGGTTGCTTCGCTGTGGACATTGGCGGCATAGGGGCCAAATTCGCGCAGCAGTTTTTCCTCGATAGGCCGGTACATCCTGCCGCTAGCTGCCCAATCTGCATAGAGGATCGGCTGAATGCCGCATGGTGAACGGAAACGGGCACCCGCACCTGCGATCATCTGACGAAACGGAGCGAAATAGGCCTCCAATTCACCTGCAGGCCTGAAGTTTTCATTGAGATCTTTGTGGCTCTCTTCCTCCATTCGCGGCCCATCCAACATTATCGCCCTTGCGCCCCATGCTCCATATCGCCTGGACACGCCGGATATTCCGGATTCCGCGTCGACCCCCCATTGATCCAACACTGGCATACCGCGCTTCTCCCTTCCCTACCTAGCCAATGTATGCAGGATAGGCGCCTACGGTTATGGGAGATCGCCGCATTCTAGATGAACAGCTGAATATCCGATTCAAATGCATCTTTGAGATAGGTTTTAGCGTCGACGATTTCCACTTCCGGTAAAAGCTCTTCCGGGTGAAAGCCCATGACTTCTACAGAAAGCTTGCAAGCGTAGAAGCGCACTTGTTTTTTTCGCGCACCTTTAAGAAAATCCGCTAAAGTCGGCGCTCCCTCCTCTTCCATCATCTTCATGAGCATCTTCTTCCCCATACCGGCAAAATTCATCCGGGACAGAGGCAGCTCCTCCGGTCCTTTCGGCGTAGCGGCAGCGAACATTTTTTCATAAAGGCTTTTGTCCTCATCGCTCATCCGTTCGGGATCCCGAATCAGCATGAGGCCCCAAAAAGCGAAAAAGATCGTCACTTCAGCATCCAATTCTCTAGAGCTGTTGGCTAAAATAAGCGCAGCCAGTGCTTTATCGTACTCCCCGCTGAACATCAGCAAATTCACGCGCTTGCCCATTCCCATCCTCCTCGGTTGTAAACAGTCGCGTTTAGTCTCCCCTCACTAATTTTTTTTACCAACTCTCGCCGGAAGTGTGATGCATGCAACAGGTGAATACAGCAAAGAGCCGTTAAAACAAAAAAACCTCCGCGCTCACCTGAAGCAGGTGACTACGAAGGTTTGATTGTCTGAAGCGATTTATTCATAATAAGCATGGAGCAAAATTTCCGTTTCATTTCGTTCGTCTTCTAAAGCGATTCCTTGTTCTGCCCAGCAGCTGCGGCATGTTTCTTCACTATCGCAATGTCTGGCATCATCGCAAGTATAGCAAAATTGAAGGTAATTTCTGGTTACGGTGTCGGTTTGAACGGTCATTGTAATCACTCCTCAAAGTTTGTTTGCTGATCTCTATGTATGAAATATATCATACCCTCGCTTTAGATAATGTGAATTATTTCACAACACGATAGAGAATATTTGGTTTAAGATTATTCCTGTTTGGGTATGTGGCTTGTACATGGTAAAATAGGGGAATCGAATTGTCGACTGGAGGCTGCAGCATGATGAACACTCAACTTTTCGGAATTATCGATATCGGCTCCAACTCGGTGCGGCTGGTACTGTATGAAGATGCGGGAAACGGCATTCACCGCGTTATAGAAGAAAGCAAGAACACGATTCGGCTTATCGATAAAGTAGCCAAGGATGGAAGCTTGCCGCTGGATCAGCTGGACGAGCTCATCCGGACTTTAAATCATTTCCGTGTTCAATGTATTGCCAACCACGTCGATTTTATACGATCGGTCGCTACCGCTGCCATCCGCAATGCAGCCAACTCCCGGGAAGTGGTTGATGCGCTGGAGGCCGCTACCGGTTTGACCATTGAAATTGCTAGCGATGAAGACGAAGCCCGGTACGGTTTTGTCGGCGTGATGAACGCGATGGATGTTGCCAACGGTTTTCTGATGGATATCGGCGGAGGCAGTTCAGAAATCTCGCTGTTTTTAAACCGTAAAATCGTCCATTCCGTATCCTTCCCATTTGGCGCTGTTAACACCACCAAGCGCTTTTCCCCGGACGGAGAATTCAATTCCGGCAATCTCCGCGACATTCACGTAATGGCGGAAACGTTGTTTGAACAAGAGCCGTGGCTTAGGCAGCATCCCGGTCTCCCCCTTATTGGGCTGGGTGGAACGATTCGATCCCTAGCCAAGCTATCCCAGAGGAAAGCGACGTACTCCCTGCCTCTCGCTCATAATTATCGGATAACCCCTGAAGTGGTTCAAGAAACCATCGATTCCCTCAGTAAAATGAGTTTGGCGCAGCGGTTAAAGCTGGACGGCCTCTCCGCCGACCGGGCCGATATTTTGGTGCCGGGTCTTATTCTTCTGCATACCGCGTTGCAGCATACGGAAGCGACCTGCTGCATTGTCAGCGGCACAGGCTTGCGGGAAGGCGTATACTACGAGACGGCACAGCCGGATAAACCGTTAGTAGAGCACGTTTTGACTCACAGCACCGAGATCCTGCTGCATAATGCCGGATCAACCGCCACTCCTCACACGGAGCAGGTTCACCAACTGGCGATGCAACTCTTTGAGGGCTTGAAAGAACGTAATTCTTATGGCGACGATTTAAGAAAAACGTTGTATGCGGCATCCAGGCTCTATCGGCTGGGAACGGTCATCAATTATTATACCTACCCGGCGCATACTTTCTATTGGATTACCCATGCCGGCTTAAACGGGCTGGAACACCGGGAGATCGTCCTTGCCGCTTTGATCGCGGCTCATTCCGGGAAAAAGAAAAGCCGCAAAGCATATCTCCCCTATCAAGATTTGTTAAATGAGGAGGATTTGTCTGCGGCGGTAGCGTTAGGTACACTTTTACAACTGGCAGTGAGACTTGATGCCGGAAGGCAAAACCAGGTCGAACAGATCCGGGTTCTCCACTCCGCTAGCAACAGTCCGGTTATCGAACTCGTCTGCAGAGAGCATCCGGCGACAGAACTGGAAGCGGCCAAAGACTTGGCCGACGACTTCCGCAAAAGCTGGGATTTTCCCCTGCGATTTATCGTCAGTCCTTACTGAGAGGATCGGTTTTCTTTACGACTTTCTTCCACGACTTGATTCTCGCTGCCTCGAATTGGCTGCGGAATGAAGTCGTTTTAATTTCTGGACGGGTGAAGCTTCCGTTTGCTTGAAGATGGCGCGCTTTCGCCGAATCCTTCAAATGGAGCTTTAAAATATTGAAAAGGGTGTCCCGGGTATGCGTATTGCGTACAGGACACATGACTTCCACCCGGCGAGTCAAATTCCGCGTCATCCAATCGGCGCTGGACAAATAAGCCTCGGGCGCGCCACCGTTTTCAAAATAAAATAATCGAGAATGTTCCAAAAACCGGTCGATGATGCTGCGCACCGTTATCGTCTCGCTGAGTCCTGGTACTCCCGGACGCAAACAACAGACCCCACGGATAATCAAATCGATTTTCACCCCGGCCTGGGAAGCCTCGTAGAGATGATCGATTATCTCCTGATTGGAAAGGGAATTCACTTTGGCAATAATTCTTGCCGGTTTTCCCTGCCGAGCATTGAGCGTTTCCCTCATAATGAGGTGAGCCAGCTCTTCCGAGAGGTAGGTCGGGGCTGCAATCAGCTGATTCATTTTTGGCGCTGACGAATAACCGGTTATTTCATTAAAAAGGGACGATACGTCCTCTCCGATTTCTGCATCGGATGTAAACAAGCCGACGTCTGTATAGAGGCGAGCTGTATTTTCGTTATAGTTCCCGGTGCCAACGTGCATGTACCGGCGCAATCCTTCTTCCTCTTGGCGAATAATCTGGGTGACCTTGGCGTGTGTTTTCAATCCGACCAACCCATAAACCACGTGGCAGCCGGCTTTTTCCAACCGCTTCGCCCATGCGATATTGCGTTCCTCGTCGAAGCGGGCTTTCAGTTCCAAGGCAACTGTAACCTGCTTGCCGTCTTCCGCAGCTCTTTCCAGCGCCCGTACGAGCAAGGAGTTGCCGCTCACCCGGTACAGAGTGATTTTGATGGCGAGTACATACGGATCTT
Organism: Gorillibacterium massiliense; assembly: GCF_000455485.1. Classification (GTDB taxonomy): domain Bacteria; phylum Bacillota; class Bacilli; order Paenibacillales; family NBRC-103111; genus Gorillibacterium; species Gorillibacterium massiliense. The sequence goes on from NZ_CBQR020000041.1 coordinate 44,136, forward strand.
CCGCCGCTTCGATAACAAAGTCATTGACGGCTTCGAAGGACTCGTAGGGATGATAAAGCAAGACATCCTGTCTGCGGATGACGTCAAACATGGAATCCTCTTCGAGAAACTCTTGCGGATAAGCCGGTTGAACCTCCGGGTATTTCAATGGCGCGTTGTCATGAATGAGATCGGGCAGCTTGGTCAAGCATCCGAGATCAAGTGGGCCCTCAATTTCAAAGACAGACCCGGATATTTCAAACTCTTCGATCAGCTGCTCCAAAGCGTAGGGATGAATGCCTTTTTCCACTTCGAGTCTGACAGGCGTTCCCCATCTTCTCCGGCGCACTTCTTTTTCAATTTCCTCCAGCAGATCCTCTGCCGCCCTTTCGTCCAGGGTCAAGTCAGAATTGCGGGTAAGCCGGAAGGCGTGAACGGATACCGGTGTATAGCCGTTGAACAAAGTGACGATATGTTCTTTCATCAGCTCTTCCAGAAAAATGAAATGCGCTTTCGACGCGCCTCGTGAAGGCACCTGAACGAGCCGGGAAAAATTCGCGGGAACGCGAACAATGGCAAAATGCAATTGCGCATCCTCTTTGCCTGCATCCGTATTACGGACCAATACGACTGCCAGATATAGACCGAGGCTGGTGATCAGCGGAAATGGCCGGGCTTGGTCTATCGCCATGGGCGTCAGCACCGGATAGACGATTTGATGGTAGATCTGGTTGGCCGCTTTTTGCTGAGTCTGAGAAAGCTCGTTGTAGCTATGTATCCGGATGCCATGCTTGGAAAGCTGGCGTACGATGTCTTTGTACACTTTATACTGCTCGGTCACGAATCCCGTCGTGCGCTTGAAGATTCGCCGCAGAAGACTGGCTGGCGCGTAACCGGAAAAATCTTTTTTATTGTAGCCGCTCTTTTGCAGGTCCAATAAGCCCGCCACTCGTACGCTCATGAATTCGTCCAAATTCGTTGAAGTGATGCCAAGAAACTTCGCTTTCTCCAAGAGAGGCGTTTCCTTGTCCTGGGCTTCTTCTAACACCCGGCGGTTGAATTCAATCCAACTGAGATCCCTGTTGATATAGCGGGTTAATTCCTGTAGATTGTCTTCCGTTTTCATAACGGCTCCCCGTTTCGGTTTAGCGTCTTCGCATTTTTTTTATAAATTTAGTATGACACGTAATTGTTAAGCCAATGTTAAAAGCTTTTAAACTTAATAGGGATTATTTGAAAATCTTTACTTTTTTTTATATCTTCAATTTCTTTTCTTACGAGAATGTGCGAAAATGATAGAAAGCTGGAAAGTTGATTCGAAACTGAGAGAGGATGATCGAAAATGGCAGGCCTCACCCGTGCAATTGTACTTGCTGCAAAGTATCATGACGGACAAAAAGACGGTCACCGGGGAAATCAACCTTACCTGTTTCACCCTTTACGTTTGATGATGAATGCCTTATCCGAGGAGGAGCAGATCATTGCGGTTCTCCACGACACCATAGAAGAGACGGAACTTACTTTGGACAAGCTGAGGGAGGAAGGATTCAGCGAAAAAATCGTTGAAGCCATCGACACTCTCTCTCGCCGCAAAAAAGAATCCTACGAAGAGTTCATCCGTCGCATTAAACAGAATGCATTGGCTCGCCGCGTAAAAATCCTGGATCTGCAGGACAACATGGCGGCATTAAGGATGAAAAAACGGAACGATAAAGAAAAGGAACGGCTGAAGAAATACAGCAATGCGTTGGATGTCTTGTTAGGCTATTCGGACTCCGCCGCCGTCTCTGCTCCAGCCGATGCTGAGCTAGCTGTTCCATCCGCTGAAGAAGAAGCCGCTGCCGGAAAAGTAACCGCTTAAAAACATGGAACGCATGAGTGGAAAACCTCGGTCCCTTTGCGGCCGGGGTTTTTATTCAATAGAAATGGATGTGCCCAACAACGATGAATGTACTTGCGATATGTCAACAGATTCTAACCAACTATCCCATTGAAGCTTGGACGCTGGAGGAAAAAGACGCCGGCTTCAATAATACAACCCGGTTTATTCATACGGCCGGTCAAACTTATGTGCTGCGGGTTTATGAAAACCATCGGGACGAAAACAAGCTCAGATTCGAGCACTACATTTTGGATGGCTTGTCACAAGCCGACCTTTCGTTCTCCGTTCCGCGAGCCGTTCGTACTTTGAATGGAGAAACGTTTACTGTGACTGCCGACGGGAAGTTAGCTGCTTTATTCGTCTATATCCCCGGCGAACGGCCGTCTAGATGCAATCCGGTCACATCCGATCGCTAGGCGAAGCCGCCGGAGAATTGACTGCCGCCTTGGCCACTATGAACAAGGAAGACGGGCCGGTCTGCGCCTATCCCCCCTATTATCAGCTGGAATATCCGGATGATGCGCTATTGGCCGACGTTATACGGAAATGCGAAAAAGAAGCAGTGGGTCATCCTAATCTGCAAGAGGCAGAAAACTTGCTCGCAGAGCTGAGGAACTTCCTTCCGACTGCCGAAGCCATTAGCAGGCTCCCCCACCAGATCATCCATGGCGATATCAATTTCAGCAATGCGGCAGCCTCCGGCCATCGGATTACCGGTATTCTTGACCTCGAATTTGCAACGGTAGATGTAAGGGCAATGGAGCTAGCGGTTTGCTTGGGCGAATTGCTTGCAGACCTAGGCGGCAATTTGCTGGATGACTTCGAGCGCTTTGTTTGCGGATACGGCAGCAAGATGATGCTGACTCAGGCTGAGACGGATCATCTTCTTGATCTGGTCAAGCTGAGGAGGTTGGATGTGTTTGTCCATTTTCTTGGACGGTTCTCCGCAGATCTTGATCCCATTGGTGTTTTAGTGGAACAAATGCATCTTTCCACCCAAGTGTGCCGATTTGTAGAGGATCACCACACAGAGCTTCAAGATATCCTTGATCGTCATCTGCTCGAAACCTGCTGATCGTGTGCGCTTCAGAGTAAGGCGTTATCTTGTTTCAGTCGGAGGCGGGTATGCTTCTTCTAACACCTTGCCGATTCCCTCGCGGATAACGAGATCTGCCGAATTGTCATAAGGAGTCGCCGATTTGTTGATCAATACGAGCGGGTTTCCTCGAAAATATCGGACTAACCCGGCAGCCGGATTCACCGAGAGGGATGTGCCGCCTACAATCAGGACATCTGCCGCTACGATGGCTTGAATCGCTTTATCCAATACCGCCATGTTCAAAGTTTCTTCGTACAAGACCACATCTGGCTTTATGACGCCGCCGCATGCCGGGCAGAGCGGTATCGTCTCTTCTCTAGCAAGCATCTCGGTGAGGCTAAATGCTTTCCCGCAGCGTATACATCGGTTGCGGTGCACGGAGCCGTGCAGTTCCAACACCTTTTGGCTGCCTGCCGCCTGATGCAGGCCGTCGATGTTTTGCGTGATGACGGCGGAAAGCCGGCCATCCTGCTCCATCCTTGCCAACGCTCGATGAGCTGCATTGGGTTTGGCGTCTGGATATATCATTTTCGCTTTATAAAAGGAATAAAATGCTTCGGGATACCGTTCAAAAAAGCTGCGGCTCAGAATTTCTTCCGGCGTGTACTGGGATGTATGATCGGCATTATACAATCCGTCTCCGGAGCGGAAGTCGGGAATGCCGCTTTCCGTAGATGTTCCAGCCCCGCCGAAGAAAACGATCCGTTTCCCGTTTTGCAAAATTTCTCGCAAATCCAACTCTCTCATCAATACCCTCCATGCTTCTCGATTTGATACCACTCCACTAGATAAGGATGATGCCCGATGAAGAAAAAAGTGATATTGCTAACAAACGATAAACTTGGAAACGGCGCGCCTGAACTGGGTGAAACGCTTCTGGAAACCTTTTTCGTGCTTCTGAAGCAGGAAGACGAGCTGCCTGCCGCCGTCTTTTGCCTAAACCGTGGCGTCTTTGCACTGACGGAAAGCTCTCTCGCTTCCTTGCACCTAAAAGAATTGAATGATGCTGGCGTTCCGGTCCTTGCCTGCAAAACCTGTATCGAATTCTATGACCTCGGAGATAAGCTCGTCGCCGGTGAAATCTCGACGATGAAGGCATTCGTCAACCTTGCTGCCGAACATGAAGTGTTAACGATCGGTTAACGATGCCCGGAGAAAAGGGGTTATTTTCCATGAACAAACGCTTGTTAGGTGTAAGCGTAACGGCATTGATCAGCTTATCCGCTATTCTGTCCTCCTGCGGCAGTTTCTCCAGTCCAAAAGCAGCGGAAGTTCTTCCCTCATCTTCTTCTGTCATATCTGTCTCTTCCGTGCCAAGCGCTGCGCCGGTTCTCGCCGACTCTTTCTTCGCCCTGCTGGAAGTGAATAAAAGGCTATACCGGTACCAAAGCGGGACCGGTGATTTTAAAGCGATTGGCAACAAAGACGAGGACATGCTGACCATCGGCTTCTCTCCGGACGGCCGCAAACTGCTGTTCCGCTATTTTTCCGGTCCGGCTCAGGAGCCGGTGATGGGAATCTACTCACCTGATGAAGGCCTAACCCTCGACATTCCCGTGAAAAACCAATACGGGGAGCAATTCATGGATGCCTCTTGGCGGAATAACCGTCAGTTTATCGTAGAGGGACACGTCAATCCTTCCGTGGAAGGTTATGTGCTCTACGATGCCGAAACCGGGCAAGAGATCAATTATTGCGGCGGCGAATTTTTCCAAGTGCTGGCTGACGAGAGAACAATGTTATTCCAGCTTACACCCCATGTCTTCCCGGAGCCTACGGCGAATGTAGCGGTCATGCTCCCTGAAGGCAACGAGCGAATTCGTAACCTGTATTCCACTGATAACCCCGACGAAACCATCATCGATGCGAAAATCTCGCCGGATCTCCGCCAGTTCGCGATTTGGAAACACAATACGGCTGAGAACCGTTCGGTTCTAGCTGTTGCCGATTACGATACAGCTTCCATTAAAGCCGGTCCGTTCACCGGATATGAAATTCCAGCCGAGGTTGCGGGAAATCTGCTTTTTGATAAAACGAGCTCTTGGCGGTGACTGCCGACACTGTTTACCGTATGCTGGGTAAAGTTTTTGTGAAAGAAAGCGACGCCATGGCTCCGCCTCCTGCTCCTTCTTATGTCAGTCCGGAGATTCACCCGGATTGGATTGATCAGCTTACCGCTGCGGTAAAAGAACATTTCGGCGATCAGACTTCATTCACGCCGATCGACTACCGTTCTGAACCATCTACCTGAAAAAACCGGCCGTTCTGCTGCAAAAGGGGCATTAATCCCGTCAAGCGCTGAATCGGCCGGTTGTTTTATTTAGAAAGCGATGGATTTGGTGATGTCTCGCAATACGTCTGCCGAATGCTTCAGCTTGGCATGCTCGTCGCCGGTGAGGCGCAGCTCGACAACGTCACGGATACCTTTGCGGGATACGATAGCCGGCACTCCGATATACAAGTCGTTCAGGCCGTATTCACCGCGCAAAAGCGTGGAAACAGTGAGGATGGAATTTTCATCCCGCAGCACGGCTTTCGTCAGTCGGGCAAGTCCGAGGGCGATTCCGTAATAGGTGGCGCCTTTCAGCTTGATAATCTTGTACGCCGCGTCCCGGACCTCTACGAAGATTTTCTCCAGGTCTTCCCAAGACCCTCCCGTCCCCCGTAAGTATTCGGCAATAGCTTGCGCACCTACGGAAGCGTGGCTCCAAACGGGCAACTCCGTATCTCCGTGCTCCCCGATTATGTATGCGTGAACGTTCCGGGCATCGATGCTGAAATGCTGGCTGATGAGGAATCGCAGCCGCGCCGAATCGAGAATCGTCCCCGAGCCGATCACTCTCTCCGGCGGCAAACCGGAATATTTCCATGTGGCGTAAGACAATACGTCTACGGGATTGGTTGCGATGAGGAAAATGCCTTGAAACCCGCTGGCCATTACGTCCTCCACGATCCCTTTGAAAATCTTCGAGTTTTTGCCTACCAAATCGAGCCGGGTTTCTCCCGGTGCTTGGTTAGCTCCGGCGGTAATGACGACGATGTCCGCGTCTTTACAATCGGAATAATCGCCCGCCCAAATTTTCATAGGCGGTGCGTAGGGAATGCCGTGATTTAAATCGATGGCGTCTCCCATGGCCTTGTCAGCATTTTTGTCGATGATGACCAGTTCATCCACGATACCCTGATTAAGCAAAGCAAACGCGTAGCTTGCACCTACAGCTCCCGAGCCGATTAGTACGACCCTTTCCGCTTTCCGAACATCATATTGCGTCATTTTGCAGATTTCCTCCCTGCGTATTTTTATAAAAAAAATAGAGTCAAGCGTAAAGCGCAGGCATGTCGTCTGCCACATGATTACTGTACCAGATTAACCGCAGGTTTGCCAAAATCTTGATGCGATCATCCGTTAGTGAAGATCCAGATTTGCCGGCCGTACCGACAATTTCCCATCATCCTCTAAAAACAGCCGCAGATTCAGGTTGTTGTTTAGCTTGACGTTGCATAGCTTCAACTGGTTGTCAGTAATCGCCACAGGTTCATAAGCCTCCGGTGCATCCTCATTATCTTCCATTTCGCTTAATGCCGCAGTCGCCGCCTCATTCGTCTCCCAAGCCGCAGCGCCATAATACTCCAAATCGTACACATTCCGCATCAGCCGGGTGAACACTTCTCCTGTTGCCCGCTTCCGCAAAATATAGGGCATCTCCATCGCTCCCTCCGCTCAATGTGGATAAAACATACAAGAAGGCACTGTCCCTTAAGGAAAGTGCCTTCCGCGATCTTTCGCTTACAGATACGGATTTTCGTTTTTCGCCTTCAATACGTTCCAGCGGCGTTCCACTTCTTCTTCGAAAGAAGCGTAGGCTT
>NZ_CBQR020000042.1 GCF_000455485.1 Gorillibacterium massiliense
TACAGATACGGATTTTCGTTTTTCGCCTTCAATACGTTCCAGCGGCGTTCCACTTCTTCTTCGAAAGAAGCGTAGGCTTCAGCGTATTCCGGCTTGGTTAAATGCTTCGTTTTGCCCATGGTTTTCAGCCAGTTGGACAACGGAATTTTCTTATTCTTCTCTTCCGGATTGTAAGTAATGGAAGTGATGCCATGCTCCACTTCATAGAGCGGGAAGAAGCAAGCATTAACGGCATTGTCGATGATCTCAGTCCCCTGCTCTTCTTCGGACAGCCAGTTGAGCGGGCAGGTGATCAAAATTTTTCCGTAAACGAGGCCCTCGTTTTGGGCGTACCATTGGGCTTTAGCCGCTTTTTTCACCAAATCCTGCGGGTTGGACTCGCTTCCCGTGAAGACGTAAGGAATGTTCGTTGCCGCCATGATTTGCGCCGTATCCTTGTGGTGGAAAGGCTTGCCGCCTTGCTTCGCTCCCACGTTGGAGGTGGAGGTGCGATGGCCAAGAGGCGTCGAATAGCTCAACTGGGCGCCGGTATTCATATACCCTTCGTTATCGTATTCGAGAATGATCATTTTGTGGTTCCGCAAGGCGGCGCCAATAGCCGGACCCATGCCGATGTCCATACCGCCGTCTCCGGTAACCATGACGAAGGTGAAGTCATCAGGCAGATTCAAGTGATCCAACTCGCCGCGGCGCTTCCGTTCCCAGAACATTTCCACGAGGCCGGACATGGTGGCTGCGCCGTTTTGGAACAGGTTATGGATATACGTCGCTTTATGGGAGGAATACGGATAGCCGGTGGTGGTAACCATGGCGCAGCCGGTATGGAACAGGGCGACGATGTCCCCTTCGATTCCTTTGAAGAACAACTCCAACCCGGAGAAAATGCCGCAGCCCGGACAAGCGCCGTGCCCTGGTGCAATTCGCTTCGGCTTCTTCGTCAAGGAACGCAGCGGCGGGATTTTCACGCTCAGCTTACGGGTGCTTTCATCTCGGCTAATGTTGATCAAGCCGGTTTTCAAATCCTCGTAGCGCAGCGGCTCGATAACACGCTTAGGCGCCTTTGTCGGATCCCCAGGGGTATGGCCGTAGTAGTCAAAAGGTTTTTCTACATAGCCTTTGGCAACGGCATCGATGGCAAAGCCGAATAGGTTGTGGCCGTCTTCTGCGTAGAAATCTTTGCCGCCCAAGCCATAAATACGACTAATGACCATGGTGCTGTGATTCCCCGCCGTGAACAGCGCGGCTTTGATTTCGTTGACCATATTGCCACCGTGACCGCCGTAGGAATCGGCGCGGTCGCCGACGGTGACGGCTTTGACGTTAGCCAGTGCTTCGCAGATCTCTTTTGCCGGGAAAGGACGGATGATGTTCGGCGCGATAGAACCGGCTTTGATGCCTTTTTCCCGCAGTTGGTCGACGACGTCCTTGATGATTTCCGAGGAGGAATTCATCAGGAAAACAGCGACTTCCGCATCTTCCATCCGGTACAGATCCAGCACGGGATAATCTCGTCCGGTCAAGAGGGCAAATTCTTTGCGGATGCGGTCATATACTTCCCCTGCTTTATACATAGCCATGGACTGCTGATAACAGTTATTGATATAGTCCGGTTCGTTCATGTACGGGCCGACGGTAATCGGATTGTTGCGGTCCAATGTGTGGGCGAAGCCGCTGGGAGGCTGGGCGCCGACAAATTTATGGACATCTTCCCGGTGAGCAAAGGTGTTGACTCTGCGTTTTTGGTGGGAGGTAAAATAGCCGTCGGAAGCCACCAGCACAGGCAGGCGCACTTCCGGATCCTCAGCCAGCTTCAGCGCCATCAGGTTCATATCGTAAACCGCTTGCGGATCGCGGCACATCAAAATCGGCCAACCGGTATTGAGAGCATAGTAAAGGTCGGAGTGATCGCCGTGAATATCCAGCGGACCCGATACGGAGCGGCAAACCAGGTTCATGACCATGGGAAAACGAGTTCCCGACTGAACCGGCATTTGCTCTAGCATATAGAGGTAGCCGTTGGCGCTGGTGGCATTGAACACCCGTCCGCCGCCCGTGGATGCGCCATAACAAATGCCTGCCGAGCCGTGCTCGCCGTCGGCTGCGACCAGCTTGATGTCGTGCTGGCCCTTCGTCTTCATCAAATCGAGGAATTGCGCCACTTCAGTCGATGGAGAGATCGGAAAATAACCCATCATGTGATAATTGATCTGATGGGCTGCATAGGCGGCCATTTCGTTTCCGGACTCGTATACGATACGTTGTTCCACCAGACCGGGAGCCTTTTCTTTGGATAATTCGATCGCCATTGGTGAAATCACACCCTTTTTCTTCATAGTGGGATTGTAAGAAATCTGCGCCTTACCTGCGCAGAAAAGGTTAAATGGCTGCTAATGGAAATCGATGCGGAGTCCGGTGTTCATCGGCGTAGCCGTCCGCTTCTCGGGATTTAGACAGCGCATCCGTCGGGCAAGCCGTCACGCACTTCAAGCAGCCCTTGCAATATTGATAGTCGATTCCTTGCAAAAACATTTGCGGGCGGCCTTTTTTATCTGGCTGCTCCTCCCACACGAAACAGAAGTCCGGACAAACGTTGTCGCAGGACGCGCAGTGGATGCAGGTGTCTTGATTAAAATGCGGCAGCATGCCCGAGCGGGAAATGCTCAAATCCTTAAGGATGCTGTTGCCGGGATTGATGACAAGGCCGCCCATAGGCTGGGTTTCGTAGCCGAGAACCGGAGTATCCCATCTTACGAACTTAGGCATGCTCTCCCCTTCCGGAACGGCGAAGGTTTGGAATTGCACTTCGTTATACCCGCGGTCAAAGGTGTTCAAGGCAGGTTGAACCGCCCCGGGATACTTACTCTCCAGGGATTTGCGGATGACGGTGCGCATGTTGTCGACGTCGAGGAACGGACAAAGGCGGAACAATCCGCCCAACATAGCCATATTAGCCCGGTTTTTCTCTTCCAGGGCAATGCCTGTGGCGTCGACGACGGCGATGGTACCTGCTAGCAAATTCAGCTTGGATTTAAGCGCTTCAGGAGATTTCGCAGAGTTGATAAGGACGACGCTGTCCTCATAAATCCCGCTTACGACATTGATCGTTTTGTACAATGCTTCGTGGAAAACGCCAACGACATGGGGGCGTTCCACCGGGGAAGTGTCGCGGATTTTCGTGTCGATATCACAAAACCGGATATGTGCTTTAACCGGAGAACCTTTCTTTTCAGAACCGTAAGAGGAAAAACTGACTCCGTTCAAGCCTGAACCGGTTACGCCGGCCTCCGCCAGCATCTTGCCGGCCAGGTTGGCGCCAAGACCGCCGATGGACTCCAGCCTGATTTCAAAAAAACCCAACTCGTTCACTTTGGGTAAAGTGACCATCCCTTTAGCTCCTTTCGATTAAACAAGCTATATACTCTATTATATTAATTGTAATGATTATTACGTTACTGGCAACATTTATTTTGGAACAATTAAGAAAAAAAGCGTGAGATAACTCACGCATTTCATAAAGGTGTCAATATTTAATTGCGCTAATTTTGTGCTTAATAAGCGACTCCGATACCGCCTTCACCCGCATAGGATCCGATAACCGGCCCCATATCGGAAAGGATAACTTCCTTAAAGGGATACTTGGCGAGAATCCGTCTCTTTACGTCTAGTGCTCTTTCCTCGCAGCTGCTATGGCAAATTCCAACGATCGCTTTCTCGAAATCGTGGTGTTTTTCGCCGATTTTATCGATCAACCGGTTTAAGGCGTTTTGGGTGCCGCGGACTTTTTCGATGACATCGACGGTTCCGGTTTCGCTTATTTTCAGCAGCAGCTTGATGTTGAGCACCGAGGCTACAGTTCCCCGGATGCGGTCCAGACGGCCGCCCTTAATGACATTTTCCAAGTTTTCAAGGGTGAAATAAGCTGTGATTTCTTTCACATTGTCCCGAACCTTATCCATGAGGTCATGCATGGTAATTCCTGCCAATGCATGGGTCGCCGCCTTCACCACTTGAAGTCCGAGCCCCAAAGAAAAGGATCGGGTGTCGATCACCTCGACTTTTCCCGGCAGACCCTGCTCTTCGAACAGTTCTTTCGCTACTAAAGCATTTTGGTAGGTGCTGCTGATATTGGAAGACAAGCACATGACCACAATATGATCGTGGACCTTGCTTGCTTCGATAAAGGTTTGCAGAAACGTGTGCGGACTCGGACTCGCCGTTGTCGGCAAGTTCTTGGAAGCTTTCATTCTCGTGTAAAACTCTTTTGCGGACAAGTCGCTAGGCATCCGCTCCTCCCCAAAATGAACGCATAATGGCACGATGGTAATCTTCAGTTTTTCAATTAACTCCTTAGGCAAATCGGCGCTGCTGTCAGTAATGATCTGAGTGCTCAAAATCATGCTCCTTCATTTGTGATGTACAAAATGCCAACGGTTTGCGGTCCACAGTGACTGGAGATGACGCACCCCGCTTCGGTAATGACGACTTCTTTCGCGCGAGTCTCGCGCAGCAGTGTTTCCCGCAGGTAGACTGCTTCTTCATCGGCTTTGGCATGGGTGACGAACACCAGTTCATCATCCATCTTATCTTTATTGGCTAGCGCATTATCCAGCAGCTGCTGCAGAGCCTTCTCCCGTTTGCCGCGTATTTTTGATGCGAGAATCATCTTCCCGTCCACTACTTTGACCACTGGGCGGATTTTCAACATGTTGCCAATAAAATGCTGCAAACCGGAGCAGCGGCCGCCCATATATAAGTAATCTAACGTATCAATGATGAACTCGGTTTCAACTCTTTTGCGGACCGATTCCAAAATGGCCATGATTTCGTCCATGGTTTTGCCCTTCTCTGCGGCCACGGCTGCCTTCATCACCTGTAATCCGATGCCGCTGGAAAGGTTCAGAGAATCGAATACGCGAACTCGTCCATCTGGAAATTCATCTGCCGCAATCATGGCATTTTGACTGGTGGACGATAACTCCGAAGATAAAGCGATGTAAAGGATGTCATAGCCTGCCTCGATAGACGGTGAAAAGGCGTTTATGAAGTCAGCCGGCGATGGTGCGGCGGTTTTGGGCAGCTTGGACTTCTCCCCTACCTTGCGGAAAAGATCGTCCGCTTGCAGTTCGGCGCCGTCACGGTAGGATTCAGCGTCAAAGGTGACATAGAGCGGTATAACTTCAATACCATAGCGCTCCAGCTGCGAAGGGGCCAGATCGCTTGTGCTATCT
>NZ_CBQR020000043.1 GCF_000455485.1 Gorillibacterium massiliense
ATTCAGCGTACGAAAGGTGACATAGAGGCGGTAATTAACTTACAACTACCATAGCGCCTCCAGCTGACGAAGGGGCCAGATCGCTTGTGCTATCTGTAAAAATTTTGATCTTATTCATAATGCGGCGCAAATCCTCCTGTTAACGGAATGCAAATGAATGACAGTTAGTCATCTATCTCTGGATAGCTCTATTATACGGTTTTCCGAATAATGCTTACAATACTGGAAGCTCGGATCAGACGGCAGAACCGGACATTGCCACGGATTCTACACAAAAAAGCGCAAACCGGAACCCGGTTTACGCTTATTAAAGGTTTGCTTATTAGCCTCGCCGCATCCATTCGTATATCTCCTGGCGGAGAGCGACGAAAGCCGGATCGGCGACAACCTCATCCCCTCGAGGCCTGGGAAAGGGCACGGTCACTTCCTTGGTGACGCCAGCCGGACGGCCAGTAAGCACATAGATCCGGTCGGATAGTAAAACGGCTTCCTCGATGCTGTGAGTGATGAACAGTACCGAACGTTTATTGGCTTCCCATATGCGCAGAAGCCAGCGCTGCATGTCCAGCCGGGTCAACTCGTCCAGAGCACCGAAAGGCTCGTCCAGACACATGAACGACCTGGGGCTGAGCAGCGCCCGTAAAAAGGAAGCGCGCTGCTTCATTCCGCCGGACAGCATGTGGGGATATGCCTTTTCATAGCCTTCCAAACCGACCCGGGCGAGCCATTCCCGCGCCGTCTGCCGGGCGGACTGTTTTGAGGCGCCGGCGATTTCCATGGCTAGAATCGAGTTGTCTTCGATGGTACGCCAAGGCAGCAGGGCATGGTTTTGCGGCATATAGCTGATCAACCCTTTTTGCCCCGTGACCTCCCCGCCCTCGAGCCAAACGCTTCCGGATGATGGGGCCACCAACCCGCCGATCACGTGGAATAAAGTGCTTTTTCCACCGCCCGAAGGGCCAACTAGAGAAACGAATTCACCCTGCTCCACTCGTAAGGAAATGTTGGCTAATACCGGTTCAGGTTTTCCGCGATCTCGGAAGGTAACGGAGATATCCTTTAATTCGAGATGTGGGCTGCCCTGAGAAGCGGAATCGATAACGTCCGACTGATGGGATTCTTGCCGAATGATCTGCACAACCTTCCCTCCCTATTGCTACAAATCTTTAAATGATTTACCGCCTCGTCTGCCGTTCGCGTTTAGGCTTCCAGCGCACTGTTCGTTTTTCGATTAAGGAGATCAGACCAAACAAAAGAAGACTGATAACGACGATAACGAACATGGCCACGAATACCCGGTCGGCCCGGTAAGACGAACGCGCATTGAGCATGTAAACGCCGATGCCTTTCTCGGCACCCAGCCATTCCGCGACGACTGCGCCCATGACGCTGTAAGTGGCTGAGATTTTCAAGCCCGAGAAGAGAAACGGCACCGCGTGGGGGAGCTCCAGTTTGCGGAAAATTTGACTTCGGGAAGCTCCGATCATCCGCATATAATCCATCATGGCCGCATCAGTCTGGGAAAAGCCGTCCAAGAGCGCCACCGCGACAGGAAAAAAACAAACCAGCGTGATCAGAATCAGCTTCGGCAAAAGCCCGAGTCCGAACCAGATCATGAGCAGCGGCGCCAGCGCCACCAAGGGAATATTTTGCGAAAGGATAAGGAGCGGATAAAATCCTTGCCGAACTCCGGGTATCAAGTGAAGGGCGACAGCGATGACGACACCCGTCAGCGACCCGACGATAAAGCCCAATAGCGTGATCTTCAAGGTGGACAGCGTGTGGGGTCCGATGCGGCCAAACCCGTTCCAGCCTTCGCGGAAAATATCCGTCGGAGCCGGCAACTGCCATTTCGGGATATGAAAGACGGCGGCGGCACCTTCCCACAGCAAAAGAAACAGCACCAGCACAAGGGTTGGAGGAAGGGCGGCGCGCCATAACCTGTCAATTTTCATACGGACATCAATCCTTAGTCGTATTTCTCCGTCAGTTTATCCATGGAAGCTCCGTCAGGGTTATAGTAGATTTTCACCTCGGAGATGACATTGGGGCTGCCGATTTCCAACATTGCTTCATTCATCTTTTGCACGATCGCAAGAAGCTGGCTCATTTCCCCTTCCATCGTCGTTTCCAAAGGACCTACCCGGTATTTTACGCCCGCTTGCTGAATGACCTCAATAGCACGATCCACGTAGGGGATAACGTCTTCACCCTTCGGCGTTTTCGGAATGATTTGAATGGAGAGCAGCGTGTTTGCCATTTCTTTTGGATTGGTCATGCTCATCTGTCCCTTCTTATTCCTGACCCGGCAGGAATTTATCGGTAAAGGCTTTGGACATATCCGGTTTGGTCTCCAGAAGCTTGTGTTCCATCATCCAGTCGGTGTAACCCTCGAACACTTCTTGCTTCATTAAGCCCCACTGGGCAGCGTCGTCCTTATACCGAGGGCTGAGCCACTTCTGGCTTGCCTTAACCAAAGCTGCATCTAAATCAGGTGCAGCTTTGATGAGAATATCCGCCGCTTCATCCGGATGGTCGATCGAATATTCGTACCCTTTGGAAGTCCCGGCCATAAATGCTTTGACGATATCAGGCTGGTTCGCGATCATCTTTTCATTGGTAACGATCAGCGGCGTATAGTAATCCAGTTTGTCCGAGAACTGGTTGATGTAAATCATGTTGAGCGGTTCGTTTCTCAACTCGGCTTCCACCCCGGTCCATGCATAGTAGATCCAGGAGAAATCGACATCCTTTTTCACCGCCGTAAAATAATCGGCTTCGCCGATGTTGACGATCTTTACCTTGTCGGGATCGCCGCCGTCTAATTCCGTCAAGGAGCGAACGACCGCTTCCTCCGAGGGACCGCCGTAACCGCCGTAGATTTTACCTTCAAAATCTTTCGGCGACTTGATATTTTTCGCTACCGGAGAAGCAAGCCCCGAAGTGTTATGCTGGATGACTGCGGCCAGCGCCACCAAGGGCACCCCTTGGGTTCGAGCGTAGGTCAGACCTTCCTGATAGCTCACGCCGAAAGGAACTTCCCCCGAAGCCACCATCTGGTCCGCTCCGCCGGCTCCAGGTTCAATGATTTGCACGTTCAAACCTTCCTGCTCATAATAGCCCTTTTCCTTCGCCACATACAAGCCGGTATGGTTCGTGTTCGGCGTCCAGTCCAGTACGACCTTGATATCGGTGAGCTTCTTTCCCCCCTGCTCCGCCTTATCCGCCGTTTTTCCGTTTCCACAGCCTGCAGCAAGTGCCAAAGACAGCACCAACAGCCCACTAACTGCCGCTTTTCTACCTTTTTTCATGATCAAATCTCTCCCCTCGGTTTCCGTTTTTTATATCTTCTCTGGTTACATAAAAAAACAGCGCATTCCATCCGGAAGCGCCATGCCAATCTTTTCGAAAAGCGCGTCCTGATCGCGGAAAAATAAAAAACCGTCCGGAATAACCGGACGGCAGGCGTCGGACGCTATTCTCTACGCTGGCATTACCCAGATCAGATATTCCGGTCAGCGGCATACGGTCGCAATCTCAGCCCGACTTCATCGAGCACCCGGTTGTATTCGGTTCGAAACTAAAAGTACACCAAGATCAAGGAAATTGCAACCATTATCGTTCGATGGATTCAATAATTATGATCCAACAGCGGATATGCGCAGCTTTCGAGGGCGGAGAAAGTCTCTTCCTGCTGGGCCAGAAGCCCTTCCCGATTCCAGCGGCCGGCGGTCAAGTCGCTGTCGATCAAGAGCAGCATCCAAGCCGAATAGAGAGCGGCAAATAAGTAGTAATGGCGGATAAAATCGCGGGAACTGCCGCTCCAGCCCTCCTCCTTCCGGCGCACCGTCAAATAGGCTTCCAAAACGGAGGCGCGTGTTTCCGGAGCCGTCTGACGCCGAAAATCCGGATGGGTCATATCCAACAGATTGAACAAATCCCAATATACGGAGTTCGCGTGGACATGCTCCCAATCCAGGATGACCGCTTGCCCGTTAAACTCCCCAATGTTCCCAAGATGCAAATCGCCATGGCAGATGACGGTTTCGTCCGCAAAATCCGACAGTCCTGCATTCATCAACCGGGTTAGGCCATCGACAACGGCTGAGGGCATTCCAAGCTGAACCAGTAGAGCAGCAAGGCGGTCGTTATGGACGATCACTTGATCTGCCACTTCTGAGAGAGAAGGCTTTTGGGCGGAGAAGCTTTGGTTCAGCATGGTGACAGGAATCCGGTGCAGCTGCTGAATATCCTCCGCTGCCTGGATAAGGATATCCGTCGGGTGATGATGGGATTGCTCTCCCACATCCTCGAATATTGCCCAACGGCTTTCGGGGTCACGCTCAGCGGATTGGGCCAGCATGCGGGGATAACGCAGCTGCAGGTGCGGCAGCAGATGGCGATAAACCCAATCTTCCCGTCCGGCAAGCTCCAGATTGGTAAGGGGTTTGTAGATATAGCTCCGCTTTTTCTCTCCAGTCCCGAGAGCGAATCGTACGACTTGCTTGCCTCCGGGCGTTGTATAGATGATTTCGCGTTCCGGGATATTCATCAGGTTAAACTGCTCATTTGTGATAACCGAAGGTTCGAATAACGGTTTGTTCATTCCCATAACCCCCGTTTCCGGTATACGTTAGTTTGATTATACAACGGAAACCGTAGCGCGGCACTTTCTATTCGTTTCTTCTGCAGCGGAACATATGTCATCATATTTAACACAAAATCCACAATTATTCCGCAAAGTGAGATTGGATGTACATAATCCTTCATTCTAATTCATTAAACTGAAGATAAACTGGATGACATTTCCACATCATGACATAAAAAATAACACAAAGGAGAGAATCATGAGATGAACATGCGGTTAAAAACGCTGAAGCGCCACTTATTTTTTTGCTGCAGCACCCATTGCAACAATCAGGACGCAGAAGGGGTCATGGAGGCGTTCAAGGAAGAGCTTGTCAAACACGGTTTGCATAAAGAGGTGAAGCTCAATAAAACCAGCTGCCTCGGTTTATGCGGAAACGGTGTATTTGTCCTTGTCTATCCCGAAGGGGTCTGGTATTATGCGCTGACCCCGGAAGATGTGCCGCAAATCGTGCAGGAGCATTTTATCGACGGCGATATTGTGGAAGAAAAAGTGATGATGAAGCTGCAAGCGTAGAAGAAGGAATGCTTCGCCTCCTTCCCATCCAACAAAATGAAGACCCGCAGCAGATCAATCTGCCGCGGGTCTTTTTGCATTCATTATTTTAAGTTTTCCGGGTTCAGAGGTTCCAGCTCGGGGATGACGAATCTGCCGTCTTTGCGGATCAGCTTGCCGTCGAACCAGATCTCTCCTCCTCCGTATTCCGGACGTTGAATGCAAACCAAATCCCAGTGAATCGAAGATTGGTTGCCGTTATAGGCATCGTCATAGCATTGCCCTGGTGTAAAGTGAAAGCTGCCGTCGATCTTCTCGTCGAAGAGAATGTCCTTCATCGGCTCACGGATAAACGGAT
This sequence comes from Gorillibacterium massiliense, assembly GCF_000455485.1. GTDB lineage: Bacteria > Bacillota > Bacilli > Paenibacillales > NBRC-103111 > Gorillibacterium > Gorillibacterium massiliense. The sequence continues at coordinate 5,502 of NZ_CBQR020000043.1, forward strand.
TCACACCGATGGCGAATTCGCCGACATAACGGGCGCCTGGGTCCGTATCGAAAATCTTGTTGATCCGCTCGGTGTCGTTAGCCGTCGCTTCGACGATTTTGCCATCCTTAAACACCAGCTTCACATTTTCAAAAGTATAGCCGTCATAAGGCGACGGAGCGTTATAGCTCAAGGTGCCGTTGATGGACTCCCGCACAGGCGCGGAGTAGACCTCTCCGTCCGGGATGTTCATCTCGCCGGCGCATTTGATGGAACCGATGCCTTTGATGGAAAATTCAAGATCCGTACCGGGGCCGGTAATCCGCACTTTGTCGGTTTTGTCCATCAGTTCTTTGAGGGCGTCCATGGCCTGGGACATTTTGCTATAATCAAGAGTGCAGACGTCGAAGTAAAAGTCTTCGAAGGCTTCTGTGCTCATGCCCGCCAACTGCGCCATAGAAGCCGTCGGATACCGGAGCACGACCCATTTCGTTTTCTTGATGCGGGTTTCGAAATGCACGGGATGGGTGTACAAGGACGAATACAGCTTCATCTTGTCGTCGGGTACGTCGGACAGTTCCGTGATGTTGCTGCCGCCGCGGACGCTGATATAAGCCTGCATTTTACCCATTTGATAATTATCGTAGTCGGACCATACCTTGAGCTGATCTTCGCTTGCATTCATCAGCAACTGACGGGTAATGGCCGGATCTCTCAGATTAACGAAGGGGTTAGCGCCCGCCTCCCGCGCTTTTTTCACCAGTTCCTTGACCAGCGCCGAATCGATGCCGGTGGCTTCAATCAGAACATTTTCGCCGGGTTGCAATCGGGTGGAAAAGTTGACCAGCACATCGGCCAGCCGAGTAAATCGGGGATCATGCATGACAGATTCCTCTTTTCATCGGTAGATAATTGAACATTGGTTACCTATCCATTGTCCTGCAAATTCCAGCGTAATGCAAATAGTCTTACACAAACGGTGCTGCGTTCGATTCCCCGGATCAATTCCGCTTCAAGCTTTTTCGCACGAAGGGATAAAACAGCACGCCGGAGAAGATAAACGCCATTCCCAGCAAAAAGGTTTTCATGTCCGCTGTACCCGCTTTGACCATCCAAAGGGAGTAAAGAAAGGCCAGCATTCCGACGATACCATCCGTAAGCCGGTCGCTCCGGCCGGAATACCCATCGCCGCTCAGCACCATTTTCACCAGAAACAGCGAGGAAAAAAGATAAGGGATGAGAAACGCCAGGGTGGCGATCAGAATGATGAAATCGAACCCTTCCCCGATAGTTTTGGACAATAGGGAAACTAGCAGCACCTGCATCATGACACAAGTGAGAACCAACCCGGTTATAGGCACGCCATTGCCGTTAACCCGCTTCATCACGGGCGGAAAAAGCCCCATTTTACCGGATTGATACGGAACTTCCGCGCTCAGCAGAATCCAGCCCAGCATCGAACCGATCATGGCCAGCAGGCCGAGTCCGGCCATGACGTATTCTCCAGCGGTACCGACGAATACACCCAGCACTTCCGCCAAAGGGCTCGCGGACGCCATCAGCTTGTCTTGGGGAAGAGCTCCCATAACCAATAATGTGATGCCTAAATAGATGACCAACGCGATGAAAAGTCCAAGCATCGTTGCCTTTTTCACATCTTCTTTCCTGCGAGCCCGGGAGGAAAAAACGACGGCGGATTCCACGCCGATAAATGCCCAAAGCGTATTGATAGCCCCGTGATTGATTTGGCTGCCCAATGATAGGGATTTGCCGTCTACAGTCCGTTCTTGTAATAGCGGCAGCATGTGGTTTGCGTCGAACAGCGCCAACCCGGCTATAAGCAGCAGGACGAAGCCGCCTACCTTGGCCGCGGTTGCCCAAAAGTTTAGCCGGCCCGCTCCTTCTACCCCTTGGGAGATCAAGGCGTACATCAGCCAAAGCAGAAGACTGGAAATGCAGAACGTGATGGCGTTGCCCGTCTTGACGGTGAAGGCGCCTACCGAGAACAGGGTTTCCCCGTTGTTCATCATAGGAAAAAAGACGGACAAATAGCTGGTGAAGGTAATGATCAGAGAAACGTTTCCCGCCCAATTGGCGACCCAGTAGCCCCAGGATGCTAAATAGCCGGCAAACCGGCCGCCTTCCCCTTTCATTCCGAACAGGGCCTGCGCGTATAGTTGTGGACCGCCGTTCAATTCCGGCTTGCGCAGCGCCAGACTGCCGAAGGTGAGAGCCAATGCCAGCACTCCGGCGCCGGTGACCAGCCACGCGGCGATTACGCCAAAGGGACCGGCCGTCTCCGCCAAGGTGCGGGGCAGCATGAAAATCCCGGAGCCCACCATATTCCCTAAGACAAGGGCAGTTAAAATCCATAATCCAAAAGTTTTGCCTGTTTCTTGCGTACCGTTCATTCTGTTGAAGCGGCCCCTTTCCTTGTTCCAGCGCTTTAATTCTCTACCAAAGTAAAGCGCAAAGCTGTGAGAATCGTTCATTTCTACATTCGAACAAGATATGATCTTAGCATAAAGCCGACGGTCTTCGCTATAACCATTGGTTAAACTTCCGTGAATGCGTTTGTTTTTCTTGACCTTTCAGTGAACCTTTTGGATGCAAAAAACCGCAGGGCTCATGCTCTGCGGCGTTCTCATTCTTTCGAGCTTGGATTATTGGTTTTCCTGCAGGACTCGGTCAATCCACTCTTCCGCTTTCAGACAATCCGCCAATGCGGGAGCAAGACCGGGCCAACGGTCCTCGCCTGCCAAGCGATGAAGGAAGTGATTCAAAGCGCCGAAGTGAACGTCGACGGCCATCCCCATCGTCCCCTTCTCGCCTGGCAGCAAGTCCAAGGCCGGGGGCGCCGGTATGGCAGGAGATGAACCGTCCAGCAAGGTTAGGCGCGGCACGTACTCTTTTTCCAAGTCCACTGTCAAGCCGCCTTTTGTGCCGGTGATATTGACTTCGAAGGCTTCCGCCCCCAAAGCAATCCGGGATACCTCGGCAACTCCCCACACTCCGCTTTCCATTCGCACGTTCATGAGCGCCCAATCGTCGACGCGGATGTTCGCCACCGGTTCGCCGCCTTGGGTTTCCGGCCGCTTTTTGACGAAAATGTTGGTCTGTCCGCTGACGGAGGCAAGTTCGCCAAAAAAATGACGGAACAGATCAAGGACATGAACGCCCAGATCCGATATGGCTCCGCCTCCGGAAAAAGCATCTTGAAGCCGCCAGCTAACCGGTCGAGACGCGTCCAAATACCCGGAACGGCGGTATGAGATCCGGCACTGCAGCACATCGCCCAGCAGTCCGAGTCGTAGAGCTTCCCGGATGCGGATGACGGCGGGATGATAGCGGTATGTAAGTGCAGTTTGGGTCAGCGGGGCTCCTTCTGCAGAAAGCACAAGCTTCTTGGAATTCGTATAGGATTCTGTTAACGGCTTCTCGCAATAAACGGCAGATCCCTGGCTCGCACTGTATGCGACGGCATCCAGATGCAAGGAATTAGGAGTACAAACATCGACGATATCCGGCTTACCGCCTTCAAAAGCTTCCGATAGCGTACCTACCGTTTGCCTGAACCCGATAGCTGCAGCTTGATCCCGGTTAGAAGCTGGGTTACGCGTCACCAAACTATCCAGCACCGGCAATACCGGCGTTTTCTTTAGCACGGGGATCGCTTTCAGGGCGATGATATGGGTTTTAGCGATATTGCCTAATCCGATTATGGCTATACGGGCAGTTTTCAAGGCTGTGACGTCCTTTCCAACGAATCAATTTTTCTATTAATTTGCGTTCTCAATCAGGGATGTTGTTTGCCGCTCCATGCTTTCAAGGTCCCTGTCGGCGCGGTTCTTCTGTTCATCCAGTTGCCCAACGAGGCGTCTGATTTCCGCAGCGTTGCCTTCGATTTGATCCAGGTTGTTATCGATCCGTTTTTGCACCATCCAGTCGGTAATAAAGCCGTCGAAGAAGTAATCGGAAAACCGCAAGTATTCCCCTGTGCTCAAATCAACGGTCAGCTGAAGCTGCACATCCTTCAATTCCTTTTGGAAATCTCTCATACTTTGCCGGGCATGGGCGAGATTATTCATGGCGTCATCGATCCGGCTTCTCTTGGCATACGTGGCGATAGCCCCTCCGCCCAGCATATCGTATGTTCCCCAATCTTTCGCAGAACTCAAGCTCTCAATAGCCGAATTCAAATCGGCAAGAACTGTCCGTCCGGCTTTGGCTGCCTCCTGCAACTCTTTGGACAGCTGGCGCACCTTTCCTTTATTCTCTGCCAAGTCAGCCAATTGGCTGGCCACGGCAGGGCTGTGCTCCTTCAACAGCTGCTCTTTCGCTATCATCAACCGATCATACTCCATTTTCCAGTCGTCGGTTCCATTCTCGTCCGTTCGAAGCTTGGCTAGCTCTTCCCCGATGGATTCATGCTCTTTGTATGCGGCATCGTATTCCGCCTTAGCGGCGATGGCCTCCAGCTGTTCCTGCTCCAGACGGTCATCTTTTTTGTGAATCAGCGTCAGAATGAAATTGGACAGAGACAGCCTCTTTAGCTTCTCCACGTCTTCATTTTCCGCTTCCAGCCTGCGGCTTGTTCTCTCCAGTTTTTCCTCCGCTCGCTGCAACTCTCGGTTCAATTGGGTAAACCGGCTTTTCCATTTCTCGTGGTTTCGTTCCTTTTCTTTCACGGCTTGCATCTTCTCGTTCCATTCCGCAAACAACTCTCGACTGTCCATTCCCCGTCCCTCCCGGCGTTCGATTCGGTTCCCTCATTCATGTATAACGGATATCGTCTCTTTTCGTTCCACGCGTTCTTTCTCCTTGCGAAAACCGATGCCCAAAAGAGAGAACAGCAGATAGGAACCCCCCATGAAATAAAACATGGCGCTTAAGGAGACATATTGCATACTGAAGCCGCCGATATTCGGTCCAATGATAGAGCCGGCGCTGTATTGAATTGAGGCGATGACGTTAGCCGAAGCGAGGAGCGATGCCGGAACAAGATCCGCTACATAGGCCAAGCCCAAGGAGAAAAAGGAACCCACCATCCCCCCTGCGAACGCCAGCAACGCGAGGACAAGCCAAGGATTCGTTCCAGCGGAAGGAATGGCCAAGAAAGCGAGTGAGCCAAGCAATCCCGCAAAAATCAGCACCCGTTTACGTCCCAGTTTATCGCTTAAAGCTCCGAGGGGTAATTGCAGGATCAAGCTTCCGATGCCAAGAGCCGGTAAAAGAATGGTGATCCAGCTTTCCGAAAAACCAAGCTTCAGGCCATAAACGGGAAAGTTGCTGTTGAGTGACGATTCCATGTAGCCGAATAGCAAAGACGGCAGTAAAGCGAACCAAGCGATGCGGTAGGCTCGCAAATAGCGATTCCGCGGTTTAGACGTCCCTTCTGCCATGTTGTCGGCTTCACTCGCCACAGGCTGCTCCGAGGCTTCCGGCCGTTCATTATTCACTTTCGCGAGCAGCAGCACGCAAGCCAGGACGAAGGCGGCAATGAGCAAGAAGGGCGAACCCGTTCCTTTGTTTAGCAAATTGATACCTAGAGGCCCGATGCTGAAGCCGACTGCGTAAGATAGGCCGTATAGGGAAATGCTCCGCCCTCTTTTATCGATGGGGCTAGAGGCCATGATCCATAATTGAGTACAAAAATGCAGCGAACTTTCGCCAATGCCGACGAAAATGCGCAAGACAACCCAAAACCAAAGATTGGTCCAGAGCGGGAACAGCAAAACTCCAATTAATATCATCAGCAAGCCCGTCTGGATAACGGGTTTGTAGCCGAACCGGCGAAAAGGCCTTTCTACAAGAAACATAGCGGAAAACGTTCCGACGTACATAGCGGCGGCGTTCAATCCATTGATGCCGGAGCCTACTCCCGTACGGTCAACCAGGATGGTGAGTAGCGGCAGCAGCAAACCTTGGCTGAAGCCGGTAAAAACGGTAATCAGGATTAATACGTTGAAGCGAGTTGAAGAAAAAAGCGTGCTGCGGGTAGTTGCGGCGTTCAAGAAAATCATCCTTATTCATATGATTCTCCAATAGTAGCATGGGATAAAAGAAAAAAGCCATTCTCATCTTGCGAGAATGGCTCGATCATGCGCTTCATCCGTACCCTACGTAAAAGGCTATTCCAATACGTAAACGGTAATATCTTGAATTCCGAAATTGGATACTCGGGATGCACTTCCCGGAATAAAGATATCGACACGGTTTCCTTTGATAGCTGAACCTTGATCTTTCGCGTAGGCGATCATGCCGCCTGCCGGCAAATCCGGATTATTATAGCCCGTAATATAGAGCTTGGAATTCATCGGAATCACCTTTGGATCAACAGCCACTGTGCCAAGCGCAAGAGGATTGCCGAAATAGTCGACGGCTCCCCAGCCGTTCTCCTCCGGAGCGGATGAGTAGGCCGTTGCCGATACAGTCAGCTTTTTCTTATAACTGCCGATTCCAGCCAGAGTCGTGGTGGAAGCTGCAGCGGGTGCAAAGGAGCTAATCTTTACTGTGTTGGCTGTAGTCGGTAGCTTAACGACTTGTCCAATTTGCAGATTTAATGGGTTGGCGTTTGCATTCAATTTCAGCACTGCATTTAAGTCGAGATTTTTCGCTTTTGCGATCTTCCAGAACGTATCGCCCGCTTTGATGGTGTACGTACCTGCTGAGGTTGCCGATGCTGCTGAAACGGTGGTAGGTGCGACTACCGCTAGCGCAAGGGCAAGAGACAAGGCGGCTTTTGCCGCATGCCGTTTTTTAAAACCGCTTACCATTCTGTTCGTCTTGTTGTTCATTTCTAAAGCTACCTCCTTTTATCGGCCTACGGAGTTAGTTGTCGGGTGCGGGATGAGGATACATCCCGGCGCATCGCATGCGCTTTACCCCATAGAAACCTCGCTCTAGGATAATGAGGTTTCAGAGAATCCCCCGCACTGTGAAAGAGAAGTTTCCCTCTTGAGGACAACTCTTCCAAGAGTCTCGGCGCTTACCAAAAACGGTAGCATATATAAACAAGCCCGGAAACCGGAAAATGTTGGTCTCCGGGCTATCGAAAGACTTCCAATACAACGTCAGCGGCTCTTGGGAAGGTCCAAAAGCTCCGGTACAGTGACGATATCATAACCTCGATCTCGCAGCTTTTTAACCACGCGGGGAATGGCTTTGATGGTTTCCGACAAGTCCTCTCCAGTGCCTCCGCCGGCATGCTGCAGGATGATGGCGCCAGGCTCAACGTTTTTCATAATATTGGCAATGATTTCGTCGGCTTTTAACCCCTTCCAATCGAGAGAATCGGAGCTCCAGTTGATGACTTTAAATCCATTGTTCGCTAACCACACCAACTCATTTTCCCTAATATTGCCGTAAGGCGGGCGAAGCAATTTCGGATCATACCCGATGAGCGGCTGCAAAACTCGGTTCGTCTTCAACACTTCCCGGCGAAAAGCACTCTCGCTCAATTTATTAAAATTGGGATGGGTATAGGAGTGGTTTCCTATGACATGTCCTCTCGCTGCAATCCGTCTGACGAGGGTCGGATATTTTTCAGCTCGTTTTCCGACTAGAAAAAAGGTGGCTTTTACATGATTCCGCTGCAGTTCATCCAAAATCTGCGGAGTAAACCGAGGATCCGGCGCATCGTCGAAGGTGAGAGCGACCGCACGCCATCGGGGACTTCCTTTGAAAAACAGGGTGCTCTTATACTTCCGGCGTAACTCTTCAAGGGTAAGCTCATGTCCGGAAGACGATTGGTTTTGTTCCTCGCCAGTTGAATAGCTTTTTATCCTTTTTGAAGCACTTTTCGCTCGGTTGGGGTTGGAGTAAACAGTCGGTGTCGGCGTTATGCCCGGAACACCTGCAAGGTTCAGTCGACCATTTCCATTTAGCGCTCCCGGCAGCGCCGCGGCTTCCGAAGCGTTAGGCATGTGATTTTCCTCTACAAACTTAGAGCTCAAATGAAGGGGTTTGCGCAATTGATTGCCGCAGCCTAGAAAGAGGCTCAACAGAAGAAGCACGAGAACAGGCAGGTAACGCTTTTTCATTGAAATGACCTCCAGGGCTATTTAAGTCGCGTTTGTTTATTAGGTTTCCCCAACCCCATCCCTCTTATTGAACTTTTATTGGTTTTTCATATCCATAATCAGGAATCAGTGCCAGCGAGAGCCCCCTAACAGCCCATTCGGACGGATGGTATGATAGATTGGGAGGGATATGAACTGTGAAACAATGGCTAACTGCATTTCTAACACTATCTATACTTGTTGGAGGAATCTCAGCACCTGCTTCAGCGGCTGGGAAAACAAGTTCCGCCTATATCAACTGGATGTCTCCCGCGGCAAACCGAATGGGAGTCGATCAGACCAAAAACGGGCTGGATACGATTATGCTGCCCTTTTTTTCGCTATCAAACGATGGTTCGTTGATCGTCTCCCCCTTACTGGATCAATCTTTTATAAACGACATGAAATCCCGAAATGTCCGCACTGTTGCTTACTTGAACAATGAATGGAGTCGCGCGTTGGCTCAAGCTGCCTTGACCAATCGAGAAAGCTTAGCCCGTCAAATTGCCGATGCGATTTCCACCAATCATTTAGATGGCATCAATGTCGATTTGGAAAACATGCCCCCTTCCGATAAAGACCGGCTTACCGATTTTGTCCGACTTCTGCGGCAGTCCCTGTCTCCCGAAAAAGAAGTTTCCATCGCTGTAGGCGCGATACCCGATGCGGACGCCGCCTCCTATATGGGTGCGTACGATTACGCAGCTTTAGCAAAATGGGCGGATCATTTGACGATTATGGCTTACGATGAGTCCTATGAAGGGTCGTCCGATGCCGGCCCCGTTGCCAGCGTGAGCTTCGTTGAACGCTCGCTACAATATGCCCTCGCTCGTGTACCGGCCAATCAAATCGTCCTTGCGCTGCCGCTGTATGGACGAATGTGGTCGGCGGATCTGTCCGTCAAGGGGATGGGATTAACCGAGAAAACAATCCAGTCCCTCATCCAGAAATTCCACGGCACCATTACGACCGTACAAGGGAAAGCGGCAAAAGCGGTAATTACGGTGCCAGCGGGAGCGAATCCGGTCGTAAATGGTAAAACCTTATCTCCCGGAACCTATACAATCTGGTACGACAATGAGGCGAGCCGGAAAGAAAAACTACTGCTAGTCTCCAAATACGGTTTGCGCGGGGGAAGCTATTGGAGTCTGGGGCAAGAATCCGCAAATCTTTGGGACTATTCCGTATTATGGCTTAACGGTGCGTATTTTACCGATGCCGAAGGCCATTGGGCGGCAAATTGGATCGCATCGGCAGCTCAGTCTGGTTGGCTCAGCGGAACGGCTCCCAGTCGATTTGAACCCGACCGTTCTTTAACTCGGGCAGAAGCCGCTGCCGTACTCATGAAGGCCTACTCCGGAAACGGACTCTCCTTAACAAAAGGAGAAATGCCTTTTACCGATATCCCTGCGAATTATTGGGGTGAACAAGCCATTTCATGGGCCTGGAAATCAGGAGTCGTAACCGGTGCGACGGCAACTACATTTGCACCGCAAATGAAGGTCACCCGGGAGGAATGGTCGCTTATGCTTTATCGGGCCGCCAATCATCTCGCGACCGGAGAATCCACCCTGCCTTTTTCCGATATGTTGCCGAAACGCTGGTCGTATACTGCCGTCTCCTCGCTGTACCAGCAAGGAATTATAAGTGGCTACACTGATGGTACTTTTCGCCCCAACGCTTCAATTACCCGGGCGGAAATGTCGGTTATGTTGGTGAAAGCTAAAGAGAAGCAGCAGTAAAAATTCGATTGAATTTGCTGCTTCTTTTGCTCCTCCCCCCCTGCGCTTTACCGGTTTGATGCGATTATGCGGTGTCAATTGAGCGCGCAGGGGCTTTCGTGATGCTTTTGTGAAATCGCTTTCTTTTTGAAGTTACACTTTATGTAAGGTGTTATAATGATGGTGAAAGATCATTATTTACGGAGGGACACCATATGGGCACGAAATTGCTTGATCGGGAAACTTGCATGAGTCTAGGAAGTCAAATGTTTGCTCTCGTTTCCGCAAAGGTGCTTTTATTGGAGAAAAAGGAAGGGTGTCTGAAGGAGTTTATAGCTTTGTTAAATCGCGAGGAAGTGGATGATCTTTTCTTGCTTAAGGATGGGTTTATTGCCGAATGCATCCGCCATTCCGTAAGCCGCAACGAGGCGGAGCAGCTCTTTGCACGTACGATGCGATATGTAGAGGGGATTACCGTTTAGTTATCCTTTTTCATAGCAGGAATAGAACGATCGATAGGTATGGTAGAGGATTTGGAGCATGCTCCAGATCCTTTTTAATGTTACGGAATCTTGAAAAAGATGACGGACATAGGATGGGACATCCAAATTTTTGATAATACAATATGTGTTAATTTAAGTTTCAGCTTTGCCTCGGATAAAGTCGGTGACACGTATTCCATCCTGGAGGAGCCATTCATACAGGCCATAAAAGACCTGTACAGTCGAAGTCCAAGTTAGACAGACCGGTTCACAGATCAGAGAAAAGCATTCCTGAACCCCCAACTCGAGCTGGGGGTTACACAAACGACAAGAGCCGCCCAACCTTGGGCGGCTCTCTTTGCTTTTACTGCTTCGTTACGCGCACATCGTCAATCTGTAGAGTCGTGCCGCCGGGGGAGTCGACGTAGAATCCGATGTCGATCTGGCCGGTCGTGACGTTGATGTTGCTTACGCTGATGTACTTCCACACGCCGTTATTGCTGATGTTGCTGTAAATCACCGATCCGCCGTAGCTCTGGATTTCGGCGCGGGCGGTTGTCGGCGTGGTGTTTTTCAGAAGGACCCACGCCTCGAATTTGTAGTTGGCATTGTTCACGGGAACGCTGATCGTCTGGTGTATGCTTTGCTGGTACGCGCCCGATGCGTAGAAATAGGCGCGTTTATCGCCGTTCCATGGCGATTCCGGCGGATTAGTGCCGGAGCCGCTGTCCACGCCGTAGGCCAGCGCCTGGCCGGTTGGATGCCATTCCGTCCAGTTGGACGATTGAGCCGTATCCCGCTCGAACCCTGGGTTGTCGACCAAGTTTAGTTCTGATGTCGGAGTGCCTGGAGCTGCTGAGGAAACCAACAGCCGGTCGAGATTGATGTTACCGCTGTCCGCAGCGTCGTACTGGAACGATATGGTATTCGCTCCTGCATTCAGCGCCAGTGTCTGGACGTTGTCCTGCCAGACGTTCCAGTTGCCGCCGGGGCTCGTGAAGCTGGTTTGGCCGATTTTGACCCCATTGACATAGGTGCTCAGCGTCTTGGTAGCGGAGGTTCCGTTCGCGTAGCGGAGCGCCGCTTGGTAGTTGCCTGCTGCAGGCGCGTCGACGTTGTATTTGACCGAAGCTCCGGAGGCTGTAAGCGTGTCGACGAAACCGGTGCCGGTATAGTACCAGTGGTTGCTGTTGACGACTACACCGCCGCCCAAATCGGCGCTTTCCGCCTCATATTTGGCCACCGTCGGCGCAAAGGGCACCGTGATGTAGTCCAAGTTCACGTTCCCTGTGTCGCCAGTGTCGCTATAATACTTGACCGTGACGATGTTGTTGCCTGCCGTCAGCGGGATGGTCTCGTTCTGCATCGCCCAGGTGTCCCAGTTCGCCTGGTTCGCCAGCGTCGTTTGCTTGATCCATTTGCCGTTGACGAAAATGCTGGCCGTCTTCGCCGCTCCCGTTGCATTCGCGTAACGCAGGGAGATGCTGTAGTCGCCGCCGGTTTTGACGGAGGGG
>NZ_CBQR020000044.1 GCF_000455485.1 Gorillibacterium massiliense
GGTCGGGATTTGGGTTGTTGGTCGTCCCGTCCTGCTGGTTGAAGCCCCCCGTATCCATCCCCCACTTTGGCTGGCCGTTGTCGATGGAGGACAGCATGACTGCGCGCTGCTCCTGCAGGCCGTCCGCCCAGTTGATGCGGTCGCCCTTGAAATACTGGATGCCGATGTCGCCGGACCAGAGCGAGGTGCCGTACCGCTGCGCCCCCGGATAGTACGTGCGGGAGGTCTGCCAGACCCGCTGGTTGTTGGTGGTGTACGCCCGCTGTCCTTCGTACATCGTCTGGGCCATGGACCCTGTGGTAAAGTTGCCGAACCAGTAGGTGGCGCCGCCGGAGGACACTTTGTCCGTCTCGTCGTTCCACCAGCCTGCGATGCCTTTGTCAAAGGCGCCTGTGGAATGGTTCCAGTACCAGGATCGCTCGGCGGAATTGTACGGATCGATGCTCTGTACCTTCACCGGGATGAAATAGTCCGTGTACTCCGCCTGCCCGGGGTAAAAATATCCTCCCGCCGCCGCGTCCGTCCCCTGCGTCGTCGCGACATTGTTGACGTCCTTGGTCACGATGCGTGGCTTCGTAATGCCGATCATTTTCATCCCTTTGGCGGACATCGAGGTCTTGAGCGCCGTCGAAGCGGCATCAGGGAAGTTCGTCGTATTCCAGGTGAATTCGCCGTAGTTGCTCTGACCGTAGTTTTTCCAATCGTAGTCAAAGCCGAAGGCATCGATCGGGATGTTCTTCGCCCGGTAGGTGTCCACGTTGCTCGTGACCTCGGACTCGTTCGTATCCCACTCGAAGTTGATAAACCCGAGGCCCCACTTCGGGAACATCGGCGACTTGCCCGTAATGTCCGAAAAAGAGCTCATGATCTCCGTCGGCTTGCCCAGCATCACGTAATATTCTACGTCCTGCTTCGTATACCGGCGCCCTTCCGGGGGCGTACCGCCATAGTAAAACTCCAGCTTCCCGGTCGCGCTTTCCGTGTACGGGTATCCGCCGTCGCTGTCCACCAACACCCCGTACCCCGCCGAGCTCCACATGAAGGGGCCGCCGGAATCGCCCTGCTCCCCTGCGTGAGCAGCGTGGCTGCTGTCGTTGCGCAGCAGATCGCTGCTGCTGTCGCCCTCAAAGGCACTGTAGCTGCGGATACCGTAAATATTATCTGACGTATTATGAAGAAAATGGATGCC
>NZ_CBQR020000045.1 GCF_000455485.1 Gorillibacterium massiliense
TGGATGCCGTCGTAAAACACCCCGCCCGTGGATGGTTCCCACAAGAGCTTCGTTCCGTCCGCCTTCTTGATGGTCAGCCGCACGGGATTTTTCGTGATTTCGGCTTTCATCAACGGTGTCGTAATCGTGATGGGATCACTGGCCGTGTTGATCGTAGCGCCAACCGCCGCCCAGGTGCGGTTCGGATCAATCATCGGCGTATGCGCGCTGGGAGTGACTCCGTTCGGCCGGTAATCCACTTTGAGGATGCCGTTCTCCACGGCCTGCAGCACGAGAATGTCATCGTTCGGTTCTGTGCCGTTATCTACGGTCAGCGTCAGCGTATCACCGGAGACGCTGCTTGAGATTAGGTTCCCGAGCGAACCGACGTAGGCATACGCCGATTTCGGATTACTGAACCTTGAGCCGGAAAACGCAAGGACAACAGAGGTGATCACGGCCAGGCCTATTTTGACCCGTCGCTTGATCTTCATAAGGTAAACCGCCTCTCTTTCATGTAGTTCCGGGAGAGGGAAGGTGGACACCCTCCGGAACTTCCCGCTCCCGGGCCTTTCCCGATTCCGATTCTCTAGCACGATGACGTTAATGCTCGATGACTGCCAGTTGATCCAAATTGATACCAAGCGAATTGCTCGCATCGTAGCTGATCTTGATCGTATTCATGCCCGCGTTAAGCGACAGGGTGAGCGATGTAGTGCCCCACGTATCCCAGTTGGCTGTTGCCGAGAGCGTCGCATCCGTGATCTTCGTCCCGTTCACATAGATGGCGCGCGAAGCATTGCCGCCTGCCGAGCTGTAGCGCAGTTTGACGGTGTAGGTGCCCGCCGCTTTCACTGAGACGTCGAAGCTGACCGAATCACCGACTTCCGCGAAGCCGTCCACAAAACCGGTTCCCATGTATCCCGTATGATTCGTGTTGGTGGAGACGTTGGTTAGTGTCGCGAATTCGGCTTCGTATTCCACCTTGTTCACGCCGTTCAAGACGACGGATTGCGCCGAGGCGCTAGCTGCGAGCTTGACGTAGGTAAACTTTTGCACCGGATCGTAGTACCAGCCTGTGGAGGCTGCGATCAGCGAGCTAAGCGAGCTGTATGATGTCAGGGTAGTGCCGCCAACAGTTACGGAGCTCGGCTGCGTCGTGAATACCTGCAGCGTCTTCGTGGAGTTGATCGCCGGAAGATCGACGGTTTCCTTGTTCAGCCCGTACTGCTCGGTCGAGGTGATCGTTTTCACCGAACCGCCCACATCATCGTTCCAGGCATAGCTGGTCGTGCCGTACGGATAGACGCGAAAGATCAGGTTGTTGTAGCTCGTCATGCTGTTGCCGATCGTGCCGCCGAGTTGGTACTGCGCATTCAGATTCATGGGCAGGATGCTGCCTGCTTTGACGAAAACCGGGATCGTGTCCACGTCGGCGTTGTAGTTGATGTGCCGTCCGCCAGGACGCTGCGCGCCGTAGAAGAAGTCGATCCAGTCACCTGCAGGGAGATAGACGTCCTTGACGGTTTCCCCTTGGTTGATGACCGGTGCGACAAGCAGGTTGTCGCCGAACATGTACTCCGAGCTGAGATTGTAGGTTTGCGAATCTGTCGGGTACTCCAGCGGCAATGCGCGCATCATTGGCACGCCGGTATTGGCGGTCTTCGTTCCTTCGCTGAAAATATACGGCAAGAGATTGTACCGGATGTTCGCGTATTTCGTGAACTGCGGAATGACCGTCGAGTCCCCGTAGCGGGACTGGGTGTTCCACGGGGTCCGCTCGGCGCTAAACCCGTTGTTTTGGCTCGGGTCGGCTTTCTCGGAGTGGAACTGCATGATCGGCGCGAAGGTGGACATTTCAAAACCGCGCTTGTACAGCTCCACCGTCGGCACGTCGCCGCTGAAGCCCGCCATATCCCACGTCCAGTAAGGCACGCCGGAGATGCCTGCGGACAAGCCGGCCTTCATCGCCTGCTGGAAGGCAGTGAAGGAGGATTCCTGATCGCCTGCCCAGAAGATTTGGTTTTGCTGCGCTTTCTGGGTACCGGACCGGCTGAAGGTCACGGAATCACCGCTCTTCTTCGTGGCGGCGTAATTGTTGTAGGCGCCGACGTAGTCGTTCGGGTATTGGTTGCGCATTTCATCACCTTTTTTCCCATTCGAGAAGGTGTTGACGCGTCCCCAGACCATCTCGCCGCCGTCGGTCTTGAAGCCGTCGATGCCAACGCCGTCGAACAGGTATGCCCGCTTCGACATCCACCAGTTCACGGCAGTCGGATTCGTAAAATCCAGCAATAGGCTGTTATCGAACCAGCCTGATCCGTTCGGGATGCGGTACGCGCCACCACTGCCGTTGCCTACTGCATAGCCCTGCGAGAGCATGTAGGCTTCGTCGTTGTCTTTTTGCGTATAGGTACCGGTGATGTACTTCTCGATGGGAACTTGCCACAGAGTCAGCTTCAGCCCGTTGCTGTGCAGGTTATCCGCCATCTGCTTCGGATTCGGCCATTTGCCGCCGACCGGGAAAGTAAAGTCCGTGTAGGCAAAGGCTTGAGAGCCTGTTTTGGGCGTATACTGTGCATCGTTGAAAATATAGAAGGTGTTCTCGTCACTCCACTGCTCCAGCACCAGCGAGCTGGCCGGAATCTGGTAGGTGTTCAGGTTGTTGACGACGGTGTTTACCTTCGCTTGGGTGCTCCATTCGTTCGCCGAGACCCACAGGCCGTACGCCCATTTCGGAAGTGCATTCGGCTTTGCAGTCAGCGTGGCATAATTGGCAACTACACCCTTCAGATCGTCTCCGCCGACAAAGTAGTAATCAAGCAGCGAACTGGTGCTGCCGCTGGTATTGACCGTGAAGCCGAGCATGTCGGTGCGGGAATTCGCCAGGTCGAATTTGGAGTAATAGGTGGAGTTGACGTAGATCCCGTAACCGTTGGAGTTCAGGAAGAACGGGATGGACATGTACGTTTTGTCGCCGCTCGCCTGATTCTTGTATTGGTTGTAATCGTAGTTCTGAACGACTTGCCCCCGCTTGTTCAGTTGGTCGTAGTGCTCGCCCAGGCCCATGACCGCTTCCGTGGAAGGAGAATACAAATGATCCTCGACCCGCGTAATCACGGAGCTGCCGTCCGTCGCCCAAGCCATGTTGCGGTTGGTCGCGCTATCGTACTCTCTCGCGATTAGCGTCGTGCCGTCCGGCTTGTACACATCGAGACGAAACGGATTTTTCGTCACCTTGAGCATCAGCTTGGACGTGTTGATCCAGGTTTGCGTTGAGTTGTCCGTCACGGTGTAGTTGCTGAGCCCCGTCGCAAAAGTGCCACTTCCGTTAGGCGAAAGCTGCACCCGGAACACGTCGTCCGCCGTAAATGCGATATTGATTTTCGGGGAATAGGTTCCCGTATTCGCCACCGCGTTCAAGACGACGTGATTCGTGCTGTTCGTAATTGAGCTGACGCTTGCCACCGATTCCCAGCCCGTCACCTTGAAGGTGTACGGCCCGATGTCCTTTTGATTCGCCCCGTCCTTGTTGCCGTGAACGGTGTAGGTAACGACATCCCCCTTGGCAAAAGTGCCCAGGTTCGCCACCCAGTAAGTGTTGTTGCCACTGTTGTAGTCCCAGGACGCGCCCACGGCCGGCTGCGTGACGCCGTTCTTCGTCCAGGTGACCCAGGCTGTCTGGCCGGATTCAATCGGCCAGGTGGTAATATGCACATAGACGGTATCTCCCGCCATCGGATCGCGCGGAGAAAGCTCTGTCGGCTGGATATTGTAGGGGTCGTCCCAACCGTACGGATAGTGATAGACGCCGTCGATTGCGTAGGCGGATGGTGTCAAGAGTGAAAAGACAAGCAAAAGACTGAACAAAAGACTAAGCGGCGATCGAATCAAGCTTTTTCTCATTTCACAATTTCCCCTTCCTGTTTGCTGGAATAGAAGGACAAAACCAAAGTGTTCATCCGACCAGAGAACTCGAACAACCCTCTACACGCATCCACCCCTTTACGCCCAATGATACGGGAAGATATCTATAATAAAATCCCGCTTCCTCGTTTGATCGAAGAAGCGGGATGGGAGAGCGAATCATGGATGCATCGCGCTTCTTGTTAGAATCGGATTTCCAGATTTCCGCCGTCGTGTTCTACACCGATATACAACATTCCGTCGCGAAGCAGGTACG
>NZ_CBQR020000046.1 GCF_000455485.1 Gorillibacterium massiliense
CATCGCGCTTCTTGTTAGAATCGGATTTCCAGATTTCCGCCGTCGTGTTCTACACCGATATACAACATTCCGTCGCGAAGCAGGTACGAACCGGGCTCCAACCGTTCGGGGCATTCCGCTTCGGGCAAAAGCGTGCCGTCGAGCCGCACCGCGAGCGGCGGCAGCGATTGCTGCTGCGCCGACGCAGTTGCCGCTGCTGCAGGGTCGGGTACCCGCAGCATGAAGGTGATCCGCTGCACGCGGTTGGCAGACCAATTCAAGCGGATCGCGCTGCCTTCCTGTCGGGCAGCGATGACGGCTTCGAAGCCGAGATCATCCTCGAACCGGGTCTCTAACTCGCTTGCGACATGCAGGAGGAAGACGAGCCGCTCATAGCCGTCCAGCCGGTTCCCCACATGGCCTGCAAGCTGAAGGCTCGGGGGAAGATGGAGCGCTACTGCGCTATTTTGCTTGAGATAAACGGGAATATGCTCCAAGCTTGCCCGGACCTTTACCAGACCGGGCCCGACTTGCTCCTCTTCCGAGAACAGCGACTGCCATCGGCCTGCCGGGAAGTAGATCATCTTCGTCGACTGTCCTTCTTCCATGACGGGGGCGACGAGCAGACTGTCGCCGAACATATACTGACTGGTTAAGGTCGCGCAGTGCGGGTCCTGCGGGAAATCCAGCAGCATTGCCCGCATCATCGGGCGGCCGGTCCGGCTCGTTTGTACCGCCTGATCATAGATGTAAGGCAGCAGGTTCATCCGCAGGTCGGCAAATCGCTTATACAGCGTAAGCACTTCCGGCGTACCGGTCCGCTCCGCGATATTCCAGGGCGTTCGGTCCTGGTTGAACTCGCCCTTGGTCTCCGCATGGTACTGCATCACCGGGCAGAAGGCCGCCATCTGCGTCCCCCGGATGAACAGCTCCGCCGTCGGAATGTCACCGTGGAAACCGCCTAAGTCCCAGCCCCAGAACGGAATGCCCGACATGGAGCTGGTCAGCCCGGCGACAACGGAGGAACGGAACGCCTGGAACGTAGACCGTTCATCACCGGCCCAATGCATCGGGTAACGCTGGGCCTCCGTGTACCCGGCCCGGCTGAATGTAATGCCGCCCTCCGGCGCATGCTGCTGGATGAAGTCGAAGTAGCGGCCCGCGTACAGATTTGGATACAGATTGCGCATTTCCCGGCCCGTCGAGCCATCGTGGAATTGCAGGTCGTGTCCAAAGACGAATTCGCCGCCATCGGTTTTGAACCCGTCGATCCCGACCTCTGTCACCAGGTATTTCCGCTTATCGAACCACCACCTGCATGCTTCGGGATTGGTGAAATCCACGATGTGGCAGTCCTTGAACCAGTTGTAAGGCAGCACGAAGGGGGAACCGTCGGCGTTTTTCACTTCATAGCCTTGCTCGAGCAGCGTCTTCTCGTCCTGATCCCGCTGTGCGTGCGCCACCCCGTACAGGAACTTGTGAATCGGAATCTGCCACAGAAGCACCTTCATGCCGTCCCGGTGCAGCTCCTCCACCATCCCCTTCGGGTCCGGCCAGCGGCCCCACGCCGGGAACGAAAACTCCTTATAACGGAATGGCTCGCTGCCGTCCTTGGCCTCATACTGCGCATCGTTGAAAATATAAAATGTCGCCTCATCGCTCCACTGCTCGATCACGAGCACGGTAGATGGGATTTCGTACTGCTTGGTGAGCTCCGCCTGCTTCAGCACCTCGCTCTGCGAGTCCCAGTTATTGCTCGACATCCAGGGACCGAAGGACCATTTGGGCGGCAGAACCGGTTTGCCTGCCACATCCGTGAACCGCTCGATCATCTCCATCGGCTCGCCAGTGAACAGATAGGCGACGAGCTCCTGGCTGGACAGCGAAAGGTCGGCTTCGATCTCCACGAGATCGGACAGCCGGGTGTGAAACCGGAAGCACGAGTACATTGGCGTGTCCAGGAACAGAGAATAGCTTCCCGAACAGAGTGCATAAGGCACGGGCACGTAAGTCCGAAGCCCTTGATCGCGGTACTCGTTGTATACGTACTGCTCCACCTGCTGACCGCTATATTCCAAATGCGAATACCGCTCTCCCATGCCGAACCAGCGGTGCCCCGGCTTCGGGATGAAGTTGAACCTGATTTTATGAACAGTCCCCGAGCCGTCGACCAGCGCCTCCAGCCAATGGGCGCCTGTGGACGGACTGCCAAACAGCAGCACGCCGTATGCATCTAGAAACCGAAGCGTCGGCTTGCATCCGATTAATCCGATTTCGAGGGTGCGCCCCCCCTCCAGGCTTAAGACAGCCTGATCTTGTTCTGGTTCGGCTGAACTGGCCGCATCCTCGTTGGCTAACCGGCTCGTCAAGCCAACCGCCGTTCCTTCCGCAGACCCCATTGCCGACGCTCCAATATCGGAAGAAAACTCAGGCGGCTTGATCGCGAAGGTCAATCCCACTGTGCCCGCTTCCTGTTTGGCAAACGTCAGCACCGGCTGGAATCCGGAGATTTCATCCGTTTCAAAAACAAGTGTCACCCGCTCCCCATCCATAACTTCCAGCTTCGCTGCCCGGTCAAGCGGCTTCCACTCGCGCACCCGGAAGCAATGGGAATCCGAGCGAAGCTCTCGTTCCCCGTCCCGCCAGATGAACGTGTATTCCACTTCGGTGCCCATAGCAAAAGCCCCAATGGACGCCGTCCAAACATCTCCACCGTCCTTTGCCCTTTCAGTCCGCATGGGAATCCAGTCGTTGACGGATATGCCATCCACCTTCACAGCAACGCCGACGACGTAGCTCGCCTTGAATGGCTTGGTCAAAAGCCGGACCGTGACCGTCTCTCCGGCCTCGGGATGCCTGGGTGTCCGCTCGTATGGCAGCAAGACAAACGGATCGTCATAGCCGGACGGTAAATG
>NZ_CBQR020000047.1 GCF_000455485.1 Gorillibacterium massiliense
CAGGCTGTCGGACGCAAGCTCAAACAACAGATAGCTTAACGGGCTTTCCGGAGCCGTTCCGCCTTCTGTCTCCTGCCAATACCGGAGCAGAAGCTCCTCCTTGGCTGTAGAAACGGTGGCTTCCTTGAGGCACCCGCTCTCGCGATAAGTTTGCTCCACGGCTGCGAGCAGATTTTTGGCCCGGGAGGAATCCCCCTTCTTCGCATAATACCAGGCGAGCAGAGCGGTGAGGTCCGACCGCTCACAGCCGCCGTAGTAGGAATCTGCGGCGGACAGCCGGACGCCGCGCCCGGTCAGCTGCTCCACAGGAGCAAGCGCCTCGATCAGAATCCGGTCCTCGATGCCAAGCAGCCCGAACGGGATTGCCGTCACCGTGATGTCGCCATGTACAGTGAGGTCGCCCAATCTGCTTATGACATGTCCGTCTTTAATGAAGCTTGCGAACAGCAGCTCGCGGATCGACTTCAGCATGCGCTGGGTCCGGCCGCTGTCTGCATAGGGCTGAATCTTCTGAATGCCCGCGTAGTATACAGCCAGATTGGACAATAACAGTCCATTCTCCTGCCGGTCTAACCAATGTGGCGCAGGCTGCTTCCAAGAACATTCCAGCGTATCCAGAGCCAGCTCGATCCCGGCTGTGCCGTCGCCATCCACGAATGCCCGGCTGCCTGTCGCATGCATATATTCGCCTGCCACCCACAGCATGAACGCGGCTTCCAGCGCCGAATACCCGCTCGCCGCCTCCCCGTATAGCCGGCGGATAATCGGCTCCGCCTGCGCAGCTTCGCCTCTCCCGATCAGCCAATAACCAAGAAAGACCGAATCTCTTGTCTCCAACTCAAGGCCGTTCACGCTGCACCTTCCGGTTGCAGGGTCAATGGCATAGCTCCAATCAATCAATTGCGCTTGCAGGTTGCTCACATCAACAGCCTCCCAACATCCCAAATTGCACCGCAGGCACGGAAAACCAGAAGGGCCGAAGCCCTTCCCGCTTGCGGCGCCCATTCCGAAAGCCTGCTGCCGCAAGCAGAAATGGATAGGGAATCGTTCCGGAGAAGCGTCCGCTCATCCGTACGGCGAAGGCGCCGGGAAGCATACGATCCCTATCCACAGCTGCCCGACAGTCACCGGCTTCCGGGTCTTTTTCTCATGCAGCGGCCTTGCCTTGCTTAAGCAATGATCCATGGCAGATGTCTGCCACGTGCGATTCGCCTGCTTATGGCTGCACCAGCTTTTCTACCTTCGCCTGCGCCGCATTAAGCGCTTGCTCGGCAGTATAGCCATCCTTCAGCTTCGCTTTGTCCAGTTCGTCGCCGATCGCCTTGGTCAGATCATTCCATTTGTCTGGAATCGGGCCAACCGGTGAAAGCACGAGGGTATTGAGCGCGTCCATGACGACCTGCTTCGACTCTGGCGGCGTCTGCTTGAAGTAAGCATCCATCACCTTGTCGTCCGACACAGCCGGAACGCTCCACCCCTTCGCAATCCGTTCGCTAACGACAGCCGGATCAGAGGACATGAACTTAATGAATTTCCATGCCGCATCCTCATTCTTCGTCTTATCCGACACAACCATGCCGTCTGCAAAGAAGTGGTGCGCCTTCTGGGTATTGCCGGGCTCTAGCGCGATGTCCCACTTGAACGGAGCGTCCGCAAACCGGCCGAAGTTCCAGATGCCGCCCCGCAGCATCGCGATCTTGCCGGCCTTGAACGCATTCAGGTCCGCGTCCGGCTGATTGAACGTGTCGTCATTCAGCGGCGGCGATACTTTGTACTTGCGTGCCTTATCCAGCATCCAGTTCAGCGCATCGATATTCTGCTTGCTGTTGACCGTCGCCTTACCGTCTGCGCTCCAGATGCCGCCGCCGTTTTGGGCGATCGTTTTGTAGAATTCATAGAATTGGATCGGCGCGTAGGTGCCCCAGATGCCGTTCTTGGCATCCGTCAGCTTTTGCGCGGCGTCAAGCTCTTCCTTCCACGTCCATTCTGGTTTCGGATAGCCGACCTGCTTCTTGTCGAACAGGTCCTTATTATAGAAGAGAACGACATCGGAGAAGCTCTCTACGACCCCGAACTGCTTGCCGTTGTACTTGAAGGCGTCATAGGCGAGTCCCTTGTAAATGTCTTTGTTAAACGTTGTGTCCTTGGCAATGACCGGAGTCAAATCCTTCAGCGTATTCTTGGCGGCGTAGGAGGCAAAATTCTCGTACCCGACCTCGAATACGTCTGGACCGCTGCCCGAAGCGAGCTGGGTATTGAGCTTCGTATAGTAGTTGCTATAGTCGACGACATCCACCTTCACCTTGATGTCCGGGTTGGCGGTTTCAAATGCCTTCACCATATCCGCCAAGGTTTGCTCCTGCGAGCCGCTGGCCGTGTAATCCATGAATTTCAGTGTGACGGGGTCCTTCTTCGGCTCCGCCGTCGCCGTCACCGTCGTTGCCGGCGTTTGCGATTGCGCAGCAGCCGATGTTGTCGGTGCCTGGCTAGCTTTTGCGTCATTGTTCTTGCTGGAGCAAGCTGTCGCCATTACGGAGAAAACCATGACAGCGGCCATCGCGGTCCTTGCACTCTTTTTGAACATTCTCAATCCCCTCGCCTTTCATAGTGGATTATTTCCTATCCTGCAATACCATGGTCCAAGCCGCAGGCCGGATGATGGTATGGAAGCCTCGAATTTGGCGGAGCCAAATTGAGGGATTCTTATGATCGTAAAACCTTTGATCTAGAAG
>NZ_CBQR020000048.1 GCF_000455485.1 Gorillibacterium massiliense
CTGTACGCCATTTCGAATTGAAAACGCTTTCTAATTTGGAGACCTTCTTCATCATTCGCAGCACCCAAGGCGGCATGGACGTCTTTGAACCATTTACGCTACCCCATTGAATCACTCATGGCCTACCCTTTTACCCCGCTCATCGTCACCCCTTTAATGAAGTACTTGGATGCAAACAAGTACACAATCAGGATCGGAATAAAACTCACCACATTGCCTGACATCAAAATATTCCATTCGGTCGCCCATCTGCCTTGAAGCTTGCTGAGACCGATTGGCAGCGTCATTAAGCTTTTGTCGCTCGTGATGATCAGCGGCCACAGAAAGCTGTTCCAGGAGGCCATGAAGGCGAAGATGGACAGCGAGGCGATCGCCGGCTTGCTGAGCGGCAGGATGATGCTGTAAAACACGCGAAAGTGCGAGGCGCCATCCATGAAGGCGGCTTCCAGGAGCGGATCGGGAATGGTCATGATGTGCTGTCTCAGGAGGAAGGTTCCGTAAGCGCTGAAGATGCCGGGGAGGATGAGGCCGGTGTAAGTGTTGATCAAGTGCAGTTTTTGGAACACGATAAAGAGTGGTGTCATGGTAACCTGCATGGGAATCATCAGGGTGATCAGGTACAGAACGAACAAGGCTTCCCTGCCCCTGAACCGCACCTTCGCGAAGATGAATGCCGCCATGGCGCAAACCAGAATTTGCGCGGCCGTTGTGACGATGCCAACGAGTATACTGTTGCGGAGAAACACATAGATGGGAAAATATTTGGTGATTTCCGTATAATTGCTGAACCGAAAATGCTCGGGGATCAGGTTGGGCGGCATGCGGACAACCTCGAGGCTATCCTTGAATGAGCCCGACAGCATCCAGACGAACGGGAAGATCAGGATGACCGTCGCGAGGATCAAAATCAGGTGCGTGAGCAGATTTCGATAGACGGCGAATCTATCTCTCATACGTGACCCACCTCTTCTGCAAGCTTTGCTGAACGATCGTCACGGCGAAAATAATCAAGAACAGGATCCAGGACTGGGCGGAGGCAAAGCCCATTTTGTTGCCTTGGAAAGCGTTTTCATAAATTTGCTGTACCAGCGTGCTGGTGCGTCCCGCCGGTCCGCCGTTCGTCATGACCATAACCTGGTCGAACAGCTGGAAACCGTTGATCATCGAAATGACGAGAACGAAGAACAGACTTGGCGTCACAAGCGGCAGCGTTACCCGGAAGAACCGCTGGAAGCTTCCCGCTCCGTCGATGAGCGCCGCTTCATAATACTCGTCGGATATTTCCTGCAGTCCGGCCAGCAGGATGATCGTCACGTACCCCATATCCTTCCAGACGGTCACTGCGATAATGGCCGGCATCGCCCAGGTGAAACTTTGCAGCCACACGGGGCCATGAATGCCGACCAGCGAGAGCAGGTAATTGACGAATCCGCTCTGCCCGTTCAGCAGCCAACGCCATACGATGGAAACGGCGACCCAGGAGGTGATGACCGGCACGAACACGAACACCCGGTACAGCTTGACGCCACGCATTTTCCGGTTGAGCAGCACGGCCAGGAGCATCCCGAGGATGATGACGGAAGGCAAATAACCGGCGATGAACTGAACGATATTACCGAGGGAGGTTAGGGAGCGCTCGTCATGCAGCGCTTCCCGGTAATTGTCCCAGCCGATAAAGTGCGCCTTGGTCAGCATATCCCAGTTTGTGAAGCTGATCGCGGCCGACGCGATCATGGGAACGATCTGGAACAGCACGAGACCCGCCAGGCTCGGAAGCAGAAAAAGAAAAATGACCGCAAACTTCGCCAACCGCTTCTGTCCGACCATTAAGATCCTCTCCCAACTGCACCAGTTTCGGTTAAAGCTTTAACCGTCTGCCTCTCCACGATCCGAAGCGGAAGCAGCATCTCCTCCGCCAACTCGACCTCCGCGTTTTCAATCAGGCGGATGACCTGTTCCGCCGCCATGATGCCCTTTTCCGTGATGTCCTGCTTTACCGTCGTGAGCGGCGGAACGAACATCTTCGCCATATAGATATCGTCAAAGCCGATGACGGAGATGTCGTCGGGAACCTTTTTGCCCAGCTCCATAATCCCCTTGATCGCCCCGAAGGCCACCAAGTCAGCGGATGCGAACACCGCCGTGATTTCGGGATGCTTGCCGGCAATCTCCCGGCCTGCCGCAAGCCCATGCTCGAAACTCATCGAATCCTCGAACACATAATCCGGGTTGTAAAAAAAGTTGGCTTCCCGAATCGCGCGCTTGTAGCCAAGAAACCGCTTCTCCACCACGCCTTCCTTACGGATCGCGCCGGTGATCAGCCCGATGTTGGTATGCCCCGCCTGAATCAGATGTCGGGTCGCCAGATAGCCGCCGTATTCGTCATCGATACCGATTCGTCTGAAATAGCTGTCGTTGATGTAGCTGTCGATCAGCACAATCGGGATCTTGATCCGCTTGAGATCCTCGTAAAACTGCTCCGGGTAAATGCCCATTAGAATCGCCCCATCGAGGTTACGCTGGATCGATAAATCCAGGTAGCTCTCGCCTCTGTTGACGCCAGACAGGATCAGATGGTAGCCATTCTCGCGCAGTTTTCCTTCAATCCCGCTGATGATTTCGCTGTAGAAAGGGTTTTCAAGAATCAGCTGACGGTAGTTCTCCGTCTGCGGAATGACGACCCCGATCAGCTTCGACTGATTCTTCACCAGGCTCCGGGCGGAAAAATCCGGAATGTAATTGAGATCCCCGATCACCTGATTGACTCGTTCAATCGTCTCCTTCGATACTTTGTCGTGCTTGCCGTTCAACACATAAGAAACTGCTGCTGTCGATACGCCTGCCGCTTTGGCTACGTCCTTGATCGTGGCTTTCTTCATTGCTTTCATCCTTTTTAACGGTGACTTGAGTTAGCTGTTATTTTAGTTATACGTTTAACCAAATTATAGCCGAAATAGCTTACTTTCGCAATGCTTTTGTCACACATTATTCAAATAATCCTGTTTTTATACGTGAAACGTTTAAGTGACAGGCTCGTGATAGGCGGTTTATATCTGTAAAATTTCTACGGTTGATCAAATAGGCCATGTCCAAGCCGTTCTTCACGGTTGATCCACAGCTGCATCTGTCCATTTTCTCTGCCTCTAACAAACTTTATTTTCCTATTAACAAACATATCCGCTCACTTACACGCATTAATTTCCATTAACGATCTTTATTTTTGATGATACAATATGTATCTATAAGCTGCCGTATGAACGCCGTTCCAGCCTGCAATCCGCATCTCCTCGTTTAAAAATCATTCTGTTGGAGGGTGAACATGTATGGATTCGATGCTCAGGCTACACAGAAATCGCTATCTTTTTCTACTTGTGACCGTCTTTATTCTCTCGTTTCTATTCCCCTTCCCCTTCTCTTCCTCTTCATCCGCTCAAGCTGCATCCCCTGGCATAGCGATTAGGATCGCAGTCGGCGATTCCCATGCCCTTGCGCTAGAATCCGATGGCACCATCGTCGCCTGGGGAGATAATACTTTCGGGCAGAGCAACGTTCCTGCGGGTCTGACCCATGGTATCGCCGTTGCCGCAGGCTTGCTCCACTCCCTCGCACTGAAAGCGGATGGCACCGTTGCCGCATGGGGAGCGAACTCCTTTGGCCAACTCAATGTCCCTGCGGGATTGAGCGGAGTCACGGCCATTGCCGCAGGCGCTTCCCATTCGCTTGCTCTCAGGTCCAATGGCACCGTCGCCGCTTGGGGACTCAACAACAGCGGGCAAACCAATGTGCCGGCTGATCTTAAAGATGCGATTGCAATCGCTGCAGGCGCCTCCCATTCCTTGGCCCTTAAGTCCAATGGCACCGTCGTCGCTTGGGGTGATAACACAATGGGGCAAACCGATGTACCAGCCGGATTAAGCGAGATTGTCGCCATCGCCGCTGGGTGGAACCACTCTCTGGCATTGAAAGCGGACGGCACCGTCGTTGCTTGGGGAAGTGACACCTATGGCCAAACGGATGTGCCGAAGAACTTAAGCGGAGTGACGGCCATCGCCGCAGGTGCTTCCCATTCTTTAGCATTGAAACCGGATGGCACCATAGTTGGCTGGGGAGATAACCGGTCCGGGCAAACGAACGTCCCATGTGATGTGAATTTCCGGGCAGGTGTCGTCATGATTGCTGGCGGCAGCGCCAATTCCTTCGCTCTTCGAACAGATGGAAAAATCATTCCCTGGGGAGAATTCCGGTCCGGGCAAACCGAAATTCCCGCGGAATTTTCTTTGCAGCATAAAACCTGGATCAGTTCCGGAAACACATATTCCCTCGCATTAAAAGCAAACGGCTCCGTAATCGGTATGGGGAAAATCCAAAACGTATTCGTTGATCAAATCATGCCGGCTGATTTGTACGATGCGACAACCATTTCCGCAGGAGTTAGTTTTTCCATGGCCCTGAAGTCCGATGGTACCGTTATTACCTGGGGCAATTCCAATGTTATCGGGCAACTGAATCCTCCAACAGGATTATCTGGAGTGGTGGACATTTCAGCCGGTTTATCCCATGCTTTAGCATTAAAGGCTGACGGCACAGTCATCGCTTGGGGATATAATTTGTACGGTGAAACACAAGTTCCATCTAGCTTGAACCATGTGATTGCCATTTCGGCAGGCTATAACTTCTCTCTTGCTTTGAAATCCGATGGCACCGTTGTTTCTTGGGGAAATCCCGAATACACAAACGTTCCCAGCGGGTTGAACAAAGTCGTTGCAATCAGCGCAGGAGTCTTTCATTCGCTAGCCTTGAAATCAGATGGTACGGTTGTTAGTTGGGGCAATTCAAGTTCGATGTCTTCTCCCGTTCCTGATGGGCTCAAGGATGTGGTTGCCGTTGATGAGGGAGTGTTCCACTCTATGGCTTTGAAAAAGGACGGAACGATCGTTGCTTGGGGATGGGGTGACTATGGTCAAATCAAACCTCCTGTAAATCTAGATCATGTCGTTGCCGTATCGGCGGCAGGCACCTATTCTCTTGCTCTGAGATCCGACGGCACAGTTATTCGTTGGGGCGATGATTTGTTCAACAACGCTGATCTGGATGGTGACGAATTAAGCGGAATTACCCTTGAGGAAGGGCTTCTGCTTCCGGATTTCCAACCTGCGAACACCAGCTATACACTCTCCAACTCGAAGCTATCAAAAATGCATGTCACCGCAACCCTCGTAGATCCTTCGCATGACACCTTATATATAAATGAACAACCGCAAGCAAGTGGTACTCCCGTGGAAGTAGATATGACAGGAGCAACGAAGCAAATCCGCATCATGGTGGCTTCTGATTCCTCGGTTGATAGAATCTACACAATTACGGCAATGCGTACGGCAATTATCCAGGACACGACTCCTCCTGAGATCCATTTCGGCATAAACGGAAGCCAGTCCTCGCAAAAGAACGTCTCTACCCAAGTAACGGTTAC
>NZ_CBQR020000049.1 GCF_000455485.1 Gorillibacterium massiliense
GCAAACAGCGAGCCCGCCAACCGGCTCGTGGACATCTTTTATAAGTGGAGCGAGTTTGAGTTTGGGGGCCGTCGACGGTAACTGGTATTTGCATATCCGCGCAAAAGATCTGGCGGGCAATATTACCGAGGAAACCTCTTTGCCTTTCCTCCTGGATAACACGGCGCCGCAAATAACCTTGCTGGGTAGCAATCCAATGAATGTGCCAGTGGGGCAAACTTACGTGGAGCCTGGAGCCGAAGCAACGGATAACATGGACGGGGTCTTGCCTCCAAGCAGCATCACGATTACAGGAGATGTAAACTCTGTCGTTCCGGGCGCTTATTCGGTTCTTTATACCTCTATCGACCACGCTGGAAATACCGCCTCACTTTCGCGGAACATCCGCGTCTACGCTGAACAAGTTCCAGCCATCTATCTAGTTGGTTCAAATCCGATGACCGTCGAAATTGGAAGTCATTTTACGGATCCGGGTGCCACCGCTTTCGATCCCGTGGATGGGGCTCTAGCTCCAACCGTGACGGGTACCGTTGATACAAGCAAGATCGGTTCCTACACCCTTGACTATAATGTTAAAAATTCCGCTGATCGCGCGGCGCCGACGGTTACGCGGACGGTTTACGTCAAAGATACCCAGCCTCCAGTCATCACTTTGAAAGGCAGTTCAAGTATATTATTGACGGAAGACGATTCCTTCTCGGATCCCGGAGCAACCGCGATGGATTCGTATGACGGGGATGTTTCCAACCAAATCACGGTAACCGGAGGCGTAAATGTTCATGTGCCCGGAATGTATGCCCTGCGCTATAACGTGAAGGATTTTTCCGGGAATACGGCAGCAGAAGCGGTTCGTACTGTTACGGTAAAAGCTAAATCCACTAGCGGCTCAGGATCTTGGAGTCCTCCGTTATCCGGCAATACCGATCTGAAAACCGTTCGCTTTCAGGTCAACGGAAACGTTCTCCCCATCTCCGCCGAACATGTCATCGAAACCAGCGCGGAAGCCATCCAGATTTATGCGGAAGCCGTTGATCCTGGCAGCAGTGTTTCTCTGCAGAATATACCTTTGACTGAACCAAAATCCATCGAGCTGATCCTTGGAGATAATGCGGTCAATCTGTCCGTCAAAGCTCCTAACGGTGCTGTGAAAATATATACCTATACGGTACACCGCTCCATTGCAGAAGTACCGATTTCGACGCTTTGTCCATTCACGGATATTAAAGGACATTGGGCGGAAGATTACATCTGCAAAGCGGGTACGGCTGGAATCGCTGCTGGGGATCAAACGGGGCGTTTTCATCCGGATGACACCATAACCCGCGCCGAGTTCGCGACGATGCTTTTTCATGCTTTACAAAGTGTAAATCCAGAAGCAAGCTCAGCCACCCACATTTTTCAGGATCAAAAGGACATTCCGGTTTGGGCGAAGACTGCAGTGCAATACGAGTTCGCACAAGGGATTATCGCGGGTTACCCGGATGGAAGCTTTCGGGGACAGCAATCCATTAACCGATTGGAAATGGCGGTCTGGATTGCCAAAGCGATGAATTTTGATATCAACGAAGCAGGCAAAACGGTGTTTAGCGATGATGCAGCCATACCGCAATGGGCGAAGCCCTATGTGGGAGTGCTAGCGCAAAAAGGCATTCTTCATGGAAAAGGTAATAACTTGTTTATGCCCCAAGATAAAGCGACTCGCGCAGAAGCGGCCGTCCTTCTCGTGAAACTGACACGCCAATAGCCCTAATCTATAAAAAAGACCTCCAATCCCGCATTAAAGCGGAGTTGAAGGTCTTTTTTACTCTTTAAGAAAAGTTGCGTCTCTCCTATACTTAACCTTATGCCGCTACGGTAAATGTCATACGTTCGGTATGGACAGCGTCAGCAGCTTATCCTTGTCGGTCAGTCCAGGACAGCGGAAATATGCTCGGTCGTAATGGACCAGTGAGATGTATTCCAGTAGGAGTGTTTATTTTTGATGCAGATGATCTGCGGAGATTGGTGAGTAACTCCGGTATCGGCTGCGATCTGGTTGGATACGGGCCGTGATTCGATCACTTTAACCAGAAGATAATCCGGTTCCGCATTGGGGCTGCCTGCCAAATAGTCATCATATTCTTTCAAAGCATTGGCGCTGACCGGACAGGTCGTGCTGTGCTTGAGAATAACGACCGGCTTATCCGTTGACGCTTCCAGTGCCGACTGCCACTCCTCGATCGTATCAATCTCTCTCCACTTCATCATCATCGCCTCTTTCTATGATTTATCGTTGTAAAAATAGTGGGTTGCTTCCGTCCCATTGCTGCCGATTTCCAAAATGCCATAGCTAAACTGCTTTTGCCAGCGCTTATCGGTTGGCGAACCGGGATTAAAGAGCAGAATTCCATCACTCACCTGCTTGTAGGGGATATGCGAATGACCGAAAATGACGACATCCGCCGTATCCTTGGCAAAAGCGGCGAGAGCCCGCTCCTCCGTTGTTCCCCGGAATCCGTCTCCATGAACGATGCCGATTCGTATGCCGCCAAGAGTCAGGAGCTTGCGCTTGCCGAATTGCCGGTAGATGTCGGGACCGTCATTGTTTCCTGTCACCCCATCGACCGGAGCGATCTGCTCCAGAAGCTCGGCGACATAAGGCGCCGTCCAGTCTCCGGCATGAAGTATAAGATCAACCCCCTGAAGCCCGGCAACAAGGGCTTTAGGCAACCTTTGGCCGCTGTGGGGCATATGAGTATCCGAAACAACGCCGATCTTCATTCCTTTCATCTCCTGCAAACATCCGGTTTATATCATTATAGCCTTTCGAATTAGCTGATTCAAACGCGAACAAACCCGCTTCCGCCGGAATAACTATTCGGCGTGCGGGTTTGCAGCTGGACAGCGTCCATCAAGGGAATTAGCAGCAAAAATGGTGATGTTTCATGCGTAAAATAATGACGAGGAGGACAAAAAGCACCAGGATGATGGGAATATCATTTCCGTGGGTCGGATAGACAGGCGCACTAACGGCAGCTTTTACCGGGTGGTATTCCGTCGGGGCAACCATCGTCGGATAGGGTTGATTGGGCATTGTATACGCCGGAGAGAGCTGAGTATTTGCTGCGGCAGCCATCGGGAAATAACTGTTATTTGACATCTCTCTTCTCCTTTTCATCAAAATGGACTTGGGTCATTACACCACATCCTATGTCAAAGGCGGAGAGACGCTTGTGCAAAAACCTATTATACGCTGCCCAATTCGTGATGATGTCCCAGTTCGGGTGTCGGAGTCGAATCAATCGTTTGCGATTTATACCTCGTCCACACGCTCAATAAACCAGTTCCAACCCTTCCCTACATCTTCTGGTTTATGGGAATCGGAACCGAATACGCAAGGGATTCCCTCTTCCTGGCATCGGGCCAGAAACCACTTTGGAACATAGGGTTTTCCGCAGGTGGCCACCCGCATCCCAGCGGTGTTTACATCAATTCCAACGCCGCATTCTTTTAGAAGAGGAATCAGCCGATGGAGCCTGTCGTTCATTTGGGCTTCATCCAGCGGCGGCAGGGCATCGCGGAATTTTTCAATGAGATTGACGTGTCCTAACCGCTTGCGCATGGACAACCCCGCTGCCCAGCGGATGGCAAGCTCGACATGGTCATAATAAGCGTCGACAACCTTCTCCATCGCGCCATATACCGATAAGAGCCCATCGCGAAAATCCGCCGGTGTGAAATCCAGGCAGCGCATTCCCCCGAAGCCTGGGAGAAAATGAACGGAGACGACAGCATCTTCTATGCGGCTGCCGAAGCGGCGCACAATCTCGTCGGAGTAATCCGTCCGCCCATGCAGATAATCCATCTCTAGGCCGACGGTCACTTCCAGCTTGCCGGCATACTTCGCTTTCGCCTGCTCCACCGCAAGAAAATACTCGGCAAGCTCATGATCCTCCATGGCCAGCTCCCGCATTAACGGTTCATTATCCACCCAGCCTGCAGGAAGCGGCGGGTGCTCACTGATGGTATATCGCTCAAATCCAAGGCGAAGCGCTTGTTCCACATACTCTTCCATTGCTGCTGAGCTGCCGTGGCGGCAGAAAGAAGAATGAGTATGCCCGTCCCATTTGAAATTAGCTTCCATCGTAGGGTTCCTTTCTATTTCCACTTGATCGTTTTCCAGCTAAAACCGCTTTCCGGCCATTCCGGCCGCGATAGCGTCCGTTTTGGCAGCTTCCATTTGAACCGGACCGAAATCATTCTTAATAAAATAACGGAGACGAATAAAATCGCTAACTGGGTTGGCGTTACCGCCAGTTTGAGTCCGACGAACACTCCGCCGATCATCGCCCAGACGGCATAGATTTCATCCCGCAGCACCAGCGGTTTACGGTTTGCCAGCATGTCGCGGATGATACCGCCGCCGATGCCGGTCATCATGGCAGCGACTATGACTGCGCTGACCGGCACTCCCTGCTTGGTTGCAAATAACGCTCCTTGAATTGCAAAAGCAGCAAGGCCTATGGCGTCAAACAACGTCTCCCAAATCTTCCACCGCTCAATCCATCGATGGGGAATGACAAAAACCAAGGTAATGACCGCGATTGCGGTCTTAATCAAGATTCCTTGTTCCCACAAGGTAGTCACCGGAATACCAATCAACAAATTACGGATGATGCCGCCTCCGAAAGCAGTCGCAAGTCCCAAAACATAGACACCGAGAATATCATACTCTTCTTCCATGGCGACGATTGCTCCGCTTACTGCAAATGCGATGGTACCGATCAAGCTGAACAATTCCCAATTCACGCCTTGTTTCTCCCCTAATCCCCTGTTTATATTGAAAATGCCGTACCTACCGTAACACAAAAAAGGAGAATTGTATTTCTACAATTCTCCCCATTTGCCTTCCTTTTTGCAACAGAGTTTCGTCTATTTTCCGTCCAATAGATTGCCAAGTCCACCGAGTATGCTTCCTTCCTCCCGACCTCCGGGAGCGCGGGCTGCAGACAGGACGCGGTCTGCGAGCCGACTGAAGGGAAGCGATTGAACCCATACCTTTCCGGGTCCCCGCAGGGTTGCGAAGAATAGACCCTCACCCCCGAAGAGAGCGCTTTTGACCCCTTTTACAAATTCGATATTATAATCAATGCCGGAGGTCATGGCGACAAGACAGCCGGTATCGAGCCGGAGCACTTCTCCCGCACGGAGCTCCCGTTCAAGCACCAGGCCACCGGAGTGAACAAAGGCCAGGCCGTCGCCTTCCAGCTTTTGCATAATAAAGCCTTCACCACCGAAAAAGCCGGTTCCCAATCTGCGCTGAAATTCGATGCCGATGCTGATTCCTTTTGCCGCGCAGAGAAAGGCGTCCTTTTGACAAATCAATTTACCGCCTAACATGCTCAAGTCCATCGGAATGATTTTTCCCGGATAAGGAGAGGCGAAGCTTACGCTTTCCCGGCCATAACCGGCATTGGTGAATATGGTCATAAACAGACTTTCGCCGGTTAACAGCCGCCTTCCGGCACCCATCAGCTTGCCCATAACCCCCCGGCCACCAGCCCCGCTGCCATCGCCGAAGATCGTTTCCATCCGGATATTTTGATCCATCATCATAAAGCTTCCCGCTTCCGCGACGACGCTTTCCGACGGGTCCAAATGGATCTCTACAACCTGCATTTCCTGGCCGATAATACGGTAATCAATTTCGTGTGCGTTCATGTAGTCCTCCCAATTAATGAAAATAGTCCTTTTTTAGTTCTGCCAATTCATGCAGAGACCGGTCAGCGTATTCCTTTTGCTGCTTAAGGGAAGCGACTTCCGACTCCAGTGCCTCCTTCAGAGATTGTTTGTAATCGGGAACCGGCCCGATGTGGAAAACAATGGTCGGTAAGGGAACGATGATCGTCTCGTTGAGCGCAAGAGCTCTCCGCTGATGAAAAAAACCGATATCGGAGTGATGTGGCTTATGCAAGTCGCCTTGAGCGGGATGCTTCAGTACCGCGAGAACCTTGACGGCAGCCCGGCGATCGGTGAGTTCTACCACTTCGGCTACGTATTCGCCTGATTTATAAACCGCTCTTACTTTATCGCCGACGGCTATGATAGACATTATTCAGCACCTTCCTCTACTAGATATGATCATCGGCTTCACTCAGCCGTTTTCTTCTTGATCATGTATATGGCGAGCACGAAGTTCCGCCAGACTTTCCTCCGCTTCGATCCGAGGCAGTCCGCCTCGCTCCAAAATGTCATCCTTTTTCTCCAACAGGTTGAGGTAAAAAGCAATCCCCTCTTCTACCGCGCTATCGCGAACACTCGGCTGAACATCGGAGTTAAGCAGCCAAAATAATTCGTCCTCGGCATGAGCCCACTCTTCTATGCGGACATAATATCTGAAGAGCGGTAAAGCTAGATTGACAGGAAGCATGTATGGCTTGAGCTTATCAGCTAGCTCGCGGATTCGTTCCATTCCCATAGATCGGGTATCGCCATCATCCTGCTCTAACACGGCCAAAGCCAGGTAGAGCGCTTTCATATAGCGTCGGTACGCCTCGTCCGTCTGATTCAGACTATCGTGAAGTTCTCCCTCCTCCTGCATCAGCTTGCAGAGCATGAGGATTTTTTCTTGTTCCAGAAAGCCGTTAACGGAGAGCATATCGAGAATGTCTTTCGGCGAGAGGGTATCCAACAGCTTGGAGTTCAGCCGAAAAAAGCGACCCAGCAACTCATCCACGAGTTCAAATGCCTGCTCCTGCTTCAACTGCTTCCGAAGGCCCGTCACGGTGCCGATCATTTCCGCCATTTGTTCGATCATACGTAAAATATAATCCCTCTGAAACATGGACGGACTCCTTCTCTTGTTGATTAATGCGAGCTATGTCCTATGTACGAAAAAAGAGCCCTCCGGTTTCATCTTGGAAAAAGCTTCGATAAAATGAACCGCCTTCCATCTTGAAAGGTTCAATAAAGCGGTTCAAGGAGATCCTCAAGAGTTGCCACCATATGCTCAAGCAAACGGGGCAAATCCTCTATCACCTCTTCTCCGAATTTGCGTTCAAAATCAATCTGGATTCCGTTATGAAAAACAGAATCCAAACCTCCATATGGATAAGACAAGGTTTGAACGACTTTCGTTTCCTTGCCCCAAATGTTCTCCATGTTCGTCTGGATGGCCGGGCATTCCCGTTCAGGATCGGTTATCTTCATGCGAAAGGATAAGTCGATTCGGCAGCCCGGCCGAATGCGGGGAAGCTCCAATATTTCTCCGGCCAAATCATCGGTACCTGCCGACAAGCGGATGCACGCCGTCGCTCCAACGCCTCCTCCTAATTGGAAGGAGAGGGAATACTGCCGCGACATCGTGGACAGCTCAATACTGTCCTGGCGGTCCGTCACGATAATGGTCCCGCCAAGGTCGAGATCATAAACCGCTCCCTCGCAAACGACTTTAATATTATCGAAAATCGTCGGGTCAAACATAATCTTCCCCCATCTTTCCATTCCTCAAAATTCGCAGTTACGTTTCTATTATGAACGATGAAGAGATGGCTTACAAATTGAAATGGGTTATTTCCTCCTACGTAAAAACAAAAAAACCGGCGATTCGAATCGCCGGTTTAATCGGTGTAATTATGCGTTCATTTCTTCCCGAAGCTTTTGAATTTCGGGGTTTTCCAGGTATTCGTCGAAGGAGGTCAGCCGGTCGATGAGTCCTTTTGGAGTAATTTCGATAACACGGTTGGCAATGGTTTGCAGCAGCTGATGGTCATGAGAATTGATGATCATCGTGCCGTCAAAATCCCGCAAGCCGTTGTTCAAGGACGTGATGGATTCCAAGTCCAAGTGGTTCGTCGGTTCGTCGAACATAAGCACGTTGGCGCCGGATAGCATCATGCGGGAGAGCATGCAGCGTACTTTTTCGCCCCCGGACAGGACGGACGCCTTCTTCATCCCCTCTTCGCCGGAGAACAGCATCCGGCCGAGATAACCGCGAATGAACTGTTCGTCTTGATCCTTGGAGAACTGGCGCAGCCAATCCACCAGGGTCAAGTCAACGCCGTCGAAGTAACTGGCATTTTCCTTCGGGAAATAGGTTTGAGTCGTGGTCACACCCCAGTTATAGCTGCCGGTATCCGGTTCAAGCTCGCCTGCAAGGATTTGAAACAAAGTCGTTTTGGCAAAGCCGTCGGGGCCGACGAAGGCGACTTTATCGCCTTTATTCAGCACCAGGTTGATGTTGTTCAGTACCGTTTGACCGTCCAACGATTTGCTCAAGTTTTCTACGGTCAGGATTTGCTTGCCCGCTTCTCGTTCCGGTTTAAAGTTGATGAACGGATATTTCCGGTTGGACGGACGGATATCCTCCAGCGTGAGCTTTTCCAACTGCTTTTTCCGGGAAGTGGCTTGTTTGGATTTAGAGGCATTAGCGCTGAACCGGCGGATGAACTCTTCCAGTTCCTTACGCTTTTCCTCGACCTTCTTGTTTTTATCGCCGATGAGCTTGGTCGCCAGTTGACTGGACTCGTACCAGAAGTCGTAGTTGCCCACGTACATCTGGATCTTGCCGTAGTCGATGTCCGCGATGTGCGTACAGACCTGATTCAAGAAATGACGGTCGTGAGATACGACGATGACGGTGCCCTCAAATTTGGACAGGAAGTTTTCCAGCCAGTTGATAGATTCCAGATCCAAGTGGTTGGTCGGTTCGTCCAGCAGCAAAATCTGCGGGTTGCCGAACAGCGCTTGAGCAAGCAGTACGCGCACCTTTTGATTGCCTTCCAACTCGCTCATCTTGAGTTCGTGCATAGAACGGGGAATCCCCAGACCGATCAACAGTTCGGCGGCATCTGCTTCCGCTTCCCAACCGTTCAACTCAGCGAATTCGCCTTCCAGCTCGGCGGCTTTCATCCCGTCTTCATCGGAAAAATCCGATTTCGCGTAGATAGCATCCTTTTCGACCATGATTTCATACAGACGTGTATGACCCATGATGACGGTTTTCAAAACTTCGTACTCATCATACTCGAACTGGTTTTGCTTCAGAACGGCCATCCGTTCATTGGGGGAAACATGGACTTCGCCCCGGGATGGCTCAATTTCACCGGAAAGGATTTTCAGGAAAGTGGACTTCCCGGCGCCGTTGGCTCCAATCAAGCCATAGCAGTTTCCTGGGGTGAATTTAATGTTGACGTCCTCAAAAAGGGCGCGGCTCCCATAACGGAGTGTAATTCCATCGGTACTGATCATTTGAGTTCTCCTCTATCATTAAAATGTTGATTTCTTCCCGGCGATTTCCTCCACCAAGGCGGACAGCTCCGCCCAGCGGTCCATAGCCTGCTCCAACTCCGCATCGACCCGCTGCTCCTCTTCGTAAAGGTCGCGGACTTTATCGTAATCGGCGGCATGTTCCGCTAACTGCTGTTTCAGATGGGCGCTTTTTTCCTCTAGGGCGGCAATCACCCCTTCGATCTGCTCCCATTCCTTCTGCTCTTTGTAGGAGAGCTTGCGTACAGGTTCTTTTCCCCGGTTGGTCGCGGGGGTGTCGTTTGCGCCTGCCGCCGACGATCCGACGTTGTTGCGTGGCGAGTTTACGCTGAGGCTGTCTTTTTCCGCAGCTGCCTCTTCGGCCTTCAATGCATCCATATATTCGGTATAATTGCCCTCGAATTTGCGGATATGGCCGTTGCCGTCAAAGATAAACAGCCGGTCGACGGTGCGGTCCAGAAAATAGCGATCATGAGAGACGGAGACGACCGTCCCGGGGAAACCGTCCAAGTAATCCTCCAGTACCGTCAGGGTCTGAATGTCCAGATCGTTAGTCGGTTCGTCCAGAAGCAAAACGTTAGGCTCGCCCATCAAGGTTTTCAGCAGATAAAGCCTGCGTTTCTCACCGCCGGACAAGCGGGAGATGAAGGTCCATTGCAGCGGGCCGGGAAAGAGGAACCGCTCCAGCATCTGGCCAGCGGTAATCGCCTCTCCATCTGCCGTATGAATGATCTCTGCCGCATCCTTGATGTATTCGATGACCCGTTTGCTTCCTTCCAGCTCCTCATTTTCCTGGGTGTAAAACGCCAGCTTCACCGTTTGACCGGTATCGACGGCGCCACTTTCCGGTATGACACGTCCGGCCAGCATATTGAGCAGCGTCGATTTGCCACTCCCGTTGGGGCCGACGATGCCGATCCGTTCACCGGGCAGGAAAATATGATTGAAGCCCTCAAACAGTTTTCGGCCACCCAAGGTGATTCCCGCATGATCCAGCTCCAGCACCTTGCGGCCGAGACGACTGGCGGCGACGGAGAAGTCGATCCCCTCTTCGGGACCAGCGGTCTTGCGGTCCCTCAGCTCCTCAACCCGCTGGATGCGTGCTTTCTGCTTGGTGGTGCGGGCTTTGGCGCCTCGCTTCAACCATTCCAGCTCGCGGCGAAGCAGATTTTGCCGTTTGGCCTCCGAGGATGCCTCCTGCTCTTCCCGCTCCGCTTTCTTATCAAGAAATACCGAATAATTCCCATCATAACTATAGAGCTT
Source organism: Gorillibacterium massiliense (assembly GCF_000455485.1). Taxonomy (GTDB): domain Bacteria; phylum Bacillota; class Bacilli; order Paenibacillales; family NBRC-103111; genus Gorillibacterium; species Gorillibacterium massiliense. The sequence continues at coordinate 10,510 of NZ_CBQR020000049.1, forward strand.
GCCGTGATCAAGCTCCAAAATTCGGTTTGTCACCCGATCGAGGAAATAACGGTCGTGGGTAACCAGGAGCAGCGCGCCCCGATAGCGGGACAATTCGCCTTCCAGCCACTCCACCGTCTGGTTGTCGATATGGTTCGTCGGCTCGTCGAGGATGAGCAGATCGGCCGGCTGGATCAAAGCTGCCGCTAGTGCAACCCGTTTGCGCTGTCCGCCGGACAGATGTGCTACTTCTTTCTTATATTCGCCAACACCCAGTTTGTTCAAAATCGCCTTCGCCAGGGCTTCCGCCTCCCAAGCATGTTGAGTGTCCATTTTTTGCTGGGCGGCGAACAGTTTCGCCTGTTTCTTCTCGTTGGCAGGATCCAGTTCAAGCTCCAGCAATGCTTCCTCATACTCTCGCATGGTACGGATGAGAGGCGAGTTCCCACGGAACAAGTGATCCAACACCGTCACACCCTCGTCAAACTCCGGGTCCTGAACGAGATATTCCACGCGAAAATCTTTGGCGTGGGTGATTTTACCGCTGTCAGCCGGCTCTACACCGGCAATGGCTTTGAGCAGCGACGATTTGCCCGTGCCGTTGACGCCGATCAGGCCGATCCGCTGCCTTTCCTCCAATGTAAAAGAAATATCGGCGAACAGCACTTTTTCTCCATAGCTTTTCGTTAACTGCTCGATGGTTACCAAACTCATGAATCATCACCCTATTCTATCCTGAACGCAGCTAGTCGACGACAGATCCGGTTCAGGCGACTTAACGGTATTCTAAGATTGTGCATTAAAGCGCTTGTGCGTCCTCCAACACGTAGGCGGCAAGCAATGCAATGGTATTCCACAGCGCTTCCTCGTGAGTGCGCTCCATTCCGTGGGAGGCATGGACACCCGGACCGATCAAAGCACCCTTCAGGTTGGCGCCACCACGCAAGGCTGCAGAGGCATCCGAGCCATATTGCGGGTAGATGTCGACAGCAAAGCTCAACCCTTCCCGCTCCGCCAGCCGGATCAGCTTGGAGACCATTTCATAATCGTACGGGCCGGAGGAATCTTTGGCGCAAATAGATACGTCCTTTTCTGTGCAAGATAGGTCGTCACCGATAGCGCCCATATCCACCGCCAACAACTCTGCCACGTCGGCAGGTAAATACGAAGCTCCGTGGCCGACTTCTTCATAATTGGTGATAAACAGCTTGAGTGTTCTCGCCGGCTTGCGGCCTTCCCGCTGCAGCATCTCCAGCAACCCGAACAGACAAGCGACACTGGCTTTATCGTCCAGATGACGGGATTTTAGCCAACCTTCTACCCGTTGCACCCGCGGATCAAAGGAAACGAAATCGCCGACGCGAACTCCACGCTCCAACACCGCCTTTTTGCTGTCCGCATCGATGTCCAAGCGGATTTCCATATTGGCTTCCTCGCGTTTTTGCTCGCGAACGTCTGGGTAAACGTGCACAGAGGGATGGGTGCTGAGAATGGTCCCGCTGATCGTGCCGCCGTCCCGGGTATGAATGAGGCAATATTCGTTTTCCACCGAGCTCATGGCATAGCCGCCGACAGGTGTAAACCGGATATAGCCGTTTTCTTTAATGGAACGGACCATACCGCCCAATGTATCGACGTGTGCAGTCAAGCCGAGCACCTCGTCGGACTCCCCGGGTACCGTGATGATCCCCATGCCCTTCGGGGTTTGGGTGAAGGAATAACCTAAACTCTCTACTTCCTTGCCGATTCGTTTCATGACTTGCTGGGTAAATCCTGTCGGACTCGGCGTCCGCAGCAGTTCCTCGGCGAATGCCAACACATAATCCCGGTTGATCGCTTGTTTCATAACGGCAGCACATCCTTATCGGAATTGGTAAATGCGAGAACACTCCCCGCACAGAAAAACAGTGCAGACCTCCCTTACGGATCCTACACTGTTGGAAAATTGGTTCAATTTTGCGCGCTTGTTTTCGGTCGGCGGTATGGGCGGTATGTATAAACCTTCATCCAGCCGGTTCATCCGATTGCTTCTCAGGCGGTTGACAGTGGGCTGCCCATCTTCAAGTTCTTGATCAGGTTTATCCCGTAATGAGTGATTTTGGCTACCATCTGGCCATTCTCCGCTTTGAAGCGAATCAAGCCTTTATCCGCCAAATACTCGAGTGCAAAATATTTTTCCGGGTCCCGATCTTCAAGGTTGCCGGGGATTAGCGCTTTCTTACCTCTTTCAACGAGATGAAATTGGTAAAGCTCCTGGAGCATATCCATGCGCAACTTTCTTCTCTTGTCCGAAGCCATGACTATCCACTCCCTTAGTCACATCAACAAAAAAATAATTCTTATCTTATGATATATGATGTTGACCAATTCGTCAAACCTATGTAAAATAGAACGTCGCTTCAAAGGGCCGTATTTAGTTGTGAGAAAGCGCACACAAAATTAATGTCAATAAATCGACACAACTCAAAGATCCGAAATATAATCAACCGCTACTGAAGGTTCTCTCAGTGCATCTTTCATATAAGCAAGAACAACCTGGTGAACCGGGTGAACTTGATAAGCGTCCAAATCCTCCAAGGTTTCCACTTTCGTCACAAGGGCGATGTCATAAGCTCTTGCCGCAGAAACGACATTAACGCCGACCTCAATGTGCTTAAGCTGGGGAACCTTTCCCTTCATATTAAGAAGAACTTCGCGAGTCTTGGCGATTCCTTCCGGACTTGTATCCTTCATGCGAAAAAACACGATATGGGTAATCACGAACGTTCCAGCTCCTTTCCCCTTCATTTGACCGTATAACCACCATGCATTATACCATCAACCCTTGGAAATAGAAACTCCCCCATCCTCTCTCCGAAAAATGAACCTCACTCCCGCCGCATCGATCTCATCGCCGTCAACAAGGGCATAATCTTTAAAAGGCAGCAACTCCTGTCCATTATGGCGGGTGCCGTTTTTGGATCCCAGGTCTCGTAGGATATAACCATCATTTGACTTGCGAATTTCTGCATGCTGCCTGGAGATTTCCATCTTCGTCAGGAAAGGTTGAGATAGCTCCGGCTCTCTGCCGATCATGAAGCCGCTCTCCTGCGATGGAATGATAACCGGTATACGCTGGGCGGTACCGTCCTTTTCCCATTCCAGAACGTATCGGGGCTCCTCAACCGAATCCGCTGCATCTTCTTTTCTTAACAATACAGTTTCCTGACTATCCCGTCTGAGCAGTTGAGTTTGTGCAGACAAGCTTGCATAATACTGCTCGGGTGAGACCGGCGAAATGGATTCGTTCTTAGGCTCCTCCTCATGCAATACGGGTTTCTTAAGCTGCGTTTTCGGTTTTGCCTTCGATTGTGCAACCAGACCAGATGTTTTCGCGCCTGGATTGCGCTCCTTCGATCCCGCCCATTTCCGCCAAACGTAAAGACCGTCTGCAGCCAACATCGTCAATCCCAAATCAAAATAAAGCAAACCGTCGCTTGGAACGGTCAGATAGCGGTACCAGCCGATTGTGAGCAGCAGCGCCGCAGAACCAAACGCCAACTGGCTGTTGGTTGGGAAGCTGCGTTTTTTCGCTGGAAGTTCCCCCGTTGAAGAATGAAATTTCTCCGCATTCTTTACCTTCACAGTCGGCTGAGCGCTTATGATGTGTTCCGGCAGAATGGGCAGATTCGTTTCCGTTTCGGGAAGACGCGGAGTTGGCGAAGATTCGGTATACGCTTTTAGCTGCCGCTTGAGAAGAACCAAATCGAAATCTTCTTCGGAGATATTTTCCAAAAGGTTCTGTAGGCTTAGGGGAATGGGGAGCAATGTGCTTACTCGATTTACAAGACGCTTGAGACGTAGAGGTAGAGCGGGAACTTCCTTCATTTGCACAAGAGGAATATACATGAGATAGAGATCTTCCAGTCCTGTGCCGAAATAAATATATTCCAGCTCCAAAATAAAACATTCCGGACTAAGCAAATATCGATCGGCTTCGCCCAACACACTGAGCAAGGCAATCAGAAAACGAACAAAACGTTTTTCCGTCAAGCTGCGATGAGATAGCTCCATGGATAGCGTACGCAAGCCAGTGCGTTTATAGAGCAGCGTAACTTCCCCGTTCCACTCTTCAACTTCAATCGCCAGCAGATGAGGCACTTGATAATGGCGCAACATGTTCCAGTCCGGCTGCAACAAGTCCGACGGCGCAATTGGCGTTTTACCCGTCAACCGCAATAACCGCTGACTCTGAATTTCAACGGATTCGCAGTGAAAATGTTCTAGTTCAAACACTGTCTTCTCTCCTTCGCAATCGTTATGCCCACCATCCGCCCTGCCGCGCCAATAATGTCAAAACAGCCGGAAGCACGGCATACATGAACGGAAAGCGCAGCATCTCGCTTTTTTTCATTCTTAGTACTGTGGTATCCCTCCAGCCCACGAATCCGATGATGCCGAATATCACCGACCCTAATCTTGCAAACAACAGTTTCTTTCCTATTAAAATAGAAAGACCGATTGCACCGGCATAAAGGATCGAACAAATGGAGCTTTCAATGGCGAAAGGTGCTCCCATAAAGGCGCCAATAGCCGCGAATAGCTTCACATCACCAGCCCCAAGAGCTCCGAATAAGTAAAGCACGAACATGATGGCAAAGCCGACGGCCATTCCTTGAGCGGAAGCAAGCAATCCCTGCCACCCTTCTGCAAAAAATCTTCCGCCACTGGCCGCGTTTCCGCTTTGGAGAGCAGGCGTCAGGAAGCCGTTTGCCAAACCAAGCGCTACCCCGCTCAGTGTTAGCGTGTTGGGCAGCTTATGTGTTCGAATATCCGCATAAAATCCCGCTAAAACAAAAACAATCAGCAAACAGCTTGCCGTAACCACAGCTCCACTTCCCATCCGATTAACTACAAACGCAAGATCACCAAGCTCCGATCCAAGCGGTTTCCACCGCCTTTTTCCGTATCGTAATCGTTTTATGGAAAAAGGGAATCGGCAAGGTATAGCGATACTCCAGCACAATCGCCAGCTCCGTCGTTTTATGGCTGTCAAAATCGGGCAGGATCACTTCCTTAACCGTTAATCGATCCGATTTCAGGTAGCCGTCGTCGGCATAATGCAAAACAATCGGTTTGAATGCGGCATTGACAAGAGGATCGACGGATCGGTGCACCAACTCGTTGGCAGTATCCTGGCCGGTTGCCTCCAACTCTACCCGCCGCGCTTTTTCCCATTCTACCCACTGAACAACTGGATCGGGGAGAATGGAGCCCATCCCTTCCGCCATCTCCTCTGCGCTGGTCACTTTGCTGCGGGCATCCTCGATCTTCCCGATTGTGTCTGTTAGCCATATCGAAGCTTTCGTGCCTTGCCATTTCTCTTTGGCAGCCTCATACAGCAGATCGACCGGCCCCATGTGAGTCCCAAGCACTTTTACCGTTTCTCCAGCGGCTTTTTGCACTTTGGAATCTACGACAGCTATACGTATCATGCAATTGAGCGTGATCAGAAAAGCGAGAAAAAAAGGCAGGATGAGGGCGGCTTCCAGCACTATGCTGCCTTCCGTCCGTTTCCAGAAGCGAATGGTTTTAATAACTCATCACCACCGTCTTGGCAATGGTGTACCGGCTTGTCTTTAGCTTGGCGGGCATGAGGCTCTCGCCTAGAGACGCTGCGATCTGCGGCAGAAACCACAGCTTGACGGATGTTTCCGCCCGGGTTTGCACGTACACCGTTTCCTTGGTTAAATCTAGTTCACTGTTCAGTTCAATCAGCGCCTGCATACGGGACAACATGCGCTTGTCATTGCTGTGCAGTAAATAGAAAAGCCGCAAGCAATCCTTGTAGTTGATTTTTATCGCCTGGACTTTCCGCAGAATGGGAACCTCTTTTCCCTCCATGATTCGAGTTGTGTCCAAGAACGCCTCACCAGCAGCTTCTGCAGCAGCAACGAGAATGACCAGCAGCGGCGAACCGACGTTCAGTACTTCGTTTTTCGGATCTGCCAGCTCTTCCGCAATTCGTACAGCGAAAAACAAGAGAAAGGTTTCGCTATAAGCCGCAGTGCGGTTGGCGGCACAAGAGCCGAAGCCGTACAAAATATATTCCGCTTCTTGACCGGAAAGGGCATGGCCAGGAAAAGATGACTCAGTCGAAAGCCGGTTCGTAAAGCGAGCCAAAGCGTACTCGTTAGTGTACATCTCATTGCGCAAGTCTTCGGCCAGTTTGCCTATGCGGCTTCCAAAAGACATCGCCTGCTTTGCGGTTTCCATTGGGCTTCCGGATACTGCTGCCCCTTCTGTGCCAATGACGGCATTATCCCCCGAATTCAACCGGAAGTATTTTTGATATAATCCCGTCTTGCCACTCAAAGGATCGCCATTCAATTGTTTGTAACTGGCGGAATACGCGTCCCCCGATCCAGAAAACCTGCATTGATCACCAGATGCCTGATTTACCTTGTCCAAAACTCCGCTGATTTCTTTTTTCTTGCTGTCCTCTTTATTTTCCAAATCTTTCAGCTTCGCCTTCCGTTTATTTTCCACATCTTGCCTTTGAGTTTTATAGGACTCAATTTTGGCAGCGTATTCGTTTAACCGGTTTGCAGCTGCTGTATAAGCCTCACCCGCGAGCAAGCCTAACCCGTTCCAATAGGAGGCAATGCCACTTGCCATCGATGCGATTTCACCCGTTGCGGTTTTATATTCGGAAAAAAAGGTATCATCCCATGGTACGACAGCATTGTAAATCGCCTTGTCACCGGCAGCAGTTCCATCCGTCGTCTGGGAGAGGAGTTTATCTCTTTCTTCTATTAACTCTTGATTCGCAGCCTTTGCCTGATCGAGCTTACCGGAAAAGCTTGTGTAGCGATCGTACACTTTTTTCGCATCTGGACCGATCTGCTCTTTCGTTTCCGCAAGAAGGGCGGCATATTCAATGATTGCCTCCAACATTTTTGCAACATTGACTTTCTGATCTTGCAGCTTGGTCTTCTCAGCATTTGCCTGGTTTAGAGAGCTTTCCAGTGAATTTATCCGGGTTTCCAGTTCCTTCACGGCATCGGTCGTATCGTTTGCCGATGAGCGGAGCTGAGATAAAGAAGTTTCAGCGGATTGAATGGAACGATGCAGGTCGTCGGTGGTTTTAACCAGAGAAACCAAACTGTCTTCGATGGATTTTAACGAGGCTTGCAACTGCTCCAGAGTATTCAAGCCAAAAACATCGGCGAGAGCATGTAATTGCTCCAACTTGGAGCTGTAATTGCTTTTAAATGAGGAGGCTTCCTGACAAAGTTGGAGCGCCTCATCCCAAGCATCATCCAGTTTTTCATTGACCTCCAGCCATTTCTTCTGCAGCGACTCCGCGTGGTCGATCACTTGCGAGGCGCTGTCCACTTGATCGGCCGCCTTATTTTTCTTGACTTTGGCAAAAATTTCAGTGACGAATTCCACCGGCGCCCGGTATTTCATATCCTCTAAAATTTGACTTTCGAAAATTTTATGATTAGCCAAGCTGTATATGGCCTGTACCTTCGTTTCTTCCGGTATAAGCTTCGTATCGATATAGCGAAAGGATTCTAAGCCGTTATCGCCGGACAAATTACCCGAAACAACAGAAGAAAAGGAGTTTGACATTGCCATTTCGTCGTCTTTTCGCCCGAAAAGCCCATATTCCCGAAGACCCTTATCATATTCGGCGAGGATGGAGCGAGCACCGGCTTTGACGGCATTTTCCGTTTCCCGCTCTGCCAGCTTAATGCGGACGAAATCAATCAAAACAGCATGAAACAGAAAAATCGGAACGATGATGAGAATGAGATAGATCGAAACCGTGCCGTCTTTATTGAAGAAAAACCGCTTCACCTTCCTCCTCCTTCCTTTTTTCTGGACTCGATTGCTAATGCATCACGATCACGATGCCGTTTGCTTCAAGAGCTGCTTTTAATTTGGCGGATAGCTCGTATTTGCCCGTTCCTTTAATAGGGAAGATATGCCAGACGGAGACTTTGATCGCACCTGTTCGTATCAGTTCTACATCCTTTTGAATTTCTTCCATGCTTTGAGCGTCATTACGCAGCGTATACTTCGCTTCATGGGCAATTCCATCCGCGTCTAAAGCATCCAGCTTCCGTTTCCCAAGACTCGTCTGCATATCCGTTTGCTTACCGCCTACCAGATCACGCAAATACGCAGCAGCAGATGCTTCCGAGTTAATGACAACGGGAGGCCGCTCCGCTTTCGGTTCCTTAAAAATATCGGTGGAGCCGCCACTTGAGAAGTATTCTTTCAAGCGTGCCGCATACTCCGTGACAAGATCCACATTTCGGAGAAATTCCACCGGCTCCACGATATAGGAACCGGCGCTCTCTCGATTAGCTTCATTTGGATGGATAGAAAACAGCTCAGGCGTTTGGTTATCGCGATGCAACGCGGCTACCACATAGCGCTCGGCAATTCGATTCCGGTATTCCAGCGTCCCACCCGCTTCCGCGGGAATGTCTGTTGCAGCGTGCAAGAGCTTTCGCTCTGATAAATTTTTTGCAGAATCTTCTGTTGCCGGTAGAGTGATCTTCAATCCGGATGCACCAAACAAACCGAAAAATGATGACCATTCTGAGCCGGAAAGCCGCCAATATAAACCATCGCTTGAGGTTACGGGATACTCCCCCGTCTCAGGATCTTTACTGGAGTTGTCCCATGCAAAGGCAGCTCGCTCCGCCGCTGTCTCTGCCGAAAAGTCAAGGCTCGTTCCGTGAAATAGGAATAGGCAAAAAAACAGGACCGCGATGGTAATCAGCATAATGATCGGAAAAACCATTGCCGTTTCTACCGTCACGCTGCCGGTTTCATCCGACAATCGGTTCGGCTTACGTCCACACTGTCTTAGTAGCTTGAATCGTACCTTCCGATTTCGCTTTTTTCTCATCCTGGTTCTCTCAAGGTCAATGAGAAGCGCGTGCTCATGGCGTCGGAGTTGCCAAATCGCTGGAATCCATCTGATCCGTCACACCCTTGTCGGTTTTTTCAAACAATGCATTCACCCATTTAAAGATCCATTTCCGGAATGCGATAGCGATGAGGACAAGCACCGCGAGAATGAGCAGCAGTTCCAAGGTGCCGATTCCGTCCTCATCCCGGTAAAAACGAATCCATCCATTTTTCACATTAGCAAGCATAGATACACAACCTCTCATTAAATTTGATCCATCATAAACACGGCTGGCGCCGCGACGACAACAGTAACCACAAGGAAAATGACAATCATCGGAAAAGCCATTTTGGAGGACGCTTCTTCCCCCATCGTTTTTGCCAACGACTTTCGTTTCTGCCATAGCTGCCGGTTCAATTCCCGCAGACTGGTTACAAAGTCGTCCCCGCCTCGGTTGTAGTTAAGCAAAATGGTATTGGTGAATAGCGATATTTCCTGAACGCCGCATCGCCTGCTGAAGCTTTCCATCGATGCCTGAAATGATTGATTATGATCCAAATCCCGTACCACCTGATCCAGTTCGTTATAGAGAACGCTTCCGGTTTCATGACGTTCCAGGCATCTCTTCAGCGCTCTCTGCACCGTTTCACCGGCGCTGACCATCAAAGTCAGCTTGCTCAACAACTCTGGCAAATCCAGCAAGATTCGCATCCGCCTCTTCCGTATTCGGATATCGAGATTCCGATACCGGATAAAGGGGACAAAGAGCGTTAATGAACAGCCCGTCGAAAGCAGCAGCTGGTCGCCTGCCAATCCTCCCCCTGTAATGGCAAGGGCTAGCGAAAAGAGCATACCGGCAAAAGTTCGGCTGCAATACCGCCTGGCGGTTTCGGGAGTCGCCTTGGATCCATCCAAAGCGATCAGTTTGAGATGAATCAGCAAAAAAAGCTTGGAAAACCGTTTTTCAAACTGAATTAGCCTGAGTAATCCGTCGCCGATCCTATCCATTAATCGGTATAACGTCATCCTTATACCTCCAACTTCAAGATTCTGCCGCTAACCCAGAAGCAAAGCACCAAAACAGCCATGGATCCCGTCATCACCGCCGCTCCCCGCATGTTTCCATAAAGCGGCTCCATATAATCCGGTGAGGAATAGCGCAGAAAAGCAAGCACCACCAAAGGAGCGACAGACATCACCCGGGATTCGAACTTCTTTTGAGCGGTGAGCACGGCAATCTCCTGCTTGACTTCAATTTTTTCCGTTAACACGCTTGCAGTCCGACGTACGGCCTCCACCAAATTGCCTCCGGTTCGCTTGCAAGTGACAAATACATCTGTAAAGCTGCGAATGTCTTCCACATCCGCCCGTTCTGCAAAGTCGGCCAAAGCCAGTTCAATGCTTTCTCCATTTTCCAGCTTGCCGTTTATCCGCTCCAGCTCTCGAAGAATCGCCGTATCCGGGTCAGGATATAGCAGCTGCAAGTCACCGATTGCCGTGTGAAAAGCATTTTCCACCGAATGGCCGGCTGATAGTAGAGAGGACAGGGAAAAAAGCAATTGCTTGAACTGAGAGGTCAGTTCGTCCTTTCTCGCCTTGATCTTGGTTTTGCGGCGAAACCGGGGATAAACAAAAGCAAGAGGCGTGAGGAGCAGTGCGACGACGGTATTGGAATAAAACAGCATCCCGATACAAAACAATCCGCCCCCTGCAAGGGCAAGGGTGAATACATACTCAAGGAGATTGAACCGGTATTCGTTATAACGAACAACCTGAAGCGCTGCCTTCCCTTGAACGGGAAATGCCGGATTTCTTCCGTCAGCGATTGAGCTTGATCCTTCAGCATCGTGTCCTGCCCGCTTGACTCTCCCTTCCAGCAGCCTGATGGCAAGCCATACCATTAGTCCGCAGGCTAAGGCTATTGCCAGCACCATCATGCCATTTTCCTCCTTTGATACAGGCTAATACCGGACATTGCCAGCTTTCGCTTTTCCTGAAGCGGATTGCCAGTAAAGGTTAGCTGCGCCTGCTGATTCTCATCTTCCTTCAGTAAATAAAGAGGGTTCAGAATAATCTCCCCATCCCGCATCCCGGAAACCTCATGAATTTCTGTCACTTTTCTCGTTTTATCTCTCATCCGCGAGAGATGGACGATAATGTCCAGGGCGGAGGAAATCTGTTTGCGGACGACGGGCAGGGGCAGCTCGGCACTGCTCAGGACCATCGTTTCCAGCCGGCTCAGCATATCCGCAGCCGAGTTCGCATGGCCCGTGGACAAGCTTCCCTCATGTCCAGTGTTCATCGCCTGCAGCATATCCAGCGCCTCCTTCCCTCTCACTTCGCCAACGATGATCCGGTTCGGCCGCATGCGCAGGGATGCCCGTATTAAATCGCGGATGGAGATTTCACCCCTTCCTTCCGTGTTGGCATTGCGGGTTTCCATCGCCACGAGGTTGGGAATGCCGCGGATCTGCAGTTCAGCCGAATCTTCGATGGTGATGATCCGTTCATCAACGGGGATATACTGAGCCAACGCATTCAAAAAGGTGGTTTTCCCAGAGCCGGTGCCCCCGCTTATGAAGATATTGAATTTTGCCCGTACGAGATCGATTAGTAATTGTGCGGCATCGGAAGAAAGCGCCCCACGATTGATCAGCTCCGAAAGAGTAAACGGATTTGCCGGAAATTTGCGGATCGTCAAGGTCGGACCACCTAGAGAAATCGGCGGCAAAACAGCATGAACCCGGGAACCATCGGGCAGGCGGGCGTCGACTATAGGCGAGCTCTCGTTGATGACCCGGTTTACTTTGGCGACTATGGCTTGAATCACATCCTCCAGCTTCTGCCGACTTTCAAATCGACCTTCATAGCGGGTGACAGCCCCCTCCTGTTCGATAAAAATCGTCTCATGACCGTTGATCATAATCTCCGTAATATCCGGGTTGTCTACCAAAGGCTGAAGGATATCCAGACCTCGAAAAGAATGAAAGATCCGCGCCGCCATACTTTTCTTCCCTTCCGCCGTCAATGATCTGCAAGCGGGGTTACGGAACATTTCTTCTTCGATCAAACCGTGAAGCTCATCGTCGGTCAGGGTCGGGGAGCGATCAAGCAACTGCATGATATGGCTCCTCAACTGGGCTACCAATGTATCCTCCTCAGCCATTTGTTCAACCCCTAATCTGAAAAATATCGGCGGATCAAAGCCGCAGCTTCCTCTTGCAACACCGGTTCAGCCAACAATTGCCCGGGATCGGTCACCGATTTCCACTCAGGCACATAAGGCAAGAACGTGGTGCATACGATTCCGAAGGCGGATGTGTCGTTAGCAAAAGCGCCCGTATACTTATTGGCGGCAAATACCGTTTTGTCGATTCGACCGCCGGAATCAAGCGCCAGCGTCCATTCCCGGTGCTGCCGGGATGTTTTGTGCAAAGAGTTGATATCGTCGGTGACGAGCCAGATCACCAGATCGCTGGCATCCATTGCGCCAAGAGTTCGATCATGCAAGCCGGAATCCAGATCGACGACGATATACCCATATCCACATCCAGCTAATGCCTTAAGTAATGCCGCTGCTTCCTCTCTCTTCAATTGCTCCATTTCCTGCTTGGACTCAACAGGCTCCAAACAATCTGCGTTTAGTCGCGGGTCGCGATGAACGAGCTGAGGAAGGCGATAAGGAATTTTTGCCGGATCGGTTTTCAAACAAAACAGCAAACGCTCATAAGATTGCCCTTCGCTGGATGCTTGAGTAAAAGGGAGGGACGGAGTCGCTTCCAGTTGCAGCAGCATTACCCGGCTGCCGTAATAGGCCAGCGCTTTAGCTAAATTGCCGGCTGCAACAGTCTTGCCGCTTCCCCCTGCTGCCGAATATACGGAAACGATCCTGCAGGCACTCGCATCATTCGCTTTTGCCGGTCGGCCGCTGGATTCCCCGTATAACCCGGCAAGCTTTTCTAGAATGCGGTCAATGGGCTGATATTTGTGAACAAAAGGGATTCCCTCCGACAAAGTGACAGGAGAGTCTTCCCCTAATGCCACCTTTATTCCAGGGTGATTCCTGACTTTTTCCGCGTGGATTAAAGGTCCATCCGCAAGGAGGATATCCAACCGTTCCTGGTTCAGGGAATTGCCTAAAAAGTGGGAAGAAGTATAGAATTTCAAAGCGAACCGATGACTCTCCGCTCCGAAGCGGGCATAAGCGCGAAACCGGTTCAAGTACTCCTCGTCATCCGATAAAATGCCAAGTTCGATCATGTTTTCCTCCCTTTCCTAGTCGATCATCATCGCAAGACCGGCTGCAATAAACGCGAGCGCCACTGCCAGTACAACAAGAGCCGTCCGGAATTCCGCAAGTTTGTTCAACCCATATCTCCCCTTTATCCGAAAAAAATAAAACACCGCCGACACAGGATTTCTCCTGTAACGGCGGTGCTTCCGCTCTTATGTATGAATTTAGCACGAGTATAGCACACCGGACAAAAAATGCAACAACCTTTTTTGCGCTTCAGCTTCCAAGTCCAAGTAAACGGCGAAGTGACTTTTTAGGGCGAAACAGCAACTCATCTGGCAGCAGCCTGGATAAAACCGGCTCAAGCGCCTCTTGTAACGGCTCCCTGTACTCGCTTCGATCCTGGGCCAACTCCCCTTTCCACTCTGCGGTAGCCACATACTCAGTTGCAAGCTCCGGAATACAGGCATCTGCCCTGAAGGGCATCGACCTTCTCCATTCTCCGCTCCCAGTGAAATCGACAAACCGGTTTGCACAAAAAACAACGGGGTAGCCAGACTTTTGCATCCCAAGAAGGAGTTCGGATGACTTGCGGAAAAAGGCGCCGTTCAGCTTGGCTGGAGACATTCCGGTAACGCCGATGATCAAGTCTGCCTGATGGCACAGTTCAGCAACGCCGGGTGTCGCCCAATCTGCAGAGATGTCATATACCGCGATTCGGTCTTTTAACGATCGTTGCAAGCGATAGCGCTCTTCCGAGGTGGCCATCGGATGATCACCGCCGGGAATTTGCGGCACCCATGCCGTAAAGCCGTGGGTCCAGCTTTTTTTCCCCGCCCAACCGCAGGAATCAAACAAATCCTGTAAAAAGATAGGCTGAGCCGGAGCATAACGATCTCCGTAAAGCTGGGCATACAATTCCGGTTCTCGCGTAGAAAACTCGATCAAAGCATTTGAAATGCCCATTCGAGCAAGGACCCGGCATAGCGTTACGCCGGCAAAAGTAGCTCCCGCGCCGCTGTAGAGAGCTCCGATAACAACTGTTCGGCTAAATGTTGACGATTTTGCAGGATGAGGTTGATTCCGGGTACCGGCTGATTTGGATTGAGGCTGGTTGTTGGATGAGCTGTCCGGTGAGGGGGGAAAGATTTCCCGAAAAGGCATCGTCTCCAAATCCGCTTTTAGCGAAGCGGCATCGCTGTAGCGGAGAGCGGGATCTTTTTGCATAAGCTTGTACAGGATACGAGCCATTTCCTCGCTGCATAGCCCATCTAGCTTCTTCTCGGCGTCACCTCTTTCGGGTAAATAATAACTGCCCGTAAAGAGATAAAACACCATCGCCCCGAGGGTGTAAAGATCCGTCCGCTCGTCTGTCTGAACTCCGCCGTATTGCTCTGGCGCTGCGAAGCCGACAGTTCCAAGCATGACCGTATCGGCACGGTTGCCGCTGTTACGGCGGCGGGCGATGCCGAAATCGATAAGGCGTACATTGTCCTGATCGTCAATCATCACGTTGGCTGGCTTTAAATCCCGGTAGATAACAGGCTGGGGCTTTAAGCCATGAAGATAGGCGAATAAATCGCATAGCTGCAAACAATATTTCGTGATTTTGCCGCTTGTTAAGCGTCCTCCTTCATACAGGGACTGCAGGTTTTCTCCCCGCACAAAATCCGTCACCAGAAGACTGTACCCATCCGCTCCAGGCGGATAAAAATCAGCCACCTTCGGCAAGAACGGATGGTCCAGTCTGGCCAGCATGGATGCTTCCTCAGCAAAACCTCTGGGATCCTCCGCGTGTCGGCGGGAAGCTTTGACCGCCCACCATTTCCCCGGCAGCTTCACGTCTTCCGCCGCGTAAACGGTACTCATCCCTCCCCTGCCCGCAATACTGCGAATCAAATACCTTCCCTCCACAATCTCCCCGATCTGGAGCGGACCTGTTTGCTCGTGATAAGCGTTCGTTAATATCCCTCCCATGCGTCATTTCAGCCAATGTTAGATATGGCCGCACCTTTCTTCGGTTCAAAATTATAAGCAAAAAAAGGAAATTTTGTCCAGAATGAATTTTATTTAATGCTATAAATGAAAGTAGTTAGCCCTATTAATAAATAAAGAAAAGCCGGCCCTCCTTGAGGAGAACCGGCAATTTCGAAAGAGACTGCTGAGAAATTATTTAAATCGATCCCGTCACCTTGAGCCAGGAGCGGCCGCCATACCAATCCACCGCAAGGGGAACCTGGAAAGCCGCTGACAGGTGTTCCGCTGTCAGCACATCGGCTTTTTCGCCGCTTGCCACTAGCTTCCCGTCGTCGATAAGGGCGACATGGGTGAAGACGGGCATGATTTCTTCGATATGATGGGTGACGTAGATCATGAGCGGTCCTTTATCCTTCATATGCTGGACAATGTTCAGAAATTTTTCCCGTTCGTATAAGTCCAGGCCGGCGCATGGCTCGTCCATGATGAGAATGTCAGGCTCGGTCATAAGCGCACGGGCCAGCAGGATCTTCTTGCGCTCTCCCTGGGATAAGGTACCGAGAAGCTGATCCTTGACCTTGCTAAGTCCGACGAACTCCAACATAGCATGGGCCTTTTCCACCGTCTCCTGGGGAATTGTCTGATAGAAGCGCAAAAAAGCGTAAGCTCCGGTGGCCACCACTTCCCATACCGGGTCTCGCAGGTTCAATTTTTCGAAAAGCGATTGGCTGATATAGCCGATCCGCTTGCGCATTTCTCGCAAGTCGACCTCGCCGTAAAGGTAGCCAAGCACCGTCACCTTGCCCGAACTGGGAAATTGATAGCCGTTCATCATCTCCAGCAAGGTTGTTTTGCCTGAGCCGTTTTTGCCGAGAATGACCCAGTTTTCGTCCTTCTTCATGTGCAGATTGATGTTTTGAATAATGGTTCGCTGTTCCCGGCGAAACACGATGTCTTCCATCTTGATCATTCTATCACCACGCCGTGTCCGTTATAAATAATCTTTACCATTGTAATCGGATTACGGCGGGATTTCTACCCGTTATCAACAATAAGACTATGCCTGTCATGCCTCGCTAGCCAGCTGTCGCACCAGTTCGATCTCCTCGCGATGGGTGCCGTCTGCTCCTTTTTCCGTCTCGAGAATGAACAATTTATCATGCAAAAAAGGCGACTGAGCCACCTCCTTCATCCACGCCAGGCCGATGTGCCCTTTCCCGACGGGGGCATGACGGTCTTTCCGCAAACCGGTAGGATAGCGAGAATCGTTAAAATGGATGGCAATCAGCTCACCCCAATAGCCTAAAGCGTCACCCTGCTCCTCCAGTTTCGGCCAGTTTCTCCCATTCCAGGTTCCGGATGCAAAGAGATGGCAAGTGTCCAGGCAAAATCCGATCTTTTCCGGCGCCTCAGCCAGCTTGCGTATTTGCGCCAATTCGATCAACGTAAGCCCTAGATTATGCCCTTCCCCCGCTTGGTTTTCCAGCAATATCTTGGCCGTACCTTCCCAACCGTGCAATATCCCGTTGAGTGCTGCAATGATGGTGGTGTAATGCTCGAGGGGATCGCCGCCTTTGGCAGTGCCGAAATGCACGACAACACCCAGCGAACCGCAAGCTTCGGCAATCTCCAGATCGTTCCGTACCGAGGCGGCGATCATCTCCCTTTGTCTCGGTTCCGTAGCCGCCAAATTCGTTGGGTAAGGCGTGTGGGCGATAGACATCAGTCCGTGCTCCCGACAGAAAGCCGCGCAGGCGGCGGCATCTGCCTTGTCGAAGGCTTTTACCCCGAGACTGCGGGGATTTTTCGGAAAATATTGAAAGGCGTTGGCTCCGATGGCGATAGCCGTGCGCGCTGCTTCCCGGTAGCCGTGGCGGATGCTGATGTGGCTGCCTGCGTACACCCTTCTTCACTCCTCTTTTCCGCTTTTAGCGAAGATTTGAAGATTAGCTTTGGCACGATTCGCAGCAAAAGGATTTGCGCGACCCGATGTCCCTCCGAACCAAGGGAGCCCCGCAGCGCAAGCACGGCTCATAGGCGCGGTCGTACACGCGGCAAAGAGCGTTGAAGCCTCCAGTGAGCTGGTCGCCAACGTATAGGGGCATCTCCATATAGCCTCCAGCGCGAACCCCTTCACCCAGCACGGCGGAGATCGAGCGGTAAAGGGATGCTTTCTCTGCCGCCTGCAGCGATTGCAGCGTTCGCACCGGCAAAATACGGGCAGCAAAGCAAATTTCGTCGGAATAGCAGTTGCCGATGCCAGCGAGAAAACTTTGATCCGTCAGGGCAACTTTCAATTTGCCTCTCTTCTCCGCCACAAGCCGGTTGAACTCGGCCTCCGTAAGTCCGGGCTTGGCGGTTTCTCCGCTCCCCGCTCCGTTATTCGCACCGGCGGTTGCGCCGCCACTGGCAGCTGTGAACTCCAACGCCTCAGGTCCAAGCTTATCCAGCCGCTCTTTTGCTTCCGCTGCCGAAACCAAGTGCAAATAACCGAGACGCAGCCCGATAAAATGCAGGTGCTCTTCTCCGAAGCTGAGCCTGACCTGTACGGTGCGCTTAGGCTTATCTTCATCTCTTCCCCAAAAAAGAGAGCCGCCCAGCATGAGATGCAGCAGCAGAATGTCTTTGCTGTCCAGCAAAAACAGGAGGTGCTTCCCCCTCCTGCGGATATCCGTTATGCGTTTCCCCGAAACTCTTTTGATAAACTCGGACACTGGCACATTAATGGAATGTTCTCTAGTAACTTCCACCTGGGTTAGCGGACGACCGACTATCCGCGGTATAAGCTGCTGCCTGTATGTTTCCATTTCCGGCATCTCGGGCATGAACCTTCGTCCTTTCGAACATTGGTGTTTACTACCTGTATGTCCGAACGGTCCGGGATTTATTCGGCGGAAAATAAGGAGCCGGCAAAACGGATCTCTGCATGTACTCCGCTTCGTTTCCCTCCAGGTTTCCTTTTAGGGGCAGCTTTCGATAATGCGCTATCCGTGATGCTTTCCGTACATTCCGACTCATAAGCAAGGCGGAGGCTTCGGGTATCCAGCTTCATTTTCAGACGGCGAATCCGTTTTTTGACTTCCTCCTGCTCCGCCCGATGCTTGGCCGTTGACCGCGTCAAAGAAGCCCGCCGCTGCATAAACCGCAGCGCCTCTTCCGCAAACCCAAGAGCGGCGGCATAATCTTTTTCCTTATGCTCATAATGCATGGCGAGCTCGATAAAGGGCTCCGGACTGCCGAAGCTTCGCCCTCCATCTTCTCCAGTTAAGCGTTCGGCGGATCGGTGCCATAACGATATGGCCAGCGGTTCGTTTTTCTTCTTCTTATAATAAGCAGCTAGCGGTGCCCAGTAGGGAGCGCATTCTTCCTCCTCCCGCCGCAACAGTAGGACGAACATCGCTTCCGCCAGCTCCTCTTTCCCCATTTTGTCCAGCCACAATCCCAGCCGAAAAAGTTCCTCCGCCTCCAGGACGAAAGGGTTCCATTCTCCCAGCAGCGCTTTGCCAAAGTGGATGGCAAGACCGGCTAGAGAGAGAATATCCATCTCATTGTGTAGAAACACCCCCTTCATCACTTGGGGATCACCTTCGGCCAAATATTGAAAATAGAGAGCCGGAGCGAGCGAGCCGGGAACATCGTGGTCGCGATTTACCCGAAGCTGCTCCTCTTCCACCTTGCCGAGCCGGCAGGAAGGCATCGTATGCCGCCACAAGCTGCGAGAAGGATAAAGAAAATCCAGATGCAGCGGATTATCCCACGTAAAATCAAGCCGGTTCATAATGAACCGGTTTTGCAAAACCGGCCAGTCAAAGGTGCGACCGTTATAGGAAACAAAGTGGCTGAACCGACTGGCCAACTCGTGGAAGTATGCCAACATGGCCAGTTCCTCCGCAGGATTGCGGATGAACAACTGTTCGACAATGAACTCCGCCTCTTCGTAATAGCCGATTCCCAGCATGAAAGCGACGTTGCCGGCGCCGACTCCGAGCCCTGTCGTTTCCGTATCGAAAAAAAGCAAGGAACCCGGCGTCACATCCGCTTCGGGATAAAAAGCAGTCAACCCGGACGCTATTTGCTGAATATCCCCCAAAAGATGCCGCCCATGAGCGTAATCCAGCGGATACCGGCAGGTACGTTTAACGAAGCTGCCCCAGTCATTGGTGGCAAGGCATGCGCCGATTGCCTCCCAACCTCCCCCCAGAGAAAGAGATGATTGGCACTTGGTTATAGCGTCGTCCTGATCCTCTGCGTCCTCAAGAAACATCTCTTCATGGAGGTTATCCGGCAGAGACGGCTTTTTCTCGCCGCCGGTGCTTTTCGTCAACCGGTTCAGCCGCTCTTTCAGATTGCTCATGGCCTCACTCCTTCCGGAACAGCCAAACGATCCAATAGCTCCAACGCCAGCTTTTTACCCAAGAGGCCCACTTCCTCGATGGGACCGACACAGGCTGGGCAGCCGCTCAGACAGCGGCAGCCTTTGATCAGCTCCCGCGCCTGGTTCATGAGGGTGCCGTGCACATCGTAGAGCCGTTCGCTTAAGCCTACGCCACCGGGATAACGGTCGTAGAAGAAAAGCGTCGGCAGCTTGTTGTGCACCGCCCGTACCTGAGCTACAACCCGAATGTCCATCGGGTCGCACATCAGGTACAGGGGCGCGATATGAACCAGCACGTTGGACAGCCCCAATAGGGCGCTTTGCACATCATTAGCGCTTTTCCCGGCGGTCACTTCCTCGCCGAGCGTAAACCAATAGGAGCTGGTGTGCAGCTCTTCTTCGGGCAGATGAATCGGGCCGGCACCAATATTCTCATGGGTGCGCAAGCGGATTTTTTTGAAAATCGTCGGCTTGGCGTTTACCGTCACCTCTCCGTACTGCCGCGAAATCCCCGGGTGCTCCTGCTCCCGGTGCACGTGCAGCACCTTCAATTGAACGGCTAAGGAGGCGTCGGTAAAATAGTCGACGCTCACCTCCCGAACGTAGGCTTTCTTTTCCTCCCAATCCAGCTTCTCCACCTGAAATTGCACACCTTCATGAATGTAGATAGCCTCTTCATGGATCAGTGTCGGCGCGCCGAAGCGGTCTACCTCGCCCAATACCCGGCTGCCGTGAGTCGTATCGATAATAATGAAGTTTTCCTGGGCTGCCGACCGGAGAGAAATGTCATGAGCGGGAAAGGACTGTTCCATCCAATACCAGCGGTTTTTCACCCTGTGCAGGATATGCTCCTCGGTCAAAAAGTCCAATATATCCTGCAAAGACTCGCCACCGAAGGTTTCCCCTTCCTCGAAAGGCAGCTCGTATGCCGCACATTTGATGTGATCCACGAGAATGATCAAATTCTCCGGATGAATGAGCGCCCGCTCCGGGGGTTTTTCAAAGAAAAATTGCGGATTCTGGATGATGTATTGATCCAAAGGATTGCTGCTGGCCACCAAAAACGTAATCGAGCTCTCCTGCCGCCGCCCGGCTCGGCCCGATTGCTGCCAGGTACTGGCGATGGTGCCAGGGTACCCGTTCATGACGCAAGCCTGCAACTGACCGATGTCGATGCCCAGCTCTAAAGCATTGGTACTGACAACGCCGCGGATCTCGCCACTGCGCAAACCCCGCTCGATCTCCCGCCGCTCCTTAGGCAGATAGCCGCCCCGGTAGCCGCGGATGGTTTTCGGACCTAGCTCTTTTTTGATCAAATCCTGCAGATAGGTGAGCAGAATCTCCATGCGCACCCGGCTGCGGGCGAAGACAATGGTCTGAACGCCGCTTTTCAGCAGAGATCCGGCGATTTTCCGGGTTTCCAGCACGCTGCTCTTGCGGATGCCGAGCTGCTCATTCACCACTGGCGGGTTATAAAAGACGAAATGCTTCTCGCCTGATGGTGCCCCGTTGTTGTCTACCAGCGTGACTATATCGTCTAGGAGCCGTTCGGCGTGCTCCCGGGGATTCTCAATCGTTGCCGAAGCGCAAATGAACTGGGGATTCGAGCCGTAAAAGCGGCAGATCCGCTTTAACCTGCGCACCACGTTGGCCACATGGCTGCCAAATACGCCCCGGTACGTATGCAGTTCGTCGATGATGACATATTTGATGTTTTCAAACAGCTTCACCCACTTTGTATGATGAGGCAGGATAGCGGAATGGAGCATATCCGGATTGGTCACGACGATGTGTCCGGCGTTGCGGATGGCCTGGCGGACATTTGGGGGCGTATCACCGTCGTAGGTATGGGTTTTGATGTTCACTTCCATCGTATTAACCAGTTCCAAAAGCTCCGACACCTGATCCTGTGCCAATGCTTTGGTGGGAAACAGGTAGAGCGCCCGAGCCTCATCGTTGGCCAGAATCGTGTTCAGTACCGGCAGGTTATAGCACATGGTCTTGCCTGAAGCTGTGGGTGTCACCGCCACGACGTGCTCGCCCCGATGAACGGCCTCGAAGGATGCTGCCTGGTGGGAGTATAACTGAAAGATGCCCCGCTCCCGCAAGGCGTTTTGGATTCGATTGTCCAGTCCGGCGGGAAATGGAGCATAAGCCGCATCCCGCGGCGGGATGGTTCGCCAATGGGTAACTTGACCCATCAGCTCCGGGGACGATTTGATCCAATCAATCATTTCCGCAACGGATGCGGCCTTGCCGGTTAACGGATTCATGAACATTTTCTCCTAACTTGTGAAATCCTTATCTTGCCATTTCGATGAAATGTCTGTATCTTATAGTTTATCAGAATATACGTTCGCTTTTCAAACGAATATTCCTTTATAGCAACACGAACAAGATCGGAGTTTTCTGTTAAAACCGTTCTTCCCTATTGTCGGACGGAATGGAGCAATGCTACGATCACGTTATGCCTACGCAAATCAAAAAAACATCAGACGAAAAGGAGGAAGAGAAACCATGAAGGTATTCATGCGGCTCCTCTCCTACATGAAGCCGTACTGGCGATCCATCGCCCTCATCATGCTGCTTATGTCAGCGGGAACGGCCTTCGACCTGCTGGCGCCCTGGCTCTTGAAGCAAGCGGTGGACGTAGGTATGGCCAATAAAGCCATGCACACCATCATCTTCTACTGTCTGCTCTTGGGGGGCGGCCAATTGATGAAAACTGGAACCAACTATCTGCAGGGCTACACCCAGGAAAGGGTCGGCCAAAGCGTCGTTTACAACATGCGCCGCAACCTGTACGACCATTTGCAGAAGCTGCCCTACTCGTACTTCGATAAGGCGCAAACCGGTCAAATCATGTCCCGAATGACTGGCGACATCGAAACGATCAAAAACTTTTTCGCATTCGGACTTATTCAAATCGTTTTAGGCGTGATCACCTTCTTCGGCACCATCGGCGTCATGCTGGCTTTCAATTGGAAAGTTACTTTGATCAGCATGTTGGTCACTCCGCTGCTTATGCTCGCCATTGCGAAGTTCGGCAAAAAGGTCGGGCCGGCTTGGGGCGATGTGCGGGAGCAAATGGGAAAGCTCACGTCGACGCTTCAGGAGAACATCTCCGGAATCCGCGTCGTCAAAGCCTTTGCCCAGGAGAACCTGGAGAAAGGCAAATTCGACGGGCGCAACGAGGACAATTTTGCAACGAACATGAAACGGGCCCGAATCGAGGCTGGCAGCTTTCCGCTGATGGGCTTCTACGGGGGACTGATCTTCCTCTTGATGATTTGGCTGGGCTCCTATTACGTCGTCAAAGGCGAGATGACCTTAGGCACCTTCACTGCCTTCCAATGGTACATCTGGGGTCTCGTTTGGCCGCTGAACATGACGGGCTGGATGATCAACATCGCTCAGCAAGCCATAAAAGCTGCACCGCGGGTATTCGAAATTCTCGATACGGATATCAATATCGCCTCACCTGCAAACGGTGGACAACACGCAGATGGTATGAAGGGCAGAGTGGAATTCCGTAACCTCACCTTCCGCTATGACAAGCAGGCTGACCAAAACGAAGGCTCCGCTGACACTGCTAATAGTGAGACTATCGAAAGTGCCGGAGCTGAAGCCACAACGGCCGAATCCGCCGAAACAGCAAGTCAGGAGATTTTGCGCGACATCAATCTCGAAGTTCAACCGGGCGAAGCTGTGGCCATTCTCGGTGGCACCGGCTCTGGAAAAAGCACCCTGATTCAGATGATCGCCCGTTTTTACGACGCGACAGAAGGCGCGATTCTCATTGACGGCGTTGATGTACGCGATTACAACCTGGAGGAGCTGCGCCGCAAAATCGGCATTGTTCCTCAGGAAACGTTCTTGTTCTCAGCGACCATTCGGGACAATATCGCCTTTGGCCGGCCTGAAGCCAGTCTTGAACAAGTGGAGTGGGCTGCCAAACAGGCGCAAATCCATGATTTCATCCTGACCATGCCGAACGGTTATGAGACGATTGTCGGCGAGCGCGGGGTCGGCCTCTCCGGCGGACAGCGCCAGCGGGTAGCTTTAGCCCGGGCCATTTTGATGGATCCTCCCATTCTCGTATTGGATGAAGCGACCGCCAGTGTCGATACAGCGACGGAATCGGCCATCCACGAAGCGCTTCACAGCGTCATGGAAGGCCGCACGACCTTCATCGTCGCCCAGCGCCTGTCCTCCATCCAAACAGCCGACCGGATTATCGTGTTGGATAACGGCAAGATCGCAGAACAAGGCACACACAAAGAGCTTTACGAGCAAGACGGTTTCTTCCGCAAGCTTTTCAACATGCAGCAATGGGCGGACATGCCAGATCAAGATAAACCTAATACGCAAAACGGCCAGCTGGCCGTTTTGAGAGGAGGTGACGGACGATGAGCCAAATCGAATGGGATAGCGACGAAGATGAGCAGGAAAAAGGGTTTAACCGGGAGTACTTTTTCCGGATGGCCAACTATTTGAAACCGCACAAGAAAACGATGTCCATCGTATCGGTGTTGGTCATCACCGTCATGCTCATCTCCCTGGCGGAGCCGATTCTGATTCGTTACGCCATAGACATAGGCATTCACGATAAGAACATGAGGGTAATCAACATCATCGGATTAGCTCTCCTGGCATCCAAGTTGATCAATTGGGGATTGGACCGGGTGCGCATCCGTCTTGTCAACTTCACCGGTCAGCGGATTCTCTATCAAATGCGCAAGCAATTGTTCGATCATATGCAGACCCTCAGTTTCCGCTTCTTCGACGGCCGGCCGGCGGGAAAAATCATGTCCCGGATCACCAACGATACCAACGCTATCGGAGAATTGATCAACGGCGGCTTGATCACCATCATCATGGAAGTCACCCATCTGGTGGGGATTGTCATCATTCTGCTGATTTGGGACTGGAAGCTGGCACTGGCAGCCTTCACCATGCTGCCCTTCCTGTATATCCTGGTCAGCAGCTTCCGCAATAAAATCGAGAGTGCCTGGACCCGCTCGCGAAAAACGATGTCCGCCATCAACGGCAATCTGAACGAAACGATTCAAGGCGTCCGAGTGATTCAAGCCTTTTCCCGCCAAGAGGAAAATAACAAACGGTTCGACGCCATCAATACGAAGAACAAAAAAGCGTTCATGAAAGCCATCTCCTTGGAAGTCACGGTTTGGCCTCTGGTCGAGCTTATCGGCATGCTGGGCTCCATCATCGTCATCTGGTACGGGTCCAAGCGGGTGATCGACGGAGAGTTGACCATCGGCTTCATCGTCGCCTTCATCAACTACCTGTGGCGCTTCTGGGGCCCGATCAGCGCGCTGTCCAAAGTGTACAGCCAACTGCTTTCGGCCATGGCTTCATCGGAGCGTATCTTCGAAATTCTCGATACCAAACCGGAAATCATCGACCGACAGGATGCCAAGCCGATGCCGACGATCCAGGGAAAGGTCGTTTTCGAGAACGTTCATTTCCGTTACGAAGCTGACAAGCCGGACGTCATTCACGGTTTGAACTTCGAGGTGAAGCCCGGACAACGCATCGCACTCGTCGGACCGACGGGTGCAGGAAAGAGCACCATCGTCAATCTGCTTATGCGCTTTTATGACGCAACGGAAGGCAGAGTGCTCATCGACGGACACGACGTGAAAGACGTCTCTCTCCCCACACTGCGCAGTCAAATGGGTATCGTGCTGCAGGATTCCTTCATCTTCTCGGGAACCATTGAGGAGAATCTGCGCTACGGCAAAAAGGACGCTACTCAAGAAGAATTGGAAGCTGCGGCCAAGAGCGTAAGGGTAGACCAATTCGCCAAGCGCTTCCCTGAAGGTTATCAAACTCAGGTGGAAGAACGGGGCTCCAAGCTGTCCGTCGGACAGCGCCAACTTCTCGCATTCGGCCGGGTACTCCTTGCCGATCCGCGCATTCTCATTCTTGATGAAGCCACCTCCAGCGTCGATACGGAGACGGAACGGCACATTCAGGAGGCGCTGAATACGGTATTGGAAGGACGCACCTCCTTCATCATTGCCCACCGCCTTTCCACCATTCGCGATGCCGATGTCATCATGGTTGTGAAAGACGGCCACATCACTGAAAGCGGCAGCCATGATGAGCTGCTTCGCCGCAAAGGATTATACGCCAACTTGTACTACAACCAGTTCGTTATGCAGCAAAGCTTAGCGGAACGGGCGGTCGGAGCAGAATAAACGAAAAAAAGTAAAAACGAAAAGCCGAGTCGGAAGGTACATCCTCCACTCGGCTTTCTTGCATAGAAGCGGGAATAATCTTGTCGGAGCCGACAGCAATAGCGGCGATTTCGTCGAAAGGAATAGCGAAAAGTAAGAGAATGACGCAGTCAATTGCCAGACAATTCTGTCACTTCCTGCGCTTTCCCGGGAAAAGAAGTTTCATTTCCCACCTAAATGCAGGAGCTTCTTCAGTTTTTCCACATGGCGGCGGTTCGTATCTAAGATGTCCTGAATCATGCGCATGCTTTCCTCATCCAAATCGCCCTTTACGATTTCCTCGGACAGATGGATACCATATTTATCTTCCCCTTCGGCTGCACCCTCGATCCGGTCTTGGTCTTCCCTTGGCACCATTGCCCGAGAGAACCATTCTTGTATGGAGCCTGCCAACCCTTCATCGTCAACGGGACGGCCTCCCAGATTTTGAATCCGTTCGGCGACCAATGCCGCGTGGAGCTTATGATCCTGTTGGATGTCCTGAAATTCTTTTTTCAACGCTTCGTCTTCTGTCTTCTGAATGTAGTTTTCATAAGCGTGAATGCCCATGTACTGTCCTTTGAGAAAAGCGTTCAGTTCTTTGATTACCGTGCTGTTTTCCTCCACGAAAACGACTCCTTTCTTCTTCTTTGTCCCGCAATGCGCGTTCCTATTGGATAGGGTTCGTAAACCGGGAGTCATCCATGCAGTTTGATTTTCGTATCCATTTTCGTTGCGTTATAATAGGCAAAAAAAGGAGGAGAAGTTGCACATGAGCGAAAATCAAAATCCGGTTCAAGCTTCGGCAAATCCGCGTCAAGCCGAGTATCCGATCGATCCTATCTATTTGGAGCGCTGGTCTCCCCGATCTTACCAAGGGGATAAGCCGGTAACGGACGCCGATTTATTCGGCGTGCTGGAGGCGGCGCGTTGGGCGCCTTCTGCCAACAACGGCCAGCCTTGGCGTTTTATCGTGGCGCGTACCCCGGAAGACCGCGCCGTTTTCCATGGATTCATTAACCCATCCAACCTAGTATGGTGCCAACATGCTCCCGTTCTGCTTCTCCTACTGTCCAAAACAACGTTCGAAGCGAATGGCCACCCTAACCGGAAGCACGCCTTTGACGCAGGTACCGCATGGGGCTATCTGGCCTTGGAAGCGGCTCGTAAAGGCTTGTCCTCCCATGCTATGGGCGGCTTCGATGCAGAGAAAGCCCGTGAGGCTTTGGGGATATCCGACGATTATGAACCCCAAGTGGTCATATCTCTCGGCTACCGTGGAGCGATAGAGCAATTGCCGGAAGGACTTCAACTGCGGGAAGTTCCCAGCCCGCGCAAGCCACTTGCGGAAACGGTTATCGAAGGCCATTTTCCTAATCGTTAATGCCATAGACGCTGGTTGTGCCGGTTAATCAACCGAAGACAAGATATACTCATGGAAAAAGGTTTTGGCATGAATTCCGGCGTTACGTCCGTTCAAGCTTTTGCGTATAACGACGACCAAATTTTTCTCCGGCACCACGAACAAATATTGTCCGCCAAAGCCGAAGGCGAAAACGTAATCCACAATCCCATTATGTTCACGCGGGGAAACCCACCAGTGATACCCGTAATAACCGTACAGGGCTGGCCGATATTGGGCCAGTCCTTTGTTTTGCACGGCGGTAGATTCCGCGGTCCAATCCTCTCCCATCAACCTCTCCCCGTTCCAGCACCCTTGCTGCAGGATGAGCTGCCCGATTTTAGCCAAATCAGCCGCTTTCATATACAAGCCTGCTCCGCCTTCAGAAGTATCATCAACCCGATTCCATCGAAAAGCTTCGATCCCTAGCTTTGCAAACAACTCACTCCTGGCGAAATCCTCCGCCCTTCTGCCTGTCACTTGCGCTAAAATGGCGGACAATAGCAGCGATCCCCCGGAATTGTAACCGAAGGCGCTTCCCGGTTCATGAGCGAGAGGCTGCCGAAGAACGAATTCAAGGGCATCTCCGCTCTTCTTCATCTCGTTATAGGGCTTGTCAAAATCGGGCCACTCCAAGCCGCAGGTCATCGTAAGCAAATGGCGAATGCGGATATCCCTTTTCTCATCTGGCTCCTGACGGGTCAACTGTGGAAAAAAATCGCTAAGCGGCAGATCAATGCTGCTGCTCAGCAGCCCTTTATGCAAGGCAATGCCGTAAAGGACGGAAAGCACGCTTTTCGTGCAGGAATAAAGATGCTTGACTCGATCCCGGCCACCCCGATGCCATCGGTATACTAGTTCGCCAGCATGCTGAACGACGATATCGTTGATATTCCATTCATCCATTTGCTTCATCGCAGCTTCCGTCAGCCGCCAAGCCATGTTCATCCCTTCCTCTCATGCGATAGCATCGTTCTTTCCGGCAGCGATCATGCATGGACCCCCCGACTCAACAAAAAAGAGATCGGCGCCTGCCGATCCCTCAGTTTTCTGTTTATTATACACCAGCGAGCAAAGCGGCAGGCTCCAAATAACCCCGGTCTTCCTGGTAGGTTAATTTTGCGCCTAATTGATTAAACAGGCCAATAACATTCTCATATCCCCGCTCAATATGCTCCACTCCGGCGATCTTCGTCGTTCCTTCGGCAACCAATCCGGCCATGATCAAACATGTGCCTGCCCGCACATCGGAAGCATGAACGAAAGCTCCCGTTAGCGGTGCACCGCCTTGGATAAAAGCGCTCCCCCGGCGAACGTCGATTCTGGCTCCCATCCGTTTCAATTGGGCAACATGATTAAACCGCGAGGTATACACCTTCTCCGTAATG
Source organism: Gorillibacterium massiliense (assembly GCF_000455485.1). Taxonomy (GTDB): domain Bacteria; phylum Bacillota; class Bacilli; order Paenibacillales; family NBRC-103111; genus Gorillibacterium; species Gorillibacterium massiliense. Next base: position 39,018 of record NZ_CBQR020000049.1, read on the forward strand.
ATGCTTCTTCCCGGAGCCAGCAGCAAGAGAGAAGTCAGCGGCTGCTGAAGATCCGTGGCAAAAGCCGGATACATGCCGGTGCGAACCCGTGTTGCTTTCAACCGGACATCGCCATAAGCGGTAATGCTGTTATCCTTGATATCGAATTCCATACCGATCTCCCGCAGTTTGGAAATGGCGGAACCCAAATGCTCGGGAATGACATCCTCCACCGTCACAACGCCCCGGGTTACCCCGGCTGACATGAGGAAGGCTCCCGCAATTAGCCGATCGGGAATGACCGTGTATTCGCATCCGCTCAACTGATCGACGCCTTCAATGCGAATGGTGTCAGTGCCTGCGCCGTGAATGTTGGCTCCCATTTGATTCAAAAAATTCGCCGTATCCACAACTTCCGGGTCTTTGGCCGCATTTCGGAGCTCCGTCACCCCTTCGGCCAGAGCGGCAGCCAACATCGCGTTGATGGTGGCTCCCATGGTAATCATATCGAAATAGATGACGGAACCTCGGAGCTGCTTTGCCTCAACAACATAATAACCTTCATGGAACGTGAACTTGGCGCCGAGCGCTTCCAACGCTTTTATATGCTGGTCGATAGGTCTCGATACAAAATTATCGCCGCCAGGATATCCGATGGATACCTTCCCCGTCTTGTGCAGCAGCGCGCCGACAAAATAATAGGAAGCCCGGTAGGAGGATGTTCTCTCCCGATTCAAGTCCGAACAACAGATGGAGCTGGGATCAATCAACAGGTCTCCCCGCTCGTCGCGCTTCATGCCGACTCCCATTCCGGTAAAAATCTCTTCGATAAACCGAAAGTCCAGTATATTAGGTATCCCCTTCAAACGGACTTCACCGTCAGCCATACAAGCAGCTGCAAGAAGGGCTAGCGAACTGTTTTTGGAGCCAGGAATTCTGACGCTTCCTTGCAAAGGGCCGGAACTGTTAACCTCAATCCATTTCATGACGGCTCTATCCCCCAATTCATCCGATCCGTACAATCTTCACATGCAGTCCAGATGCTCATTGTCATTATCTTTATGTTCGATGTTAGTTCTTCAATAGTTCATCGTATCTAATTTCCGCAGGAAGATCCCTTTTTCGGTCAGATCCGTGCAGACGGTCGAGTATGTGTAAACGTGTCAGGTGCCTATATCCGAAAGCCGCTCAATCAACCCGGTGAACCGGTATCACAGGTGATGGCGTTTCACATTAAGTATATGTTACCCTCAACCCTGATGGTGCGAATCAAGCTTGTATTTTCAAGAGCAGCATGGGCATATTTCAGCATTCGCCTGAAAACCCAGCATTTAGAATAGCATACTTTCTTAATGATGAAAATGATTAATTGAGCGAATTGCAAGATTATTTTCAAAGTCATTTTCAAAATCTTGATATGATCTCCGTATCGTAGTCCGCTGCGATGGAAACATGCGGAAAAACCCCTTGGGCTTGCTCCAGCAAAATCTCTTCTTTTCCTTGATACCGAGAGCTGATATGCGTCAACACAAGCCGTTTGACTCCAGCTTCCGCCGCCAATTCAGCAGCTTGCACGGCTGTGGAATGCCCGTAATCCTCAGCCATCTCCTTAAGCTCGTGGGAAAAAGTCGCCTCATGCACCAAAAGATCAGCGTTTCGAGCCAATTTCAATGTAGATTTGGAGTACCGTGTGTCTCCTGCGATGGTGACGATTCGTCCTTTCAAGGGCGGGCCTAAAAAGTCTTTGCCGTCCACGACGGTGCCGTCTGGCAGCGTAATCTGCCCCCCCAGCTTGAGTTGGGCAAAAGCCGGGCCAGGAATAGCACCCATTTCCTTCAATCGGACGGCGTCCAGCTTACCGGGCTTATCTTTTTCCACGATACGGTAGCCGAAGCATTCAATCCGGTGATTGACGTGACCGGCTTCCACGCGAAAAAGCTCATCTTCAAAGACGACTCCCTCTTCAATCTCGTTGATCACGATTTCGTAACCGATTCGCGATTGGCTTAAGCGAAGAGCAGATTTGATGAATTCTGCGATGCCTTTCGGACCGTAGATCGCAAAAGACTTGACCCCGGGACCTACCTGACAAGAGCGGCTAGAAAGCAAGCCGGGAATGCCGAAAATATGATCGCCGTGCAAATGAGTGATAAACAGCTTGTCGATCTTTCCCATTTTGACGGGAGAGGTGAGAATCCGGTGTTGGGTCCCCTCCCCACAGTCGAACATCCAGGCGGATCCCCGCTCGGCCTGCAGATTCAATACAGACGATGTCACATTGCGATACCGCGAAGGCGACCCCGCCCCCGTGCCGAGAAAAGTCAGCTCCATGCCAGAATGCTCCTTTGCTTCATTATTCCAAATCAGGCTACCCAAATATCCTCATCATCTGTAAAAAAGGGCGAAAAGAGAGCATCCCGCACAACTGCCGGATACTCTCCGTCCTCTACTCCATCATACTAAACAAATGATGGAAATCAAATCTTTTCCACGTTGAAGTAACGAGCGTCCGGATGAGCAAAAACGATAGCCGAAACGGAAGCCTCCGGCTCCATCATACAGCCTTCCGTTAGCTCGATCCCAATATCCTCAGGTTTCATCAAATCGAACAGCAGCCGCTGATCTTCCAGATCGGGGCAAGCCGGATAACCGAAGGAGAAACGCTGTCCGGTATATTTTGCGCCGAAACGTTCCTGCATCGTCATTTGCGGATTGTCGGGAATGCCCCACACATCTCTCATGATCTGATGAACCCGTTCGGCAAAGGCTTCCGCCGTTTCCAGAGCCGTCGACTGCAACGCGTGAGAGCGCAGATAATCTCCCGCTTCCCTCAGTTCCCGTGCTTTCTCGTTAATCCCCTGCCCGGCCGTCACTACAAGGAAGCCGACGTAGTCCATCTCGCCGCTTTCCACCGGTCGCAAGTAATCCGCCAAGCACAGATAGGGTTCCGAGGTTTGACGAGGGAATGTAAACCGCTTGATTTCGCGGGTCCTATCATGTGGATCGTAAATAATCACGTCGTTTCCGGAGGCTTGAGCCGGGAAAAAACGGTATATGCCTTGGGTTTTGATGCTGCCGTTTTGCCGGGCGTCTCTCAAAATCCCGTCCACCGTTTCCTTCAATTGCACCGCCTTTTCGTCGCCGGAAGCGAGCAATTGCTCCACCTTGCCCTTTAGCCCTAAATGATGGCCCAAAAGCATTTGCATATTCACATAGGGCAGCAGATGGCTGACTGGGTAATCCCGCAGCACGTGGCGGTCCAGATCCGGCGGCACTTGCACCGGCACCGTGCGGCTCACTTCGGAGGTTTTGGCGCGAGTCAAAACCGGCAAACCTTCCTGTGCCTCCCGGCCTGCCTTCTGCACGTCGGATTCCAACGCATCCCGCAACTCTTGAATCAATTTTTTCCGCTCTTCCGGTTCGCTCATCCGGTTGGCCAAATCAAGGCCCTCCATGGCATCTTTGGCATAAAGAACGGGACCTCCATATTCCGGCGCGATGCGGGTTTTCGTAAATTTACGAGTAAGGGCGGCGCCGCCTACCATAATCGGCGCGTCAATACCCGCCGCCTTCAAATCCTGGGCGGTAAGTACCATCTGCTGAGCCGATTTCACCAACAGCCCCGATAAACCGATCATATCCGGCTTTTCCGCACGGTAGGCATCGATAATTTGCTCCGGCGGCACCTTAATCCCCAGATTGATGATTTTATATCCATTATTAGATAGGATGATCTCCACCAGGTTCTTACCGATGTCGTGGACGTCCCCTTTGACCGTAGCCAGCATGATCGTGCCTTTTACGGCACTCTCTGCTTTTTCCATGAATCCTTCCAGATAGGAAACTGACGCTTTCATCACTTCCGCGCTTTGCAGCACTTCGGCGACGATCAGCTCATTGTTGTTGAACAAACGACCGACTTCTTCCATCCCCCTCATCAGCGGTCCGTTGATAATGGCCAGAGGGGCACTTGTCTTCAACTTCTCCTCCAGATCGGGGATAAGCCCTTCCTTCGTTCCTTCCACCACATAGGATGCCAGCCGTTCATCCAGAGACAGGTTGACGATTTTTTCTTTCTTTTCGACTTTCTTGGTCCGGAAAAAGGCGACGAATTCCGCCAGCGTTTCATCCGTCGTGTTGAAAATAAGCTCTTCCGCCAGCCTGCGCTCCTCTTCCGAGATTGAGGCGTAGCGCTCCAGCTTTTCCGTATTGACAATGGCGTAATCCAAACCAGCTTTTGTACAGTGATAAAGATAAACGGAATTCAACACTTCCCGCCCCGCGTCCGGCAGACCGAAGGAAACGTTGCTCAAACCTAAAATCGTCTGGCACTCCGGCATCGATTCTTTAATGAGACGAATGCCTTCGATGGTTTCCTTAGCGGAACCGATGTACTGCTGATCACCCGTGCCGACAGGGAAAACAAGAGGATCAAAAATGATGTCCTCCGGCCGAAGTCCGTATTTGTTCACAAGCAAATTCCGGGAACGCTTCGCCACCTCAAGCTTGTCGCTAGCCGTAATCGCTTGCCCCCGCTCGTCGATGGTTCCGACGACTACAGCGGCGCCGTAACGGTGAATGATCGGCGTTACCCGCTCAAACTTCTCTTCCCCATCCTCAAGGTTAATGGAGTTAATAATCGCCTTGCCTTGGGAATATTTAAGCGCCAGATCGATGACTTTGCTATCCGTCGTATCAATCATGAGCGGCACTTTGACCTTTTTAACCACCTGCTGCAAAAACTTCTCGATGTCCTTATCTTCTTCACGGTCCGGGTCTTGAACGCATACGTCGATGACATGAGCGCCGTTCTTTACTTGGGCGCGGGCGATTTCCGCGGCTTCCTCATATTTGCCTTCCACGATCAGTTGTTTAAACTTCCGCGAGCCCAGAACATTCGTTCTCTCCCCAACCATGTACGGACGGTTTTCCGCTTCGATATAGACCGTTTCAATACCGGATACCGCTGGTGGATGAGAGCCCGCAAGCGGGCGCGGTTCGTAGTCTTTAAGCACTTCTGCCAATGCGCGAATATGATCGGGTGTGGTGCCGCAGCAGCCGCCGGCTATATTCAGCCAGCCCTGCTCGGCAAAACCGGACATTTTCCGGGCCAAGGAGTCAGGAGACTCATGATAGTGTCCGTCTTCGTCCGGCAGGCCGGCATTGGGATAACAGCTTACCCCGATATCCGCCAGCTGCGACAAGGTGCGGATATGGTCCCGCATAAACTCCGGACCAGTAGCGCAGTTGAGGCCGATGGAGATGGGATTCAAATGCTCCAAGGAGATGTAAAAGGATTCGATCGTTTGGCCTGCTAACGTAGTGCCCATCGGTTCGATTGTTCCCGATAGCATAATCGGTAATGTCATACCCAGTTCATCAAAGGCACGGCGAATGCCTACGCTGGCTGCCTTGGCGTTAAGGGTATCTTGCGTCGTTTCAATCAACAGCGCGTCGACGCCGCTTTCCGTGAGCGTTTTAGCCTCTACATAATAACTTTCCACCAATTCATCAAAGGTGATGCCGCCGGTTACGGTCAGCGTCTTCGTCGTCGGGCCCATAGCACCCGCCACATAGCGAGGCCACTCCGGCGTAGAATAACGGACTGCCGCTTCGACAGCCAATTGGGCTGCCGCCTTGTTGATTTCTACAGACCGGTCTTGCAGGTTATACTCAGCCAGCACTACGCTGGTGGCGCCAAAGGTATTGGTTTCTATAATATCCGAGCCCGCTTGCAAATAGGCTTCGTGAATCTTCGTAATCACATCCGGACGGGTCAGCACCAACATCTCGTTGCAGCCTTCCAGATCCTCTCCACCAAAATCGGCGGCCGTTAAATTTTCCTGCTGGATCATGGTGCCCATGGCACCGTAAGGATCAATATCTTGCGTTTCATTTGCTCCTGCAATGCAATCTTGCTCATTCTGGACTCCCTCTCCCGCATCTCTCTGACCTCTCACCGTGAGCCAACTTCATGCATGCTGGCATAAGTTAGCGCCTTTTTCAGCACATTTTCACTTTAGTGTAACAGAATTGACATACGAAAAAAAGATGATCTTGGCTTGATCAACTTACGAATCCTGGCGTTCGCGGAACTCCGTCGGCGGCATTCCCTTCCATTTGCGGAACTGACGAGTGAAAAAAAGAGGATCGTTATAGCCTACCGAGGCTGCCACTTGAGCGATGGTAAAATCTCCGGCGAGCAGCTCCTCCGCCTTCTCCATGCGGATTTTGTGCAAATACTGCCACGGGGATAGACCCGTTTCCTCCTTGAACAAGCGGCAAAGATGGGCGCGATGGTAGCCCAATGATTTGGCCAATTGGTCGATGGAGATCGGCTGACTATACTGCACCATCATAAGGCGAATCGCAAGGTCTAGTTGGCGATTGGATTTTCCGGGCTTTCGTGTTTCCGCACTTCTGTTCACGTTGCCTGAACCCAGTTCCGAGAGCAGCAGACGCAACTTTCCTCCCGCCTCCAAGTCAGCCAAAAATGGATGGTCGACGATCTGCAAGCTTTGCCGCAGCCCACGGTACAACGATTCCAATTTGGGCAGGTTGCTTTTGTAAACTACCGGCGTTTCTGGCGTGATACCAAGGCCAGCCAATATATCCGAGCCGCACGTTCCCGTAAAACCTACCCACAAGTACTTCCACGGAGTGGCGTCGTTGGCTTCGTATTTGACTACCCGATCCGGAAAAATGACAAACGTATCCCCTGCTGATAAGGAATAGGCTTTATCCAACAGCTCGAACGCTCCTTCCCCTTCCAGCACCGTATGAATGAGAAAATATTCATGAACTTTGGGTCCGATCTTATGGCCTGGCACTGGATGGCCCCAACCGCTGAACATAACCGTAAGCTCGCCGCTTCCGGAATGGGGATTTACAAGCACCTCCGTCGCCGTATGCTCCATCACGCTATCTGCAGCTCCTCTCATTTTCAATTGCTTTGAGAGTAGCATGATATGCAACAATAATCCATATAACTCTTTCATCCTTCCATACCGAAAAGCTACGATACCTCTTATAGTTAAAGAAGATTCGATTACCAATCAGGAGGATGATCCCATGTCAAAAGTAACGTTTATCGGGGCGGGAAGCACCGTATTCGCCAAAAACATTCTCGGCGACATCATGCTGACTCCGGCTTTGCAAGACTTCGAGCTGGCGATCTTCGATATTGACGAAACGCGATTGCGTGATTCTGAACGCATGCTGAAAACGATCAAAGAAACCTCGGGGAGTACCTGCCACATTCAGGCTTATACGAACCGGAAAGAAGCGCTTCGCGGCGCAAAATACGTAGTCAACGCCATTCAAGTTGGCGGCTATGATCCGTGTACCATCACCGACTTCGAGATTCCAAAAAAATATGGTCTGCGTCAAACCATCGCCGATACCCTCGGCATTGGCGGCATATTCCGCAACTTGCGCACGATTCCGGTCATGCTGGATTTTGCACGGGATATCCAAGAGGTGTGTCCGGACGCTCTCTTTTTGAACTACACGAATCCCATGGCGGTACTGACCAACGTCATGAACACCTACGGAGGTGTAACGACCGTCGGCCTGTGCCACAGCGTACAGGTATGTGTCCCCAACCTGCTGAAGGACTTGGGTATGGAATACACGGAAAGCATCAAATCGAAAATCGCCGGCATCAACCATATGGCCTGGCTATTGGAAGTCTCTCGTGACGGCGTGGACCTGTACCCCGAAATCAAGCGCCGGGCGGTGGAAAAACAAAAAGAAAAACATCACGACGTGGTCCGCTATGAGCTGATGTTCAAATTCGGCCACTACGTTACCGAGTCGTCCGAACACAATGCGGAATATCATCCTTATTTCATTAAAAGTCGCTACCCGCACCTGATCGATGAGCTAAACATCCCGCTTGACGAATATCCACGCCGCTGCGTTAATCAGATCGAAAACTGGAAAACGCTGCGAGAGACCCTTGTTAACGACAACCGTCTCGAACATAAGCGTACCCATGAATATGCTTCGTATATTTTAGAAGCCATCGAAACGAACGTTCCATATAAAATCGGCGGGAATGTCATGAATACCGGGCTGATCCCCAATCTTCCGAAGGAAGCGTGTGTGGAAGTTCCCTGCCTGGTGGACGCCAGCGGAGTGACGCCAACATTCGTCGGCGATCTTCCGCCCCAATTGGCTGCGCTTAACCGCACAAACATCAATACCCAACTGCTAACCATCGAAGCTGCCATTACCGGCAAAAAAGAGCACATCTACCACGCAGCTATGCTGGACCCCCATACATCCGCAGAGCTGAGCCTGGATGATATCGTTTCCCTGTGCGACGATTTGATTGAGGCCCATGGTAACTGGCTGCCTTCATATAAATAATCGGCATCCTTCACAGAAAAAAGCCATAGCTGCAGTTGGCAATACGCCAACCGGCTATGGCTTGTTTTTTGGGTTCGTCAACCCTTACTTCATCAAATCATCGACGATGGGAAGCAAATCTTTAAGCCTTTTGATTTCATAGGTTGGAATGATTTCATCAGTGCGGTTTACATTATGAGCGTTGATCCATGCATTGGACATACCGATGCTTCCCGAGCCGAGAATATCAGTCGTCAGCTTATCTCCAACCATCAAGCCTTCTGCAGGCTCAATATCGAGAAGCTCAGCTGCACGGTTAAATATCGCTTTAGACGGCTTCCCTTCACCAAATTCACCGGAAATGATGATGTGATCAAAATACGCAGTCAATTCGGGGAATCCGGCAATCTTTTCCTTTTGCAGATCAGGCGCCCCGTTGGTGAGAAGCAGCAGTTTCACTTTGCCTCGCAGAGTGTCCAACACCTCGAAAGTTTCTTCATAAGCAAGCGGCCGGGAACGGCGTTCCTTGGGGAACAGCTCCGCAAGTTCTGCGCCTAACTCCTCGTCGTTTACGTTAAGTGCTTTAAGCCCCCGTGTCCAAGCTTCTTTCCGGTACCCCGGCGCAAAACTTTGCAGCAAGCGGAAGCTCTCATGCTCCCCTTCCGTAAAATTCGCCCACAAGGCTTCAAAAGGGTTAATGCCGATCATTTTAGTAAATGGGAAGGCTTCGAATGCTTCATAGATCCCTCTGGCTTCCCGGCGGACCTCTGTCTCCAACTGATCCGCATCCAGCTGCGGATATTTCGCTGCTGCAGTGCGGCAAGTAGCGGCGAATGCCTCCTGAACGCTGCGCTCATCCCACAAAAGCGTATCATCCAAATCAAACAGTACGGCTTTAAGCGTCATCTTAGCTCTCCCTCTCTACCTTATATGTAACAGCAACCCGGTGCTTAGGAAGCAACCGGGTTGCGTGGTCTAACTTAATTTTTCGGCTTAGTTGCGTCCGCTAGAGGAACTCCATTGCGTTCCGCGAAAGTCCGCAGCTTGTCTGTTACTTCCGGGATGGGGAACATGTGAGTGAGTTTCGTATACATCCAGCGTTTTTTCGCCTTGGTTTCAATCATCACGGCACCCTTCATCAGATCGATGCGGGCAATCTCCGAAGCATGCACCAGTTTATCCCCGGTAAATCGACGGGATACCAACGTATCCTTGCCGATCTGAAGCATCGGACGGCGGATAAAGTACATAAACACGGCCAAAGCCACATAAAGCACTAAAGTCCAATAGGACATCGAAGAATTTTTCGAATTTTCCGCATGCATGGCCAACGGAATATTCAGGGTTCCGATCAAAATGAGAAGCACTGGGAAACCCCAGCTTCTGCCTTTGAACACTTCGCGCTGTTCGCGTTTCGGCGTGCCGATGGTGGCTGCGCCCGATTTTTTCCGCTTGGCATTTACCTCTTTGCGGTTTTTCTCAACCATCCGTTCCCATTTACGGGACATTGTTTTCTTCATCCTCTACATATTTGATGGAATCAAGCTGATGCTTGACGGAACGCCGAAAAGCATCGATATAGATCCGCCTAAGCTCGTTTCTCTCTTCAATTTCCCCATCGGTCAAACCTTCAGCTTTCGCCTTGCGGGCAAGCTCATTAATGCGGTTGACCGTATTCTCTATACTCATGATCTACCCTCCAAACGGTCCTTATTCTCTATTACTTTGCCACCCGGAGACAAGTCTGTCAAGGGCGCGGGCATGCAAAAAAGCCCTATAGCCGATCCAGATAAGATCAAGGCAGTATTAGGGCGACATCAGGTCTCAAATATGCAGAAATGAAGCGAATGGATGATGCTTAGTCGACACAGGAACAATTGTTCGTTCCGTTCGTTTTGGTCAATTAACTGCTTCATATAAAGGAAGACAGAAAAGTTCTATCCAAGACGACCCTCGCCAATCTGAAGCTGGGTCATCAGATTGGCTCTCTCCGTTAGATCATAGAATAGATACCTTATGGCAAATAGAGAATTTGCCCGATCTGCAGCGTATTGTTTTCTAGACCGTTCAATTGCTTCAAATCTCGTATGTAGCTCTTCATATTACGGCCGTCCGCATGATCCCTGGCGATACTCCACAGGGATTCACCGGTACCAACGTCGATCACAGCATGACCTTCTGTACGGACGCGTGGGTCGTTGCTGGCGCCGGCGTTCGCTTTCATAATGAGAGTAAACGAAAAAACTAGAGTGATCAGCAGGCTAACCAATACAAGACGAAGGAACAATTTGCGTTGGTGCGGATTCTGACCGTTGCCAACATTGATCTTATAAGTTGAACGATTGGATAACGACGGTTCGCTTAAATCCCAAGTATAACAAGTCATCTTCTTCAGCCCCCAAACAAATGTTCTGTTATCAAAATAACACGAACATATGTTCATGTCAACCGAATATTCGAACTTATGTTTGTACGAACTCCGGTTCTGTGTTATACTTTTGCTAACAAATACCTTGATGGAGTGATTCCCCGTGAGTAAATTATCCGGCCGCCAACAGGCGATACTTGATTTCATAAAAAACGAGGTGCGGGAGAAGGGCTATCCGCCTTCCGTCAGGGAAATCGGGGAAGCCGTTGGCCTAGCCTCCAGCTCTACCGTCCACGGTCATCTGGAGCGGTTGGAGAAGAAAGGCATGATCCGCCGCGACCCGACCAAACCCCGGGCAATTGAGCTTCTCGGTACTCCGGAAGACACCCTCTTTTCCTTTTCTGTCGCCCGCGTCCCTTTGATCGGGAAAGTAACGGCTGGCGTTCCTATTGAAGCCGTAGAAGACATACAAGAATATTTCCCTCTCCCCACTCATTTTGTCGGCGATAACACCGTCTTCATGCTCACCGTATCCGGCGAGAGCATGATCGAAGCGGGCATTTACGACAGAGACTTGGTCATCGTCCGTCAACAGAAGACCGCCAACAATGGGGACATCGTCGTCGCCATGACCGATGAAAACGAAGCGACGGTGAAAACCTTCTACAAAGAAAGAGATTATTTCCGTTTGCAGCCGGAGAACTCCACGATGGAGCCGATTCTTTTGAAGAACGTCGAAATTCTCGGCAAAGTAATCGGCATCTTCCGGGATATTCATTAAAACAAGAAAACCGTCCGCACAGGGGATTGTAACTGCCCCCCGCCGGACGGTTTTTATATGCTCATTTTACGGAATATATTGCTGGACAATCTTTGTTACGACTCCGTCAACCAAAGTTATGTGGTATGGAAAAGCCTTCAAGTCAATACCTTCTGACGCCCCGAATAACTGGATAAAGGTATTCAAGTTCAACTCTTCATTCCAATGGATATCCCGGTTACCATAAATTTGCATCAGCACTTGGGCGTCTTCCCGATATGGATAAACGTCGCGGTCTTCCCGATCATTGACGATGTAATAACCGTCCGGCGTCCCTCCGATTTCAGCAGCAGCTTTCGGCTCACGTTCGGCAAAGACCCGATCTGCTTCCGCCCCTTGATACCACTGGATCTCATCGAAGACAAGCGTATTCAATCCATCGGCATGGATCGACTTGATGTAGCCGGTTAGGACCTTTTCCGAATGACCCGTTATGCCCTTTTCAGCTTCCGCCTTGTTCCCCCCAACGTCATGAGCGGCAATAAGTGAAAGTAACAACAGTGCCAGCATGACAACTCCGAATAAGATTCGTCTGCGGTATCGTTCCCGGTTGCGGATTTGCATATTTCTCAGTCTCCCCTTATGATGGCAAGCTTGCCAGTCCCATTAATCCTTTACCCACAATCAGGCAAGAACTAACGGATTTTCTATATAGTAAGACGATTTCTTGCTAAAAAAGGTTACAGGTAAACCGGCGGCACTCAGCCTTTTTTTTAGGAACTTAAACTTGGCAGAACCTGTCTGCCATTTCTAAAGATCGATGCATTTCGTTGGGCCTATACCCTCATGATTGGTTGAGGTACTAAGTAACTTCTCAAGTGGAAAATGAGCAAATAAAAGCCCGATGAAAACGGAATGTTCCGTTCTACCGGGCTTCTCGGCTTCTCTATTTCAATAGTTCCAATCCCTTTTATGAAGGACATAATGATGATAAACTCGATTTTCGATTTCAATATCATCGAGATAGGTAAATCCATTCTTTTGAATGACTCGGTTTGAACGGATGTTTTCGGGCAACGCGAGAGCGTTCATAAGTTCGATGTCCGTTTCCATGAACAAAAAATCAAGAAGCGACTTAACCGCTCTCGTCATGTATCCCTGATTCCGGTAATCGGTTGAAATGGCATAAGCAATTTCTCGATTGGGGGCAAGCAATTCATCCTTAATTCCCGTGCACACGAAACCGATCATCTTGTTGCTGATCTTATGAATAATAGCTAATTTCAGCATGCCATGGAACGGATTTATCCCTTCTATATGCGGCAATGAGGATAAGAAAGCTCGATTGGATGGGAGTTCATATTCTGTTAAGTAAAATGTACGCTGCTCCTTCGTCGTTCTCCAATCGGGTAAAAAATGGTAAACTTCCGGTTGTGAAGTGATTTCCACAATCGCGTCTGCGTCTTCAATCGTGAATTCTCGGAGAAAAAAATCACCGCAGTCTATTATGAATAAATCGTCCATGTTAACCACCCTTACTATTAAAAAGCATTAGCATGTTTCTTCCATAGCATCCCATAAGGCGTTCATGGTTTCCAGGGTGTTTTTTGATACATGAAAACTTTCCTACACCCTTCGCTATACAAACAAAAGCCCGATGAAAACGGAATATTCCGTTTCACCGGGCTACTTAGTGTTTGTTTGGCTTAGTACAGAGTGATGTACTGATTCCGCTCCCAGTCGTGGACTTGGGTGCGGTACATATCCCACTCGATTTCCTTCAACTCATAGAAGTGGGCCAGGGCGTGATCGCCCAAAGCATCACAGATGACTTCGTCACGGAGCAGTTCATACAAGGCTTCCTTCAAATCGCCAGGGAGGCTGGGAATGCCTTGGCTCTCCCGCTCTTCTTCCGTCATCACGTAAATGTTACGGTCCGTCGGAGCCGGCAGCTGCATCTTCTTGCGGATACCGTCGAGACCTGCCTTCAGCATAACGGCAAGAGCCAGGTACGGGTTGGCCGCCGGATCAGGATTGCGCACTTCGATCCGGGTGCTGAGGCCGCGGGATGCGGGAATGCGGATCATCGGGCTGCGATTGCTAGCCGACCATGCCACGTAACAGGGTGCTTCATAACCTGGAACGAGACGTTTGTAAGAGTTGACCGTCGGGTTGGTGACAGCCGCGAAGGAACGGGCATGCTTCAGAACGCCGGCCATATAATAACGGGCTTCTTGGCTCAAGCCCAATTTGTCACTTTCTTCGTAAAGCGCATTCTCGTTACCGCGGAACAGCGATTGATGGCAGTGCATGCCCGAACCGTTCACACCGAAGAGCGGCTTAGCCATAAAGGTGGCGTGCAGGCCGTGCTGGCGGGCAACGGTTTTAACAACCAGCTTGAAGGTTTGAATTTGGTCCGCAGCTAGGATGGCGTCAGCGTATTTGAAGTCGATCTCGTGTTGTCCCGGAGCCACTTCGTGGTGGGAGGCTTCGATTTCAAAGCCCATTTCTTCCAGGGTCAGTACGATGTCGCGGCGGCAATTTTCGCCCAAGTCCGTCGGCGCAAGGTCAAAATATCCGCCTTGGTCGTTCAGCTCAAGAGAAGGATTGCCTTTGTCGTCGGTTTTGAACAGGAAGAATTCCGGCTCAGGACCAACGTTCATGGTGGTGTAGCCCATCTCTTTGGCTTCCTTCAAAGCGCGTTTCAAGATGCCCCGCGGATCGCCAGGGAACGGTGAGCCGTCTGGAAGGTAGATGTCGCAAATGAGGCGGGCGATACGGTCTTCCGTTACCCAAGGGAAAATCACCCAAGTGCTCAGGTCTGGGTACAGATACATATCCGACTCTTCGATGCGAACGTAGCCTTCGATGGAGGATCCGTCGAACATCATTTTGTTGTCCAGCGCTTTTTCCAGTTGGCTTACTGGAATTTCCACATTTTTAATGGTTCCCAGCAAGTCGGTGAACTGCAGACGGATAAAGCGAACGTTTTCCTCTTTAGCAATCCGCAAAATATCTTCCTTCGTAAAATCCATTGGTGCCACTTGCCGATCTCCTCCTCCGAATACAAGCCTGAATTAAAATATCCTCAAAAGTATATCAAAGCATGAAAAGAAATTCTATCCGGTTTCATCGCAAAACTTCAAACGGCTGTGAAGCAGGAAGGCACTCAAATACTTCAACAGCAAATAAGCCGTAAGAGCAGCTTCTAGTGGAAGAAGCGGGACAGCTCTCCTTGGATCAGCGAAACCTGGCCGGGGCGGCGTTCCGCCAGCAGCTGCTGTTTCAACATGCGGTGCAGTTGGGTTTCCGACAATTCCTTGCGTTTTTGCTCCGTTTGCTCCGTGATAACCGTTGCTTCCTCCGAACTCTCCGATACCGGCAAGAGCACTTGTTTGATCCCGGCGATATTTACGCCCTTCTCAATCAGGGATTTGATTTCCAACAACCGTTCTACGTCGATAAAGGAATACAGGCGTTGATTGCCTCCTGTACGAGCAGGTTTTACCAATTCATGCTGTTCATAGTAACGAATCTGCCGCGCCGTAAGGTCTGTCAGCTTCATTACAATACCAATGGGGAAAAGTGCCATATTTCGGCGTATTTCATCATTGTTCATCTTAACCACTCCTTCAAACTTGTAAGGGTGCCTACCATCATTGTATTCGCTTTCCGGAAATGTGTCAAGATATGTTAGGTTTAATTACAGTAAACCGCGTGTTTTCATGTTATTCAGGGCAGCGAGTACACCGAGCTTGGCGTGGGAATACGTCAATCCGCCCTGCATATAGGCAATGTAAGGCTCGCGAATCGGAGCATCGGCTGACAATTCCAGACTGCCCCCTTGAATAAAGGTTCCGGCAGCCATGATAACGGGACTGTCGTATCCGGGCATATCCCACGGTTCCGGCACAACGTGTGCGTCCACTGCGGATGCTTTCTGAATGCCTTGAACAAAAGCGACCAGATGATCGGCTTCCGTAAACCGGATCGCTTGAATCAGATCGGAGCGTGGGTCTTGCCAGCGGGGATGGGATTCAAAGCCAAGAAGCTCGAAGACCCCTGCGGCAAAAATACTTCCTTTTATCGCTTGTCCGACGAGATGCGGAGCGAGAAAAAGACCTTGGTACAAACTGCGGGTCGTTCCCAGCATCGCGCCGACTTCCCCACCGATGCCCGGCGCCGTTAAACGGAAAGCAGCTTGTTCCACTAACTCTGCCTTACCCGCAATGTAGCCACCGGAAGCCGCCAAACCGCCTCCCGGATTTTTGATCAATGACCCGGCGATCAGATCGGCCCCGACTTGAGTCGGTTCAAGCTCCTCCGTAAACTCTCCATAGCAATTATCAACGAATACGAGAACATCCGGTTTGATGGATTTTACGAAAGCAACCATTTCGCCGATTTGCTGTACCGTAAAAGAGGGTCGCCAAGCATAACCGCGGGAGCGCTGAACTCCCACTATTTTTACGTCGGATGTTAGTTTGGTGCGAATTTCATCCCAGTTCGGGTTGCCGTCCGGCATCAGCTCGGCTTCATCGTAGCCGATACCCCAATCAGCCAAAGAACCGGTTCCGTCCCCTGGTTTACCGATCACGTTATGCAAGGTGTCATAAGGTTTTCCCGTTATGTAAAGCAGCTTGTCTCCCGGCCGCAGCAACCCGAAAAGCGCAGTGCTGATGGTGTGCGTCCCCGAAACGAAATGCGGACGAACTAGGGCCGCTTCGGCTCCGAAGACATCGGCGTACACCAGGTCCAGCACTTCCCGTCCTCGGTCGTTGTACCCGTAGCCGGTCGATGCGGCAAAATGGTAATCACTCACTTTATGGTTTTGAAAAGCTTCTATTACTTTCCATTGATTGCGGTCAATCAGCCTGTCCACTTCTTTTCGTCTTTCTTCTGTCAGCCGTTCCGCCGATTCCGCCAGCTCGGCAATTTCAGGTGCGATATGCATCGTTTTTTACTCCTTAGCCATCTTTTACATTTATGGTCGAATCATGAGCGACAACGCGAGCAAAAAAAGAAGGTGCTCATCGCCCCTTCTTTATATATCTCAATTTACAGATGAAAGTCAATGTGCAGCTGCCGCCCCGGAACCCGCTTCGGCTTCGTAAGCCGCCAGCAGATGGCCCGATTTCTCCAAATCGGCGGAATCCACCTCAACTTTCAGCAGCATCTCGTTCTCCTCGACTTGGGAGTCCATCACTTCGCCTATCCGATAAGCCAATGAGATCAGATCTCCTCGATCCGCGGGAATCCGGTACCATTTTACGCCGCCGGACAGCTTATCCTGCACCTTCAGCTTGATGCGCTCCAAATCTGCCGGATTATAGGCCGATACCAGCATAAAGTCTCCGGATACCGTAAGCAGACTCCGTTCTTGCTCAGGCAACAGATCGATTTTATTGAAGAGTGTTACCATTTCTTTTCCGGATGCGCCAAGTTCTTGGAGCACTTCTCCAACAACGCGCATTTGGTCGTCGCGCATTTCCGATGCACTGTCCGCCACATGCAGAATCAGATCAGCCTCGTTCGCTTCTTCCAACGTAGCACGGAAGGCCGCAACCAGATCATGAGGCAGGTTTTGGATAAAGCCGACCGTGTCGGTCAGAACAATTTCTTTGCCACTAGGCAGCTCTAAGGTACGGGACGTCGGATCGAGAGTAGCGAACAGCTGGTTTTCCACATAAACATCGGCATCAGTCAACTGCTTGAGAAGCGTCGATTTTCCGGCATTGGTATAACCGACCAACGCGACTTGAAAGACGCCGGTTTTTTTCCGCCGCTCCCGATGCAAGGTGCGATGCCGCACCACCTCGTGCAGTTGCCGCTTCAGTTCGTCAATCCGGTTGCGGATATGTCGGCGGTCAGTTTCCAGCTTCGACTCGCCGGGGCCTCTGGTGCCGATGCCGCCACCCAGACGCGAGAGGTTTTTGCCGTGTCCCGACAGACGGGGCAGCAGATAACTTAGCTGAGCCAGCTCCACTTGCAAAATTCCCTCGCGGGTTTTAGCACGCTGAGCAAAAATATCGAGGATCAGCTGGGTGCGGTCGATGATCTTGACGTCCAGCGCTTCTTCCAAATTGCGCACCTGGGCGCCGGAGAGCTCCTGATCGAAAATCGCCGTATTGGCTCCGGTTTCTTCAATGATCGCCTTGAGTTCTTCCACCTTGCCCTTGCCGATGAACCATTTGGAATCTGCGGTTTCCCGATTTTGCGTCAGCGTTCCTTTTACTGTTAAACCCGCCGTTTCGGCGAGGCTAATCAATTCGTTCAGCGAGTGTTCTGCCTGTTCGGCGCTCATATGGCGACTTTGAGTGACAAGACTGACCAGCACCGCTTTTTCTTCGATGTGGCTTTTGATTTCATGGATGGTTTGTTTCATATAGAATGCCTCCTTTGCTGCTTAACCCTATTCAATTTCTTAGAAAAAATGGGTGGTCGCGCCGTTCCGTTCATTGCCCGACAGCGGCGAAAAATCATCTGGACGCAGAGTCATCAGCTCCTGTTTGGAAGGCACGCCGACTGTGCCATTCTGTAAGAGGCGTACCGCCTGAGTGCGCAGCGCCTTCTCCAGCAAGTTGCGGACGTAGCGCGCGTTGCTGAAGGCGTCCTCCGTCAACCGCTTCTCCCGTTCAATCAGCTGCTTCAGCTTCCACTCTGCCTGATGGGTCACGACGTAATCCCGTTCTTTCAGCATGAGATCGGCGATGCGTTGCAGCTGCTCGACGGTGTAATCGGGGAACTGAATGTGTACGGGAAAACGAGACGGCAAACCGGGATTCGCTTGCAAAAAATCGTCCATCTCCTCCGGGTAGCCCGCGAGAATGAGGATGAATTGATTTTTATAGTCTTCCATAGCTTTGAGCATGGCACCGGATATACGAAAAATACATCATCCCGGTTTCCCGATGCGGTATTTAATCCGCAGGCGGTTGCCGGAGTCGAAGGTAATCCGTTCGACGGCAAGCTGGAGCAGCTGGCTGCGCGTGGCTGCGTCCGCCGCGGCCCCCGCGAGAGCCGCTGCCGGCCGGGCGGCGCATGGAGCGCTGGCGGCTCGGGCGCGGAACCCCTGGAGCAGGGTCTCCGACACCTGCTCCCACACCCGCGCCTCCACCGCCGCTGCGCTCCAGTAGCGCCCGCATGGCGGCGCCACAGCGCCTGCGGCG
>NZ_CBQR020000050.1 GCF_000455485.1 Gorillibacterium massiliense
CGTCTCGGCCGCCGCGGCAAAGGCCGCCGGCTCCACCAGCGGCGCCAGCGGCAGCGCGAAGCGCTCTTCCGGCGGCCGCACCCGCCGCCAGCCTTGGTGGTAGTCGACCTTGTAAGCCGTGTACGTTCCGAGATAACTCGGGTTCCGTAAGATCCGGCTTACCGTCGACCCGTACCACCGGCTGCCCCGCGGCGCCGGCACGCCCTCGGCGGCGAGCCGCCTGGCGATAGCGGCGGCACTTTCCCCGCCGCCGCTTAAAGCGAATATGCGGCGTACCGTCGCCGCAGCCTCCGGATCGGGGCGGAGCACATCGTCCGCCGTATCAAAACAATACCCGTATAAACGGGGGTTACAGCTTAATTTTCCATGATTTTTCACCTTGGCCAAACGCCCGCGTATCGTTCGCTCACGGATCTTTTCCCGTTCAAACTCGGCAAACATGCCGCGCAATTGGTAAAACATGCGCCCTTCAGGAGTATTGTTCCATGTAAAGTTGACAAATACAAGTGCGATTTTATATTTAATCATTTCCTCAGTAATCAAGAGCTGATGGGAAAGCTTCCGGGAAAGCCGGTCCGGATCGTAAAGAATGACCGTTTTCGGCGGTTCTCTGCTCTCAATCCAGTCCCGCAGCCGGTTCATTCCGGGACGGTCAAGAACCGCGCCGGATGCTTCATCCGCAATGACCTCCACCTGATCTCCTCTGTAACCCATTTCAGTCGCCTTATTCAAACAATCTTCAATTTGCGCCTCGAGACTATACCCCCGCTCTCCCTGATCCTCCGTGGAAACCCGTACGTAGATGGCTGCCTGTTTCTTCTCTCCAATGGGCTCCGCCCTCCTTCCCATGGCCGGAAAACAGAGAAAAGAGGTTTACCGGTTAAAGTAAACCCCGTTTCCGCTGATGGAACTTAATCATCTATATAGGATCACCAATCATGCAGCTGACCGTTTTTGCTAAAGAACCCGACGCAACTCGCATACCCCGTTCATCTTCATGCATCTTCAACCGGCATGTATTTGTTGATATATCATTTCCATGGAAGTGGATTTACCGAACTATATAAGTTGAACTTAAGATTGTAAGGATTCCGTCACTGCAAAACCTGATTATTCTTCCAATCGCTGTTGCGCTAAGATTCCTTGATTATATCGTTGTCTAAAGGTAGGAATCTGATCGCAAAGGCGACCGCTGACGCTTTTCCAGAACAATCGGTTTCTCCGCTCCTTCATCCCTTTCTTTCGTTCAATTTATATAGTTTTCTTCAAGCCAAAAGCAACAATCATTCTTCGCGCATATTCCCTTCGAATTCTGCGTTTATCTTGCATTACCTGAATTCCAATCTCCGCTCTTGGCGGCTCCTAGCCTCCTGTATTCGTTTTCGTTTCTTCATCCATCAGTAACTCTTCCTGATCCGTTTTCATGCTGCCTGCGTCTCTTTCCATCACATCCTTGTCGCTCACTGAATTCAGCTTACATAAAACGTCTTTCATCGCGTCCCATAGATTTCCGTCATCCTCCGCCGGTTCCGCAAATTCTTCAAGCACCTCAAGATCGGAAGGACGGAGCGACCGCCGCGCCATGTCATCCCCTCCTGCCTTCACTTTATGCGGCATTCGGAATGTCCCATAACCGAAATCGTTACAAAAAACTTACACAAGGATAAACGGCTTGCGCCGACCCTGAACCCCAAACAAGAAGCCAACTTCACGAAGCTTATTCAAGAATTTTTCAGGTCTTAAATAGAAAGAAAACCGCCGCATTCTCGTCCATAAGACGAAAACTCGGCGGTATAGCTGCTTTTTTCTTCGTACTGTTCCCATTTGGGTGTATTACGTATACGAATTTGTTTTTGTTGAATTTACCAGGACGGGGAGCATCCGGCTTTCCTTCAGCATCGTATTTCCGCAAAGAGGACAGTTTGGCTCATCTTGAAAAACAAAATTGACTCTCATCCAGCCGTTGCAGGTTTCATTTTCACATGTCCAGACCGGAGTTTGCACCTCTTCGATCACTTCCGGAGCTTTTTTGGCATACATGGACAGCCCTCCCTGGTTTGAAAGGATCGTTATTTTCATTCATCTCATGTAAACCCTTATGTGAAAACAGAGCACTCGGCTACAGACGGGTCACATGCTCCGCCTGCGGACCGCGGTTGCCCTGAATGACATTCAATTGGACCCGGTCACCTTCATTCAATGATTTGAACCCTTCCCCCTGAATGGAGCTATAGTGGACAAACACATCGCTTCCGCCTTCCCTCTCGATAAATCCGTACCCTTTTTCTGCGTTAAACCATTTCACCTTGCCGTTTTCCATTGATGCGACCTCCGTCAATAAATTAGCCGGGCTGCTCCTGAACTGGATGCAAAAGCCCGACTCTATTAAGTATGCGGCAGGGCTTCCGAATATATTCAATCCCGGTAAATTTCGCAAAACCCGTTCCATGCTGTTGACTAACGCATCGATGGCTTCCTTACCGAAGTCCTTTTCTCCACCCCGGGCGAGACTGTAAGCTTCGTCGATAAAAAGTACGCCGCCTAACGCCTTTTTGATCAATTCACGGGTTTTCAGGGCTGTATGTCCAATGTATTCCCCTACAAGATCAGCCCGTTCGGCTTCCACCAGATGTCCTTTTGCCAGGACGCCCAACTCCTGAAAAAGCTTGGCAGTCATCCGGGCTACCGTCGTTTTTCCCGTCCCCGGGTTGCCGCTGAACACCATATGATAAACTTGCGGCAGAACGGCCAGTCCCGCCTCCGCCCTCATTTGTTTAACCGTAAGCACAGCATAGATCTCGAACAGCAGCTCCTTGACCTCTTCCAGGCCAATCATCTTGTCGAAATCTTTCATCATTTCCTGAAAAGGCCCCTGTTGTCTCGCTCCCTTAGCCAAACCCGCCGACTCCGGCTCTCCCGCCGATTCCACGTTTCGAAGAACAACACTGATTTGCCGGGCGGGACGTTCTTTTTTTGCCGGCTGTATCATCGATCCGCTACCGCTCATCTCCTACTCCCCCTTCCCAGGTGTTAGTCAGTATACGCAGGAGCCCAGAAATGGGTGCCCGCCCAGCCGTACAGCCGGTTGTCGGTGTCTTTGGAAGATGTCCCCTGTTTTTTTGGCCAAAGGTGCAACATTATTTCGCAGTCCCCCGTTATAAAGGTTGCCCCGGGAAAAAATAACAATGAGGTGAATGAACAAGATGAAAAAAGTGCTGCTTACTCTGTTGACTGCCGTCCTGTTCCTTACATTCAGCGGGTCGGTGCTAGCCTTCTCCGATGTGAAAAATGTGCCGGGAGGCGATAAAATCGAATCGCTGCAAAAAGAAGGCATCGTATCCGGCGAGCCTGGAGGAAAGTTCAATCCCAGTGGAAAACTGACCAATGCCGCCGCCATCTCCATTCTCGTCAAAGGGTTGGACCTCAGTCTGGCGCGCTTCCTCTTCAACAAAGCGCCGCTGGCCAGCGACTATTTTACCGATGTGAAGGATAATACCTGGTATTCGGAAGCGTTTATTATCGCACACATTAACGGAGTTGATTTGCCTAAGGATATGAAGCCCGATGCCGAGATCAACCGGGAGCAATTTGCCCACTATTTGTTCCAGGCCGTTGAAGCGAACGGCTCCCATGTTTATCCGATGCTTTTCACGATGATCGCTGACGAAAAAGAAATCACTCCGGGCTACAGCAACAGCATTCAAAACCTGCTGCACAGCAGCGTGATCGAATTGAACGCCGATTCCGCCTTTCTTCCTAAACATGCGGTCACTCGCGGCGAAGCGGCAGTATGGATTTACAACGCCCGGGAATACGTGAAAAAGACCGATGTAACGCCTAGCAAACCGCAAGAACCTGATCCCGTATTTACCGATATGAGCGTGACAACAAAAGCCCTTTCCGGTGGCGTGCAGGAAGTGACAGTACACGCGAAAGCCCCCCATCCGGGCTATGGCATCCGCGTTTCATCCATCGTATTTGACGGAAAGAAAGCGGTCATCTACACGGAACCGATCTTGCCGGACCCGGACAAAATGTATGCGCAAGTCATTACGGAAGTGACCGCGGTGACCTATGTTGCAACGGACTATACACCGGTTTTGCCGGAGTCAGTCAGCGGCCAAGCGGCCGAATAAACGCGGATAATCACCGCAAAAAATCCCTTTCTTTCCGGCAAGTCCGGGTAGAAAGGGATTTTTATTACCGCAAGGATGGATGGCAGAAGCAGTTGGTCAGATGATCATTGACCATACCTGTTGCTTGCATATAGGCATAGATAATGGTAGAGCCGACGAAGCTGAAGCCCCGCTTCTTCAGGTCTTTGCTTAAGGCATCGGAGAGAGCCGTTTTAGCCGGAACCTCAGCCAACGTCTGCCAGTGATTCACAATAGGCTTGTCCCCGACAAAACTCCACAGATATCGGTCGAAGCTGCCGAACTCCTTCTGGATATTCAAGAATGCGGCCGCGTTTTTGAACACAGATAGGATTTTCAACCGGTTGCGGATGATCCCGGCATTTTGCAGCAGCACTTCCGCTTCCTTCTCCCCGTAGGATGCTAATAGAACTGGATCGAACCCGACAAAAGCTTCCCGATAAGCCGAGCGCTTCTTCAACACAGTGTACCAGCTTAAACCGGCTTGGGCTCCTTCCAGGCATAACAATTCAAAAAGTTTCCGGTCATCATGCAGGGGAACGCCCCATTCATGGTCGTGATACTGGATATAGAGCGGGTCATCATTTACCCAGCCGCAGCGGTTTGTCATGATTTTCCTCTTTTCTGTAAGTTCTTTTCGTTATATGCTTGTATATTTATACATAATTATGTATATTTATAATAATTTATGGATTGCAAGGAGTGAATGAAGCAATGATCGAAACAACCCCCACCGATTGCGAGAAAGACTTGGCCCTTATTCATTTGCTGGAAGAACTTGCCCTCAATACATGGCCCGCTCAAATTACGCAGCGAATGAGCAACTGGACGCTTCGGGCAGCAAAAGGCATCACCAAACGGGCAAACAGCGTCCATGCATGGGGAGCGATCCCCGCCCACACCCGATGGCTGGAAGAGATTGAAGGGTTTTACCTGCGCCTTTCTCTGCCTGTTCATTTCCACATTAGTCCGGCATCTGATCCTGGTCTCGTTCCTCAGCTTCTGAGCAATGGGTACAAGGAAGTCACTCAGACCATGCTCCAAACCGCTGCGACAAGTGAAGTGCTGACTGCCACACAAAAAGTGTCCAACTGGTCCTCTCTAACCGTCGAACGATTATCCGCTCCCAGCGAGGAATGGCTAGACCGGTACATGGAATTCGAGGAGTTCCCTGCACCAAGACGGGAATTTATGAAGCAGCTTTGCGCCGCCATCGGCCCAGAATCCGTCCATCTGCTGGCAAGGGTTGACGGCGAAGCCGCTGGTATGGCGACGGCGGTTACGGAACGGGGCTGGACGGGACTGACCAACGTGATTACCAGCGAGCGCTTCAGGAGAAAAGGCGTTGGCACCGCAATGCTGCAAGCCGCTGCTCAATGGAGCGACGAAAAAGGCGCTGAGGGCATGTATTTGCAGGTTTTGGCCGATAATGATGCCGCCCTGAACCTCTACGCAAAAGCTGGCTTCACCAAATTGTACGATTACTTTTACCTGGTCAAAGAGTGAGCGTTTATTTGCTGTAATCAGGATTATTCAGTTCATACCTCCCCCGAGATCACTCCTGTGCGAAGCAGCACCTTGTCGATATCCCACTTGCCAAAAGCCAGCGTTTCCCGCAACCGGTGCTTGACTATGCTCATTACTTTCGTCTCGCATGTATCCGTCTGAACCGGTTCAAAGCCGATAAATTTTGCCATGTCCGCCGCTCGGGCACCGTGATAGGAATGCGTAATGATAACAGCGGTATGCAGGTGATGGCTTTCCATCAATTTCTTGCTAAACGATAGATTTTGATACGTGCTACGGGCAAGCGGCTCCGTCAAAATGTCCTTTTCCGGCACCCCCTGCTGCATCAGGTAGCGTTTCATTCCTTCTGCCTCGGTAATGGTTGCTCCCCCGGTATCCAGTCCGCCGGTGACGATAAACGTTGGGAACCTGCCGGCATTGTACAGCTCCAGCGCATGATCCAACCGTTCCTTAAGTCCAGGACTGGGAACGTCGTGCCATAAGGCTGCGCCTAAGACAATGCCAACATCCACTGGCTCGTTACCGCCCAAATGCTTGCCACTATGAATCATCCACTGGATTCTCGCAACCTCGATTAACCCGGCGGCAAACAAAACGCAAAGCGCCAGAAGCACCCATTTACGAGCGCCACGGCGGTGCTTTTGGCTCATACTCCCCAACTCCCTCCAATTCTCTACAAGAGACGACTTAATCTGCCAAAAAGTTCTGAACGGCTGCGAAAACTTCATCCGCCTCACATTCGCTGCAGATCATATGACGGGAATCGGGATATACTCGGAGTTCCTTCGGACCGGCCAATCGGCTCATGATGAATCGCGCGCTGCCGGGATGCACGACATGATCTCTTCCTCCCTGGATGACAAGGGAAGGAATCTTCACTTTGGCGAATTCGGGCTTCAGTTCGTGAACAAGCCGCATGAACTGCACAACCGCCGAAAAAGGCGTACCGTTTTTGCGGACGTATTCACTGAAATCCCGCCGCCGGATATTGTGCCTGATGCTGTCGGCCAACCGTCTTGGACTGATATAGATAACCGCGGCATTCAAAAGAATAAGCTTGCGCACCGGATAACGGTTGGCCAGATAAGCGGCGATCAGCCCGCTCATGGAGAAACCAATCAAATCGAAGCTGCCATACAGGTTGGTTAATTCCCCGGCCGCCATCTCCGCACTGCCGATCCAATCCGACCTTTTCACGAAACCCAACCGGTGCAAATCACCGCCGTGCCCGGCCAAAGTCGGAATCCGGCATGTCCAACCCAACTCCCTTAGATGCTTTGCCAAAGGTTCAATCTCATATGGACCTCCCGTAAAACCGTGGAGCAATAAGCAAGCCCGGGTTTTCATACGAATGCTACCTTTCTCCAGCCAAGGATAAACGGTCGACGCCGTTCTTCCAGAACGAGCGACGTTCACCGAAGGAAATTAGTTAAATTATTGTGCCAATCTTCTCTTATGTAGAAAAAGCGGCAGGGCCAGATGTTTATCCTTCCCTAGGATAAACCATCTGGCGGCATCTGCCGCTTTCTGGTTGATGTTATTTCTCCACGATGGTAATGTCCCGGATCAGTACGTCCTGGGTTGGCACGCTGAGCTCGCCTCTTTCCGATGCCTTGACAGGAGTATCCGCTACCTTCTGGACGATATCCATGCCGGAGCTGATTTTGCCGAAAATGGTGTAGTTGGGAATGTTGTCTAAGTTCTTACTGTCTTCCCCGGTACAGATAAAAAATTGGCTGCCTCCTGTATTGGCCGTCCCCGTGTTCGCCATGGCTACAATGCCGGGTTCATAGGAGTAAGGGCTGTTCAACTCATCCTCTATGGTATAGCCGGGACCACCGCTGCCCGTTCCAGTCGGATCGCCGGTTTGAATCATAAAGGTCTTCATAATGCGATGGAACTTCACGCCGTCATAAAAATCATGGTTCGCAAGGAAAACGAAGTTATTCACGGTAATTGGCGCTTCCTTGGCGAACAAATCGATGGTGAAGTCGCCGTCATCCGTTTTAAATACTGCTTGGTAGGTTTTACTCTTATCGATGGTCATGGCTGGTGCAGAAGACCAGCTCTTTGCATTTTGCTGTTGGGTCGCAGCTTCCCCCCCTGTTTCCGAACTCTTCGATTCTTTAGTACCGCATCCGGAGGCAAACACCGCCAGACACAGGGCCGCAACTGCTGCTGCCATGGACAACTTCTTCATCTATGCACCTCGTTAAAATAGATATCCTTCCTATTTTCGCAATTTATCAACCGTTCCATTACGGAGACGGCGTTGGCGTCGGGGTAGCCTCGCCCCCCGGTTGGCCGGACTGCTCTGTCCCTCCACCTTGGGGAGGAGGTGTCGGGGTTGGTGTGGGCTCATTGCCGCCACCCGGACTAGAACTAGCCGTTCCCTCGCCGCCTGTTTGTCCATCACCCGGTGAAGGCGTTGGCGTTACGCCATCTCCCGGCGTCTCTGTCGGTGTTTCCGTTACACCTGGGGATGGGGAGTTAGCAGGCACTTCGACTTCCACCGTTGTCGAGTTTTCGCTGTCATCCTGTCCATTGGCGCCTGCGGTTACCAAATAATATTGGTAAATTCCGCCGGGAAGGACGGTGGTGTCGTACCAACTTCCTTCTCCCGTAATTTCAGCCACTTGGGCGAACTCTTCCTCCTGAGACTCCTTACGGTACAGCTTATAGGTGGCTTCTTTGTCCGCTGTCCACGTCAGACGTATTTTCAACATGTCTGGCACGTACTCGGCTTTTAGATCCTGCACCGCATCGGCTTTCTTCTCCACGTCTTTCACGCCGTTCGGCCGGTTAAAGTCAACAACCTTGTGGCCGCTCAGCGATTTCTGCATGACTTCCTTGAATATCGCCGCAGCGCTGCCACTGGACATGGTGATGTAATGATTTTTATCCGTTTTGTCAAAACCCATCCAAACCGCTGCCGTCCATTCCGGGGTGTACCCGACGAACCATAAGTCCTTCGTATACTTTTCTAACCCTTTGATGCCAACTTGGGTTGAGCCGGTTTTCCCGGCGACAGGCCGATCCATAGCCGCTTTCGCGCCGGTGCCTCCGGAGCTGACGACACCTTTCATGATCTGGGTCATATACCAGGCGGTGGATGCTTTCATCGCCTGGACGCCCTTATCGCTGAATTCCGCTACGGTACTGCCGTTGGAATCTTCGATTTTCACGATGGAATGGGCCGTCCTCTTCACGCCGTTATTGGGAAACGCTGCATAGGCTTGAGCCATGTCCAAGGGTGAAACGCCGTTGGTCAATCCGCCGAGGGCGATGGCCAGGTTGTTGTCCTCTGACGAGAACGGAATGCCCAGCGTCTTGGCGAAGTTTTTCCCGTAGTTGACGCCAATCTTATTAAGCAGCCACACCGCAGGCAAATTCTTCGACTTCTTCACGGCGTAAGCCAGATCGACCTGGCCTTCGTATTTTCCGTCGTAATTGCTCGGCGTATAACCGTTAAAGTCCTGCTTTTCATCGGGGAGCATCGAATAGGCGTTATAAGGACCTTTTTCAATTGCAGGGCCATATACGACCAAAGGTTTGATGGAAGAACCCGGAGAGCGTGTAGCAGATACCGCTCGGTTAAAGCCCTTCTTGGCGTAATCCCGTCCACCGATCATAGCGACGATGCCGCTGTCCGCATTGTTGAGAATGACCATGCTGCTTTGCATCTCTTCGCCGGCCATATCTTTTTGGAAGAACTTGTCGTTGTCGTACGTATCGCTCATGGTTTTTTGGGCTTTTAGATCCATCGTCGTGTAAATCTTGTAGCCGCCGGTAACCAGTTCCTCTTCCGGAATCTGATACTTTTCCGCTGCCTCGGTCACGACATAATCGACGAAGGTGAAATAGGCTTCGGTATCACTGCCGCTGGACGATGAGCCTTTCGGTGGAACATAATCCACGGCCTTCGCCTGTTCCATCTCATCTTTGGTAATGTAGCCCTGTTCCATCATAAGCTGCAGGACTACGGCGCGGCGTGCCTTGGAATTGTCCGGGTGCTTGATGGGGTTGTACGTCGTCGGCGCTTTCGGCAGCGCCGCCAAAGTGGCGATTTCCCAAATCTCCAGTTGCTCGTCAGGTTTGCTGATGTCTTTTCCGAAGTACGTTTTGGCTGCCGCCTTCACGCCCCATGAATTTTGTCCGAAAAAGATCCGGTTCAGGTACATTTCCATGATTTCTTTTTTGGTAAACTGGTTTTCCAAAGCGAGAGCCATGGACATTTCCGTACCTTTGCGGAAAAATGTTTTATCCGCTGTCAAATACATGTTTTTCGCCAACTGCTGGGTAATGGTGCTGCCGCCCTCGACGGTGCTGCGGGCGACAACGTCTTTGGCCAAGGCGCGGCCGATGGACCAGAAATCCACCCCTTTATGAGTCCAAAAACGCTTGTCTTCCGTTGCTACAAACGCATTGACCAAGTTGGGCTGCAATTGGTCGTAGCCGATCAATTCGCGGTTTTGCGCTCCGCCCTGATTGAGCTTTTGCACCATATCGCCGTTGACGTCATAAATGACCGAGGTTTGCGGCATAACTTCTTTATCTTTGTTCTCTTGCATCATTTTTTGCCCGCTGAACAAGATGAAGATGTAACCGATCAAGCCGATTACGATAGCCAGTGCTGCCGCCACAATCAGCCATGTCAGCAGCTTTTTGAAATGAAACCCTTTCTTCTTCGGCTTTCCTTTGCTACCCGTCTTTCGCGGTTGAGACGGCTGTCTGGAGCCCGATGCGGGCGGCCGTTGTGTAGGCATGATGTTGTTCCCCCCGATAATCCCCGGATCTCTATTTTTTGCTTCCGGTGGACTTTTTATTGTCGTTCGTCATGCTGGCTTGCCTGTAGAGGACAATTTTCATTACCCTCATCCTATATTAACGATTCATCCTACTGAAAAGTTTCTCTTGCAAAAAAAGAACAACCTCCGGCTTGGGACCTCGGGTTGCTCCGTGTTTTCTTCATAAAAACCGTTGGTCTACCCTTCGCTTCCCGGTTCAGGTAAAAAGGAGACGGAACGGAGCGGGGTAAAAGTGGAAATGGCATGCTTGTAAACCATTTGCTGCCGTCCTTCACTATCGATGATGATGGTAAAATTGTCAAACGCTTTGATGACGCCGCGGATTTGGAAGCCGTTTGTAAGGTACACGGTGACCGGAACGTTTTCTTTTCGAAGCGAGTTCAAAAAATGATCTTGGATGTTGATCGATTTGTTCATGGTAATCCCCTTTCAAATATGGAACGGTCATCCGTGTCCGCTTAATATTCACAATATATATTCTCTGTGTTAGGCAAACTTTCCTGCTATTATAGCATTAATTGCGCTCAAATGCGCGGAAAAGTTTGAACTGTCGGTTACGTCTACCCACTGGATCTCCTTCATATGTCGAAACCAACTAAGTTGCCGCTTGGCGAATCTCCGCGTATTCCGTTTCAGCAAATAAACGGCTTCGTCATAACTGGAATATCCTTGAAGATAAGGAACGATTTCCTTATACCCCAACCCCTGCATGGAAACGAGAGAAGGCGAATATCCCCGGTCCAACAAAATCTGCACTTCCTCTACGAGCCCGTTCGCAAGCATTGTATCGATTCGCTCTTCAATTCGTTTGTACAACAGATTCCGCTCCAATGTCAATCCGATCAAGATCACCTCATAAGGCGATTCCTTCGTTTGTTTGGCAAGCTGCTCGGAAAGAGGAACGCCGGTGAGATGGGCTACCTCCAGAGCGCGGATAATCCGCCGTGAATCCCGGGGGTGAAGCCTTTCCGCCGAAGCGGGATCTATCTCACGTAAACGGTCATGCAGCGCCTGCTCCCCGAACTCAAGAAAATACGCTTCCTGCTCTTTGCGGAACTCAGGGTCCGCTCCCCCTTCGCTAAATTCATAGCCATAGATCAAGGCTTCAATGTAAAGCCCCGTGCCGCCGACGATAAAAGGCAGCTTGCCCCGCGCCGCAATTTCGTCAATTAAGCGCTTTCCGATGGTTTGAAAATCAGCGGCGGAAAAAGGCGTATCCGGATCGACGATATCGAGTAAATGATGGGGCACTCCCTCCATCTCCTCGGGCTTGATTTTCGCCGTGCCTACGTCCATTCCCCGGTATACCTGCATAGAGTCGCCGGAGATGATTTCACAGCGATTAGCTTTGGCAATCTCGACGCTAAGCTTGGTTTTGCCGGAAGCCGTCGGTCCCAGCAGGATCAAAAGCGGCGGTTTACGGTTCGTCATGGTTCGATCACCCCATACGAACTTTTATACCGGGCACGATTGCGGTCAAAACCAAGACGGGCAAATTCGGGACTGTCCCGATGATCCTTCAGAATCACTTTTTTCCGGGCGACGCGTACCGCTTCCGTAACCGCTTCCTCGCTTAACGGATCGTGGTTGGCTACATTCCGATAAGGTGAAATGGAGCTTGACTCCTCGATGGGAATCCGGAACATCGGATCAAAATAGACAATATCGACGCTTTTGTCCGGAAGGCTCTTTAAATACTCCAAATGATGGGCGTTCACCAGCTGGATGCGGCGCATCGCATCATTTAATGCAGCCAGCTTAGCTTGATAATGGGCGAGGCCTTCCCGCAGCAGCAAGGCGATAATCGACTCACTCTCAAGCGCTGTCACGGAGCCGGTCGGTCCGACGGCATAAGAGAATACGATGGAATCGCTCCCAAGACCGGCGGTGCAGTCCAACACGGAGTCTCCTGGCTGAACGCCGGAAATCTCCATAAGCGGATCGCCCTGACCTTTCACCATCCGTTTTACCCGGATATACCCAGTGCTGGGATGAAAGAATATCGACGATTCCAAGTCGGGATGGTAGACCATCTTTTCTTCGGTAAAAATCAGCACACCCTGCTCTCCGTATCGTTTCATCAAGGCGGAAAGGGACATTTGGCGCCGCTCCACCCATTTGGCGTTTAATTCTTGGGCTGCGCGTTTGCCCTGCTCCCTCATCTCCGGAGAGGCTTGATAAGATGTTGTAACCAGCATGGCATCCTCGATTCATCAGACAGTAATGAGGGTAATAGAACCCGATCTGAGTATACACGACTTCCGAAAAAAAGTCTTATATCGGCCAGCCAGCCCGCTCTATAGATTTCGTATGAGCAACCGGCGTTTAGGGGTATACTTCTAACTGGAATCCATTGGTACAGCAAATTGCAAAGGGGCTTTGATGAATATGGACAATAAACATACGTACTATGTAAGCGTAGGCAGCCAAGAAATTTTGGATAATGCCGAAACCGCCAATTTTGATTTTGAAATTCGCGCAACGTTGGATGAAGCGCAAGAATTGATGGAGCTTTTCGCTGAAGCGGAAGACAAGGACGAAGAGTTGATCTCCCGGGCTGCCACTCCATATGAATCCTTTGAGGAGATTCCAGCCGGCAAACAGGACATCCGCAACGATGCCTATGACGATAAACTGCAGGACATTTACCGGCTCATCTACCGCTACGCCGTGCCGGAAACGAAAGATCATATTGAGAAAATGGGCGTCCTCTAGCAGATAATCGGCTCCAGAGCCTTAACGGGGCGGTTGATTATCCGGACGTGGACGGACTCGGCTGGTCGGAACGGCCTGAGTCGGATCTTCAGGCCAATAGTGCTTGGGATACCGGCCTTTCAGGTCTTTTTTTACGTCAAAATAAGTGCGCGCCCAAAAACCGGCCAAGTCCTGGGTGACTTGTACAGGACGCTGAGCCGGAGACAGCAGATGTACCGTAAGCGGTACCCTTCCAAACCCGATGCGCGGCGTATCATGCAAACCGAACATCTCCTGCAAGCGAACGGCAAAATGCGGTTGACCACTGTCGCTGTAATCGATGGGAATGCGCGAACCGCTGGGCACCGTGAAATGGGTAGGCGCTTCCTTGTCCAATTTCATCCGCTGTTCCCAGCTCAGCATGTCTTGCATCAGTGACACCAGCTTAAGTTTCTTCAATTCCTCCGCACTCTTCATTCCGGCAAGATGGGGCAGCAGCCACTCATCCAAAGTGTTTAGAAGCCCTTCATCGCTGACATCCGGCCACCCTTGTTCCAAACCGCCCATAAATAGGATACGGCGGCGAATCCCCTCCGACTCCTTCGTCCAAGGCAATAGACCCAAGCCTTCCAGACGCAGCCCTTCCCTCCATGCTTCAGCGGCAGTCTCGCTGCTCCATGCAGATACGGGATTGTCTTTCATGATAAGAGCGCCCAAGGTGACGCGTTTTCGCGCTCTTACTCCCCGTGCATCCCGCTCCCAGTAAACGAGAGTTTCCTCTTTGATTTGATCCGCAAATAAGCGCTCGATATCGGCGGTCGTTACCGGTGCGGCTAAAAAGATACGGCTGTCCGCTCCACGGTCGTCGAGATCCGCTGCGACGATATATTTTTCTCCGTACAAGGGCTGACCATCTTCGAGATAAGCGCCCCTTCCACCGGACATCAAATATCGCCCGCCCGATCTCTCTTGGGCGATCCGATCGGGATAGGCCAGCGCCAACAGCAGGCCGCAATCGGTGTCCTCTAGATTGGCTTGTTTCTGCCCGCCTATGCCGAGTTCCAGTTTCCAGCGGTCTGCTTCTGCTCGGAGTAGACGAAGCGTAGCGCTGAATGGATCAGCTGATCGGCTGCCAGGATGGCGCCGCAGTACATCCAATCGCAGCCGCAAATCCACATCCGCTGCTTCAGGTTTGCCGCGGAACAGATCCCGCTCCGTAAGAAGCGCCGCCAGATCGCATGCCGCATCTCCCAAGCCTAGAGGAATGGCTTGTAGGATCATATGAGCGAGCCGGGGATGCAAGCTCAGGCCGGCCATTTTTCGGCCATGCTCTGTGAGTCCCCCTGTTTGATCTAACACGCCGAGAGCGGTCAATAAACCAAGGGCTTGAGCATATGATCCTGCTGGCGGCGGGTCAAGCCATATCAGTTGTCCTGGGTCTGGTGCGCCCCAAGCTGCCAATTGCAGGGCAAGGGGAGCCAAATCCGCATCCATCATTTCGGGTGAGGTCTGTTCGGGCAGCTGCCAATGCTCCGCTTCCGTCCACAGCCGGTAGCATACCCCCGGCATCAATCTCCCCGCTCTTCCCCGCCGCTGTTCGGCGGACGCCTTAGAAACGGGAACTGTCGTCAGACGGGTCAAACCCGTCCGCGGCGAAAAGCGGGGAATCCGCATCAGCCCGCTGTCAATCACGACCCGGACGCCTTCCACGGTGAGGCTAGTTTCCGCAATCGAAGTGGCGAGAACGATTTTGCGTCTGCCCTCAGGTGAAGGAATCAGCGCTTCATCTTGCTCCTTCAGCGATAGATCTCCATATAGGGGAGCGATTCGCACGACAGCGGCGGAATTGGACGGTGAGCAATAATGAGCGCGAAGCTTCGCCTCAACCCGGCGGATTTCACCGGCACCGGGCAGAAAAACAAGCAGGTCTCCCTCTTCCTCGCGGATGGCCTGCTGGGTGGCTTTAACGATTGTGTCCTCAATGCGGACGACGGGCTTTTTATCCAAATAGTGAATGTCTACCGGGTAAGCTCTGCCCTCGCTGCGGATTATCGGAGCATCGCCCAACACTTCCGCTGCTTTATCCGCCTCAAGGGTTGCGGACATCAGCACGATACGCAGATCGCTCTGAAAAAGCGCTCTGGATTCCAGAGTGAGTGCAAGACCCAAGTCCGCATTTAGGCTCCGTTCGTGGAACTCGTCGAATAGCACGGCTCCTACGCCTTCCAACGTAGGGTCTTCCTGCAGCATGCGAAGATAGACGCCTTCGGTGATCACCTCGATGCGGGTGCGCGGGCTTACCTTCGCATCCATGCGAACGCGATAGCCTACGGTTTCGCCTGCTTCCTCACCCAACATTTTTGCCATGTAATGGGCGGCAGAGCGTGCCGCGATTCTTCGCGGCTCCAGCATAAGAATACGGCGATTCTGCACCCAGCTCTCATCTATTAGGGCTAAAGGCACCCGGGTTGTTTTACCGGCTCCCGGAGGAGCGGTGAGAACGGCGTTCACGCTATGACGGAGCGTCTCAAGAAGAGCCGGCAATGCGGTATCGACAGGCAGAGGTTTCCGGATCAACGGGGGATCTCCTTTCAACAGGCGCGTGATTGCCTCTATCACATGACGCGTTTGAACATTTTTTCCAGTTCATAAGTGGTGAAGCTGACAAGAATCGGTCGGCCGTGGGGGCAGGTGTACGGATTGCGGCAGGCTGCCAAACGGTCGAGCAAAGCCTCCAGCTCCACAATGCTTTGACTTTGGTTTGCTTTGATCGAAGCCTTGCAGGAACAAAGGGTCGATGCTTTCTCCCGCAGCTTGGACAAATCCACAGCCTTCTTCTCCGTCAAAATCCATTCCACCATCTCGTCGATGATGTTCTTTTCTTCCCCGCTCGGAAACCAATGAGGATACGCGCGAACGAGAAAAGCGTTGCCGCCGAAGGGCTCTAAATAGACGCCCGCTTGTGCGAGCAATGCCAGCTTCCCCTGCATGATCTCCGCTTCCGCCGGAGTGAACTCCAGTGTTAGAGGCAAGAGCAGCTCCTGGCTCGCTTCCTGCGGCCGTCCGAACGTCTCATAATAATATTCATAATTAATCCGCTCATGGGCGGCATGCTGGTCGATGAGGAACATGCCGGTCTCGTTTTGCGCCACGATATAGGTGCCGTGGAGCTGGCCGATGGGTTCCAGTGCCGGGAAGGCGGGCAGCGGCGGCTGTTCCGCGGCGGGCGGCGCGACAAGCTGCATCAGCTTGTCGCTGTCGAGGCGCGCGGCAGGCGCGGGCGTCAGCGGGCGCGGGGCGCCGCCGCCGGCATAAGCGCCGGCAGGCGCGCTGCCGCCAGAG
>NZ_CBQR020000051.1 GCF_000455485.1 Gorillibacterium massiliense
CGGCTTCCGCCGCGCCCGGGCGGTACAGCGCCAGCTGCTCCTGCACGACGGCGCTTTCGCCCAGGGGCGTCTTACCGGCCTGTGGAATCAGCGCCTGTCGGCCCAGAGCCTGGCGTACCGCCGCCTCGACCAGCGCGATCAGCTCGGCTTCCTTGCTGAAGCGCACCTCCAGCTTGGACGGGTGTACGTTTACGTCCAGCAAGGTCGGGTCCATGGCGATGTGCAGCACCGCCACGGGAAACCGGTTGATCGGCAGGAGTGTGTGATAAGCCCGCAGGAGCGCATGGGCTAGCGCATTGCTGCGGATATATCGACCGTTCACCGCTACGGAGAGTGCGTTCCGGTTGGCCCGGGTCATCTCCGGCAGAGAGATGTATCCGCCGATGACATAGTCCAGATCTTCTCCTTTAATCTCCACCATATTTTTCGCCGTGGAGGTGCCGTAAACGGCGGCGATGACATTGACGAGATCGCCATTGCCCAAGGTTTGCAGCAGCACATGACCGTTATGCTTCAGCGTAAAAGCAATCTCCGGATGGGTCAAAGCCAGCCGATAAATGTAATCCGATACATGGCCCAGCTCTGTCTGGATCGTCTTCATATATTTCAGCCGGGCAGGAGTATTGTAAAACAACTCCTTCACCCGGATATCCGTTCCTCGCGACGCCGCCGTTTCCTCGGCTGCCAGCAGTTTGCCGCCTTCGATAGCAATGCGCCGCCCCAAACCGTCATTGCGGTCGGAAGTGACGCATTCCACCTTGGCGACCGCCGAAATACTGGGCAGCGCCTCGCCCCGAAAACCGAGGGTGCGAATTTGGAACAAATCCTTGCTGGCGGTGATTTTGCTAGTGGCGTGACGAGCGAAGGCGATCTCACTATCGTCGGCGGCGATGCCTGAGCCATTGTCCAGAACCCGGATCAGCTGTAGCCCGCCTTCTTCAATGGTAATGTCCACTTGGGTGCTGCCGGCGTCGATGGCGTTTTCAACCAGCTCTTTCACGACGGATGACGGCCGTTCCACCACTTCACCCGCTGCAATCTGGTTGGCAATATGATCGTCCAGAATGTTGATTTTCCCCATGGAATTGCCTCCTAAAGGAAGTGCCTGCAAGGAGTTCATCCTGAAGCCATCTTCCAACCGGAAGTGCCTGCAAGAGTTCATCCCGAAGCGATCTCCCGAAAATTACTTACGCTCGGCCAGCTTGCTCTTCAATTCAAACAAAAAGTTCATCGCCTGCATGGGCGTCATATTGGCCAAATCCGCTTTTTGCAGCTTGTCCGCCAGAGCGTGGAGACGGGCATCCTCCTTCTTGGAGGCAGCGGCGGATGGATGCTCCTCTTCAGCAAAAAGACTGAGCTGCACGATGCCGTTAACGGATTGTTCCTGCTCCTTTTGGCGTTCCGGCGTTTGCATTTCATTCTCCGAAGCAACTGCAGCCAAATCGTTAATGCCATTAACATTCTTCCACTCTGCAGCTTTCTCGTGCTCCACACCGGCTTCCTCCTGCCCGGCAACAGCCGCTTCAAGCTCCGCCGCCCGCGATTCGAAGGCGCTAAGCAACGCGTAGGAGCGGTCGATTACTGCCTCCGGTAAACCGGCAATGCGGGCGCAGTAGATGCCGTAGCTTGTGCTGGCGGCTCCCCGGACAAGACGGCGCAGGAACGTCACCTGCTCTCCGCTTTCTTTTACCGCCATGCAGTAGTTTCGCAAATAGCCCAGGCTCTCTTCCAAGTGAGCCAACTCGTGAAAATGCGTCGATACCAGTGTCTTGCAGCCTACCTTATCGTGCAGAAACTCGATTACCGCCTGAGCGATGGCCATGCCTTCGCCAGTGGACGTCCCCCGTCCCAGTTCATCGATGATAACCAAACTGCGGGGCGTCGCCTTCTCCGTCATGGTGCGGATATCCATCATTTCCACCATGAACGTGCTTTGGCCGCCGATCAGATCGTCAGCCGCGCCGATACGCGTGAAGATCCGATCAACCAAAGGAAGCTCTGCTTTGGCGGCAGGCACAAAGCAGCCGATTTGCGCCATGATACTGAGGATGGCCACCTGACGCATGTAGGTGCTTTTTCCCGCCATATTCGGACCGGTAATTAGCAGAATACGGCAGTCTTCCTTGCTGAGTCCCGTACCGTTTGCGATAAAGGATCCGTCCTTCATCACCGCCTCGACGACGGGATGCCGGCCCTCTTCCACCAGCAAATCGTAGGCGTCCGTCACCTCCGGCTTTTTATACCGGTTGGCGGCACTCACTGTGGCAAAGGCTTGATAAACGTCAGCCTCCGCCACCACTTCCGCCAGCTTTTGCAAGCGGCGGATTTCGCCGGCTACCCGGTCACGCAGATGGCAAAACAGCTGATATTCGATGTCGAACATCTTCTCTTCCGCTTCCAGAATGAGAGCTTCCTTCTCTTTTAATTCAGGCGTTATAAAACGCTCGGCATTGGCCAGCGTTTGCTTCCGTTCATACAGTCCTTCCGGCAGGGAGCTTAAATTGGAGCGGGTCACTTCAATATAATAGCCGAACACTTTATTGAAGCCGACCTTCAGCGACTTGATGCCGGTGCGCTCCCGTTCCTGCTTCTCCAAGGCGGCGATCCACG
>NZ_CBQR020000052.1 GCF_000455485.1 Gorillibacterium massiliense
TTGCCTTCCCGGCTGGCCACTTTGAGGGTATCCAACCGTTCGTGATAGCCTTCGCGAATCAATCCGCCGTCCCGTACGGACAAAGGGGGATCGTCGGTAATTGCGGCAGCGATCCACTCCCGCACATCCCCGCAATCGTCCAGCTGCTCCGTTAACTTCGCCAGCGTCTGCGAACCCGAACCGAGGCAGGCATGGCGGAAATCCGGCATCTTGTCCAGCGATTTGACCAGTGCCAACAGGTCTCGCCCGTTTGCGTTGCCGTAGCCGATCCGCGCCACCAGCCGCTCAAGATCGTACACCTCTTTCAGAGTATCCCGCAGCTCTTCCCGCTGGATCAAGCCGTTATACAGCTTCTCCACCGCTTCCTGCCGTTCCGCGATTTTATCCTTGTTCATCAGCGGTTTTTCGATCCATCTCCGCAGCATGCGGCTGCCCATGGAGGTTGCCGTTTTATCCAAGAGCCACAGCAAGGAACCTTTCTTGGAACGTTCCCGCACCGTCTCCGTAAGTTCCAGATTTCTCCGGGTAAAAGGGTCCATCGTCATATATTGTTCCGTCTCATAAGAGCGGATTTCGGTGATATGGGCCAGTGCCCGTTTTTGCGTATCCTTCAGGTACGTCATGAGCAGGATGACCGCTTCCATGGCGGCCGGCTCTAACCGGTCCAACCTGTCTCCGGTAAAATGATCCCGCACAAACCCGGCATCCCGCTTGTTCCATTCCGAGCTCAGTGGACTTTTCGCCGTTAGTGCCAGAGCTTGTCTCGCCGCATTCAATACGCCGCCAAAGCCGATAAGCTCCGTAGGCGAGTAAGCGTTGATTTCATCCGCAAGGCGCTCGGCGGAATGTTCAAGCGCCGTGGCATACAGCTCACCGGTAGTCAAATCGCATACCGCAAAGCCGTACTGGCTTCCCGCTTCTGCCACGGCGGCGATATAGTTGTTTGCGTTCTCATGAAGCAGCTTGCCGTCCATGAGCGTTCCCGGCGTCACGATGCGAACGATTTCCCGCCGCACCATTCCTTTTGTCGTCGTCGGATCCTCCATTTGCTCGCAGATAGCCACCTTGTAGCCTTTTTCAATGAGTCGCGCTATGTATCCTTCCGCAGCATGATAAGGGACCCCGCACATCGGAATGCGCTCTTCGGCTCCCCCCTCCCTGCCGGTTAGGGTAAGTTCCAGCTCCTGCGACGCCAGCTTGGCGTCTTCGAAAAACATCTCGTAAAAATCCCCCAGCCGGAAAAACAAAAAAGCATCCGGGACTTCGGCTTTTATGGCTAGGTACTGCTGTATCATCGGCGTATAATTCAACGGAATTCATCCTCCAGATCCATCAAACATTCTTTCTACCCTGAAATAACCTTCTTCCAAGTAGGTTAAGCTTCAGGCGGCTGTGCCGATATTTCATACATTCGCTGATGCTGCGCTAGCGTCATGTATGTCTGATTATATCATACCTGGTGAATGGTGACGCATATCGGAGATTCGCAACGCTCCCCCTGATCCTGGTGAAAAAGATTTCCATTGCCATTTATCGGGGGTATACTGTTAGATGGTAATTCGCGCGGAGGTGTTGATGAAGATGAAGTCAGGAAAAAACATGGACAACAATAAGCCGGTTGAAGCGAAACCAATCAAAAATTCACGGTCCAAGTGGCTGCTGTATCTGCCCGGCTTGCTTTTTCTCGTATACACCGTGATTCTCTTCGTCTATTTTCTCGCTCAGCCGGAAAACGCCACTCCGACGCGACTCTTAGGCACGGCGGCTGACCCTGCCACCTTTTTGACCCATGAGGAGATCGCAAACATCCATGAGTTCGCCTTATTCCGCTACCTTTACGCCTTTTGGGTGCCTGTCCTGGAATGGGTACTGCTCATCTATTTGTATCTGTCCGGTTTTGCCGGCAAACTGCAGCGGAGGTTGCAAAAAAAGATCACCCGCCGATACCCCGCAGCTGCTGTTACCGCGGCCATCCTCTACATCGGATTGCAAATCGTTCTGCTGCCTGTAGAGTTCATCTATTACCGCTTGCGCGAGGCTTACGGACTGACGGAGCAAAGATTCGGTTCATGGTTTATGGAACGGCTAATCGACCTCGGCGTCGGCATCTGCACCGATCTGCTTGTTTTGCTGCTTATCCTTTGGTTGATCGGTCGCTTCTCCAAACGCTGGTGGGTCATCCTTTGGGTGCTCAGCATTCCGGCGTCCCTATTCTTTTCCTACGTCCAGCCTGTGTTGATCGAGCCGCTGTACAATAACTTCGTACCGCTGCAAAATCAGGAGCTGAAAGCGAAAATTCTCGATCTCGCTGCCCGAACGGGCGTCCCAGCGCACGATGTAGTACAAGCGGACATGTCCAAGCAAACCACCTCCATCAACGCCTATGTCAGCGGTATCGGCAGTTCCACCCGCGTCGTCCTGTGGGATACGTCCCTCGATAAGTTGAACGATAACGAAATTTTGAGCGTCACCGCCCACGAATTCGGGCATTACGTCCATAAAGACGTTTACTACGGAACGCTGTACGCCATCGGCGGTTCGCTGCTCTTTTTCATCGTCCTTGCGGGATTCTGGTGGCTCGTGGAGCGAAAAGTCCCCGAAGGCGCAGATCGTATCCCGATTTTGATGCTGCTGCTCCTTGCCCTGCTCTTCTTCTCCAGCCCCATTACCAGCGCTTTGAGCTACAGAATGGAAGACCGGGCCGACCGGTATGCCACCGAACTGCTACAGGACCGGGCTGCCAACATCGGACTGCACCAAAAGCTGGCCAAATACAATAAGAGCGAGATGAACCCTCCCGCTCTGTACACGTTCTTTTTCGGCGATCATCCGACTCTTTCGGAGCGAATCGAATCCGATCTACCGGCTAGTGGTGCACAAACTTCAAAATAATCCGGTCTTGGAGGAAAAATGAAACCCGAAGTCAACCACTATTTAAAACGAATCTGCTACGACGGTCCTCTGGACGTAAGCGCCGCCGCCCTTGCCCGCCTGCAGGAATGCCACCTATTCGCCGTTCCCTACGAAAATCTTGATGTATGGCGCCGGGTGCCATTGTCGTTGGAAATCCCGAACCTATTCGATAAAATTGTCCTTCGCCAGCGCGGTGGCTTCTGCTTTGAGCTGAACGAACTTTACGGTTGGCTGCTGCGGGAACTGGGCTACGAGGTAACCGACCTTTTCGGCCGCTTTTGGCGGGATGAACCGGCTCCGCCTCCGAAGCGAAGGCATCATGTGCTGAAAGTTAACCTGGATGGAACCGATTATCTTTGCGACGTGGGGGTTGGCGGAGTCATTCCGCGAAGGCCGATCCCCATGGAGGAGCGTCGGGAGCAGCCGCAGGATACGGGAATCTACCGCTTGGAGAAAGACTCTTTTTACGGCTGGGTACTTTGTGAGAAACACGACGGAGAGTGGCGCTGGATCTATTCCTTTACGGAAGAACCGCAGCTGTCCAAGGATTATGTCATGGCCTGCCATTGGTGCGAAACCGCTCCGGATTCTCCCTTCATCAAGGCACCTATCGTCTCTTTGCAAATCCCGGAAGGCAGATTGACGGTTGCCGGAGACGAGTTCCGCCGGTTCACGGCCGAAGGTGTCGACGTTTTCGTTCCCCAGACGGATGATGAGCGGCGGATCAGGTTTGAGCAGGATTTCGGCATCCGGCTGTAGTGATTTCTCATCTGTTACCTGCAATCACTTTCATGGATATTGATAATGCGACGTCATTGCATAATTTATCCATTTATTCAACTGATCTTTGCTGAATTTGTACTCTCCGTTGATCTTGATATAGGGGATAAAGCGATATGTGTCATAAGAAGTTAGCGAATTCCTCTCGATCATCTGTTTTACGATCATGTCTATAAGTTCATCCTCCGTGATTCTCAAGTATTGCGCCGCTTCACTTTTCGACAAAAGACTATTTTCATCGGACGCGA
This sequence comes from Gorillibacterium massiliense, assembly GCF_000455485.1. Taxonomy (GTDB): domain Bacteria; phylum Bacillota; class Bacilli; order Paenibacillales; family NBRC-103111; genus Gorillibacterium; species Gorillibacterium massiliense. The sequence goes on from NZ_CBQR020000052.1 coordinate 3,942, forward strand.
CCCCTGAGCTTTGTTGATTTTGGCTTGCTGCGGGTATTCCCATTACGGTAACCGTCTTCTCCACTCGTTCCTTCATGCCGCTGCCAATTATAAAAGACCCGGTCACAAAACATATGCCGATGATAACGGAGCCTATCAATCCGGTATATTTTCTGATCATTTCATCTCCTCCTTCCATAACCCTTAACGGCAAAAGGAGTCTTCTTATGATGAAGGCTCCGTCATGCGTTTGGCTAGATATTCGGTTGTGTCGAAATTCTGCGAGATTTAATGATATAGGTTTCCACCGAACTGGGAAATCTGGTAGTATAGGGTGGGCCTCTATTCTACTACGTAAGGACTAACGCGATGAAACGAAAGCTGCAGCGAAACGCCAAATACTATACTCTGCGGTTATTCCGCACCAACAAATCGGACCACAACATCACCGTTGGCTTTGTCGCGGGCTTTTTTCACTGTTGGTTTCCTACCTTCGGCTTCGGGATGGTCATTTCCATCGGTCTCGCCAAGCTGCTGCGGGGAAATATGGTTGCCGCAGTCATATCGGGCATGATCGGCTCTTTTCTGTGGCCGGCCCTTTTTTTCCTGAATTATAAGATCGGCTTTTTGACCCGGCATCTGTTCGTCATTCCTGTCAACAAGCTGCACAGGGTAATCGGTCATCCCGTGCCGGATTTTAGCTATACGGAAACGGCGCACCACTTTAGCGTTTTGGGAAGAGCCGGACTCAATTTCCTCGTCGGCTCTTGCATCAACAGCTTCGTGTTCTCCATTCTCGGCTATTTTATCGTCCGCTTTGTTCTGGGGAAGGTGCGTAAGCCTATTATGCTGCGATTGACGAGAAAGCATTAAGCCTGAGCCGGTTGCTCAGTCATTTTGGTTTTTGACTTCATACACCGCTTTGAAAAAATCTTCGTTTGGCAAATAGTAAACGCCATTAATATTATCCGCGTCCACCCTGAAAATCGATTTATTTCCTTCGTAAAAAGTTGCGGAATAACCGAACCCCGTACGCGGCTCCTGGCTTGGATCTCTCTTGAACTTCAGATCCTTCACTTCCTTCACCCATGCGTCGATGGAAGGCTTTTCCGTAAGATCGGCATGCTGCAAAGAGATTGCATCTCCAGGTGCGACATCATCCACCTTAACTCTCTGAATTTCTATTTTGCTGATCTTCGATAGATCACCCGGATAGATGTCCGCTATCGTAACAGACGGACGCTCCAAAGATGAGATATCGTTGAGGTGATCAATCAACATTTTCAAGGTCGCTTCCGATTCCGCGTAACTGCGAACGTCCTTGCCAAGCATTTGATCCGCTTCTTTTCGCGTGTAGGCAAAACGGCTGTTTTCCTTTGAGCTTTGATAGATGAACTGGATTTGATCCAGCTTACCGATCATGCTGAAAAGTAATATCGAACGGTGCACATCGTCCATCGTATCGTTGACTTGGTCCTTTGTTTTATAGGTTACGAGGACTTGTAATGGCTGATCCGCCTGCTGTAGCTTTGCTGAGGTTTTTGCATCGAGGATAGAGAGGCTATCCCTCGTTTTACTCGGAGTTTGGGGCATCGCATCAAAAAAAGCGGTCAGCTTCCCGTTGTCAATCGGAGCTTCTTTCAATGCCATCATCGCCGCCAAATCATACCCGAAATAATCGCCTTTCTCTTTCGAGTGATGGGGTAACGGATTTGCCGTACAGCCGATAATTAACGTGATCACTAAACAAGCCGATACCGTGGCCACCCAAGCCTTCGGCTTCCGGTACGCGAGGATGTGCTTGATTCTCGCCTTGCTGTTCCCCTCGCCAAATGCAAGGGAGCTTCCGGAAAGCGGAATAGACTTTGGCGCCGAAAATAACAGTAAAGACCGCGCATAACTTCCCTTCATGCCGCTTCCCAGTATGCGGATGACCCGTTCGTCGCAGCTCATCTCCATGTCCTTGCTCATCATGGCGAAGGCCAGCCATATGACTGGATTGAACCAATGAACCGCAAGCAATAGAAAAGAGATTGGTTTGATCAAATAATCCCACCGCTCGATATGCGTTTGTTCATGGAGCAATACCGAAATGCGTTCATCCCCGTCGAGGTCGGCAGGCAAATAAATTCTCGGACGGATGAGGCCGAATACGAAGGGAGTGGTTATGCGGTCCGTCTCGTAGATATTACCTTGGACCAAAGTAGCCGTCCGCACGAGTCTTTTTATTTTTCCATAGGCAATGAGGAAGTAAACCGCTAGGACAAGAACACCGATGATCCAGAGGATGTGGCCGAGGAACAGATAGATTTGCATAGGGTTTACACTGTCGCCCGGATTCGCAGCTGGCAAAGATGTATTCACAACACGGTTCATCCCGGTTATGCCTGTCTCAACAGCAGGGGTTTGCATCAACCCGATGTTTTCCGGTACGTATTCCATAACGGTAGGATTCGCAGCCGGTTTGTTCGGCAGAAGGCTGAGCAGGCTGAAATGAAACATGAAGCTAAAGGGAAGGACTAGACGAATAAGCACGGCCAGCCACAAGACGTAGGAGTAGCGCTTCGGACTTTTCCGTAAAAGCCAGCGGACTAGCATGACAGCTGCGGCGACATAGCTTGCCGTCAAACTCATATTGAGAACGGAAATAAAGAGACTCGTCATTCCTTCGCCTCCTCAATGATCCGCTTCAACTCCTCCACTTCCCGCTCGGTCAGCTTTTTTCCTCCCAAAAAGGCGGTTAAAAACTGAGGCAGCGAACCGTCAAACGCTTTTTCCACCACCATCTGGCTTTCGTATTTCTGGGCGTCTGCTTTTTTAACGATGGATGTTACAGTGGCGTCCTCATTGTGGAGGATACCCCGCTCGCACAGCTTGCGTAAAACCGTATAGGTAGTGGATTTCTTCCACCCCAACTTGGTTTTGCTCAGCTTCACAAGCTCCGTCGAATTAATCGGTTCATGTTCCCAAATGAGGCTGGCAAACTTGTACTCTGCGTCATACAGCTTGATCGGCTCCATATCTGGCTGCTCCTTTCGATCCGAAAGTCTATTGCAATAAACCTATTGTTTGAAGTTTATCGGAGTAAACCCGGGTTGTCAATATATTCCACGGATTTGTTTCTCCCCATGAAAAAACCGCCAATCAGACGGCTGATGGCGGCTTTCAGGCTTCTATGGAGATGTGAATCCTTCGGATCAGGTCAAAATGGACATCACGGCATTATCGATGGCCTTGACGACCTTGTCGCACCACTCATCGAATTCAGGGTCTTCGGTCTGCAGCTCCGGATGGCTTAAAATATGCGCAACCGTTTCTTTAATCCCTTGGTCGAGCCGAGTGGTTGCTACAAAATTGGGTACAAGCCGTTTCAGCTTGGAGTTGTCGAAAACAACAGTGTTAGCTTTGTCACCCAAGAGACCGCCGCGATAGTCCTCCGTGCTGCAAGCGGCGAGAAACGACGAAGATACATGAATGGCGTTAAGTTTAACGCCAAGTGCATCTGCGATGATCTCATAAATTTGATTCCAGGTGACGGATTCGTCGGAGGTGATATGAACGGATTCGCCAATGGCATGGATATTGCCCATCAGTCCGATAAAGCCTTTGGCGAAATCCCGGTTATGGGTCATCGTCCACAAAGAAGTTCCGTCGCCATGAATAATGACAGGTTTGTTTTGCAGCATTCGTCTCGCCACCTGCCAACTGCCCCGTGATCCGTGAACGCCCAGCGGGATAGAACGCTCATCATACGTATGGCTTGGGCGAACGATGGTGATGGGGAAGCCGTGATCTCGGTACATTTTCAACAAGTATTCCTCGCAGGCGATCTTGTTACGGGAGTATTCCCAATAAGGATTGGATAAAGGCGTTCCTTCCGAAATGCGGTAATCGGATAACGGCGTTTGGTAGGCGGAAGCGGAGCTGATGAAGATGAATTGTTTCGTTTTGCCGTTAAACAAGCGGTAATCCCGTTCCAGTTGCTCCGGTACGAAAGCGATAAAATCGGCGACGACATCGAATTTGTGGTCCACGATAAGTTTAGCGACATGCTCTTCGTCATTGATGTCCGCTTGTAGGAGCGTTACGCCTTCCGGCAAATCTTCTTTGCTTTTACCTCGGTTGAGCAAATACAAATCGCAGCCGCCTTCAGCCAGTTGGCGGGTAATGGCCGAACTGATCGTTCCGGTTCCGCCTATAAACAAAGCTTTCATCGTCAACACCTCCATAGTTTTTATTCATCAACTCTATTTGTCGGACTTCAGGTTTGATCAACCGATTGTCTGTACAGCTCGCGGCTTTTGAAGCCGGCCCGGAGGATCATCTTCATTTCCTCCCGCCGCTTCTCCCTCGTCTCCTCTTGCTTGGCACTATACACATACCGCGCCCAATCCTTGCGATATCCTGGGGTAAGCGTCCGGTAGAAGCTCAACAGGTCGGGGGAGTCCGCCAGATCCTCTTCAATTTGGGGAATCAGCGCGACGTAATCGTCTACTCTTTGGCTCGCTTTTTGCGAAGTTGGGGGGGTTCCTTTGTTTCCGGCAGCACCCCGGGCATCTTCCTTCAACCCGATAACGGTAAAGATATCATCCAATCCGACCATGCGGGCAAACTTCAAGCTGCTGCCGCTAACATACCCATCCTCATCACTGTCCAAGCCGGCGAGAAGATCATCGCGGTGTATAAAGGTCGGGTAAACTTTATTGCCTTTTTTCGGATAAGCCGCAAAAAGATAACCGCCAGGCTGGAGATGACGGTGCTGGATCACGCGATTAACCAACTCTCTCAAAGACTCCATGTCGAGGACAAACGCAAAAATCAGATCATAGCCGGTTTCCGCCTTAAGTTCGGTTTCATAGCCTGTCCAATCCGGAAAATACGACATTCCCGGAGGCTCGTTCAGTACGGCGATCACGTTATACTTATGTAAATTCAGCTTCTCGATGATCGATTTTGCCAATTCGCACCATCCTTTATCCATGTTGAACTTGAGATCTTGACGCACGTACATTATAACCGATAACGGGCGATAAAAAAACGATTATCGACTTACATTCAAAGAAGCCAGACCGCGTTTAGAGGATGTTTTTCTTGCGATATCAGGAGGTCATTGCTTTGATGTTTATACTAATTGATATCTAAAAAAAATCAGGAAGAGCGGTCAATGCACCGCTTCTTCCTGATTTTCGAGGCTATTCTGGATAACTACTTTAATTGCCGGCGACTCCCTGAAAAATAAGCGGCGGCTTTCGCATTGGCTGCGAGCCTGTAGACACATTCTGACTGACACTTTCATCGGTGTAGTCCCCTGGGACGATGCCCCATGCTTCACGAAAATCAGCGGAAAGGTCTAAAACCTGGCCGTTGAAAAGCGCCACCTTCAGCGGCTCAAGTTCCCGTCTATTGGCTTCATAGGCGGGGAGAGCTTCCAGGTCCGCCCACAAGGCAGTGGCGGCTGAGAGCAGCTGCACCGGCTCGCCGCTGTAGAACAGCCGCCGCATGTCCGGGTGCTGCAGCGGGTCCCGTGTCAGCTCCCGGTAGTGGAGCGCGACGACCCGCGCCAAAGCCAGCACCCCGGCGGCTAGCGCCGGCGTAGCGAGCCAGCTGGGCAGCGGCCGGTACTCGAAGCCGCCATGCTTCTTGCGGCGCACGTCGCCCAGCCGTCCGTAGCGGGGACGGCGACGACGGGAGCTCTCCCCCTCAGCCAGCATTAGGGGGAGAGCCGCGTAGTTGTCCAAGGCGCGCACGAGGGCGCCGGTCAAGGGGATGCCGCTCACATGGATATGCCCGCCCAAGGGCAATCCCGCCGCCGGCATGCCGCCGGACCGCCAGCTGAGGCTTGCGTCGCCTATGCGCTTTGCTGCGGCTTTCATCGTCCGCCGCAGGTTCCGGACCAGCCCGGCAGCCGTCGGGCTTGGGTCCGGACGCAG
>NZ_CBQR020000053.1 GCF_000455485.1 Gorillibacterium massiliense
ACGCAGCTCACACAAGGGAAGGATCACCTTGTGCCCCCGCAAAATCACCGCATCGCTCCCCACATTCCCGACGCGCTCCATATACCGGGACGCCGGCACGACTTTGCCTTCCTGTGTCATCAGCACGAATTCCGGATCGGCACCAAGCAGAACGTCTTGAGACAGGTCTCCGCTTTCCTGTTCAAGTTCAAGCTCAATTGCCAGCTTCCGCACCGCCTCCGTCCACAAGTCCAAAAGCCTCTCGCCCATGCGCCCCCCATATTCAGGTGCCGGTTCGACGGCAATCACCAAGGTCTCGCCGGATGCTGTTGCCGCAAGGCGTACCAGGCCATAATCGAGCCCAAGGGCATAGATGGCCCTGACGGCCTCCTTTGCTGCGCGTCCTGCGTGAAATGTACCGTCCACCGGCACCTCCCGATATCCGATCTCCCGGCCTTCTTCAACGCTAGCTCCCGACGGCTTCATCTTCCGTTCCCAAACCGCCAGCGTTTCTAAATTGAAAACGGGAACGGCGTATTCATACGCCCATTTCTCCGGTTTCCATTCTTGTTTTGCTCCAGCTAAACTCTCCCCCGGCTCCAGTCCTTTGGTCTTCCGCTCCTTCTTTTTACCCCCTTGTCCCAATGCCAGCCGACCGCCGCACTTCAAACCGCTTATAGTCAGCAGTTGGGCGGCAAGCCGGGACTTTTGGGCGCGCAGCACCGGAACGGCGCGGTTCATAACCAGCGGATCCGTATTCGCTCCCGCCAATACCGGATCGGCCGCAAAGGTTCCAAAGCGGATGATTAGACGGACGTTCTCTTCCGGCAATCGCCTTCCATGGGGAACACCCAAACGGCTTGCCAGATTTAACGCCGCCGCTTCCCCGCCATGCAATAAATAAACGGTCACTCTCGACTCCCCCTTGCTTTGCCGTTCGCGGATTGGGGTCTATACCTGTAGCAAAAAGAGGGCATCCGCCCTCGGCAGTTGCCCCTCTCCTGCATAGGATACTTTAGCTCTGTTCTTCGTCCAGCAGGTCGAGGTCCAGCTCTTCAAAATCGCTGTCGTCCGCTCCGTCAAAGTCAAAGCTTTTTTCGTCGACGCCATCCAGACCGTTCGGATTGACCACGACGCACACCTTCGTCTCCGCTGTCATTTCCACCTGGAACTCCCGTTCCACCCGAATGACGACGCTGTCGCCGCGGGCTGAAACGGTGGCTTCCACGCAGCTGGGTTCTTGAACGGCAACCGCCGTGACTTCCGCCGTGGATACTTTGTGCTTTTTGTCCAAATAGCTCAGTTGAACCAGATCCACGTAAGTCACTGTCTCTTTAGCCACGTCCGTTTTGGTGTTGCGGTCATAGGAATACCAGATGTTGATGTCATACGTTCCCACCACTTCAATTCCCTCCGGGGAATGAGCCGCCTCGTATTGGTTATTGATAATCCATGCGCCGAGGATGCTGGTTGGAGTGTTTTTGGGAGTAACGGTATGACTCACCTGACTGAATTTCCGACCTTTGCCGCATACCGCTTTGGTAATGATTTCCCTGTATTGCAGATCTTTATCGAGAACGGACATGATTCAACCTCCTCCATACAATCATTCTTTTAAATTGTATGCAGGTCATTCGCCTAGAGTGACAACTTCCGGTTTGCCGCCCGAGGATTTTTTTACGGACATCTGAAGCCTATATTTCCCGTTCAACAGTACTCAGATCTCGTTTACCGGCTCCGGTTCTTTCACCCGATCCGACTTTTTGGCCTTTAAAGCCTTGGAGACACCCAAATACGTTCGCAGCTCCAGGCATAATTGCAGCAGAGCGGAGCGGGCTTCAAACTCCTCGCGGGTTACCGGCAACTCCATACTCTTAAATTCTCTCTCCAGTACCGCGAGATTCGTTTCTACTTTCCCGGTATAGTACGGCACCCGGATGTCCTCGCTTAAATCGACGAACAGCCGGGAGATGGCTTGTCCATGGGGCAGACTTTGGTATACCTGGGACACCAAATCCAGCATCCGCTGGATGGATTGAAAATGCTGGCGCCGCATTTCGAAATACCTCAGCCATTCCTGATCCGTCTGAAACAGCGCATTCTCCGCAGCGCTTTCGGCGGAGGCTATACCTTGCTCCAGCTTGTCTGAGGCAGCCAGCAACTCCGCGCCATCCCAAACCCGCGCAGGATCAACCAGATGGGCGGAAATTTCGATGAAAATCGCAGCAAACGTCTCTTCCAGTTGGATTTTAATCTGCTCCAGCTTACGGAAGGAGTTTGGCATATAGACCATATTGATGACGGCTGCCGTTCCCAAACCGACGGCGAGAAGCGCAATTTCGTTTCCGATCAAGGGAAGCGTTACGCTTTTTTCCGCAAAAAGATGGAGCATCAAGACGCAGCTGGTGACGATCCCGTCCTGCAATTTGAACCGATACAGTACCGGATAGGTGATCAACAGATAGATGCCGATAACCCAAATCTGAAAACCCAGCAATTGAAAAGCGGCGGATGCGACCAGAAGCCCCAGAGCCGACGCGAAAAAACGGACGGAAACGCTGCGCATTCCCTTCCGCTTCGTCATATCGATACCAAGCACAGCCATAAGAGCAGCGGAAAAGGGCGAGGTCAGCTTAAGAAATTCGGCAATATAGATAGCCGCCACAGCGGCCACCGCCGACTTGGCGACCCGGATGAGCATGTTCGGATTCATTTTCGATTTGCCTCCCGGCATATGATTAACGTTTCGCATACATATTCTACTGCCAATTGCCTACAATAAGTGCGATTAGCGATTTCCCTAAAATTAAATCTGGGGGTTATGGAATGCGGCTTTCTGGAAAAGTAGCCATCGTCACCGGTGCAGCCTCGGGCATGGGCAAAGCCATTGCCGAGCGATATGCGGCGGAAGGAGCGAAGGTGACGGTCTCCGATCTGCGCCTCGAAACGGCGGAAACGGTGGTGTCCGGCATCAAGGCAAAAGGCGGGGAAGCCTTTGCAGTCGCAGCCAACGTCGCCAAGGAAGAGGATGTCCAGCAATTGTTCGATAAAACCGTAGAGACCTACGGCACCGTCGACATTCTCGTGAATAACGCCGGAATTATGGACAACTTCTATCCCGCAGCTGAAGTAACCGATGATTTGTGGGACCGGGTCATT
>NZ_CBQR020000054.1 GCF_000455485.1 Gorillibacterium massiliense
TGCGGACCGGGCCCGATGCGGACCGACCCGACAAAGCGCTGTCGATTTCTTTTTCGACCGGAAGGCAAGGCGGCGTCATCGTCAACATCGCTTCGGTGGGGGACTTTACGGCTCTCGTGCAGGCGCGGCGTATACGGCATCCAAGCACGCGGTGGTCGGCTTGACGAAAAACGTCGCCTTTCAATATGCGAACAAAGGCATCCGCTGCAACGGCATCGCTCCCGGCGGTGTCAACACCAATATCGGCACCACGATGAACGCTCCTGACTCCTTCGGCATGGAACGGGCGATGGCCGCCGCATCGGCGAATCCCCGGTCGGGAGAACCCGACGAGATCGCCAAAGTCGCGCTGTTTCTCGCTTCCGACGACGCCAGCTTCGTCAACGGCGCCATTGTAGTCGCAGACTCCGGTTGGACCGCCTATTGACGTACGGTCGTCTCTCCTCCGAACCCTATTTCCAGATAATATCATTTATTTTACTCAGGATGAAAGCCTGTTGAACAGGAATGATTTCCCAAACGATCGAAGGAGGTCATTAATTGTGACGAAACGCAAGAAAAGACCGGGAGACGAACCGGACAAGCCTTTGCATACCGGAGAAATGCGCAACGGCCGCTTGAGCGCTTTAAAGAATGCGAAAGACGGCGAGTCCGGCGCGCCTGACGCTTACTATAGCGCCCTTGCTCCGGAACGGATTTTAAGCCCGAACAACCCGGATCAGCTTCCTAACTATCCCTCGAACGACTAATCCAAACGATTCCTATAAAAAAGATCGAGAAGAGAGGCTTGTCCAGCTCTCTCATCTCGATCTTTTTAATGCATGCCTAAATAAATCTAATCTTACCTTCCCATCCCCGGCCTTTTTCCTTCCGCAAGCAGCCCGTCGATTTTCTCGATGAGTCTGGGAAGTTCACGGATTGACGTTATTGTAAAGTCAGCTCCACATTTCATAAAAAATTGCCCCGTTTTCGTCATGACCGACTCCCTCTCCGGCTCGGTCAACCTTTCATACTCCGCCAAAGTAAGTCCCATTTCGGAGCTGCCCGCGATTACCCCTACCGTCCACACACCGGCATTCAAGCCCTCTTCAATATCCGAAGCCGTGTCGCCGACTTTGACCATTTTCCAGCAGGTGGACAGCTTCAGTTTCTCCATATTGCGGTAAATCATATAGGGATATGGTCTGCCGCGAGAACCGGTGTCGTCCGCCGTTACTACCGAGTCCACGCTATAACCTCTCGCACGAGCGCCCTCCGTAACCACATCCATCATCAGTCCGGTGTAACCTGTGGTTGAACCGATTTTGATCCCTGCCGCCCGCAGCGCTTCCACCGTTTCGATGGCTCCCGGAATCGGTTCGGTATATTCGGATAAAGTTGCCATTAGGGCTGGCTGGAATGCCTCGTACAAATCCTGAACATCCTGCTCGTTAAACGGTCTCCCAAACTGAACTTCCCACAACGCGGAAACCCTCGGCATGGACAGCATGGCTCGGATATGATCGATTTTCAGCATGCCCATTGGAGCTCGCGCTTCCTCCAACGTCACTTCGAGACCTGCATTTTTGAATATCTCAAGAAACACATTTACAGGAGCGAAGCAACCGAAATCGACAGCTGTCCCCGCCCAGTCCATGATGACTCCTTCAATCTTGTTCATCGGCCTTCTCCCTCCAAATAATCGGCAACGATGCCGCATAAACGTTCGATGTCTTCCTCATAGATCTCTCCGATATTGCCGATGCGGAACGTATCGGCATCCGTCAGCTTGCCCGGGTAGATGACATATCCCCGATCTTTTACAAATCGGTAGAACTCTTCAAAGCGGAATGATTCGTTCGGGTATAAAAACGTCGTAATGATCGGCGACTGCATCTCAGTGGGAATATAGGATCGGATGCCCAACTCCCCCATCCTCTCCCGGAGCAAACGATTATTCCGGCTGTACCGGGCAAATCTTGAGGGGATTCCCCCTTCATCGATGAGTTCGTCTATAGCTTTAGCAAAAGCGGCTACCGCATGGGTCGGTGAAGTAAAGCGCCACTTCCCGTCTTTGTCCATGCCTTTCCACTGATCATATAAATCCAATGACAAGCTGCGGGCAATACCCGCGCAGTTTTCCAGTTTCGCTAGTTTCGCGATGACGAAGCCGAAGCCCGGCACGCCTTGAATGCATTTGTTGGCGCTGCTGATCAAAAAATCGATCCCGAGTGCTTTCACGTCGATTTCGATTCCGCCGAAACTGCTCATGGCATCGACGATCAGCGTTTTTCCGTATTCTCTCGCGATACCCGCAACCATTTCCAAAGGATTCAAAATTCCCGTCGTCGTCTCGCAATGGACCATCGCGATGTGGGTAATTTGCTCGTCCGCATCCAGACAGGCTCGTATCGCCGAAGCTTCCGGATGCTCATCGCAATGCACGCAGTACTCTTCATAATTCAAGCCGATATACTGTGCCATCTTGACGAGCCTCTCACCGTAAGCGCCGTTCGTCAAAATCAACACTTTATCTCTGCCAGAGATTACCGAGGTCATGACGGACTCCACGGCGAAGGTCCCGCTTCCTTGCATCAGAACGACCGTATATTGTTCCGGCTTGGCGCCGGCAAAGTTGAGAAGCTGTGACCTGATTTTTTGTGTAATAGCCTTATATTCATCGTCCCAGGTGCAGCGGTCCAGCAGCATTTCTTCCTTCACCGAGCGGGTCGTGGTCAGCGGCCCCGGTGTCAGCAGTTTGTAGGGTTTCATCCGGTTTCACTCCATGTTGGGTTATTGGGCTTCTTTAAAAAAGTTTTGATGTTTTTCCAACAGATCCACCGTAAGCGGCTGCGTAAATTTCATCGGTTTGGCCGGTTTGTTGATGTCCTCTACGCTTTCCCCTTTGTACAGGGCAACAGGATAATAAGAGATCAAATCCTTACGGGCGTCTTTAATGATCGTTTGTGCCATTTTCATAGCCAGATCGGTAGTAGCGTTTTTCTTGTCCACGACTGCAATGGATTCCGTCAGTGAAAAGTTCCCTTCCACCGGATCCACGTAATCGATAGGCGCGCCTTCCGCTTTCGCTTTCACCGCTTGATGGCGTAGGCCGAAACCGACCGCCACTTCACCTGCTTGTACTTTTTTGATCGGCCCGGAGCCGGAGCTTTCCAGATGAGGTCCGACATTTGCAATAAGATCGTGCAAAATCGTTTTCCCTTCATCCTCGCCGTATTGGGTAATGATCGCTTGAACCAGCAGCCAGGCGGTGGAGGAGCTCATGATGTTCGGAATGGATACTTGATCCTTATATTCCGGCTTCGTCAAATCTTTGATGGAGGTTGGCATCGGCAAGTTTTTTTGCTTCAAAACATCGGTGTTCACGAAAATCGAGCCGGTATTTGCCAAAATTGGCGTGTAGAAAGCCGGATAGGTTTCAATGGCACCGGTGTCGAAATCAAGATTTTTGTACATGGAATATTTGGCCTGGGAGCTATCGATAAAATAGGAGCTCATCGTAACTAGATCCGCTTCGATTTTGCTTCCTTCCGCCATGAGCTTGCCGCCCAGTTCCGAAGTGCCTAGCGCCTTAACCAAATATTTATTCTCGTAACCGGCGTTTTTCAAAGCGGTTTCCATAGCCGCCACCGCTTCATCATCTGCATTGGTATAAATGACGACTTTTTTTGCTTCATTTGCCTTACTGGAGCCGCAACCCGTGAACGAAACTGCAAGAGCCAGGACACACAATCCTGCCAGCATTCCTTTAATCGTTTTCCACATAGATATCCCTCGCTTTAACGAATTTAATTTTCAAATTGGAGAATGGCCGAATATGAAATCTGCCGATGACCGGCGCCTTTTTCTGCAAAAAATCGCACACCCCCTTCACCGTCAAATTCGTGAAGAAGATCAACAGCGACAGCACGAAGATTTCGTTGAATTTTTCGAAGTGCTGCAGTTCCTTAATGGTGCTGGCCACGACGGAGGTGCGGGCTGATACCAAGAAGATGAGTCCGCTGATGGTAACCATGGCATTAACGAAGTAATAGCTGAACATCTCAATGACCGTAGCGGCCGAATTCGGCAGGATAACCCGATAAACGGTCTGCAGCCAACTGTCACCCAATAACTCTCCTGTCGTTTCCCAGGAGCGATTCATTTTGGACAAGGCATTTTTGGCCATCAAATAGGGGGTAGTAAAAAAGTGAACGATATTGCATAGAACGAGGATCGTAAAGGTATTCTTCAAACTGCTATTGTTGAATAACAGCAAGTAAGAAATGCCGAGCACCATGCCGGGCAGCGTATTGGTGAGCATCGCCACAGAGTCCAAAACGGACTTCCCTTTGATTCGGGTACGCGCATTCAATAGCGCCGCCCCATAAGCCGTCAGCGTACCGAATAACGCCGTGAATAGAGCTAATCCCAATGAATGCCGGTAAACGTCAGTCAGGGAGCTGGAGTTCAGCACATTCTTCACATGCTTGAACGTGAACGTTAAGTCATAGGGATAGCCCGCGAGCCAAGGAGCAATGAACATGATGGCGAAAACGCTCAACATACTGAAAAGAATGGCGCAGGATGCGAAGCCGAAGCCGATATCCCGAACCCGATGCCTTGGCAGTTCAATCTTATCCAACCTATCGTAGTGAAAATTCAAGCGTTCCAGTCCATTCAGCAGCCAAACACCAAATACGGCAGGAATCAGCATCAAAATGGCGACCACTGCACCTTGATTGAAATCTGGAATGGAGCCCAACATAATTTGATAAAGCTCAGTGGCGATGACCGGGTAAGTTCCGCCTACCGAAGCGGGAATGCCGAAGTCCGTAAAGCTTAAGATAAAAGAGGTAACGAAGGCGCCTCCCAACGCGCCAGCCATCGGCCGCAAAACGGTATGGAGGAAGCTTCTTACGGTTCCGTCCCCCATGAGCTTGGACACAATGAGAAACCGCTTGTCAAAATATTGGAAGCCATGATGAAGAAGCAGAAACGTCAAAGGCAGGGTGTAGATGACATAGCCGGTCAAAAGACCGTTGAAGCCGTAGATCGGGAACAGATTCTTTCCCACGATACGAGTGATAAGACCTTGATTGCCGAAGGAATACATAATGGCGAATCCGTAAGTGATGGTAGGAAGCAGCATGGGAACGACGACGGCTGTCCGGACCACGCTTTTTATCGGACGATAGATATTCGTGCAGTGTATTGCATACGCGAGAACAAAACCCAGCGCCGTCGTGATCAGAGCCGTTAATGCCGACACTTTGAAGCTGTTTATGATGGACGTCACCGTCTCGCTGTTTTTCCAAACAGAAACGTAGTTGGCGAATGTGTATCCCATCTCCCCTTGGAAAGAACGGATCAGCAGGACGATAAGCGGCATGACCATAAAAAAGATGAATAAGAGCAAGATCGAAGCAAACAGGATGCGCATGACCGGTTTCACTCTAGGCATATTGATCACCGAACAAGTTAAAGATGTTATGTCTTTTGATTTCCAGTTGGTTGATGATGAAACGTTTCACAAAATCGTTTCCCGGCTGATGGATGATCTCCCCGGGTGTCCCGAAGCGCGAAACTTTACCTTGATCGATGATGAGAACCTTATCGGACAATGTAAGGGCCTCCTCCGGGTCATGGGTTACGATCACCGTCGTCAGCTTGAATTCCCTTGCGATGGACTGAATCCGTTGCTTGATGGATTCCTTGATGACGCCGTCCAATGCGCTGAGCGGTTCATCGAGAAGCAGAATGTTCGGTTTCATAACCAATGTTCGGGCAAGGGCTACTCTCTGTTTCTGTCCGCCGGAAAGCTCGCCGATCTTCTTTTTCAAGTGGGGACTCAGCTCAAGTAGGTCGATAAACTCTCGAACCTCTTTTTCAGAGACAACGCCCTTCTTGTTTCGCAGTCCGTATATGATATTCTCGTAAGCATTAAGATGAGGAAACAGGGCATAGTCCTGGAAAACGATATTGAAACCCCGTTTGCCCATCGGCATTTGGGTAACGTCCGCCTCATTCCAAATGATTTGTCCGCTGTCCGGAGCGGTTAAACCCAAAATAATGTTAAGCAGCGTCGTCTTACCACTGCCGCTAGGACCGAGCAGCGATATGATTTCACCGGTTCCGACTTCAAAGCTGATATCGTCCAATACATCTTTACCGTCAAATTGTTTTCCGATATGCTGAAGCTTCAGCAAACCGTTCACCTCCTTGATTTCCACCTCAGTATAAAAAGGAATTGTCAAATCTGACGCACAACCATGTAAAGATTGGGTTAATTTATGCATATCTCTTTCATACATATTGCATATATGTTTCATATGTTGATTTCCTTCTTTGAAGGCATCCGCAAAACCTGTTGAACAAATAAGGCATAATCGGTAAACTGTAGGAAGTCGATGGCAATTTGCCGCAATTCCAAGTCAGAACGGGTGAGACGATCATGCTGCCACTTGAAAGACAGAAAAAAATCATCGAGCTGCTTGCAGTGAAAAAGGTACTCAAGCTTACAGAGTTAACCGAAGATCTGGACGTCTCCATGGATACGCTGCGACGGGATATCAACCACTTGTCCAGTCAGGGCAAGATCGAAAAGATTTACGGCGGCGTCAAGCTGATGGAAACTTGGCTCGGCGAATCCTCCATGGAAGAGCGGATGGTCAGCCATCTGGATGAGAAGGAAAAAATCGCCCGCAAATGCAGTGATATCATCCAGGACGGTGATTGCATTTATATCGACAGCGGTTCAACGACCTATCAAATCGCCAAATTCATCAAACACAAAAAAAACCTCACCGTCGTCACCAACTCCATCCCAGTGATCAATGAGTTGATGCAGAGCGACGTGGAGCTGATCATCATCGGCGGCAAAATCCGTACGCAAGAGCAATCCGTCATCGCCTATGATTATATTTTCAATTTCCACGAATTGAATGTCCGCAAAGCCTTCATCTGCTGTAGTGGCATTACCCTCGAGAGAGGCATTTCCGATTTCAATATGGAGGAAGCCATTACTCGCAAAAAGATGATCGAACTGTCCAGCGAGGTCTACATCGCCGCCGACAGCACCAAGTTCGGCAAGGACGTCACCGTCGCCATCGCCCCCTTGGATCGGATCGATGCCATCATTACCGATAATAATCTGGATACCGGATTTATCGCCAAGTTCAAAAAGACACGCACCAGCTTGATCGTTGCGGATTTATGACAGCAAAAACGGGCACCCCAAGGTGCCCGTTTTTTGCATAAGTATTGCATAGAAGGTGCCTTTTCTATCTTACCTTTTCCCCTTAAGCAGCTTGCGTTCCACCCAAGCCACTATTTGGTACATCACGGCTGCGACGATGGCGATAAGGAACAAGCTGCCGATGACGAGGGTAAAATTAAACACTTGAAAGCCATAAACAATGAGGTAGCCTAGCCCTTTTTCCGATACGAGAAACTCCCCGACGATCACGCCAATCCAAGCAAGACCCACATTCACCTTTAAGGTGGATACAATGGACGGATACGCCGCCGGTAAAATCACTTTATAGAACACTTGAGGACGGGAGCCACCGAAAAGCCGCACCACTTTAACATAGTTGGCATCTACCTCGCGGAAGCTTGAAAATACAACGAGCGTCGTGATGATCACCGTCACCGCCAAAGTCGTGCCGATGATCGACAGCATGCCGGGGCCAAGACCGACGATAAAAAGTGGACCAAGGGCAACTTTTGGCATACTGTTCAGGACTACGATATAAGGATCGAGCACCTTCTCGATGAAGGGCGACCACCACAAGAGCACCGCCAGCAGCGTTCCGCAAACGGTGCCTAGCACAAAGCCGATCACGGTTTCGGACACTGTCATGCCAAGGTGGGGCCAGAGTGTTCCGTCTTCCGCCATGGAAGCTAAAAGACGAACGATCTTGCTGGGATAACTGAACAGCAAAACGTTCAGCCACTTCATTCTTCCCGCCAGCTCCCAGATACCCATGAACAGAATAAAGATCGCCGCTTGCACGAGGTGAACCCGGAGTTGAAGCATTCTGCGCTGCCGCACATGGGCGGCATAGGTTTTTATCGTTAAGGCGATGCGCTCTTCACCATGGCGGTTCATCAGCCGGCTGCGTTGTTCCGGCGTCAATTCCGCCGTCCGGTCGGGAGTTCCGGTTTTCTCGGAGTTCGTCATGTTCCCTTCCTCCCTCCCGGCGTTTCCAGCTCCCGCCATATATCGTGAAATAGCCGGTGGAAGCCTTGCTTTTCTCTCGCGTCCAATGGGACGGCACGGCGGATCTCCTCCGGAACGGTGAATTCCCTGCGAATACGGCCAGGATTGCGCTCCAGCACCAAAACCCGGTCGCTCAGGGCAATAGCCTCCGAGATATCATGGGTGACAAGAAGCGCCGTCTTCCCATGGTTGCGGATTGCGTTTGCCACCAAGTCCTCCATCTGCAGCTTTGTTTGGTAATCCAATGCCGAAAACGGCTCATCCAGAAGGAGCAGATCGGGATTCGTCGCCAGCGTCCGCACAAGCGCCGCCCTTTGCCGCATGCCCCCGGACAATTGAGAGGGATAGTGGTCTCTCACCTGCAGCAATCCCATTTCATCTAACAGACGTAAAATCTCCGCCTTGCTCTTCCGGGTGACGGCGTCATTCAGTTCAAGACCGATCAGGGCATTATCGAAAATCGTCCGCCAAGGGAACAGATAATCCTGCTGCAGCATGTATCCTACTTTCGGGCTGGGTTGTTTGACAGCTTTGCCGTAAACTTCCACCCCCCCTTCAGTTGGCCGGATGAGCCCGGCAATAATGGAGAGGAGCGTCGTTTTTCCGCAGCCACTGGGACCAAGCAGGCTGACAAACTCTCCAGGCTCAATCTGAAAGCCGATGTCATCGACGGATAGGGTTGCCCCCTTCTCGGTGACATAAACGTGGGTGACTCCCGATAAACGCAGAGCCGGAATTGTCGACGCTACCGCTGCTTCCATGGCAGTCACTTCACATCCGCTTTCGCTTTTTCCGCAAAGTGGTTGTCGACCAGTTTGTCATAAGGCGCCCGCGCTTTCAGTTCCCCTGCCGAGTCCATAATATCCTGCAGATTGTTCCACTCCTGCTCGTCGATAATGGGGTCTGTGGCAAAGGAGCCTTGCTCTTTATACCGTTTCACGACGCTGACTACGATGTCTTTATCCACCTTGTTAAAATAGGGAATAACGGCGTTTGCTACCTCTTCGACGGATTTCGTATCCACCCACTTCTGGGCTCTCTGGATAGCGTTTGTGAACTTTTGGACGACATCCTTGTGTTTCTTCAGGTAGCTTTGTTTCGCCATATATACGGTATAAGGCAGATGGCCGCTTTCCTTGCCGAAGGATGCGATGACGTGGCCGGTGCCTGCTTTTTCAAAGACGGAAGCTTGGGGCTCGAACAATTGAACATAGTCGCCAGTTCCCGATGCAAAAGCCGATGGGATGTTGGCAAACTCGATATTCTGAATCAGGTTCATGTCCTTGTGGGGATCGATGCCGTGCTTCTTTAAGGTAAATTCCCCTGCCATTTGAGGCATACCGCCCTTCCGCTGGCCGAGAAAGGTTATGCCTTTCAAGCTGTCCCAATTAAAATTCTGGTCCGGCTTGCGCGCAACAAGAAAGGTACCGTCCGTCTGGGTCAACTGGGCGAAATTGATGACCGGATCGTCCGCTCCCTGCTGGTAAACGTAAATGGATGTTTCCGAACCGACCAGACCAATGTCCACCGTTCCCGACAGAATCGCCGTCATCGTCTTGTCTCCGCCTGCCGTCGTCTGCAGATCGACATCCAATCCCTCATCTTTAAAAAAGCCTTGGGATAACGCCACATACTGTGGAGCGTAAAAGATCGAGCGGGTCACTTCCCCGATACGGATTTTCGACGCATCCTTCTTGCCGCATCCTGCCAACATCCCGACTGCCGCCAAAAGCAATGCCAACAGCGCAATGGTTATCCGTTTCACCGCAAGCCCCCCTCAAGTCGTAAAATGAATACCGTATCCTATGCAGATCTGGGCGAATGGGTTAATGCCCGTATGAGCTGGGAAACCGACGGAAGCCAAAGAAAAAGCCATCCGACGGCTAGGCCGAAGGATGGCTCGTTGAAGACGGTATGTCCCAAATTCCGGGAAGCGGTATCTTCACTCAAATCTTATTTCCATGCTTGCTGACATGCGGATGCGCGGATTTTCCGGACTCCGCCTTGATCTCTGTCTTCTTCACGGATCTGTACCCGAAGATCAGAACGCCGATGCCGATGGTTGAGGCTATTGTCAACAGAACCATGTACCAAATTCCTGTCGCGGTAGGCATGTATGATTCCCCCTGTTCAACTTCGCGTCCGAAAACGGCGCCTTTCTATCCTACACCAAATTAAGGGTATAAATCTCCTTGTATATCTTTACAGCTTATAAACCGCCTTATATTTCTCTTCCAAATACTCCACCAAATACAGGGGATTCAATTCTTCACCTGTTACGCTCATGATGATTTCGTTAGGAGTCAGCTTTTTACCGTAGCGGTAAATCTTTTCCTTCAGCCAATCCTTGATGGGCAGCAGATCTCCTTTGGCGATCTTTTCGTCCATATCAGGCATTTCCTTTTTCAACGTGTGGCGGATTTGAGCGGCATACATGTTGCCGAGGGCATAGGACGGGAAATAGCCGAAGGAGCCACCCGACCAATGGGTATCCTGAAGGATGCCGGTTTTATCGCTGTCCGGTTCAACGCCAAGATATTCCTTGTATTTTTGATTCCAGACGGCAGGCAAGTCTTCGGTGTGAATCGATCCTTCAAAGAGGGCTTTTTCGATTTCATAACGAATGATGATATGCAAATTATAAGTCAATTCGTCCGCTTCTATACGGATAAGCGAAGACTCCGAAACATTGACGGCACGGATAAAATCTTCCTGACTCACCTGCTGCAGCTGCTCGGGAAAGGCTTTTTGCAGATCGCCATAGTAGCGGATCCAGAACTCTGGGCTACGAGCCACCATGTTCTCCCAGAAACGGGATTGAGACTCATGAATGCCCATGGAAGTGCCGGAACTCAGATTCGTGCCCTTCAGCTCCGGATCGATATTTTGTTCGTAGAGTGCGTGTCCGCCTTCGTGAACGGTACTGAACAGGGCGAAGGTAAAGTCACTCTCGACATAGCGGGTGGTAATCCGTACATCACCCTGATTGATGGTAATTTCAAAAGGGTGCTCGGTTTCATCCAGCCTTCCAGCGGCAAAGTCGTACCCCATCTCCTGTACGATCATCCGGTTGAACGCTTTTTGCTTCTCGATGGGAAAAGACTGCTTCAAGAAGGACGCATCCGGCTTGTTGGGCGATTCACTGATGGCTTTGACAAGCGGAACCGTCCGATCCCGCAGCGTGCCGAAGAGTTTGTCCAGCTTTTCCACGGTGAGTCCCGGTTCATACATGTCCAACAAGGCATTGTATTTATGCCCTTCGTAGCCATACAGCTCAATGAATTGTTTGTTGAATTCGATGATTTTTTCCAAATAAGGGCGGAATTTCGGGTAATCCGATGCGTTCTTCGCTTCCGTCCAGATCGTTTCCGCTTGGGATGTTAGGATCACGTATTCCCGGTACATGTCTGGCGGAATTTTAACCATACGGTCATAATCCTTACGTAGATCCTCCGCCATTTTCCGGGTAAGGGGGTCGATGGTATCGTCCTTCGTTTGTTCGATAAAGCTCAAAAAATCGCCCATTTCTGCGGAAGTAGACATTTTGAATACATCCGTAGAGAGCAGTCCCAAAGACTCCGAGCGGTCTTCCACACCTTTACGGGGTGCGCCGGTACGCAAATCCCAATACATAATGCTGATAGCTTCGTTATAACTGCAGATGCGCTTCACCAGATCGCGAAAACCTTGAACTTTTTCTTGAACCATGCTCATAAGTATGGCTCCTCCCATTCCATCAAGATACGTATAATTTTACATCTCTTGCGAATCAATAATCAACAAAAGCGCACAGCGATTCTTTTTCCGCTGAATCAAAAGTTCCATGGATTTGCATTTCCAGTTGACGCCGGTCCCGTATGTGATAAGATGTTCGGAAAGGGTTTCACATTTCTGTTGAAAATGAATTTTCATACGCAAAGATGCATAAGGATGGACATAAACATCCAGTTTAGGAGGGATTTCACTTGTCAAGACTGAATGACATATTAGAATTTAATCGTGGTTTCGTCCAAGACGGGGAATACCGGAAATACAGCACCGATAAATTCCCTGACAAAAAAATCGCCATCCTCACCTGTATGGATACCCGCCTCACCGAACTTCTGCCTAAAGCGATGAACCTTCGCAACGGAGACGCTAAAATCATAAAAACGGCCGGCGGTCTCGTGGCCCATCCATTCGGCAGCGTCATGCGCAGCATTTTGGTTGCCATCTACCAACTGAACGCCGAAGAGGTTTACGTGATTGGCCACCACGATTGCGGCATGACTGGCTTGAACCCGGATGAAGTGCTGTCGAAGGCGGTTAAGCGCGGCATTTCCGAGGAAACCCTGCACACCCTTTCCTATTCCGGCGTCGACTTAGACCGCTTTCTGACGGGATTCGAAAACGTCCAAGACACGGTAAAAGCCAGCGTGAAAGCCATCCGCAACCATCCGCTCCTGCCCCAGGACATCAAAGTTTACGGATTGGTTATCCACCCGGAAACGGGGCAATTGGATCTGATTGCCGAAGATGAAGATGGGGTTCAACAAGCTTGATCATACGCTGCCTGCTCGCTGTTGATCAGCTTGTAGGCAGCTTTTTTATGGGATGGAAGCAAAAATGCCCGAGTTTTCGGTTATTCCCGCGCATCGCTGTTTGGCGGGGCAGCCCGTCGTTTTCGCTTTGCGGCTAGGCTCCTTTCCCGCTCCATGACCACCGTCGCTCGGTCTCTCCGCAAATGCTTATGCACGATGTCATCATGAACCGTTCCGTCGGTATTTTGCCACATGAATCCACGCTGTTCTGCCAGATTCCGGCAGGCGTCGAGAAGCTGAAGGTCTGATATCGGCAGGTTGGGCTCTTCATACTGCTCGGTACCACCGCTTTCGCCTAATCTGCGCAACTGCTCCTTAATCTGCCCAATTAAAACCTCTCCATCTAGCCCCAGCTCGTCCCATTTTTCCCCTTCACCGTTAGAAATCGCCTTTTCGGCCATATTCCTAGCGCCGATCCGATTGCCCCGACGTTCGTGATAGGCACTGACGGCAACCTGGATGAGCGCCAGCCAGCGCTTAGTCTCGGCCGTTCCCGCCGTCTTTTTCCAATAGTCCTCCATGATCTCGTGGCATTCAAAATAATCCCGCTCACCATGAAACGTTACCAGATAGTCCAAATATTCTTGCGGATATTCGCGGCGACTCTCCATGTCCAAGTCTCTCCCCCGTCGACAAAGCCGTTTTGCTGCCATTTTATCAAACCTTGCGGGAAGATGAAAACCAGATCACTCCATCCGTCTGCCTCTATCAACTTAACTGTCAATATTTTTTGGCAGATATTGATAATACTTTGTTTTTTGGATACACTTTATTTTGCAGCAAATTTTTTATAGAAAAGAGTTTATATATGATACCAGGCTTTCGTTTCATTAAGTTGAGGAAGTAAGACGCATCATCTCAATCCTGAAAACAGGGTTTATTTGATTTGTCTTTTTTCAACTAATGAGATGGAGGCTTTTTTATGCCCAAATTTGTGGGAATTAAAAAGAAACGACTTGTTGTTATCGACGGAATGCCAGGGTCAGGGAAAACCACCTGTGCAACAATGATTGCAAATAAACTAACTTCATGGAACATCATAAACAGATGTATTTTAGAGCTTGAGGAAAATCATCCTCTGTTTATACATGATCACAGGTTCAGTTCATTTGAGGATGATGAGCAAGCAGATTTATATATTCGTTTGCTCCAATCCAAATTTAAGGATTTTGTTAATAAATGTACGAACGACATTCATGATGTGACAATAATTGAAAGTGTATTATTTCAAGATGCAATTAACTGTGCTCACCATATGGGAATGAATCACGATAAACTACTCCATCTCTCATCGAGTTTAATGGGTATTCTTGAACCATTAGAGCCCCTATTAATTTACTTTTACCAAGTCGATGTTGAGGGACAATGGCGCTTCATTTGCGGTGTGCGCGGGAACGAGTGGGGCCCAGTATCTTTGCATACGGATGATGATTTTAGGGAAGCCGGCATTTTATGGGGAGGTAGTCAGTCGTTCGTAAGGTCAATTATTGATTCATGGGAAGTTCCAAAAATCATTATCGAAAATAAAGATTATCATTGGGATGAGTATTCAAACCGTATTATTCAATTTGTTAGAAACAGTATTAGATAAAAGAGATAAAGGAACTAGATTGGATAGCAAGAGGATCGTCCTTCAGTCATTTTGATGACGGAGGGGCGACCCTCAAAAACCTATTTTTTAAGCTTTTGTGCCTTATTCAAATGGACGATAAGATGGCGGGTCGCCGGCATAAGGAACAAGCCGCTCACGGTCAAATTTCCCCAGTAATCCAGCAACCAGTGCGCTTCCGGGACAACGTCCTCCTGATCTTCTACCTGCTTGATGCGCGCATGATCGACTTTGCGTTTGTAATCACCGGGCTGTAGACTTGCGATAATCTCTCGAGTTCTTCTGCCCACCGCCGTGCGGTAGTCCCGAATGGCCGCAAAATCCAGCTCGGAGCTAAGCCGTCTCAGCTTATCGTCATTCATCCCGTTGCCTGTGTCGCGAAAAGGGATGTTAAGACGCCCAGACCATCCTTCGTCATAGAGCTGGGTTCTTCCCGCTGCCAGCGTATTCATCGCAATGTCCTCAATACGGGTCGAATGATAGATATGCCAAGCGACGGAGTTCACTCCCGGCTTCGGAATCCTGCGAAAAGCCATTTCCGGCATATCGTCCAGCACCTCGTCTTCATAGGACCAAGAGATCGCCGCATCCATTTTGGCAGAATGCATCGCCCCGTGGAGGCTCAAGAGCATGTCCGTCGCTTTCTCATGAGCTGCGGGCTTTGGCATTACCGCCCTCAATTCCTTGATCGTTTCGTTCCAGATCGACCGGTCGGTTATTCTCGTCATCTCCAACTCCCACTCTCCCCCATACAGGAACACATATTCGCATATACCCATTATATACCAATGTTATTGGAAAATAATAGATCCTTCTCGCAAAAAGAAAACTCATGCCGCTAAAACGGACATGAGCTTTGATGAAGGCTTATAGATTGGAACCAATCTCCACTGTTCGCGCCGCTAACGGCTGCAACTGCAAAGTTGAGGTGTCATGCCTAATAATCAAATTCTCGCCTTCTAGCAGCGTGTAGGTCACCTGCTGCTTCTCCACATGGACTTCCAGAAGCCGATCCCGAAACGTCACCCGGAAACGATAACCTTGCCAGCCGCCGGGCAAAACCGGTTTAAACTGCAAGTCACCTGCATAATCCCGCATCCCGCCAAAGCCGCAGACGATGGAGAGCCATGCTCCTCCCATGGATGCGGTATGCAGCCCGTCTCCCACATTTCCGTTGCGGTCATCCAAATCCATCCGCACCGTGCGCTTAAAGTAATCGTAGGCTTGGTCGATCCGGCCAATATCCGCCGCTACAATGCTGTGGATGCATGGGGACAATGAAGAATCGTGAGTGTTGATAGGCTCGTAATAGTCATAGTTCCGCTGTTTTTCCTCGAAGGTAAACCGATTCCCCTGCAAATACAAAGCCAAAATCACATCCGCCTGCTTCAGCACTTGGTGACGATAAATAACAAGAGGATGGTAGTGCAGGAGCAGCGGAAACTTGTCTTTCGGCGTATTTTCCAAGTCCCATCGTTTTTTTGACAGGAAAGAATCATCCTGCGCGACGATCCCCCGCTCACTATCAACAGGAATGAACATACGATCTGCTGCCAGTTGCCAAAGTCCGATCTCATCATCGGCCAAATCCAATTTCTGCGCAAGCCGTCGGTATGCCTCCGCATGCTCCTGCAGCATCAAAAGGGCCGTTTGACAGGCATATTCCAGATGATCCTTCACCATCAGGTTTGTATAAGCGTTGTTATTGACAATCGCCGTATATTCATCCGGCCCCGTCACTCCATCGATACAAAACTGACCATCCCGCTCCGGATTGAAATGCCCCATATCCACCCAAAAGCGTGCCGTTTCGAATACCATCTCCGCCCCTTTTTCCAGCAGAAACTCCAGATCCCCCGTTGCCGACACGTACTTTTTCACGCCATAAATGATGTCCGCGTTGATATGTGCCTGAGCCGTCCCAGCCGGAAAAAAGGCCGAGGTTTCATTTCCGCTGATCGTTCGCCAAGGGTAGAGTGCGCCTTTTTGCGCCATGACCCGGGCACGATTGCGGGCTTGATCAAGGGTTTGATAGCGGTAATCCAGAAGAGCGCGGGCAATCTTCGGATGGGTATAGAGGAAGAACGGCAGGATGAACGTCTCCGTATCCCAAAAATAGTGCCCTTCATATCCTTCGCCCGATAAGCCTTTGGCGCTGATATTCGTCCTTCCGTCCCTCCCTGCAGATTGCAGCAGTTGAAAGGCATTATACCGAATCCCCTGCTGCATCGCCGGGTCGCCGGTAATTTCCACATCCGCTCGCCGCCAAAACCGTTCAAGCAGCTGACGCTGCTCCTCTTTGAGCACAGTAAAGCCTTGTTTTCCCGCAAAAGCCGCTGTTTGTACAGCCAAACGCAATAAATCATCAGCACCGTCCGTTTGGGTAGAGCAATAGACGATGAATTTCGTCAAAGCTACAGAGACGCCTTTGCGGCCTTGTATCCTATATGTGATCTCCGTTTGCTGCCCCTCGGCCTTCTCTTTCCTTATCGCGTTCGCGGGTTGGCTGATATGATGGGATGCCGCTGTTAGTACAGTGAAGCCGCTGTTTTTCGTCTTTTGGAACATCCAGGCGAATTCGCTCTGAGCATGAAGATCCAGCGTCTGCCACACCTGTCCGGAAAAAGCCGAACCCATACGCGGATCGTGTGCGCCGGCTTGGTTTTTCACATCTCCATTGATTTCGGACAAAAAGACAATCTCGCAATCGTCCGTCAGAGGCGTAACCTCATAATGGAGAACAGCCAGATGCTTGTGCCCCAGACATACCATTCTCTCGATGCGGATGGAAAACTGTTTCCCCGATGGGGATTCCCAATGGACATTTCGGGTCAATAGGCCCTGACGCAGGTCCAGCGTTCTTTTATGCGATAGAATCTTGCCGGTATGCATGCCAAATGGCTCCCCGTCTGCTGTAAAAACGACTCTTTTGGCGTCGGTAACATTGAGCATGGTCTCGCTGTTTTGCGCATACCCATAGGCGCCTTCCTGGTAATGGATCGGCTCCGTTTCAAACACGCCGTTCAAATACGTACCGCTTACGCTTTTACCGGTCTCACCCTGAAACCCCTCTTCAAAGCTGCCACGCATACCGAGATAACCGTTCCCCAAGGCGAAAATCGTTTCCATCTGCAGATGGTCATCTTCCTGATAATGCTCCTCTACAATGCTCCATTCGTCGGGAGGATGCTCCGACATTTTCCGTGAGAGGCTATTCATCCCTTAACCGATCCTCCTAACAATCCGCGGACAAAATAACGCTGCAAGCCGAAGAAAACAGCCAACGGCATCAGCATGGAGACGAAAGCGGCGGCGGTAAGCAGATGCCAGTCGCTCCCCCGGGAACCGACCATATTGGCGATGCGCATGGACAGGACCTGAACGTTGGGCTGTGAACCGATGAACACCAGAGATACCAGATAATCGTTCCAAACCCAGAGAAATTGAAAAATGCTGATCGATGCAATCGAAGGCACGGCAAGCGGTAAAATCAGCCGAGTGAAAATCGTAAAATTGCTGGCGCCGTCCATAAAGGCCGATTCAAACAGATCCTTTGGCAATTGGCTGATATAGGAATACATAAAGTAAGTAGCCAGCGGCAGCCCGAAGCCCGCATGAGCAATCCATACGCCCAGGAAGGTTCCGTTCAACCCCAACACCGTGTAATCCTTAAGAACTGGAATCAGCGCCACCTGAAGCGGAACAACCAGCAGGATCACGACGAGAATGAACATTGTTTTGCGCAAAGGAAATTTCAACCAAGCAAAGGCATAAGCAGCGAAGGATGCGATTAATATCGGAATAACGGTTGAAGGCACGGCGACGGTCAGTGTATTGAGGAAGGCTCGGTTTAAATTGCTCCCTTTTTCAATGCGGATACTGCCATCGGTTTGAGTGATCGGGTACTCTTTGCCGGCCAGAACCCCTTTATAATTTTCAATCGTAAAATCCGTGTTGGCCTTCCAACCGGGTTTTTCAACATCAAGGAGACGCGCCCGCCGGTTGCTCCATACCAGCTTCGTTCCGTCGGATGTTTTGACCCCGTCTCGCAGCTGCTGATCCGAATATGTGACGCCGTTTACTTGGATCGGCTCACTTAAGTCCGTATCCTTCGGCAGTTGAAGCTGACTCTGGGGTATCTCTTCCCGATGGGGAATCACCGTCCACCAGCCTGTTTTCAATATGTCCGAGGCAGGACGAAAAGAGGAAACAAAGAGCCCCAAAGTAGGAATCAGCCACAAAAAGCAAATGATGGCGAGGATCACATTAACCAACGTTTTGGAGGGCTTCAAGCCGGATTTCCGTTTTCGTTTGCGCATCAAAATCCCCCCTGTTTGCGGAATTGCCGCAGATTGAAGAGAATGACGGGAGTTACGGCAATCAACAGCACAATCGCCAGCGTCGACCCGTAACCGAAGTTCTGGTACATGAAAAATTGCCGGTAAAACTGGGTGGCTACCACTTCCGTATCGTATTGGCCGCCGGTCATGACCATGACCACATCGAAGATTTTCAACGTAAAGACGATAATCGTCGTTGTAACCGATAAAATTGTTGTCGAGATGTAGGGAATGATGATGCGGAAAAAGATGCGGATCTCTCCGGCTCCGTCCGCTCGCGCCGCCTCCAGAATATCTTCGGGCATGCCTTTTAGAGCGGCAGAAAAGATCACCATGGCGAACCCCGTTTGCATCCAAATCAGGATGAGGATGAGAAACAGGTTGTTCCACGGCTGGGTCATACTCGTCCATGCTTGGGGCTGGCCCCCCATCGCGACGACGATCGCATTCAACAAACCGACCTGCTCATCACCCGGCTGATAATAGTAGATGAACTTCCAAATGACCCCCGCGGCGACAAAAGAAATAGCCATAGGCATGAATACGATGGCTTTGGCCAGCTTTTCAAAGCTGCTGCGATCTGCGAGGACGGCAATCAAGAGGCCCAACACGATACAAGCAGTCGCTCCAAAAACGACCCATAGCAAGTTATTGCGCAGGGCCGTCAATAGAAGGCGATTGACGAACACTTGCCCGTAGTTGGCTAGCCCGACGAACTTGGTAGAGCTGGCGTTGAAAAAGCTCATATACAACGTCCGCAGCGTCGGAATGAGCAGCAGCCAACCCAAGAGCAAGATACAAGGACCGACAAAAAGATAGGGCTGAATCCGCCGCTTCCATTTATCCCCGTACTGTTCGATAACCCAATTGAACGACCAGTAGATCGCATATACGCCGACGACGCCCCACAAAATCGCCAGGATTCCATATACAATCGGGTTAAGTGACGCATCCCGCAGATAGATAAAGATACAGGTATGCCCGGCGATATTAAGCGCTGGTACAAGGATCGAGATGAGCACGAGCCAAGGAATCCGTTGTTTTCCCTTTGCGAATGGCATAAGGCTTCCCCCTTGCTAGGAAAATACGGAGGGCTTAAGCGGTTGCCCGTTTGCCCTCCGCACTCGTCCGGCGATGAATTACTTGTTCCAACCTGCCTGAATTTCCTTCAAAGCGCCGTCTAGATCAACGGTTCCGCTCACATAGTCGGTCATACCTTTCCAAAAGGTTCCGGCACCTACGGACCCCGGCATCAGATCGGAACCGTCAAAGCGGATCGTGGAAGCTTTTTGAATCAGCTCGGCTTGGCGGCGATCTACATCAGTAGTGTACCAATCCAGGCTGGCATCGTTCATAGGAGCGATAGCCCCGCCGGATTGCACCCACGTTTTAATGGATTCGCCGGTCGTAAAGAACTCCATAACAGCGCGGACTTCAGGGCGGTCATTGAACATGGAGTAAATGTCGCCGGCAACGAGAACCGGGCTGCCGTATTGCGGATCAATCGGCGGCAGGTAGAACCAGTCGTAATCGACGCCAGCTTTTGCCGTGGTCGGGAAGAAACTGGTGATAAAGCTGGCCTGCCGGTGCAGCCATGCCTTCGGAGGA
Source organism: Gorillibacterium massiliense (assembly GCF_000455485.1). Taxonomy (GTDB): domain Bacteria; phylum Bacillota; class Bacilli; order Paenibacillales; family NBRC-103111; genus Gorillibacterium; species Gorillibacterium massiliense. The sequence continues at coordinate 20,341 of NZ_CBQR020000054.1, forward strand.
TTATCAAACATCGGCTTTGGTGCGTCGCCGAAGGCAGTAGTGACGATGGATTTCCGTCCGCCCAGCACATACTTGTCGTTCAGCCAAATGTCGGACATTTTGGTGATGGCATTCTTAACGATTGGATCCGTAAAAGGCAGCTCGCCTTTTACCCATTTATCGTAATTTTCCGGTGTGGTAGTCCGGAGCATGATGTCTTCGATCCAGTCCGTTGCCGGCCAGCCGGTGGCAGCGCCGCTCTCGATGCCGATAGCCCAAGCGGGATCGCCATCTTTTGCGATTTGTTCGGTGAGCGCCATCATTTCATCCCAAGTGGTGGGGATTTTATAACCGGCTTCGTCGAAAGCTTTTTTCGGGTACCAGACCAGACTCTTGACGCTGCTGCGATTCCAGACGCCTGCCATAATGTTCCCATTGGGACCTGCCATGGTCGCCATATCCAGCCAGCTTTGGTTGTAGTTTTGCTTCATCTTCTCGGCATTCAGGAAGGTGCTGACGTCAATGACTTTCCCAGCTTTAACGAAGGTGTTCAGGAGACCCGGCTGCGGGAAATCGGCGATATCAGGAGCATTGCCGCCATTAACCCGGATGGAAATGGTCGCTTCAAATTCTTTTGAGCCCTCATATTGAATATCAATTCCGGTCTTCTCTTCAAAATCTTTGATGCTGGTGTTGAATTTGACTTCATCCGCATCGGTAAAAGGACCGAACATCGTCACTTTTTTACCCTTAAACTTACCGGCGAAGGCATCCGCCAAAGCCCCCGTCGCTGCAGGTGCTGTTGCTGCTGTTGTCGGCGCTGCGGTGGGCGCCTTCGTCGCCGCTTTCACGGTCGGTGCGGTGGTCGGACTACTGCTTGCTTCTTTCTTGCTGCCTCCGCCGCAAGCGGTGGTAAGGAGGGATATTCCTAAAATAAGTGCGGTTGCAAGGGTTGCCGATTTTTTAAGCTTTCTTCCCATACTTTCATCCCCTTTTCATAAGAATGGTCATCTGCTTGCATTGTCGTCACGCTGCATTTTCCGCAAATTGAACTTCGCTTCACCTCCGAAATCGATTGTGAAAAGCTTTTCAATGTCAAAGATAATATCAAACATGAATGCGCTTCCTAATTGCGAAAAAGCGCGGAAATCTCGGGGATTAGTGCTTAATCTTCGTTCGCAATTTGCTATGCAATCGCTTTCTGAAAAGCTTTTCAAAAACTGACAAAATTTTTACCTTCTCTTTACGGAATCGCGAACCACCACTTCATGTGGCAAGTACTCCCGCAAAATCGGGTCCTTTTCACCGGAAATGATCCGGTGCAGTTTTTCAACAGAACGTACACCCATCTCGTACTTAGGTTGGGCCACGGTTGTCAACTTGGGGATGGTAAAACGGGACAGACGAATATTGTCAAAGCCGATAACCGATACCCGCTCAGGAACGGAAATGCCATTTTCATGGAGATAAGAAAGCAGCCCGATAGCCAGTTCGTCTGAGGCCGCGAATACGGCAGTCAGTTCAGGAGCAAGCTGGAACAGCTTCTGAGCCGCCTCTTCCCCATTCTCAGCCCAGTCATGGATATATACAATGTTCTTTTTGACTGCCTCAAGATTATACTCCCTTAAAGCCCGGACAAAGCCTTGATAGCGGGTTAGCCCCGCGATGCTGTCGCTGAGATCGAACCCGATCATCCCGATCTCTTTGTGGCCGGAGGAGATCAAATAACTTACGGCATCATAAGCAGCTTGCTCGTCGTTGATTTTGACGGAGGGCAGTTCATATTCCAAGGAATGGGTGGAAACCAGTACAAGGGGCATTTTCAATCTTTTCAACTCATTATAGTAATCTGGATATACGGGTTCGCTGGTGAGGAGAATGCCGTCGATTTGCTTTTCGTAAAAATTGTTCAAATAGGAGATCAGCCGGTTCTTGTCGCTGTCCGTATTGCAGATGATCAAATTGTAGCCGAGCTTCTTGGAGGCGTCCTCCATGCCACGAATCAAATCGGCGTAGTAGGAGTTGCGAATATCCGGAATGATGACACCGAGTGTTCCGGTTTTTCTGGAGATCAACCCCCTTGCGAGTGAATTCGGCCGATAGCCTAGCGTCTCAATCGCTTCGGTTACACGGGTGCGTTTCGTTTCCACAACGGTTTCCGGCGCGTTCATCACCCGGGAAACGGTGCTGATCGATACATTCGCCAGTTTTGCCACATCTTTGATCGTCGGTTTCAACAGCAGGACATCCTTCTGAAAAGGTTTTCAACTTCACATCTACAAGATAACGTTTTCAATTTCGTTCGTCAAGGGGGCAGGAAAAATATCCCGCTCCATTTTGCCAAGTAGATCTACCCTACAGGTGTTTGGTAATATCCGATGGCTTAACCACGGCATATTTGGGTCTATCCGCCAGTAGGTCATCCATGGAGTCCCGTCCCCAGGCTACGGCCATCATGTCGATTCCGGACTTTTTGCAGGCGTCTATGTCTCTCCGCTCGTCCCCGATGTAGAGAACCTCTTCCCTTTTCAGGCGGTTCCTTATTAGATAGCGGTTTATCGTTTGATGCTTGCCGTATAATCCTTTGGCAGACCTCACTTCGCGAAATCCGTCAAAGCGGTGCATGTGCAGGAACTCCTCTACAGCAGCGGCGGAATTGGAGGTCACGATGGACAGGACGTACCCTTTCTTCCGAAGCAAGTTCAAGATTCGCTTCATGTCCCCGTAGAAAACCAACTCTTTCACCCTCTGCCGGTAAAGCTTCTTAAAGTCCGCTACGGCTTTTCCCAGAAAAAGCAGGCGGTACAACGGGATATTCAACGCTTTCAGCGATTCCTGCAATGACCGCTGTTGAAACAGATTGAATTCCTCCGGCTTGATCTCGCCGAACCCGTACTTCAATGCCAGTTCGTTGACGGCCTTCCCCACGACAGCCGCCGAGTCGACCAATGTTCCGTCAAAATCGAACAAAATGTGCTTATACGCCCTACGCATGATAGCTCTGCATGGGATTATCCAGCACCCATTCTAGGATGAGAATCTGACTGGCAATGGCCTCCGCCCCTGCCTTGCCTTCCGCAAATGCTAACGCGTGCTTCAATTCGATGATCTTTCTCTTGACTTGATCTTCCGTTCTCAATCGTACTTCTCCCTCCGATTCGGTATACTGCGATTTTTATTATATTCGGCGCGAACGCGGTTTTGATATCGGCATACGTATCGGTCTTTTCCCTCAGATGACATGAATCGGATCTTGCATTTCATTGACAGGCACCTGTTCCGCTTCTCCATCATATGTAATGGTGAAAAGAAAGGCGGGGTGTATATGGGAAGCAAAACCGAATGGGAAAAACGAGCGATTTTTTTGGCTGCCGTCTGCGGACAGACCTATGCCCAGTATGCGAATCCGGACGGCTCCTTTATCGTTCCCGCGAATTATTCGCCCGTTCATACGATCCGAGCAAAATCCTTCCTTGACGATTGGGAACCCTTCGGGTTCATTATAGAGTCCCCCCAAGAGATCATCGTCGCATTTCGCGGAACCAGTTCGGCGAACGATTGGATCTCCGATGTCATCGCCTCGCAAATGAAGTTCGATCCTTTAGGCGGTAACTGCCTTTCGCATCGCGGCTTCACTGACATCTATTCCTCTACGCGCAACGGGATCATGTCCGCGCTGGCCAAACTTACGTCCGGCAAGCCCTTAACCGTAACAGGCCACAGCCTCGGTGCAGCACTTGCCACCTTGTGCGCGGCTGATATCGCGGACAACACCGGCAGTAATGCCCCGGCGCTTTTTACCTTCGGATCTCCCCGCGTCGGGGATCCGGATTTCGCGAAGACCTTCGCCAAACAAGTCCCGGAAAGTTACCGTATTGCCAACGTCTTCGACATCGTCACATATGTACCTCCGGCGGTTTATAAGCTGCCGAAGCGGGAAAAAACGTACTACTATCAGCATATCCAGGCCCAATCATCGCTTTCCTTTCAAAACGGTGATTTCGGCCGCAATCACGTCATTTCCAGTTACTTTGCGGAACTATCCAAACTCCAGCCGGAATACACGGAAAGCCTTTGTCTGGAGAACCCTGGCTTCTGTCCTGTCACTGAAGAAAAGCCGAAAAAGGCCGAAAAGTCATACGCACAGTAACAAGGAGAAATCAATTCCCCCGCCTCCCTATGGTATACTAGATTGGTAGAAAATTCCTAAGGTGCGAGGCGCTAATATGAGAAAACATGACCTGGATACCGGTTCGCTATTGCCTGCTGGGCATATGGTTGCGGAAGTTAATGCTGCACATTTGCATGTCACGACGACAAGAAGGCTTTCCATAAAGTTTGACGACAAAAATAGTGTCTTAGACTCGTATCTGCTATTGCCCCAACCGTTTCGCTTGCCTATGCGCATCGACCTTACGATCCGGATAGATGCGCCAGGGTTTTACCTGTTAGTAGGAAATGGTCACTTAAATTTCGGAACGCCATGGTCGGATAACCGCAGAATCGACGATATCGTTGAGCCCCAATACAAGCCCCGCTTTTTCCACCATCATATTCCACTGAATGAATTTGTCGATATCTCCGTCGTCTATGACCTTCATGCCATGCAAATCATCGTAAGTGGTGAGGAACGCTATTATTCGACAAACGAGAGATATATGAAGTCAAAGCGTCTGGAGGAAATGAACGCAACCGGTTTTCCGGTCAAAATCACATGCGATAAAGGCGCGAATATGTTCGTAAAAGCGTTTAGCGTTACCGAATATGACGGCAGAGTGGAGATCATCCGTTCAAATGCCGACTTGCCGAAGCCAATCGTGAGTAACGTTGCCGTGAAGCCGGGAGAAAAGGCGACATTCGAAAACTGCCTATCCAGCCTCCCCAAGGAGATCTATGAGGAGATCCTTCGGACCGATGCCTTTTTACGCTCGTTGCGGCCGATGAAGTTCAAACGGCTGGTGGAAAAGCACGGGAATAAAATTACGTATTTGGCGTCGGAGCAAGGATTCTCGTATACGATTTATCCGAGCAACGATATCATGCACCACTCTCTCAGTTGGTATATCATTACAGGCAGCAAGCCGGAATTCTGGCACAGAAAAGCAGACGGCATGGAAGCGACCTTAAGCAAGCTGGCCGAAACGTCCCCCGAATTGGCAGAACGGTTGTTTCACAACTTGATAGAGTGCATCGCTTGCTGTGAATGCTTGGTTAAAACGCCTTATGCGTTTAACGGCCATAAGAAGATGACTTGCCATGGCTTGATGGAATTCAAAATGTGCCGCTCCGATTTCGAGGATGTACGTGCATTTATTCGTGCCGCAAACGACTATCATGGTCAATCTTGACCTCAAAGCCAGCGAACCAAAGAAATTAGCGGGATGCCAAATCTTCAAGCAGCCGGTCCATCTCATTGCGTGCTGTCTGAACCGCCAGTTTGATTTCTTCCTTGGTCGCCTTTTCGATGTGGATGCCTGCCACAACCGTCGCAGTACAGCTAAGGGTGAGACAGGCCCGTTCTGCCAATTCTTGTACCAGTTGATCCTCCCGGTGCCCCGGTACGACCGACAGGATCGTCGTCGCCCCTTCGCCATTCAGATAAGCCGTTGCCACTGCGCCGATATGGGCTTCTCCTCCGGTAACGATAAAGAGGTAGTCCCGTCCCACTTGTTCAGCCCGAACTTGAATTTGAAAGGGCGTCTCTCTGCGGTTTTCCCCGTTTTGACTAATCTCCATGACCATTTCTCCCCTTTTTCTCTTCAAGAATCGTGTTACCCATAATCCCCCTCTATTGTACATGATTTGAAATCAACCGTCTCTCACGGAACATTTCCGCTTTCCCGTCGTATCAATCATTACGCATGGAAAAAGAAGGGTGAACCGCAGAATGGGTCTTAAGCTCATCATCAACATTCTGCTTTTCATTTACGGTTGGTGCGGCTTCCGCTATGAACGAATGCAGCGGTTCCAGTTTCTGCTTTCATTCAAATGGATCTGGACCAACGACACCGAACCGAGCGACTTTTATTTTTTCATGTGCAAGGTCAGCGGAATCCTGACGATGGCCTTTTCGGTCGCTATTGGCATCATGTCGCTGCGATGACTGACTTACAAAAGGAGCCGCATCAAGATCAAGTCTGGATGCGGCCCTTTTTTTGCAGATAACTCTACCAACCTAAATCGGCAAAGCGGATTTCCGTTTCCCACAAATCTTGAAGCTGCTTCTTCACCGCTTCGTTCATTTCTCCAGAGCTTGCCGAAACGTTATCCGCTAGTTGCTCCCGGTTGCGAATTCCCGGAATGACTGTCGTTACCTCCGGGTGGGCCAATATAAACCGCAGAGCGGAGATGGATAAAGGCAGCTCGGCACCGGTTATGCCTTTGATTTTCTCCACTAGCGCCCCACGCTTGCGGATCACATCGGGACTCCAACGCGCCCGCACGCCAGTAAACGTGCTTGCCGAATTGTATTTTCCCGACAGCCAGCCGGAATCCAACGGAACTTTGATGATGAGGGCGATTCCTTTTTCTCTGGCCATCTCGAAGGCTTCAGCCGTCTCCTGATACAAGATGTTGAACATGACCTCTAGCACGCCGACAGAAGTGTTGCGGATCAGTTCCAGCATCTCTTTGCTGGAATCTACGGACGCACCGTAAGCCAAAATCTTGCCTTCCTTTTTGAGCTCCTCCAGCACTTCGTAATGGCCGTATTTGCCATCCAAATGGTCGAATGGCGGATTATGCAGCAAGAGCGAATCGACATAATCTGTCTTCAGCCGCTTGAGGCTCTGATCCAACGATTCTCTTATTTTATCCGCGGAGAAATCCGTTTTCCCCTCCGCCGTGTGGCCGAATTTGGTACTAATCACGGCTTTCTCGCGCTTTCCGCGCAAAGCTTCTCCCAAGAGATCCTCGCTTTTCCCTCCGGCGTAATTCGGAGCGGAATCGAAGAAATTGATCCCCCGCTCCAAAGCCTCATGAACAAGGGTAATCGCCGCTTTATCTTCCATTGCCTCCCAGTCCCGACTGTTGCCGAGCTGCCATGCGCCAAACCCGATTTCGGAAACGGATTTTCCCGTTTGTCCATACGCTCTTGTTTTCATTTCCCCGACTCCTTTTCTGCGCCTGCTTCTCTTTCTATACGGCTGAACGTCGCAGCAGCATATACGAGAGCGCCATATAAACTATTGTAATCAGAAATAACAGAGACGCAATCTCAACAGCCGTCGAACCGGCAAACCAGTGGCCGATGGCTCTCCACTCGTCGTAATAATCCACCAAAAAGGTAAGAACGGTGAAGATGACTAACAAGGCGATAAAGAAGATATAAAGACCGGTGCGCCCGAATCTACGAAAGAGGCTGGCGATGAGAAAACCCCAGTAGAACATATGGCTCAAGAGGGCAAACTGTACCCAAAGTTGGGTGATAACCGAACCGTCGCTCATATAGGGTAACGAGAAAAAGTGGACCTGCGCCCCCCAGCCATCCGTGCCCCTTTCAATAGCGGCGAAAAGGTTGAGCATAACCGCCTCCAGAACGAAAAGCAGAAAAGCCGCCAATGCGGAACCGATAAAATAGTCCTTGCGCCGCGCGCCGAAACTGATCAGAAACGGGAAATTTTGAACAACATAAAGGATGCCCACAACGAACATATAGATATAAAGGGAAGATAACCCGCCAGTGTAATACTCATGATTTGACAAATAGCCGACAATCAGGTTAACCACGAAAGTGCTGAACAGTATCGCATGAGGAATGAACAGCCAACTCGTTTTATCGGCAAAAAACGTCTTCAACACACCTGCTGTCCGGTTCATACCCGCACCTCCGTCTTTACATCCAAATTTCCGCCTGTCATATGAACGATCATTTGCTGCAGCGATACAGGGGTAAGTTCAAGGCCCGTATCCTTGGTCATCATCTTTTCCATTGGACTCAAGGCTCCCATCACGGTGATGGATAATAAGCCTCCAAAAGGTTCACGATGAATGATGGTCTTTCCTTGGGCAAAAGCTTCCACTTTGGCAGCCGCCCCCGTAATTGTCACCGCGCTTCCCCGCAAGATGTCCGATTCCTCATTGACGATCATCCGGCCTTTATCAATGACCAGCACATGCTCCAACATTTGGCTTACCTCATCGATGAGATGGGTGGATAGCACGATAGTCCGGGGATACTGGCTGTAATCCTCCAATAGGCGGATATAAAACAGATTGCGAGCGACAGCATCGAGGCCCAGATAAGGCTCGTCGAACAAGGTAAGCGGCGCCCGGCTGGCCAAACCGATGATGATGCCAGCAGAGGAATGCATGCCTCTGGACAGCTTCTTCATTTTCCGGTTAACCGGAAGGTTAAAGTCCTTAATCAATCGTTCGGCAAACTCAGCATCCCAATTGGGGAAAAAATTCGCGGCAACACTCAGCACATTGGCAAAGGTAAATTGATCGGGATATTTCAAACTCTCTTTGATAAAACAGATCTTCTGCAGCACCCCTGCGTTTTCATATGGATCTTCGCCAAATACGCGGATATCCCCACTCGTTTGAAACTGTTGGGCGGTGATCATATGCATGATCGTCGTCTTGCCCGCTCCGTTTCGTCCCAGCAGGCCGTATATTTTGTCCGCCTCCAGGGTAAAGCTGACGTCTTGAACGGCTTTAACCTTGCCATAGGCTTTCGTTACGTTTTTCAGCTCGACGACCTTATTCATTCTCCCTGCTCCTCTCTGCGAATCATTTCAGCCAGATCCTCCGCGGTAATCCCCAGTTTCTTGGCTTCTTTCACCATCGAAACGACATACTGCTCATAAAACTTCTCTTTTCGTTTGCCGATCAGTTTCTTGCGCGCCCCTTCCGCCACGAACATGCCGATCCCTCGCTTTTTGTATAGAATCCCTTCCGTAACCAGCAAATTGACACCCTTTGCCGCCGTAGCCGGATTGATTTGATAAAAGGCGGCAAATTGATTCGTCGAGGGCACTTGTGTCTCCTCGGGCAGCGCCCCTTCCACGATGTCGTTTTCGATTCGCTCGGCGATCTGAACAAAGATGGGTTGACTGTCATTCATTATGAACACCATGGTAATGCCTCTCTTTCCGGAACAGCATATCATGCAAAACAACTTTGGTTAATTGGTTAGTTACTTGTGTAATTAACCATACATCCGATCAACCGTAATGTCAATAAGGTTTATGCCAATGACAAAAAATCCGTCCTCACAAATCGTGAGAACGGACATCGGATGCTACTGCAGTTAGTTTACATCCATAAAGGGAACTAGCAAACCGGAAGCATCACTTACATCTGCCGTCGGGACTCCGCTTGCCGAGCTGTCGCCAGCGATAACGAGCGTCCCGTCTTTCTTTAATCCGAGGGTATTATAATATCCGGCCGCTATGGCGACGATATCGGTCCACTTTTCAACATCCCTTTGCCCGAAGCTGTTGTCTCCGACCGATACTACCGTGCCGTCGCGTTTTAGACCGACCGTATGAGTCTCGCCAGCGGCTATGGCGATGATATCGGTCCAACCGGATACGTTCGCCTCGCCGAACCGGTTTTCTCCCGCGGCTACTACCGTGCCGTCATCCTTTAGGCCTACGATTATTCCGTTACCATCGATAGCGATGATATGCTGCCAATCCTTAACGGCATAAACATTGGGATTCGTCCCTGTCGCCTCAACGGTTCCGCCGGCTTTCAGACCATAAATCGTATCTTGTATGCCGGCGACGGCGACGATGTTTTTCCATGACGGGAGAGCGGATACACTATCTTCCGCTAAATAGGGATCAGCAGCTTTAACGGTTCCGTCTTGTAATACGGCGATTATGCTACTTGGGTAATCCGCATGAACCTCCTTGACGAACTGGAAGTTCGGCAGTTCCCGAACGACCGAACTCAACGCATTTGTAGAAGTGACTTGTGATTGCTCCAGCTCCTGAACCGTCCACGGACAGGTGGTAACCAAGCTGCCGTCATCTTTCAACGCCAAAAGATAACCAGCTCGTATAGACAAGGCGGATACGCCTTTCCAACCGGATGAGTTTAGCGCATCGGCGTTTGTCCCTTTATCCCATACCGTTCCATCCGCTTTGACCGCAGCCGCGCTCCAGCCCTCAACGGCAATGTAATCGCCATTCATGATGTACCGGAGTTTTGCCGTTAGGGATGCCCCATTCTTATAATTGCCAAGGGTGGAAAGAAGCCTGATCGCTTGAGGAAATTGCCGCTCTTTGATCTTCTTTATAGCTGATTGATAGATCTTCTCTTCCTTGCTTGGAACTGTGCACCCCATGAAGAGCGTGAGTAAAACCACCCCTGCAAGCAGACAGCTTCTTTTTCGAACTTCACCCGACATCAACATAACTATTCATCTTTCCTCTGGGCAAGGCGGTAATACGGAAGGTGCAGCGTCGGCTCAAAGCCCAGCTTCATCGCCAGTTTTAAAGACCCAACGTTACCCAATCGGCAACCCCAAACCGGTTCCAGCCCCTGTTCCAGGCAATACTCGATCAAGGCGGAGCATACCGCGAAAGCATACCCTTTACCCCGGTAAGCTTCATCCGTTTCGATGCCGATTTCCAATTGACGCTCGTTGCGGTATGCCGAGAAGGCTGCGGCTGCGATCTCGCCGTCATGAACGATACAACAACCTGCTCCGTTCGCCTTAAAATGCTCCCCATCCTGCCAAAAATATCGGGCGATGACACCGCCTTTTTGCGCTGCAAAAAGCTCTTTTGTCATGGGTAAGACCTTGGAATCGATCATAGACTGGCTCTGCCGTGCTAACGTGTAGACATCGCGATTAAACCGGAAATTTACTCTCGTTTGCTTTTCCATTGCTTGCAGATGATCAGCCAGATTTCCATCTGATGCCATCTCCCGATTATGGCGCATTAGCTCAGCATCGATCCGTTCAGCCCAAGTACTCCCCGGATCCACCTGAAGCCACTCGCTCCCCTGCCTCATCTGCATATGATCCGTCAAATAATTGGATAATGACTGATTAAACGCTTCATCATCCTCTTGTCCGAACAGCAGAGACATCCCATATGGATGTACGATATAGAAGGTACGGGGATTCTGCTCATCATTCACATAGATCAAGCCGGGAAGCCGTTTGGCGACAACCGCTTCCGCAAACATCGTGTTCATTTGCAATTGGCTTAATGGAATTTTCACACAGTCATAATCTTGTTCTTTCAGCTTCCTCATGCTTTATCATTCCTCACCTTAACTTAATCCTTCGATAATCAGGCAGCCACTTGAACGGGTTGCTTTTTCCGCAGCATGACGGAGATCAAATAAGCTCCATAAAGCAAATACAGAATATCCAACACGGAAATTATCAGCAATTGCTTGTTATCTGCACTGGCACTAGTGAAATTGGCGAACGCGTCAAATAAAAAATGAAAGACCATTAAAGGGATGATTTTATTGGTCATTTCGATGAGTAAAGCAAGGATGATACCTAATAAAAAGGCGTTCGCGACCTGCAAAAGAACTTCCAAAACGTCGTGTCCGCCGAACGCATTTGCCATATGTAAAATTCCGAAAAAGACGGAAGAGAATACGATGTAAAAAAGCCTGCTCTTTTCCTTCAACCGTTCCCGAATGATGCCCCGGAATACCGTTTCTTCCGTATAGCCCACAAGCATGGTAAATACGAGGATAGCCACGATATCGCCTAACGCAAGATCTCGGTTAATCCCCCCGACAATGGGCTGCACAAGCGCGATAATAAGCAAAGGGATAAAATAGAGTACGCGCTTTTCTTTAAGCAGCTCAACTCTGCGAAATCCGAATGACCCGAGGGTGGCGTCCTTTCTTTTCATATAAATCGTAATAATCAATGCCATGATGAAAAAAGCGACAGCTTGAGACAGCATCGTTTCCGTATCGTTTAACTTTTGGATCTCCGCTGCTGCCGATGCGATGGAAACCAGTACTGTCAATACAATGCCAAGCATGAGGGAAAATAAAATCGGATGACCTTTTGCTGCGCTCTTCTTCTCCATTGTCTTTGCTCCTCTTTTGCTATGAATATCGTCTCTTGAAAAATATTACCTAATAATCGCTATTCTTACAAGGAATAATATGGATTGAGGGTTAACTTGCTTGTAAAAAAAGAGGAAACCACTGAATAGGTTTCCATTTGCCCAGCCAATAATATGCAAGTATCCGATTGGATAAGTAAAAATGGAGGAGGAATAGTCATGGCTCACGACACGGAAGACGAGGTACGCAACCAACTGGATGAAGCAGGAGATTCTCTTGCGGAGAAGAAAAAAATCGAAAGCGGCGTCGACATAGAACCTGAAGGCGACGAATGGGTGGCAAAACCTGCCGCGTTAATTAACCCCGATGAGTTGGACGAACCTTAAAAAAAGCAACAAAAAACCGCCAGGCCACTGCCTGGCGGTTCGTTTTAGCTTGTGGATTTGCCCATTCGCATTAAGGTGCGGATAGCCAGCAAGATGATAAAAAGCCCGGCTGCAGCGGCAATGAGCAATCCGGCGTTTTCTTCCAGAAGAATGAATAGCTGCTTCCACTGCGGCCCCAGAGCATGGCCCAAGAAGGCGAAACTAACCACCCAAAAAGCAGCTCCAAGATACGTATACACCGCGAATGAGCGAAACCGCAATCCGATGATTCCGGAAAAGTAGCCGGTAAAATGCCGTACACCTGGTATGAAGTATCCGATCAAAAGAAGGTTCGTCCCGTATTTGTCAAACCAACGGCGGGTAGCATCTATTTTGCTGGGAGTAAGAAACAGCCATTTGCCGTATCGCTTGATAAAGGGCATGCCTGCTGCTTTCCCGATGAGATAAGTCAAAGTCATTCCAATGGTCGTGGCCAAAAAAGACAAGATCAGAACCGGCGCGAGATGAAGCACGCCCTTGTAGCTCAAGTAACCGGAATAAGTCAGCGTCGTCTCCCCGGGAAAAGGAAGCCCGATAAACTCCAGCAACAGACCGCAAATCAATACAAAATATCCATATCCTTCGAACAGTCGTTCGATATCTGAAATATTCACATAAACCCCCCGCTGCTAACGTTGCATATCCTCTACCATGCCCTTTTCCCACATATAATTTCCTTCGACCTCATTGTACATGAGCCGTTCAAAAAATGCATCTCCAACCCTACTGTTCAGGCAAAATCCAATATAAGATCAGCCATTTCAGGAATTGTTATCCATGATTTATTCATCTATAGTCAAACTGAACCTGGCTTTCAATAAAAGGGGTACCGCATGATTCTGCGGAAAACGGCTAAGTCATAACCAACAGTCTATAGCTTCCATCAGCCCTATAAGGGCATGGTACAAGCACCTCAAAGGCCAATGAGCTCGTTCTACTCTCGAATACTTACTCCCATGTGGACGTGATCCTGCGTGAGGCTTGGGACAGCGTTGTGGTGAATACCTGCGAAGATGCAGGTATTCATCCACTCACTCTCCGTTTCCTGCTCGGTTTAATGGTTCAACCTATTCGCGGTTGGCAGACCGGCATATAAAAGAAAGGCAGAGCGTAGGCTCTGCCTTTTCCTATAATTCGTTTATCAGGGAATTTGATAGTTGTTCAGGATGTAGGAAATATCCAAGAGATCCACCGCATTGTCGCGGTTGATGTCCGCCAAGCTTGGTTTAGCACCGGTCCAGCCGGTACCCTTCGATTTGCCGAATTCCTTCGCCGTCAGCTGCAGGTCGACCAAATTGATCTGTCCATCATTGTTCACGTCCCCTGCCTTCAGAACGCCGAAGTTCTGTACCGTGTCAGCACTCACGGTTACGGGGAGAGATTTGGCGACATGGCTGGGCACATAGGCGCGAACGGTGTAAGTACCATCCGGTACCGTCAAGGTGTATGAGCCGTTTGCGGCTACTTCCGCGATGGATACGACGGTTCCTTTACCATCCAACGCTTCCACAATCACCTTTTGCTCTCCTTCAGATCCGGAATACCAGACTTTACTGTAATCCACTCCAGAACCGAAGGCTTCCGCCGTAAGGGTGCCGGTAATCTTATGCATCAACGGTCCAACTACTGGTTGAATAGTTACGGCCCCATTGGTCGTTCCACTGATCGCAATATCACCCGCATCGCCATCCAGCAGACGGACGTTGGACAGTTTGAAATCATAGCTTCCAGGGGTTTGACCGGAGAAATGGAAGTTAGCTAGAATGCCGGAGCCCGTATACCCTTTCATATCCCCCAAGAGCGAGACGATGTAATCGACGCGGATTTTGCCGTTGCCCAAATCCGTAGATTTTTCATCAGTCAACAGAGAGACGCCGGGATTATTAGCCTCTTGATAGGTTGCCATCGTCACGCTTGGCGTTGTGGTCCCCTTGGTCAACTGCTTATCGTATTCCAGACTGAATTGGGCGGAATACAGTCCGGAAACTTGAGGAAATTGAATGCCTACATCAAAGGCTTGTCCAACTGCTACAGGTGAGGCAGATACCTTAGCCACAACAGGACCGACTTGAGGAACTTCGGTATTGTCATAGTTGACGACAAAAGCCGGTGTGACCGCTCCATTTCCTGCTGCATCGTATACATAGACATTAAAGGTATTTTCGCCGGGAGCAATCGGAACCTGGATGGTAAAAGTGCCATCATTGGCGATTACTCCGTCAGCTTGCTGGCTGTCCCCATCATACAAGGCAGCTACACCGATATCACTGTAATCCGCGGTTGTTGGCGGGGTCAAGAAATCACTTACGATCCGACCGGAAATGGTGCCGACCCCATTAGAAACGGTAATTTGCGGATTATTTAATTGAGCTACAGGAGCATCGACATCAAGAATAAAAGATTGCGCCTCTTCGGTGATGGGAGCAATATCAGTTGAATTAGGTCCTACCCATGGAACGAGTAAATAATAGTTCGTAGTCAAATGGAGAACCTGATTCCCCTTCACTACAGTACCGTCCCAACCGTTAATGGTATAGCTGCCTGGAGAAATGCCGCCTGTTTCTTCCAGCATCGTTCCTTCCCATTTGAGCCCGCCGCCTTCAATCGAATAGACATCCAGAGAAAAGTACGGGCTATAGGTGTTGATTCGGAAACTTATTTTTGTACTATCCTGCACCCCATCGTTATTCGGCGAAAAAATGGTCGGCGCAAACGCAATTGCCGATACGGTATTAGGCAGCTTAACATCCCCAATATACACAGAAACCGGAATGGTCAAGGGAGAGCCGCTGGCAGGCGTCAAAACGACTTGAGCCTCATAATAGCCAGACATGGCGGTGCCGGATGCCATAAAATTCAAATCAAAGGTTTTCGTCTCCGCACCTGTCACGCTGATGGATGGTTGAGAGGTCGTTAAGGTTCCGGCAGAATCCCCCAGCCAATTGACGGCGATGCTATAATCTGCGGACTGGATGCCCGTAACGTCAATGGTTCGGCTTGCGCTTGAACCGTCAGCCATTTTACCAAAGGAAACACTTGCCGTCTTGTCGCCTGTACCCCATGATGGCTCTTCCACCAAGGCAACAGCTCCGGCTCCGTTGACTTTATTCAAGTCGACACGACCCGCTCCTTGCATCATATAAGAATACCGTTTGTTGGAAAGATCCGATATTTGATCCGCATTGTTCATCAGAAGTCCTTTGACTTCAAAAGGATCCAGTTCAGGATGGGTTTGCAGAATCAAGGCCGCTGCACCGGCAATATGAGGAGCCGCCATACTGGTTCCTTGCATATCCGCATAAGCGTCGGTATAGTCCCCGCCATATGCGGGAATCGAAGAGCGAATAGCTACTCCGGGAGCAGTAATGTCTGGCTTGATATCCAAGCCGGGCAATGCGGGTCCCATTGCACTGAAATCCGCCAATGTATCCTGTGTCATTTCGATTCCAAAATGAGCTGTGTAATTAGGATTCGTTTCAAGCATCGTCTTTAGCGCTAAACCGTCTGTGTCGGAGATGCTGAAAGTTGGAATATAATCACCTGCGCTGCCTAACGTGCCGCCAAAATTGCCTGGCTTGTTATTATAAATAATAGCTGCAATCGCGCCAGCGTTTTTGGCGTTGATGGATTTTTCAACAAAAGAGATGCTGCCTCGAGAAATAAGAGCGACCTTCCCTGTTAAATCTTTGCCTGCAAAGTCATCCGTTGTCCCCATACCGGAATAGACGAATTGCACGTCCATACCATTCAAAGCCCCTAATTCCGGAGAAAATGACATAAGGCTGCCATACAACTTATTCAATCCAGACCCGGTAACAACCGGAACGTTCAGAGGCGGGGTAGAAGCTCCCACCGTAACCGCCAGTCTTGAAGCCCCCGGCGTCCCTAATGTATAATCCCCCGGTCCGTTATTGCCGGCAGAAACAACCGTTACGACGCCGGATAGCATCGCATTATCGAGAGCGATGGATGTCGGATCAACCTCATTGTCGAAATCATCGCCCAAAGAAAGGTTGATGACATCCATGCCATCAGCTACCGCCCGGTCAACGGCAGCGATTACATTCTCGCTGGTGCCTGTCCCGCCGGGACCCAATACGCGGTAAGCATAAAGATCCGCTCCATAAGCAACGCCTTTAACCCAGCCTGTCGGATTATTTTCAATAGTTGGATCTCCACGGCCCGCTATCGTTCCCGCAACGTGCGTTCCATGTTCCGTAGCCGCTTTCGGGTCGTTCGGGTCAGGCCGCGTTTCGTAAGGGTCAT
>NZ_CBQR020000055.1 GCF_000455485.1 Gorillibacterium massiliense
GGTCGTTCGGGTCAGGCCGCGTTTCGTAAGGGTCATTATCGTTATCGACGAAGTCGTAGCCGCCTTTATATGCATCCTTCAAGCTTGGGTGCAAATAGTCGATACCGGTATCGATCACCCCAACCTTGATTCCGGCTCCGCTATGACCGCTATCCCAATAGGCATGAGATCCGATAAAGGGGGCGCTTTCATCCATGTTCGGCGTAATGCTGGTGATCGGCGTCGCTTTCACCTGCACATCGGGATACACTGCTTTCACGCCGGGTAAGGTCAACAGCCGATCCACTTGATTGGCTTTAATCGTTACGGAATATCCGTTGAAAACCTGGTCGTACTTCCGGTTCAGAGTTACGCTTAGTTTTTTAGCTGCCGCTGAGAAACTGGCTTGCTCAGTGGCGATCAACTGCTCTTGCGTCAACCCGCCGCTAATACGGCTTGTTTGTGCCTTTATTTTGTGAACTGCTATGGGTTCATTGCTGAGCTCAACGATGACTTTGATGGGTCCGCTGCTGTCTGAATCTGGAACATAGTTGATCGCTTTAGAACTCTCTGTTGTTTTCAAAAGAGCTTTTCCATCTGCAACCGATTCATAAGTAGCCAAATCCTTCTTTTCCGCATCTCCAACCGGTTCCTTTGCCTCCGGCTCTTTAAGCTGCGACACATCTGTAGTTGGGAAAGCGACATTCGACAAGTTGATTCTCGGCTGCTGGCTGCTGACGGAGGCTCCGGAAGATGAATCCGCTGCATAGGCTGGCAAAGCCAAAGAAAAGAAAACGGCGATCACCAAAAAGATGGATACCCATCTCATCTTTCTGCGGGATTGACCAACAAACATGAATGAAATCCCTCCTAATAGTTTGGATCATAAAGGATATTTCCGGATCTTCCTGTTTTCCAAGCTCGTCCTCCACTTTCACCTCCTTTCTGTTTTTGTCGTGCAATCCGCCGTCGAATGCTGTGTACATGCTGATCTTTCAAGTCTAGTGGAAATCAAAAGAGAAGGTTGTAGAAAGAACACCCCTCGATTAATCTACTTGCAGTATAAAATTGCGACAATGATAGGCATGAGATCCCTTTGATCTCCAATTTTTTGCCAAATTCTATCCCTCCACATCTTCACGATCCGCAAAATTATGGACACGATTTGGTTATTTCTCGTCGAAATGAGAGGGGACTCGCGTTCAGAATATAAAAAAGTGCCATCCTTGTAGGTCCAAGGAAAGCACTTATATTAGTAATGATAGATGAAGCAAGATCAGGTCAATCCGAATGCTAAGTCGGGTTCACAGCCGTTGAACGATTACAGTGCCATCGGTCGTGCGCTGATGGCGACATCTCTCCGATCACTTCATCATTTTAGCCAGTACCACGCTTACTTCCGCTCTCGTAGTAAAATCGCCCGGCGCAAAATGCTGTGCATCCTTTCCGGCTGCATAACCGTTTTGGTACAAATACGAGATTGCATCCTTCGCCCAATAACCCCCAACCACATCAGAAAAAGGTAGCTCCTTTTGTGTCAGGCTCGGTTGTCCAAACTTGGCGATCATCGCATGATAGAGGATCGAAGCCATTTCAGCACGGGAAATCGGACTGTTCGGGAGAAACACCCTCGCCCCTTGATCGGTTGACCCGGATGCAATGCTGTATTTTACAGCCGTTTCGATATAGTCATAGAACCAATCCGTCTTCTTGACGTCTTTGAACGTGGGAGTGGCCGTCTGTTTCATATCAAACCCGAATGCAGTCACGAGCACTTTGATAAACTCCGCCCGAGTCATGTTTCGCTCCGGTTCGAATTTTCCTTCCGGCGTTCCGGCGACGATTTTAGCAGCTGCCAGTTTGGCAATGGCGTCTGCTGGCCACTTCATTTTGTCGATCCGGTCGTGATCTTTAAAGGTGTTGAGGGTTTCGGTCGCAGTCAGGGCTTTCTCCACCTTGACGGGAGCGTCGCCGACGGTTTCCGTACGATCTGCGGTCGTTCCGTTTGCACTTGAAGCCATTCCGATCACCAATGTGGGTGAGTTAATCATGTGCTTGATATTCACCCCTGGATTGTCCGGCTTGATGACAATAGACTTCGTAAGCTTGAAATCTGCATTTCCCGCTTTTATTGCGACGAAACGGAGAGTTGCCACCTTCCCGTAGCCGGAAAAGAGCCCCTTTGTTTTTTGCGTCAACGTTTGAGCGATGCTGATCTCGCCGCCCTTGTCCACTTTGTTCAATAAAGACATGGGAGAGTCTTCCGCACGGAATACGTTTGGCGCCATTTGACCTTGATCATCTGCCGGTTTTACCAAAGCGGGATTGAAGGCGATATGAATCTCATATCCTTGCAGATTACCGTAATCTCCGGTAAACCCTTGCAGCCATACGGCCGCTTCAAAACTCTCCCCTACCTCTACATGCGCGGAAGACAGCTCGATACGGATTTGCGGCAATTTCGCAATTGCAGCTGCAGCCGAAACCGATTGAACTTGAGTGGATAGAAGGATGACGACAAAAATCAAAATGAAAAGGTTGCCCGTTTTTTTGCCTTTTGACATATTCCACGCTCCTTTTCTGTACAAGCTCTTTTCTTTAGTTTAAAAGATGCAAGCCGAGAAGGTTGTAGAACGAAAGGACATACGAAAGGCGATCTTTTCCCAAATTATCACATAAAACGCCTCCTAACCCTCTATGCCGACATCTTCAGCCCGATTCTTCCGCAGCATTAGCTATCTATTTCCAACAAAAAAGCGCCTTCCTTGGTGGACAAGGAAAGCGCTTATGGAACTGCGATACGTAACGATCAATAACTCAAACTCAAGTCGGTCTTATCCTTCAGCAAAACATCATAGCCGGAGCGGATGAAATCCAGTACTTTGTCGGCAATGATTTGATGGCCCTCTTCATTTGGGTGAATGCCGTCCATGCACAGCAAGTGCGAAAAATCGGGGAACTGCAGAAACGCCCCGCGGATGTCGATCCACGCTGTCTCCGTCTCCTGCGCCACCTTGATGATCATGGAGTTGTACCGCTCCTGCCACCAATAAATTTTAGTCACGCTGCCCAGCCATTTCAAAATATTCGATTCCGCAATGGGGTTGTTTTGGCTCACCCATTTAAAATAACGCTCCGCATGAAGCGGTGGAAGGCTGGTGAGAACAGGAATGACTTTTTGGTTTCGCAGGAAAAGGATCATTTCCTTCAGTTTTGTTTCAAAATCGCGAAAATCCGTCTTCGGATTATGCTCCCGGTCCGGTTCCTCGGCAATCTCATTCCAATTGAAATCGCAGTCATTGCCGCCGTATTCGATCAAAACAATATCCGGCTTGTCCTGCAGCGTGTCCTTTTTCATTTTGTCAAAGCCCTTTAAAATCGTGTTGCCAAAGCGGGCCGTGTTGCTGACAATACCTTTTAGTTTATTTTGCAAAAGAGATACATAATTCTCCTGAACGATCACGTACTTCTTCTTCACTTCATCGTAAATCACGCCGCGGGATATGGAGTCGCCCGACACAATAATTTTGTATTCATCTTTACGCGGTATCTCGAACATCCGCATCCCTCATTTCGCATTTCTCTATTCAGTATATCGAGACATTTCATAGAAATCAATGGACCCGTCCTCCCTTTGCAGAACGGATTTTTTGTGTAGGAGAAGTTTCCTACCATTATTTACTTATAGTTTTCTTGGCCAAGCCGTTGTTAAACTGTAACCGTGATCAAATCCATACTGTTCCATTCCATCTCCCTGCAGCTTGATGCTTTTTACGATGCAGATGAGAAAATCCGACAACATGGAGGTTTTACGCTTGAAAAAGCAAATCATAACCACATCCTTAGCTATGTCCCTGTTGATTGGAGGCGCCGTAAGCAGCTTCACTCCACACACTTATGCAGCTGCTGCAAGTATTACAACGACCGGTACAATCGTAAATGGAAGTCCTTATTTTCATAAAACCCCCGTTAGCGGAGAAGCGACCATGGGCTTTGTAAAAAATGGCGCTGTGGTTGAAGTCGTTGAAGTCACGAATAATTGGTGGGTGAAAATCAAATACAACGGTGTAACCGGTTGGGTTTCTGCTCATTACATCGACGTACAAACGATGACGACGATAGCAACCCCGAAGCCTACTGCCAAAGCGACGGCCACTCCAACAGCAACCGCAACACCGAAACCAACCGTGAAGCCGACTGCTACTGCAACACCGAAACCGACTGCAAAACCGACAGCAACGACAACCCCGAAACCGACCACGACTACGGCTAGCTGGGAGCAAAAAGCGGACAAGCTTATCGCCTTTGCCGAAAGCCTGCAAGGAAAAGTCCAATACCAATGGGGCAAACGCGTTACATCCAACCCGGCCAAAATGATCTTAGACTGCTCTTCCTATACGCAGTACGTATACAAGCAAACTTTGGGTATCACAATGGGCTGGGGTGCGAACATTCAACGTGACTCCTTCCCTGCAGTAGCAAAGAAAGATTTGCGGAAAGGCGACCTCGTCTTCTTCTCCGTTGGTACGCCAGGAAAAATCGGACATGTCGGCATTTATATCGGGAACGGCCAATTCATCCATAATGTCAACCCGACGAAAGACGTCGTCATTTCTGATCTGAACAGCAGTTATTACACAAGCCATTATATTGCGGCTTCACGCCCAATCCAATAATAATGACTTAAGCCGCTCTGAGGTCTATTTTGACCTCCGGGCGGTTTTTCCATTCTAGTGCAGTCAATTCTCTGTCAGTGACACCTGCCCATTCTCACACATACAATAACCCGACAAAAATGAGAGGTGATGCTCATGCAGTATCGTCCGGGTTTCGCAACCGTGGCATATCCGAATTCCACCTATACGCCTTTCCCCCCCTTCCCCTTCTATTCCTCTTCGCCCACTGCTCCATTTATTCCGTTTGTTCAGGATACCGCTACAAGCTTATCCGCCGTTTATTCGGAAATTGCAGCTGGCCGCAATACGCAGGATGTGGAGAGGGTGCTAGACCTCTTACGGCGCCAGCACGGCTACCTGATCTCTGAATTAATGCGGACCGGATTGGATTATCGGTTGGTTTATTTTTTTTCGCGAACTCTCATCTCCTATATCGATCGGCGTTATAACCGCTACCAAGGCAATATCAATCAAAAGATCGCGGAGGCATTCGCGGATATATGCCGGGAATTCTACTGGATATTCGATATTATGACGATCTATTCCTTTCCACCAGCGCTGCAGGCCCGTTACCTGGATACGGTACTGCGGCTTTCCTTTGAACATCTTCGCAACGACCCCGGCGCAGGCGGTGCTGGCGGTGCTGGTGGCGCGGGAGGAGCTGGTGGTGCAGGAGCTGGCGGTGGTGCTCATGGAGGCGCAGGCGGTGGTGTAGGCGGATTTGGTGCCGGCCACGGTGGAGAGGGCGGTGCCGGTGCGCCAGGTGCCGCAGGTGGTTACCCGCCTGAGCCGTGGCTGCAGTACCGCTAAAACAAATACGGGCTGCCGATAGTTCGGCAGCCCGTATTCCATTTCCTCAATTTCGGCGGTATTTTCAAATCAAGAGTGTGATCACCAGCAGTTCGAACAATACCAATGTCAGAATCATGTTGGAGTAATAGGAACCGAATCTCGTCCCTCCTCCATATCCTTGGGGAACTTGCAAATACATGCGATCTCCGTCCACATGGGCAATCGTGCCCTCAAAGGAATGTCCGTCTATGGTTTGCACCTGAACCGGGCGATGGAGATATTGCCGGCAGATGTCCCCCACTTGCTTTTTATGGTGTTGGATCGCAGCACTGAGTCCCTGGTCTGCCTGGTAGACCACTTGTTGTCCGGATTGACCAACCATTTTCATCACTGCCTTTCTCCGCAGGAGTTTGCTTCATCCTATGCGGAAACCGGCCACGGGTTACTCGCCTACCGTAATTCCCTCTCCGGCCATACCGGACAATGTCGATACGACCGCTTCATTGCTTTTCGAATGTTTCCTTCCCTGTGCCGATTAGCCTATCACCTTAGCCGGAATCAGTGAACGGTACAACTCCTGATACTCCTTCGCCGCTTGGCCCCAGCCGAAGTCGGTTTTCGAAATATTCCCGATAAGGGTATTCCATACCTCTGGCTGATGGTAAGCCTGCACCGCACGCTGCACGGTGAACAGCAGCTCGTGGGCATTGTAGTTGGCAAAGCTGAAGCCGGTACCCTCGCCGGTGATTTCATTATACGGAACGACGGTGTCCTTCAAGCCTCCCGTCTCGCGGACGATGGGAACCGTCCGGTAGCGCAGAGCGATAAGCTGGCCTAAACCGCAAGGCTCAAACTGCGATGGCATGAGAAACATATCCGAACTGGCATAGATCCGGTGAGCGAGTCCCTCTTCAAAGCGGATATTGGCGGACAACTTGCCCGGATGACGGTACGCAGCATCTTTGAAAGCCATCTCATATTTCCAATCGCCTGCGCCTAATAGTACCAGTTGAATATTATCATGCAGCATTTCGTCCAGGATGTAAGTGATAAGGTCGACGCCTTTTTGCTCTACCAACCGGGAAACAAGTCCAATCATCGGAATGTCTGCATCCTCGGTTAGCCCCAGTTCCTGCTGCAGCTTGACTTTGTTCTGCCGCTTTTTCCCCAGGGCATTGCGGTATTTAACCGCTACATAGGGGTCCTTCATCGGATCGAAATAGTCGTTGTCGATTCCATTGACGATTCCCTGCAAATCCCCGCTCCTCGCACGCAAAACCCCATCCAACTGCTCGCCGTAATAGGGCATCTGGATTTCCTCGGCATAGGTGCGGCTGACCGTCGTAATGCTGTCCGAGTAGATCAGCCCGCCCTTCATGCAGCTTCCGCCGCCGTAAAATTCCAGCCCCTCCTTCTGAAAATACTCATCGCCCACGCCCAGCAAGTCCTGCAGCAGCTCCTGGGAAAAATGGCCCTGATATTTCAGGTTATGGATCGTAAAAACCGTCCGGATGGCTTGATACATCGGAATGTGATGATAATGTGCTTTTAAGATAAACGGCACAAGCCCTGTCTGCCAGTCGTGGCAATGAATAATGGCTGGTACAAAGCCCTCCATAAACTGGACCGCTTCGCAAACCGCCCGGGAAAAAAACACGAAACGTTCGGCATCATCTCCGTAGCCGTAAATGCCGGTACGATTAAAGTAAAATTCGTTGTCGATAAAATAAAAGGTGATCCCGTCCTGTACTAGTTCCTCTAAACCGCAATACTGATTGCGCCAGCCTACATAGACGCGGAACTCCGCGACATGCCGCATCTGGGCACGAAGTTCCTGCGAAATATCGGCATACTTGGGCAGAATCACGCGAACATCCACGTTTTGTTCTTTGAGCGCCCGGGGCAGCGATCCGATGACATCCGCCAACCCTCCGGATTTTACAAAAGGTACGGCTTCCGATGCGGCAAACAACACGTTCATGACGATCACTCCTATCCTGGTTATCTATATTTTCTTCTATATCGTTTTTCGCTTCTCGGCGATATAAGGTGCCTTTGGGTCGCCGGCTAGTACGCTATCGTTGGATATGAGCACGTCTTTGTCCAAAATGGCGTTGCGGATGTTCACCCGCTCCGAAATTTGGCCGTTTTGCAGGACGATGCAGTTTTGCACATGCGCTCCTCCGCGAACCTTGACTCCACGGAACAATATGCTGTTTTCCACCGTTCCGTCGATGATACAGCCGTTGGCGATCAAGCTGTTGCGGACAAGCGCCCGGTTTGTGTATTTGGTCGGCGGCTCATCCTTGACTTTGGTCAAGATCTGTCCCGGCTTGAAAAACAGTTCCCGGTAAACATCGGGATCCAGCAGATTCATATTATGCAGAAAATAGCTTTGAATCGTGTTGACGATTCCAAGATAGCCTTTGTAAGGATACCCATAGACGCTTAGTCTATCCATATTTTTCATAATGGCGTCGCGCACCAGATGATCGAAGCCTTGAGCCAACGAGGAATCCACCAGATCGAGGAGCAGCTCCTTTTTCATCACGAAAATTTCCATGGACACTTTATCGCTGTTCATTCTTCCATAATGGTCCTGGAGCAGAATGACCCGGTCGTCGGGATCGGTGAGAAGTCTCCGGCAGCGGGACGCCGTTTGCAGCGGATCTTCTTTGTACACCATCGTAATATCCGCGCGGGTCTCCTTATGATAGGCGACAACGTCTCTCAGATCGATGTTGCACACCATGTGGCTGCGGGTGATGACAATGTATTCCTGGGAGCTGCGGTGCATGTAGTCCTTATATTTGTGAAAATAAAATAGATCCCCTCGCATCAGTTCCTTTAACTCCTCTACTGCCGGCGGCAGAATGAAGAGTCCATTGCGTTTTCGGGCTAAGTCCCAGGAACGTCCGGAACCGAGGTGATCCATGAGCGAACGGTATTTTAAATGGGTAAAAACCCCGACATTGCGGATGCCGGAATGAACCATGCTTGACAAAATAAAATCGATCAGCCGGTATCTGCCGCCGAAAGGCACAGAAGCAACGGCCCGATGGTAAGTGAGTTCCTCCAAGTCGTCCAGTTCGTTGACCAAATTAATGACGCCCATTACATCCTTCAAACGAGTTCCCCTCCATTTGATAGACTAGACATCCAAGAATGACCTTACTCCAGGGAGGAATAATCACCGACCAATACAATATCGTCCTCCGGATCTATACTGCCGATAACCCGTCCGTCCTCCAAAACCGCCTTTTCCCCAACGATTGCCCGGTTGATGATGACGTTTTTGCCGATTTTTGCACCGGGCATGATGACGGAATCCTTAATGACACTGCCTTCTCCGATGGCGACGCCGTAAGACAGCACCGAGTGCTCCACTTCTCCGAAAAGAACGCAGCCTTCATTGACGATGGAGCTTCTCACTTTGGCCCCTGGCGCTATGTATTGCGGCGGTTGAACCGGATTGACTGAATAGATCCGCCAACTGCGGTCGTTCAAGTTCATTTCCGGCTGGGCTTCCAGTAAATCCATGCTGGCTTCCCACAGGCTTTTGATCGTTCCAACGTCCTTCCAATAACCTTTAAAGGAATAAGCCATCAGATTCAAATCCTCAGCAAGCATTGCAGGGATGATGTCCTTGCCAAAGTCATGACTGGAACGAGGCTTCATAGCATCTTCCTCCAGAAGCCGTTTCAAAACCGGCCACTTAAACACATAAATCCCCATAGAAGCCAAATTGCTTTCCGGTTTTTTCGGTTTTTCCACAAAGGAGGTGATCCGGTAATCCTCGTCGGTGTTCATGATCCCGAACCGGGAGGCTTCGTCCCAAGGAACGGGCATGACAGCAATAGTGGCATCGGCTCGGTTTTTTTTATGATAGGCAATGAGCTTGTCATAGTCCATTTTATAGATGTGGTCGCCGGATAATACCAGCACCAACTCCGGGTCGTATTGCTCGATGAACGACATATTTTGATAGATGGCGTCGGCTGTACCCACGTACCAATTGCCGCCGCTTTTGTTCATATACGGAGGAAGCACGGTAACACCCCCCTCCTGACGGTCCAAATCCCATGGGCTACCGATTCCCAAGTAGGAATGAAGCACGAGATGCTGATATTGGGTCAGTACCCCGACAGTATCGATATTCGAATTGGCGCAGTTGCTTAAGGGAAAGTCAATGATCCGGTACTTGCCGCCAAAATGAACAGCCGGCTTCGCCAAATGGGTAGTCAATGCGCCGAGACGGGTGCCTTGCCCGCCAGCCAAAAGCATTGCTACGCACTCCTTCTTCTGCATATGTCTGCTCCTTTCACCTGTCAGGATCGTTCCTTAACGTTGCTTCTCCTTCTTCTTCAAAATAATGGCCGACAGAGGCGGTATGTTCAGCTCTGTGCTGTAGCTGCAGCGGTGAAAGGGCAGCGCCTTGGTGACAATGTCTCCGTTTCCCTTCCCAGAGCCGCCGAATTCGACATCGTCACTGTTGAATATCTCTTCGTATACTCCTCGGCTCGGCATCCCCAACCGGTAGTCGAAGTAGGTTTTCGGCGTAAAATTGCATACGACCACCAGATCGTCCTTGCGTTTCTTCCCCTTACGGATAAAAGAAATGATGCTCTGGCCGGCGTTGTCGGGATCGATCCATGCAAAGCCCTCCGGCTGATGGTCCAACTCCCACAAAGCGGGCTCCATCTGATAAAGCCGGTTCATCTCCTTGGAAAAGCTGTGAAAATGGCGATGCATATCATAGTCCAGCAAAAACCAGTCCAGTTGATCCCGGTCCTTCCACTCGATGAATTGCGCGATTTCACCACCCATAAACAGCAGCTTTTTCCCGGGATGGGCCATGAGGAAGCAGTAAAACAGCCGGTAATTGGCGAACTTTTGCCAGTAGTCGCCTGGCATTTTGTTCAACAACGATTTTTTGCCGTGAACGACCTCGTCGTGGGACAAGGGCAGGATGAAATTTTCATTATAGGCATACATCATCGAAAAGGTAACGAGGTTATGGTGGTTGCGGCGGTCCCATGGATCTTTTTGCATGTAGCGCAGCAGGTCGTTCATCCACCCCATGTTCCATTTATAATTGAACCCCAGGCCGCCTATATAAGTGGGAGCCGTGACTAACGGCCGATCCGATGAATCCTCGGCTATCATTAGAGCATCCGGGAATTCATGAAACACAGCTTCATTCAACTTCTGCAAAAAGGCGATGGCTTCCAAATTGTCGGTGCCGCCTTCGGAGTTGAAGGTCCACATCGATTTGGGCTTGTCGAAGTTGTAGCTCAGCATGCTGGCCACTGCATCTACACGCAATCCGTCGATGTGATATTGCTCCATCCAAAAAATCGCGTTGGAAATGAGAAAACTCATGACTTCCGCACGGCCGTAATCAAAAGCAAGAGTGCCCCATAGCGGTTTTTCCGCCCTACGGGAATCGCCGTATTCGTAGCAAGGAGCGCCGTCAAACAAACGCAAACCGTGGGCATCCTTGCAAAAATGGCCAGGCACCCAGTCCAGAATGACGCCGATACCCTGCTGATGGCAGCGGTCCACAAAGGTTTTAAATTGATCCGGTGTTCCATAACGACTGGTGATGGAATAATAGCCAGTGGTCTGATATCCCCATGATCCATCAAAGGGATGCTCCCCCAAAGGTAATAACTCGATATGGGTATATCCGCAATCGACGACGTAAGCGATCAGGCTCTCGGCTATTTCTTCGTATGTATAAAAATCCTCGGGTCCCTTGAATTTCCAAGATCCTAGATGAACTTCGTAGATATTCATCGGCCGGTTATAAACCGGTTTTCGCCGGCGGTTCCGCCTCCAAGTGCCGTCTGTCCATTTGAAGCCGTCTAGCTTGGTCACCACTGAAGCGGTATTCGGCCTTCGTTCGGAATAAAAAGCATAAGGATCGGACTTCAAAATCCGTTGACCGGACTCCGAATGCAGCTCGTATTTGTAGACGGTCCCTTCCGATAACCCTGGGATGTGCAAAGACCAGAGGCCATCGTCGCTGATGCGCTGCATGGCAAAGCCTTCGGACTGCCAGTTGTTGAAATCTCCGGCAACCCGAACTTCCTTAGCATGAGGGGCCCAGACGGTAAAGCGGACGCCCCAGTTCCCGTCTATCTCCGCGAAATGCGCGCCCATCATTCGGTAGCTGTGATACAAACTTCCCTGATGGAACAAATAGATATCGTGCGCGGATGGCCAATTCTCCTTCAATCCACAAACGCCCCTTACAATAAGAGTATGGTACGGGTAGCAATAACTTTCACCATTTCACATTCTTTAGATGGTTAGAGCGGCATGTACGTTTGTTGACTATTAACCGTTATCCCTTTGCGCCAAACACTCCTTTCATCGTAGGGTAGAAGATCAGGATGGATTCTGCCGAAAGCTGGATATCAATGCGGGTCTTGTTGTAGAATAGGGAGGATTTCGTTTTTTCCGGATGCGTTGGTACTGGGGAAGAAAAAGCAAGTTATAAAGATACTACTACGATTATTATACCCTCCAAGGGTGGGACAAAGGAAGGTTATGTTATGTTTATTGCAAAGGATTGGAAAGATTATGAGCTTATTGACACTGGCGGAGGCGAAAAGCTGGAGCGTTGGGGCGGATTTGTCCTTCGTCGGCCGGATCCGCAAATCATCTGGCCGATCGGTGAAAAGCGGGATGTCTGGCAAAGCGCAAATGCTCATTATCATCGAAGCTCAAGCGGCGGCGGTGAATGGGAAGAAAAAGTGAAAACCCCCGATCGCTGGACGATCCGCTATAAAGAGTTGAAATTTTATATCAAGCCTACCAGCTTTAAGCATACGGGATTGTTTCCTGAACAAGCGGTCAATTGGGACTGGATGATGGATAAGATTCGGAGCGCCGGTCGGCCGATCAAAGTGCTGAACTTGTTTGCCTACACGGGTGGAGCGACGGCAGCTTGTTCTGCAGCAGGAGCCGAGGTCGTTCACGTCGATGCCGCCAAAGGCATGGTGCAGTGGGCAAAAGAAAATGCCGCCCTCTCCGGTTTGGCGGAGCGGCCGATTCGCTACATAACCGATGATGTGTTCAAGTTTGTTGCGAGGGAAGAGCGCCGGGGAAATAAGTACGACGCTATCATCATGGACCCCCCTTCCTACGGACGCGGTCCGAACGGGGAGATGTGGAAACTTGAAACCGACTTGTACCGGTTCGTAGAGAGCTGCACCGCCATCCTTACGGATAACCCTCTTTTCTTTCTGATCAACTCTTATACAACCGGCATTTCCGCTACGGTATTGACCAATATCTTGTCTATGGCTATTTCCAAACGGCATGGTGGAACGATAACAAGCGGCGAGATCGGCCTTCCCATCACCGCTTCCGGTTTGAATTTACCTTGCGGCATTTTGGGCCGCTGGGAGGCATAACCGATGACAGCGCAGCGGGGGGAAATCCCCGTCCTTTATGAGGACAACCACGTACTCGTGGTCATCAAGCCGGTCAACATGCCCACTCAAGAAGACGAATCCGGTGATCTCGACTTGCTCACGGCGCTGAAGGAAGACCTGAAACACCGCCACAACAAGCCGGGAAACGTCTTTCTGGGACTCGTACA
The DNA here is from genome assembly GCF_000455485.1 of Gorillibacterium massiliense. GTDB lineage: Bacteria > Bacillota > Bacilli > Paenibacillales > NBRC-103111 > Gorillibacterium > Gorillibacterium massiliense. The sequence goes on from NZ_CBQR020000055.1 coordinate 13,060, forward strand.
CCGGCTTGACCGCCCCGTCGGCGGCGTCATGGTGTTTGCCAAAACATCCAAAGCCGCCTCCCGCCTGTCCGATGCCGTCCGCACCCGTTCCATCGGCAAGGAATACGCCGCTGTCATTCACGGGAAAATGAGCAAACCAGCAGGCCGCCTTGTGCATTATCTGTTGAAGGATGCGAAGACGAACACCGTTTCCGCGGTACGCAAAGAGTCGCCGGGAGCCAAAGAAGCCATCCTTGATTACGAGACGATTGAGACGGGTGAAGGGTTAAGCCTGGTTCGCGTCAATCTGTTGACGGGACGATCCCATCAAATTCGCGTCCAGTTCTCCTCTTCGGGATGTCCGTTATATGGTGATCAAAAATACGGAGGCGATCGCAACAAGCCCGGTCAGCAAATCGCCCTGTGGTCCATCTCCGTCTCCTTCGATCACCCGACGACGAAAGAGCGGCTTGTTTTTACCTCCGCTCCTCCTCGTCAGCACCCCTGGAATGCTTGGGATGCCGACATGCTTCTTTCGGCAGATTAACCGCCAATTGTTTCGCTGTTTCTGGAGGTCCGAAACAGCAGATGGACAATGTGCCGTATCACCTTAAATTGAAAAAAGAGTAAATTTGCATGACGAAAACAGCCCGGCTCATCCGTGTGAGCCGGGCTGTTTCTATTTGATCAGGAGTTGACGACCTTCCCCAGCAAATAGAGCAGCAGTTGCTGGTTATGAGAGGAAATGCGGTTCAGATAGGTGTCCATGAACTTGCGGCGAACTTCCAAACCCCGAACGCGCTCCGCTTCTCCTTTTTCCGTAACGCATATCCATACGATCCGGCGGTCCTTCTCATCCCGTTCCCGGACAATCAGTCCGTTCTTCTCCATCCGGTCCAAAATGGTTGTGATGGCGGCAGGAGTCGTTTCCAGATGCTCGATAAAATCGGAAGGCTTCATTTTATCCTGGCCGGCCAGCAATTCCAGCACATTGAGCTGGCTTTCAGTCAGCGGGCTCAGTTGATCTTCCATCGAGGCTTTCATATCCTTTGAAAGCTTCTGCCAAAGCTTAATAAAATCATTGGTATACAAGAAAAAATCCCTCCGTATCGGCTTCTTTCCTGTTTCAGGAACAGTATAGCACGCAGGCAGAGGGATTTAAAGATTTATCCAATAAATAGTTTATGACATTAATCGATAAAAAGTTGACCAAATGACGGCATTCTACATAGCCTAAAGGAGGCAGTGAAATCCGGTAAGCCAAAGGAGAGCGGAAAAATGACAAAAGCCGACAAGATCGCCCTGCTGCGAAGAGCCATAGAGGAAGAGCTTCTTGATAATGACCCCCGCTTGCTTGATGCTATGGACGAACCGCTTCCGGCATGGCTTGTTTTGGATATCGCCATCCGCCTCTTGGACAAAGTGAACCCAACCTTCGGCAGTTATGACTGAATGGTGGGCGGTTGAACCATCGGGAGCTTCAGCACATCCCGAAGCGTTTCGCCTTTTTCCAAAGAAGCGATTTGACGGCCGGTGGAACGACGTTCTTCAATAGGCGCTTTTTCGGTGGAGAAGACGATCTTCTCGCCATTATCGGCAATGGTGGTGACCATAAACGGTTCTTTGACCAGGAAGGCGCCAATCATGCGGCTGCCATTGGGTTTCACTCGCTTGCCTTCCTTAAATTCAAAGGAGCTGATCCCTTTACCGCCTCTGCCCTGTTGCGGGTAGTCGCAGATCAGGGAACGTTTGGCATAACCCATATCCGTAAGCACCAGCAGCTCGCCCTCGTCGCCCTCTACCCGCTCTGCGGATGCAATCTCATCGCCATCTTTCAAGGAAATGCCGCGAACTCCGGCAGCGGCGCGGCCCATGGTGCCCACTTCCTCTTCCTTGAAACGGATGCTCATTCCAAGACGCGTGAGCAGCAGCAAATCTTGGCTGCCATCACTCAATAATACGCGAACGATCTCATCGTCCTCGCCCAGCTTGCAGGCCAGCACGCCCGTTGAGCGGTTCGTATAATATTCCTTCAGTTCCGTTCGCTTTACTTGACCTTTTCGGGTGATAAAGAACAAGAACATGTCAGGCTGATTGAAATCTTTCACCGGAATGACTTCGACGATACTGTCGTCCTTCGGAATGGGGATGACATTGACGATAGCCGTCCCGGCATCCTTCCACTTGTATTCGGGAATTTGGTGGACAGGCAGCAAGTAGCTTTGGCCGCGCTTCGTCAATATCAACAGATTATCGATGGTATTAACCTCAAGCACCTGGCGGAGGTAATCGCCTTCCTTCGTCCCTGCCGCATCGAGTTCTCCGCCGGAGCGAGTAAAGCTCAGCTTGCTGGTCCGTTTGATATACCCTTCTCCGGTAAGAGCGACAAGAACATCCTCCGCCGGGACGATGACCTCAAGGTTGACCTTGATTTCCTCGACTTCCCCTTGAATGACGGAACGGCGTTCGACGCCGTATTTATCGCGGATTTCGGTCATTTCATCTTTGATTACTTTGAGCAGCTTGGCATTGCTGCCGAGAATTCCCTGCAAGTACGCGATGGTTTTTTGTGTCTCCTTCAGTTCCTTATCCAGCGTCGTAATCTCCAAATTGGTCAAGCGGTACAGCTGCAGCACGAGAATGGAGTCCGCCTGGCGTTCCGTGAAACCAAAGCGCTCCACCAGGTTCTTCTGGGCATCCTGACGGTTTTTCGACGCCTTGATGGTGGCGATGACCTCGTCAAGAATATTCAGCGCCTTAACAAGCCCCTCTAAAACGTGAGCGCGATCTTCCGCTTTATCCAAATCGTACTTCGTGCGCAGGCTAACGATTTCCTTTTGATGCTCGATATAAGCGCCTAAAATCTCCCGAACGCCCAGTTGCCGGGGTGCCCGGTCGACGATAGCAACCATATTGAAGCTATAGGCTACCTGCAAATCGGTCTTTTTCAATAAATAAGCAAGAATGCCCTGGGCGTCCGCATCCTTTTTCAGCTCGATCACGATACGCAGTCCGTCCCGGCCGCTTTCGTCCCGGACTTCCGCGATGCCTTCCACCTTTTTCTCCAGCCGGATGTTCTCCATGGCCGTGACAAGGCGGCTTTTCACAACTTGATAGGGAATTTCCGTAATGACGATCATCTGCTTGCCGCCACGCAAATCTTCAATGGCGGTTTTCGAGCGCAAATAGATGCGTCCTTTCCCTGTGCGAAAAGCTTCGCGGATTCCCTCTTCGCCCATAATAATGCCGCCGGTGGGAAAATCGGGCCCTTTCATGTAGCCCATTAGCTCCTCCAGGCTGATATCCGGTTTATCCATCATCGCCATGCAGGCGTTGACGGTTTCCCGCAGATTATGCGGCGGAATCTCCGTGGCAAACCCGGCGGAAATACCGCTTACCCCATTGACCAGCAGATTCGGATACCGGGAGGGAAGCACCATAGGCTCTTTTGCGGTATTGTCGAAATTATCTTTGTAATCCACGGTCTTCTTATCGATATCCCGCAGGAGCTCCATCGCAATAGGTGACAACCGAGCTTCCGTATACCGCATCGCCGCAGCCGGATCATCATCCATAGAACCCCAGTTACCGTGGCCGTCAATGAGTACATGACCCATTTTCCAAGGCTGCGCCATCCGCACCATACCGTCATAAATCGAGGAGTCCCCGTGAGGATGGTAATTGCCCATGACATCGCCGACGGTTTTGGCGGACTTGCGGTAAGGCTTGTCCGGCGTATTGCCGGATTCATACATGGAGTACAGGATGCGCCGTTGTACAGGCTTCAAGCCATCCCGCACATCGGGAATCGCCCGGTCTTGAATGATATATTTGGAGTACCGCCCGAAGCGTTCGCTTACGACATCCTCCAGAAAAGCTGGCAAAAAGTCTTCCAAAATTCCCATCAGGCTAAGCTCTCCTTACGGCTTATTCTTCGTATTCGGTAAAATCCACGTTTTCGATGATCCAGCGTTTCCGCGGATCCACTTTATCGCCCATGAGGGTGCTGACCCGCCGTTCGGCTTTGGCCGCATCCTCGATTTGCACTTGGAACATTTTACGGGTAGCTGGATTCATCGTCGTCTCCCACAGCTGCTCGGGATTCATTTCGCCGAGACCTTTGTAACGCTGGAGCTCAACGTTCTTGCCCAGTTCCTTCAACACGGTTTGCAATTCTTCATCGGAATAAACATACCGGGAATCGCTGTTTTTGCCGCTCTTTTTCGTTACTTTGAAGAGCGGTGGCTGGGCGATATACACCATGTTGTTATCGATAAGCGGCTTCATATACCGGTAAAAGAAGGTGAGCAGCAGCACCTGAATATGCGCTCCGTCGGTATCGGCGTCGGTCATGATAATGATCTTGCCGAAGCTGCTTTCCGCGAAATCGAATTCCGGGCCAACCCCGGCGCCGATAGCGGAGATAATGGTTTTATATTCATCATTCTTGAGAATGTCCAACAGCTTCGCTTTTTCCGGATTCATCGGCTTGCCCTTCAGCGGCAAAATGGCTTGATGCTTGGAATCTCGGCCCTGTTTGGCCGAGCCCCCAGCGGAGTCACCTTCGACGATGAAAATTTCATTGTTCATGTAATCCTTGGATTGCGCCGGAGTCAGCTTGCCGTTCAGGTTCGAGCTTTCGCTCTTTCCTTTCTTGCCGCTGCGCACTTCTTCCCGGGCTTTCCGCGCCGCTTCCCTAGCCTTGGAGGCTTGGACGGCTTTCTTCAGCAAGGATTGGCCGACAGCCGGGTTCTCTTCCAGGAAGACCGTCATCTTGTCCGCAACGACCGCGTCAACGGCACTGCGGGCGGAGGCGCTGCCTAACTGGTCCTTCGTCTGACCGACGAATTCCACTTCGCCCATCTTGATATTAATAACGCACATGAGTCCTTCGCGCAGATCGGTACCGTCGAGGTTTTTGTCTTTTTCCTTCAGGATGCCGTTCTTGCGAGCATATTCGTTCATCACCCGGGTAAAAGCGGTTTTAAAACCCGTTTCATGGGTACCTCCGCCCCGGGTCGGGATGGAGTTGACGAAGGAAGCGATGGTTTCGGTATAGCCGTCATTGTATTGAAGGGCGATTTCCACTTCGATTTCGTCCCGTTCCGCCATGAAGTGAATGGCGTCATGGAGAGCGGTTTTCCCGTCATTCAGAAAACGAACGAATTCGCTAGCACCGCCATGATACAAGAACAGATCCTCATTGCCGCTGCGTTCATCCTTTAAGGTGATCTTCAAACCCGAATTAAGGAAAGCGATTTCCTGCAGACGCTCGGCAAGCGTATCGTAATTCATGCTGATGCCACCGTGGAAAACCCGTTTATCCGGTTTGAAGGTGATCTTCGAACCTGTCTTACGGGTATTGCCCATTACTTCCAATCCCGTCACCGGTTCGCCAACGTGCTCTTTGCCGTCCTTGTCGACCCAATACTCGAAGCGCTGCTTATGGATTTTACCTTCGCGGAAAATCTCCACTTCCAGCCATTCCGACAAGGCGTTGGTTACCGAAGCGCCGACGCCGTGAAGACCGCCGGATTTTTTATAGCCTGCTCCGCCGAACTTGCCGCCGGCATGCAGCATGGTGAAAACGACTTGCGGCGTCGGGATGCCCATCTTATGCATCGCCGTGGGAATCCCCCGGCCATTGTCCGTTACGGTAATGGATTGATCCGCATGGATGACCACGCTGATCTCATCGCAATATTTGGCCAAATGCTCATCCACGGCATTGTCGACGATTTCCCACAGCAGATGATGCAAGCCGGAGGAACTGGTGCTGCCGATGTACATGCCGGGCCGTTTGCGAACCGCAGTCAACCCTTCCAGCACCTGTATATCATCCGCGTCGTAATTGCCGTTACGCGGGTCCAATTCTGATGAAAACATATCCAGTTGCTCTGTCATAAATAGCCCCCATACAAGAACATAGGTTCTTTAAAATCCTATTTTACCCTAACATATCCCTTTTCGTAAAGGTTGTGAAAGCGACGGCGAGTCCGGCTGCCGCCCAAAAAAACAATACGAATAACGAAAATCCAAGATTCAACCCGGGTACCGGCGGCGGATCTCCGCTTAAATAAGTGACGGTATCGAGATTGATCATAAACAAGTATTTCGCGCTTTCCCAAGATGATACCATGTTCGTTAAGATCGCCCCGGCGATGAGTGCCGAAAGCATAATGCCCATGCCTGCAGCCGTGCTGCGCACCAGCACGGAAACCATAAGCGTAAGACAAGCCACAACCAAACAGGAAAACCAGGCTAAGCCTGCTGCCATCAGTAAAAACTGCCACTGGTCGATCATATGTACCTTTGTGCTGATCAACTGATCACCGACAACCTGAAAGCCGGTCAATACCGGTGCTTGCCAGCCCTTGTAGCCGAAAAACATCCCGGAAATCAAATAAGAAAGCACGATTACCGCTAAAATGACCAACGAGACAAACAGCAAGAGAGCAAGAAGCTTGCTCATGAGAATTTTCCATCTTCTCACCGGGCGTGTCAAGAGTAGTTTTATCGTTCCCGTCGATTGCTCCGAAGAAACGATGTCGGAAGCGACGATGACGACAAGGAGAGGGAGGAACAAGGACACGGCATTTTTCAAGAACATAACGGTAAAGGTTACGCCGTTTGGCGAATTCGGATCGACGTTTTTCTCAAGAGCGACTTCAAGCCGCTGGATTTCGATTCGGCTGTATTTTTTCCATTCCTCCGGCATGTTTCCATTGATCCTAGCCGAAAGGTCAGTCATCTCCTTCGTAACCTTATACCGCCAATCGACATCGCCCATTAAAGCCCGGGAGCTTGCGGTCATGCGCATTTGTGCATAAACAAAGATCGGAATCAGGATCGCCAATATGAGGAGGACCACATAAAATCGGCGCTTCTTCAGCATCTTGACCGTCTCGTTGCGCACTAAAGAAATGAGGCTAGCCAATAGTCTCTCCCCCTGTCAGCTGCAGAAAAAGTTCCTCCAGCGTCGGATTTTTGACGGTGATTCCATACACGTCGATGTTCGCTTCCATCAAACGCCGGTTCAACTGGGGAATCTCCTCGACGGACATGCGCGTGCTGATTTCTAAGGTTCCCTCTATCGTCTCATGACCGATTTCAAAAGGGGAAAGCAGCCGCGCGCCAGCATCGGAAGGAGCGAGACGCCATACCACGCGATTGTCAGCCTGCTGCAGCAATTCCTCCACTTCTCCGCAGGCGATTATCGCTCCTTGACTTATAATGGCAACCCGGTCGCACATCAGTTGAATCTCGCTTAAAAGATGGCTGGAAACGAATACGCTGAGACCATCGGCTGCTAAATTGCGGATAAAGTCCCGCATTTCTTTGATGCCTTGAGGATCAAGCCCATTCGTAGGCTCATCCAAAATAAGCAGCTTAGGGCGCCCCAATAGAGCTTGTGCAATCCCTAATCGTTGTCGCATGCCAAGGGAATACGTTTTCACTTTATCGTGGATACGCTGGCTGAGTCCGACCAGCTCCGTTACTTCTCGGATTCGTTCAGCATCAACTCCAGGCAGCATACGGGCAAAATGATCCAGATTGTCCCATCCGGTCAAAAATCCATACATTTCTGGATTTTCCACAATGCAGCCGATATGCTGCAAAGCTTGGTCCGGCCGCTTATGCACGGGAATGCCGCAGACCGTCACCGTCCCTTCCGTCGGACGAATCAAGTCCACCAGCATACGGATCGTCGTCGTTTTTCCTGCCCCGTTAGGACCGAGAAAACCGAAAATCTCACCTTCCCGCACATCAAAATCGATTCCCTTGATAATCAGCTTCCTCTTGATCCGTTTCTTCAAATTGCGGACGGACAGGATGACGGGAGCTTCCCGGTCTTCCATGACATTTCCCTCCAATGAACACATCAGTCGAGAGCTTGCAGCACCCGTTCTGCGATGCGCGCGTACCCGGCGGAATTGGGATGATAATGGTCGGTAAATAAATATATCAATGGATTTTGCGAAAACAAGTCATAGGTCGGCACGATAATAACATTTGGGTAACGATTGGCAAATCCGAAAGCGCCATTGTACCATTCTTGAACGAACGTAGGCCCTTCACGCTTCACATCGATATCGGAAAAGGGATAATAAAACATAACGTAGACGATTTTCGCCCGGGGATTCAATTCCGCCAAACGGGTGATGATCCGATCAAGCCGCTCTAATGCCGACGGTAGTTCCAAAGTAAGCAAATCCCCATCGATGTTCAATTGCCCGGATTCATTGAAAAGCTCGTTCACATCCACTCCCGATTGAAACAGGTCATTGCCGCCGATGGTGAAGAGCACCACATCCGCTTCCTGAACAAACCGGGGCAAGTCCCCGTCTTTTTTGTCCAAAGAATCCAAAAGATCTTCTGTCTTTGAACCGCTTACTGCGTAGTTCCACAAATAAACATTCTTCTTGGTTGTCTGCGCCAACGTATCCTTAACCCGCGATACGTAACCCTTGCCTTCGGTGTCGCCAATCCCTTTGGTCAATGAATCGCCAATAGCCAACAGGTTGATAGATTTGCCATCCTTAGCCGCGATTGGATTCGAGGAGGGGGTTGGCAGCGGAGTTGCCGACGCCTCGACAGAAGCCGGAACCAAAACGTTGCGGATGGCATAGCCGAACCCTGCGAGAAAAAAGATCGTAGCTATGAGTGCCGTTATACCAACGATCCGCCAAACGATCCGGGTTGATCTCATTCTTTGCCGCCCTCCCATCCATTTTTCTTCTAGAGTATCGGAATGCCTACGGATATGCAAATTTTGCCGGATGAGATAGAACGAAAAGCCGCCGAGACACACTCGACAGCTTGATAACTGCTCATCACATGGACTTATAGGGTTTCATGCCCAACTAGCTCTATGAAATGTGTGCGAATGCGGGATAGTTCGTTCGGATCCGTTTGCATGGCTAATGCAGAACGCAGTCCCTCTGCATATTCCTCAGCAGATTGCGCCAACCGAGTCCGGATCCCCCCCGATTGTGTTCCAAATTCAGCCGTATATACGCTTTTCAAAAGCTCGGTTTGCTGTTTTAGATAAAGTTCCGCTCCTTCCGTTATGTTCAACTCGAGAGTGGCTTTCAGCTTTTGTTTTCCTTCTCCTTCGAAAAAGCTTTTGCCATTGCGGAACATCCCCATCAGCCATTTGGAGTCAGCGTCCGCGAATACGACGGTTTCTTTAATCTCAGGAGTAGTCAACGAAAGGTTAGGAAAGTCTGCGTACGTATAACCGGATAAATGCGAAGCAATGATTTGGCTGTCTTCGTCAAATTGCCGTTTGAGGAATGTACGGATATATCCTTCCAGCCGTAGAGCCGCAGCCTGCACTTCCTGGGATAGATTCATCGAAACCAGGCTGGTCAATTCATGCCATGCGGAGCGCAGAGAATAGCGGATATCGCCTGTATCTTCACGCAATGCCGCCGGATTGAAACAAGCGGTGAACAGATCGCCAAAGCGATACTGCAGTCTCTGCCGGATATAATAGGCCAACTCTTCGGCTTCCTTGGCTATTTCTTGACTTACCGCCGATGGGAGAGGTATTGTCAGCTTCTCTACAACCTCCGACAAAGCACCGTCCAGATGATCTAGCTGACGTTGCCGCTCCTCCTCCCCTGCCTGAGCGCTTTCTATCCATCTGTCCAGTGCAGCTACAGCCCGTTTCAGTTCCAACTCACCCGAATGAAGCGCCATGTCTGCCAATTCGCCAAAAACAAATTCAGAAAAATCACGTTCAAACCCAGCCAAACCGGATGTGAAGAGCAAATCTTGATCTCCCGCTTGCTTGGCTTGCAGCCCTTGCCGGCTTGATACGGGAAACATACGGGGATTGCGCACCCCATGCTTCAGCAAATTCGTCTTCACATGATCCAACACGCCCGAGAGTTCATCTTCACTGCTTGCCAAATCCACCGCATTGACGAGAAAGAACATTTTGTCCAGCTCCAGGGCGTCCTTAACCCGTCCCAACTGCAGCAAAAACTCCCGATCCGCTTGGGAAAAAGCATGATTGTAATAGGTG
>NZ_CBQR020000056.1 GCF_000455485.1 Gorillibacterium massiliense
AGCAGCGCCCGGATGCGCGCAAGAGCAGCTGCCGCCCGCCGGCGGTACGCCGCCTTGGCGTCGGCGTCGATCAGGCGCGAGTAGGTCAGGGTATATTCCCCTGACGCCACTGCGCCTGGCAGCACCCGCTCCGCCAGCCAATCTGCGCCAATCCCTTCATGCATCTCATCAATCACCTGACTCAGCTCTTCATCCTTCCACCCCATGCGCTCCGCTGCCTTCTTCAAGTAATCCTGAAGATGCCATTCCAAATAAGCTTTGACGTTGGCGGTAAACGCAGAGAGCAGTGCCGACAATCGGTTTTCCCGCTCCTTCTCCGCTTTGCTTCCGCCGCCAAATAAACCGACGCGGAACCCCGATTGGCGGCTCTCCAGATAGCGGGCAGCCATGTCCCGGGTTTGGGCCGGGATGAGGTTGGCATTGTCGATGAGCGTATCGGATTCTTTCTTCCACAACTGGTACGGCGCTTCCCCTTCCTCCCGCAAACGTTCCTCTTCCGTGAACAATCTCGCCTCTTCAACCTCTAACTGATCAACCCACCACTCGACTCGCGAAAGCCTGTCAGCCCTTCTTAGCTCTCCCGTTTCCTCAACTGCCGTTTCCTCAGCATCCGGCAACCCGGAGTCAGCTATTAGCTGCTCCACCCAATCGGCCATCGCCGCTTCGCGCCGCTCTAAATGATCCCCAATAATCTCACGCGTCGAATAAACGCTGCTTCGTTCTTTCAATGGCCCGGCGATATTCACCAGATCTTTTATCAAGACGAGCAGATTGTCCCACTCGTTTAGCGGATGCTCCGCTTCCTTCAAAGTGAGGTACAAAATACCTTCCGGATAGATTCCCCAAGAAGCGAAAGCCTTCTCTACTTGGTATCTGTAATCCTCGAAAGCCAGTTCTTCCTCCCGGTGTTTATCGACTTGATTGACGATGATATAAACGGGTTTGCCCCAATCCTGCAGCCTTTTTGTAAAAGAAAAATTCATATCCGACTGAACGTGATTATAATCGGTCACGTAAAAAACGACATCCGCCAGATGCAGCGCCGACTCCGTCGCCCGTTTATGAGCATCATCCGTAGAATCAATTCCCGGCGTATCCAAAAATACGGTTTTTTGATCAAACAGAGGAAGCGGAAACGTAATCTCCACTGATTCGATATCCGCACCATTTCGGCATGCTTGATCCAGCTCCGATAGAGGGATATCGTCGTACCACAACTCCCCTTCTTCATTTCTACGCTGAATTCGGGCTCCTGGCGATCCTTCCCGAATCGTAACCACATTGGCGCTGGTCGGAATCGGGCTCGACGGCAGCAAATCCGTTCCACACAGCCTGTTGATCAGAGTCGATTTTCCCGCAGAAAAATGACCGCAGAAAGCGATATGCAGCGCTTCATCTCCCGCCTTATCCGCCACTTCCTTAAGTCTGCCGGCGTTTTCTACATCGCCCTCACGGTTCATCAACTGCGACATCTCTCTCAGCCTGCTGGTCTCCATTGCTATCCCCCATTGTTTCGCGCTTATATGTAAGCTGTAATGGTATACTATGTCGATTTCCCGCCGTCGAAAAAACAGCCTTTTGGGTATAAGTTTATAGAGTGAGGCTCCCTTTCGTCAAACCATCCAACACCTTTCCTTTCACTCATTGTCCCTTATTTATGTGCGCTCAACAAAAAAAAGAGCCACCTAAGTCGTCCTCGACTTCAGGTGCAGCTCTCATTTTTTCAGACCGCTGATTTCATTTCTAAACCTTTTGTTCTTCTGCTTTTCGTCTTCCCGCGTTTCCGCCCTTAAATCAATGCGGCTTCTGTTTCCGGGAGGAGAATTTCAAAAAGTTCGCCGTGCTGCAAAATCGTAATCGGCTGACCTTTTATCTTCATCACCACGACATCCAGCTTTGCTTTCATCCGGTCCAGGTAATTGGCAGGCACTTCGCCGGAATCGCTGATCGTAACGCCTTCTACCACTTTCTCTTCATTTTCGGTTAATGGCGTGCGCAGCACTTCCTCATAAATATCCGAAAACAGCTCAAAATTTTTCGTGTACACAGCGATGCATTTCATCTACAATCCCATCCTTTTTTTAATCTCTTCTTTTTCTCTTACCTTATCTACGTAGTTTTCCTCTTATTGACAGGTTTCATACGTCGTTTGCCTTCCGGGCAAATATCCAGAAGCGGGCATTCCGGACAATTCGGATTTTGCGCTTTGCAATGGTATCTGCCGAAAAAAATAATCCGATGATGAGACAGCGTCCATTCCTCGCGCGGAATGACCTTCATCAGCTTTTTTTCAACCTCAAGCACGGAATCATCAGGTTTCGCTAAACCGAGACGCTTGCTAACCCGTTCCACATGAGTATCAACCGCGATAGCGGGAACACCGAAGGCATTGGAAACCACCACATTGGCAGTCTTGCGGCCAACTCCAGGAAGTTCAACGAGCAACTCATGCTCTCTTGGCACTTCGCCGCCATACTTGTCCAATAAAATGCCGCACAGGCTTTGAATGTTTTTCGCCTTGTTGCGAAATAGCCCGATTCTTCGTATATCCTGTTGAAGCTCCTCTATAGATACGGATAAGTAGTCCTCCGGTTTCCGATATTTTTTAAACAACGTATCGGTTACCCGGTTAACGGATTCGTCCGTCGCCTGAGCAGACATCATGACGGCGATCAGCAATTCAAAAGGATTGGAATGATTGAGCTCGCAATGAGCGCCTGGGAACATTTCACTCATGGTGTCCAATATCCTGCGAATGTTTTTCTCGTTCAATTCCGATCTCCTTTCCTTACACAAATGCGCTGCCGTCTCTCAGCGGCACATGTGTTTGCTGTATCCTTTTCACATCAATAACAAACAGTCTATCGAAACATCCCCGGATTATCAATGCTTTCATTAAGATAATTCCGAATAATTTTAGGCAAAATACCACATCCCGTTAAGAAAAAGTCGCTATTGAACAGAAAGGAAGCCCACTTTCGGCAAATATTTCACCGAAGAAAGGGCTCCTTTCAAAAGAAACATGCAGATCATTTAGTTTTGCCGCAGGATCGGATGAGGCAAATCAGCATTCCCCATCAGGCTTTCCACCTGCTGACCGTCGACCAGCACATTGATGGATTTTACCTCTGGAAATTGGAACAGTGTATTCTTCAACGCCTGCAACAGCAGCATTTCGCCGCCTGAGCCCAATCGGCTGTCAGAGCCGAAGTTCAGATCAACGGTAAGCTGGCCATCGGCAAGCTCCGCTTTTTTAAAGTCAAAATCTTTGAATAATGAGATTTGTCCTGAATCGTCAGTCGTTTCCAACGCTTGCAAAACTTGAATATAGTCCGGTTTATCCTTAGCCATCGGAATCGTGCGCGTTGTTTCGATCAATTTCGCCAAGTCGGGATCGGCAAAATACAACTTAACAGCAGTCTCTTCAGGAGCTTGAGGAGTAACGGTGGCAACTGCGCTCGCAGTTGGAGCAGGTGTAGTCGTAGCAGCTATGGAAGGACTTGGGCTTGGCGCCTCCCCTTCCTTCTTACCGCCATTTTCTCCGCAGCCGGAAACGACGATCATGGCGCTGAGCAAAAGAGCGGCAGATATTGCGGCCTTACGCATCGGCGACACTCCCTAATTTTCACAAGTGAACGACGGCTTTGCCGTCTCCCTATTGGATTTTCAAAAACTCTTTGATTCCGTTGACAATTGCTTGTGCGACCCGATTTTGAAAATCCTCGGTAAACATCGCGGCTTCATTCATTTGATTGGACAGATAACCCACTTCAACCAAGGTAGCCGGCATCGTCGTTTCTCTGACGACGTGTAGATCGCCGAACCGTACGCTGCGATCGACAAAGCCAGTTGCGGCAACCACGTTACGGTGGATGATATTGGCAAGAGTGACGCTTTCATCCGAGCGGTTGTAGTACGTCTCAACTCCGTTCACGCTGGGATTATTCGGGAACGAATTACCGTGAATCGAGACATATACGTCTGCCTTCAAAGTATTGGCCATGCTGGACCGTTCCTGTAACGTAAGGAATGTGTCATCACTGCGGGTCGTATAGGCTTGAATTTGCGGAATGGCTTCCAACAGCTTCATAACCTTATTGCCCATGGCCAGGTTAAAATCTTTCTCCTTCTTGCCGGTAAATGTAGCCGCGCCTGGATCCTGGTCCCCATGCCCTGGATCGATGACAACGCGGTAAAGTATGTTGCTCAGTTTAACCTGAATGATTCCGTCCGTACCGTCTTTTTCAACATGGTAGCCGATTTTTCCAACCAAATCGATGACAAAGCGTATCGTCGAAGTGGAGGGATCGAACAGAGCATACCGCAGTTTGGTCATCAGCGGATTATCCGCTGTCGGAATAACACCTTCCGCTGTCAAAGGTTTCGGCACAGCCGCGCTGAAAGAAGCGAGCGGTAATTCCACTACCAGCCGGTCAGGGTTGGACACCATAAGGAACTTCGGTTTCACTGGCCCCGATGTGCGAATCGTCAGCGTATCGACTGTAAAATCAACTGCGTCAATCGATACGTTGCTTGGAGTCGGTGTTGACGTCGTACCTGGAGAATCCGAAGGTGCAACCGTCGACGTCGGTGTCGGCGTCGGTGTGGCCGATGGAGTCGGCGTTGCACTCGGTGTCACCGATGCGGACGGCGTCGGCGTCGGTGTCGCTGTTGGC
>NZ_CBQR020000057.1 GCF_000455485.1 Gorillibacterium massiliense
CGTCGGCGTCGGTGTCGCTGTTGGCGTCGGCGTCGGTTTTGCCGTTGGCGTTGGTGTTGGCTTTGCCGTTGGCGTCGGCGTTGGCTTTGCCGTTGGCGTCGGCGTTGGCTTTGCCGTTGGCGTTGGTGTCGCAAAGCTTTCCGGAGTCAAAATAGCGGTGCGAGTTGACGGAATCCATCCAACATTGTAGCCGAAATTGGTCGCGACAAACTTGATCGGGACCAACATCCGGTCTCCAATAATGATCGGAGGGTTGTCCAGCTTGACGGACTTGTTGTTGACAGTTGCCGTCGATTTGTTGAGAACAAGCTGGATCGTGACGTTGTCCTTGATGACTGTTGCCTTCTTCTCCACATTGTTCCATGTCACTTTAGCACCGATGTCCTCCGTAATTACGTAAATCGGCACCATAGTAGAACCATTTACGATCGGATACAGGATGCTAAGCTTCTTTCCATTCACCACGATAGTTGAAAAGCCTGGGGTAGACTGAACGGCTGCGGTGCTGGAAGGGCTTGAGCTTGCGGCATGAGACAACTGAGGAAGCATCATGACGAATAGAAGTAGGGGCAACAGGCAACAAACGAGCTTTTTCATCATTCACCTCTATTGAAATGGAATCACGACAAATTAGACGCAGATGCCTGTCCAAAAGTTGCGAAAAAAATCCCCTGTTGTCAGAAAATTCTGTTTCAACAGGGGTTTTCATGGGTATATTGCTACTTTTTGTCATTTCGACAATTGTGAACTTTATATGCTTGGCTTATTTTTCAGAACAGCGTCCAATTCCCCTTCGACCGGGCGTGCCGTTCGGCAATCATCAACAAATAGCGAGTACAAGCGGCAAGGATGATCGTAGCTGCTGCGAGCACAGCCAGGGCCAGCCACCAGCCTCCGCCGATATCATTGTCCAGCGCTCCTCGCACCAGAACCAGGCCATATGTAACCGGAAAGATAAACGAGAGCGCCGAAGCCCAGGCGGGAAACACCGCAGGCGGAATACGCACTCCGCCAAACAGTTCCATGGGGGCTTGAAACACGTAATAAAGCAGCCCCGAATCCCGCGAAAAGAGGGCAAGGGAACACAGCAGCGCTCCCCAAACGACGGCGGAGATCAGAATGACCAGAAGCGCCATGAGAAGAGCCGGCCAGTTGACGGCCCGGGGATCGAGAATGAAGAGAAACATCAGCAGAGAAAACAGGGCAAACATCCAAATTCCGTGGAAGAGAGAATACAACGAGCGGCCGTAAAGAAATGCCATTTTTGAGGATGGCGCGAGAAAAACGATTTCCAGAGTGCCGTCCTTGCGCTCCATTTCAAACAACCAAGCGGATTGCACCACCGTCCAGAACAGTTGAAACACCAGATACCCGCTGAGCAGGAATAACGGCACTCCGCCATCGGGTATGACCCGGGAGAGCACGGAACCCTCATCTGTTTTGTAGGGTTTCATCATGTAATAAGAAGACAGAAAGGCAAGAGCCGGCCATAAGAGCATGGAGAAGAAGACCATCTTCCCCTTGGTCCGGCTCTGATGCTGCTTTCTTACCTCGGCCAACATCGCTGGCCAAATGGCACTCCCTTTCATCTTCATCCCTCCGAAAGCTTGATGATGGCGTCTTCCAGATTCGGCTTTTCAGTGGCGAATCCGGTAACGGCAAGATCGTGCTCCAGCGCCCAGGGTAGCAGCTCCGCAATCAGCTTATCGGCAGCTGGCGTCTTTATCGAAAGTCGGTAAGTCCCGGCTTTGTCCATTTCAGCCGACTCTACTTTTTCCGCATCCACAAGTGCCGATGAGATTGTCAGACCATTCAGGTGCCGCGCTAGCTCCGGGCGGAGCATGTCATTCCAACCGGCAACCTCCAGATGAGCCGTCTGAGCGCCGGCAACTTGACTGACGATCGTCTCCGGCTTGTCGCAAAGCAGCAGACGGCCATTGTCGAGGACATAGACACGGTCACACAGCTCTTCCACCTCTTGCAAATAATGGCTGGTGAGCAGAATGCCCTTCCCCGCTTCCCGGGCGAGTCTGCTTACCATACTGCGCAAATGCCGGGCGATGGGGGCATCCAGGCCCAAGGTCGGTTCATCAAGAAACAGGTAGGCGGGGTCGTTGATGAGACCCCGGGCGATCTGCAAACGCTGCTTCATGCCTTTGGAATACTGTTCCACCGGCCGATCCGCCGCCTCCGCCAATCCCACCTCAGCCAGTAGCCGCTCGGTATCCCGTTCCAGCCGTTCGGCGCTCAACCCGTACAGTTTTCCGAAATAGATCAGATTTTGCCTGCCGGTCAACCGCCAGTAGAGCATCCGTTCGCCTCCGGCGATCATATTTATCTTCATCTGGATCTCCTGTCGGTTTTTATCCATAAGCGCTCCGTCCACCTCGATGCTGCCGAAAGTCGGTTCCAACAGGGTGGACAACATGCGGATCGTCGTGGTCTTCCCAGCACCGTTAAGACCGAGGAGCCCGACGATTTCCCCAGGTGCGATGGAGAGCGTCAAATTCTGAACGGCCGTCACCTCCCGTGTTTCGGACCGGAGAAAGCTCCGTCTGTTTTTCGACCGGTATATCTTGGTTACATCTTTCATCTCGATCATGCCGTAGCTCCCCTCCTTCTCTTGAGCTATATAAGTTGAACGAAAGATTGTAAGGATTCCGTCCCTGCAAAACCTGATTGTTCTTCCAATCGCTGTTGCTCTCAGATTCCATGATCAGACAACTCCATATAAGGTAGGAATCTGATCGCAAAGGCGACCGCTGACGCTTTTCCAGAACAATCGGTTTCTCCACTCCTTCATCCCTTTCTTTTGTTCAACTTATTTAGAACCGCTCGAACATCTTCCGTTCAATCCTCCGGTTGCTCCACATCCCAATAGCGATGTAAACGGCGCAAAGGGATAGGATCGGCAGGACCATCTTGATGTTCGTTCTCTCCCCGATAAGCAGGGCATTCCGCAGTAGCTGCAGAGATCCAGTAAGTGGAAATAGCTCTCCGGCTGCTTGCAGAAAACCCGGTAAATACTCTCGGGGAAATTGAAAACCGCAGAGCAATGCGGTTATGGCAAATAATGTGTTTTGCACAAAAAACGTATCCCGGGTATAGAGCATGATGCTGCCCAGTACTAATGCCATAGCGTAGCAGGCCAGCAGATAGAGTGCCGCGCCTAGCAATACCGAAGGCAGGTGGACAGAACCGAGCCGCAATCCGGCCAATAGCCCAACGGATACCACTACGATGAGCTCAAAGCCGCTGCGGTAAAGCTGCTGCACGGCATTGCCGATAAAGTAGCCGTTCCGGCTTGAAGGCGAAAGCAGTAGCGCCTCCAGCGTTCCTTCCCGCCATTCGGTGATCAGCGCCCGCGACACATTCATCATCATACTTACAGAGAAAACGTTCAGCAGCCCGCCGATGATTACGAAAGTTAAATAATCGCCGGTTCCTGTATAGGCGGCGAAGGTTGAATCCACTTCGCCCCGAATGAGGTACGTATAGGAAAAATACGAGACCAGGACCAGATAAGCCCCATCTAGAATATGGCCAAGGGTAAAGGTCCAGGGATACGCCCGCAAATTGGACTGTTGATTCCTCTTTATCGTTGCGATTGCGATATTCCACACAATGGGAGCTCCTTTTCCAACAAGATAAAATGCATGTCTTAGCGCCCCTTTATTGCTCAAGGTATTGCCTTTGCAGGAGAAGCAAATGATCCATGGCTTCCTTGTTAGCGGAGTAAAAGATGTAGCTCCCTTTGCGTTCCGCACGAGTAAATCCGGCTTCGTTCAGTAGTTTCAACTGCTTGGATACCGCCGCTTCCGATATCCCCAGTACCGGAGCAAGCTGCTTCGTACAATGAGGGCCGGTCCATAGCAGCTTCATCAACCGTAACCGGGTTTCGTCACCAAGCGCTTTCAGTTGGTTCAGCAAGTCTTTGGGCGGTTCCTCACTAAAAGGCAGCCAGGGCGTATCGACGCTCAGGGGTAGACAGAGGGCCGTTTCCGTCCAACTTATCAGCAGATGTGGAAAGATGAAGGTGGATGGAAACACGTAAACATGCTGCATCCGCTCGTAGGGAAAATAATAAGTCGATGCCTTTTGCGCAGACAGAGCGCCGTTTTCGGCTCGCAGCCGGGGATGGAGTGTATTCAGCGCTTTTTCCGGATTGACCGCGGCCATCTCTTGAAAATGCATCGCGGATGCGTTCAACCAAGGCTCGATATATTCCCATTCCCGACGAAAATAATCCCGTTCATAGGTCTCCAGAGTTGTGAAGAGCAGCTGCCGCGCCTCCTGGAAATGGTCCAGTTCTAGCAAATCCGTATCAGCTCCGTTCCCCGATGCTTTTCCCCGCTTCTCCAGCTTGGTTATGATGGCGCTGAGCGGCCATTTTCCATTCAGCAGAAAATACGCCAGCTCGGCGTCAGGAAGCTTCTTTAGTCCTTCGATTCCTTCCAAGCAAGGGACGGGCTCCCCGCGAAAATCAGTATAATCCAGGAGCGGTGTCCATCCGTCAGACAAATTTCCGATCCGGTTCACTGCTTCCTTGAGCGGTTGAGGTAGCTTTTCCCTCAGCTCTTGTGCCCATTGCAACCGATTGGGATGGTGCTCTGGCCGGTAAAGGACGTGCAAGCTGCAAATCAGTTCATGAAACGGGCTGACGATGGTTTTTAGTTTCCGATTAATCGTTAACATTGAGCTCATCTTCTTTCCATTTTGATTAACCGTTTGGTTAATCAAAATACACTTTCGCGAATAGTGTTCCATACTATAAAGGCCCCTGCAAAATTTGTCAATAAGGAGAAGCGACAAAAAAAGAGACCTGCCTCACCCAAAGGGTGTGCAGGTCTAACGGTATTTTTATCCTTTAAACGGCTTCTGCTTTTCGTCTCGCTTCATATGCCGCAATAGCCTCTTCATGTTGGAGGGTCAGCCCGATGTCGTCCAAACCGAGCAGCAGGAACTGTCTGCGGTGCTCGTCCAGATCGAAAGAAATGTTCAAGCCGAGGGAATCGGAAATCGTTTTGTTTTCCAGATCAACATTCAAGGTGTAGCCCTCGTTTGCTGCGGTGCGTTGGAACAAATCCTCCACTTGCTCTTCCGACAGTCTGATCGGCAGAATGCCGTTTTTGAAGCAGTTGTTATAGAAAATGTCCGCAAAAGACGGTGCAATAACCACTTTGAAGCCATAGTCAAGAATCGCCCAAGGCGCATGCTCCCGGGAGGAGCCGCAGCCAAAATTGGCGCGGGACAACAAGACCGACGCCCCTTGATAACGAGGCTTGTTCAGGTTGAATTCCGGAATCACGTTGCCGGCTTCGTCCCATCTCCACTCGAAAAAGAGAAATTGTCCGAAACCTGTCCGTTCGATTCTTTTCAGGAATTGTTTAGGTATAATTGCATCGGTATCGACATTAACACGGTCAACAGGCGCTACGAGCCCGTTCAGTTGTTTGAAAGCTTCCATCGTGAGATCCCCTTCCTCTACCTTAATTGAACTGCCAATTCCGCACGTCAATGAAATGTCCGGTTACTGCTGCAGCTGCAGCCATTTCCGGAGAGACGAGATGGGTCCGGCCACCGCGGCCTTGGCGTCCTTCAAAATTGCGGTTCGATGTGGAAGCGCAGCGTTGTCCGGGGGTCAACACGTCAGGATTCATCGCCAGACACATGCTGCAGCCTGCTTCTCTCCATTCAAAGCCAGCATCCGTGAAAATTTTGTCCAAGCCTTCCTTTTCCGCTTGCAGTTTCACGCGGCCTGAGCCCGGCACGACCATGGCTTGAACGCTGGGAGATACTTTGTGGCCTTTAGCAACGGCTGCCGCTGCCCGCAGGTCTTCGATCCGTCCGTTGGTGCAGGAACCAATAAAGACGACATCCACGTTGAGATCGGTCATCGGGGTTCCT
Organism: Gorillibacterium massiliense; assembly: GCF_000455485.1. Lineage (GTDB taxonomy): Bacteria > Bacillota > Bacilli > Paenibacillales > NBRC-103111 > Gorillibacterium > Gorillibacterium massiliense. The sequence continues at coordinate 5,908 of NZ_CBQR020000057.1, forward strand.
GGGGTGAGTCCCATGTATTCGAGGGCTTTTTCAGCCGCTTTGCGTTCGTTTTCCGTTGCGAAGCTCTTTGGATCCGGCACGAGTGCATCGATACTTGTGCCCATACCCGGGCTCGTTCCCCAGGTTACTTGCGGAACCAGAGCATCGGCGTCGAATTCAACGACACGATCATAAACAGCGCCTTCATCCGTTACGAAGGTTTTCCATTCAGCTACCGCGCGATCAAAGGCTTCTCCTTGAGGCGCATATTCGCGTCCGCGCAGATAGTCGAAGGTGATCTCATCGGGAGCAATGAGGCCTGCCCGTGCGCCGGCTTCAATGGACATGTTACACACGGTCATCCGTTCTTCCATGGAAAGACCGCGAATCGCTTCGCCGGTATATTCAAAAACATAACCGGTACCGAAATCCGTTCCGTACTGTGCGATAATGCCCAAGATCAAGTCTTTTGCCGTAACGCCCGGTTTACGTTTTCCGAGGACGCGGACTTCCATCGTCTTGCTCTTCGCTTGCTGCAGACATTGGGTTGCCATCACGTGCTCCACTTCGCTAGTGCCGATGCCAAAGGCAAGAGCGCCGAAAGCGCCGTGGGTTGCGGTATGGCTGTCGCCGCAAACGATGGTTTTACCGGGAGAGGTAAGTCCCAGCTCCGGACCCATAACGTGAACGACGCCCTGATCGATGGAGTTAAGATCAAAAAGCTTGACGCCGAACTCAGCGCAGTTTTTCGAGAGCGTATCGATTTGTTGCCGGGAAATCGGATCTGTGATGTTGAAGCGATCCTTCGTCGGAACGTTGTGATCCATCGTCGCGAAGGTCAATTCCGGACGGCGCACTTTGCGGCCGGCCATACGCAAACCGTCAAATGCTTGCGGAGACGTTACTTCGTGTACGAGATGCAAGTCAATATACAAAATGCCTGGTTTTCCCTGTTCTTCATAAATCGCATGTTTTTCCCAAATTTTTTCATAAAGCGTTTTGGCCATTTCGTTTCACCTCATGCTTTTTTTCGTCCTGCATAATGCCCTGAAATAACCTACTTCCAAATAGGTTAAGCTTCAGGCGGCTTCGCCGATAATACATTTGCTAATGCTGTTCTAGCGGCATGTATGTTTAATTGGTATCATCATATCATTTTTTTATCTATAAGACTAAGATATAATCATTATAAGTGTTATAGGCAACAACAATAAGAAAACGTTTATCGACGTACATTCAGATAAAACAGACCGCATTTAGAGGTCGTTTTTCTTGCGATATCAGGAAGTCGCTGCTTCGAAGTTTTTACTTTCTGATATCTTAAGATAAGCCGAAAAGGAGACCGCAAATGGAACTGCGCCAACTTCAATATGCCGTACAAATCGCCGCCGACCGTAATTTTTCCCGCGCCGCCGAGAAGCTGCACATCGCACAGCCCTCCCTCAGCCAGCAACTATCCAAGCTGGAAAAGGAAATCAACCTGCTCTTGTTTCAACGCAATACTAATTCAGTGGAAGTTACACATGCCGGTACGGTTTTCGTGGAAAAAGCTTCCTTCATTCTCGACCAGGTAGCCCAGTTAAAGAAAGAAATGGAGGATCTTCTGCAAATGCGTTCGGGGCGGCTTGTCATCGGCAGTTTGCCCATTACCGGCTCGCAGATTTTACCCATGGTCCTGCCGGAGTTCCGTAAAAAACATCCGGGAATCGAGGTGGTGTTGGTTGAAGAAACGACGCTTAATCTGGAAAACTTGACCTCTTCCGGCCAGACCGATCTCAGCTTGCTCACCCTCCCCCTTGTGGATGAATCCTTGGAGTATGAGCCTCTGATTGAAGAGGAGCTCTGTTTGGCCGTCCCTCCTACGCATCCGTTAGCCCATGAAAAACGGGAGATCGCCATAGCCGAGCTGCGGGACGAACCTTTTATCATGCTGAAAAAAGGCCAGGGGTTCCGGCAGATTGCCATTGAGATGTGCCGAAATGCGGGCTTTGAGCCGACGGTAGTGTTTGAAAGCAGCAACATTGAAACGGTGCAGGCATTGGTAGGCGCCGGCATGGGCATCGCATTTATCCCGTCCATGATCGCTCGTTCCGTTGTTTCCTCCTATATGCCGACTCTGCTTAACTTGATCGGACGACCCAAACGCACCCTCGTGATTGCCAGGCGCAAAGGCCGGTACCTCTCGAAAGCGGCGGAAGCGTTTATCGATACGGCGCGGGAAGTGGTGAAGTAACACAACACCAGGGCGGAATAGCACTAACCCACTGTGGAACAATACTGGAGGCGGCTTTCGTATTCCTGAGGGACCGCTAAACCATACTTTTCCACAAGGAGGAATATCGCCGGATGTCCGCTTTTTTGGAAGCCGTGAAAAAACGCCGCTCCTACTACAATATTTCCCGCACTTCCACTCTACCCGATGATAAAATCGCTGAGATTGTCAAGGATGCCGTCAAATACACCCCTTCATCTTTCAACTGTCAGAGCTCGCGGGCTGTCCTGCTTCTCGGAAGCCATCACGATAAGTTGTGGAGTATTACCACGGAAACACTAAGGAAGATCGTACCTGCCGATAACTTTGCATCAACGGAGCAAAAGATGAAGGCCTTCGGCGCCGGATATGGTACGGTTTTATTTTTCGAGGACCAAACCGTCGTAGAGAAGCTGATGACTGACTTTGCCCTTTACAAAGACAACTTCCCAGTTTGGTCGGAACAAACAAGCGGCATGCTTCAACTCGTAGTCTGGACAGCACTTACAGAAGCCGGTCTCGGCGCTACCCTTCAGCATTATAACCCGCTGATCGACAACGAAGTGAAAGCGACTTGGAAGATCCCCGATTCTTGGAAGCTAACCGCTCAAATGCCCTTCGGCAAGCCGGAAGCGGAACCTGGCGAGAAAGCATTCCAGCCTATCGAGGAAAGAGTGAAAATCCATAAATGACCAAAGAAAGGGTGGCGCTAAGCCATCCTTTTTTGATACCTTATGTTCATGGTGTTTGCTAATTACAATAAAATGAAGGATGTTGCCCATGCAAACGAATAAACTTTATTCTAAATTTGCTTTTGAATGCCGTACAGGTGATTTGCGAGAGGATGCACGACGGTTCCTGGTGAATAATGGGCATCCAGTCACCGCTTCCCATTGCCTGATGGTGGGCGAGGAAGCGAAACGGTTAGCCGTTCGGTTCGGAGCGAATCCGCAGGATGCGGAAATCGCCGGCTATTTGCATGATATCAGCGCTGTTATTCCCTCTGAAAACCGGATCGCTGCCGCGCATGAACTCGGTCTCCCGGTGCTGACGGAAGAGGAAAGCTTTCCGATGATTATCCATCAAAAACTTTCCGAAGCGATGGCACATGACCTATTCGACATTGAGAATCCGGATATTTTAGCTGCAATCGGCTGTCATACCACCTTGAGAAAACGGGCCAACCTCTTGGACCACGTCCTTTTCGTTGCTGATAAGATTGTGTGGGACCAATCCGGGAATCCTCCCTATTTAGCGGAGATTACGCAGGCACTAAAGCTTGGCATTCAAAATGCTTCCTATGCTTATCTCGATTATCTTTTCCGTCATCGGGAACAGATGAAAGTCGTCCACCCATGGACAAGGGAGGCTTACGAAGATTTGGCATTATCGCTTAAGCTATAGGCGAAAATACGCTTCACGTTACTCCGTAACTTCCAACACAACCATGCCGATATTCTTGAGGTTTAGCGTTTGCTGGTCCCAATCGGCTAAATGCTCGCTGCCGAACACGAGCTGCCACTCCCCAAGTTGAGGCAGCGTTACCTCCGTGAAGCTGCGGTTGGAATGGTAGATGACATAAAGATGCTTAGCAGGGTCTCCTCCGGCATGTTCCATGAGTGTAAAGGCGACGCAACCTGGAGGAACCTCTTCAAAACGTAGATGAGAACGGATATCGTCGGCGTTTCGCAGCCGGAAGGCCGGGTGCAATTTCCGCAAGATCAGCAGCTGCCGGACGTATTCCACGTCATTTTGCCGCATGGCGCAGCGGTTCCAATCCAATCGGTTAATGGAGTCGGGTGACTTGTAGCTATTCTCCTCGCCAAATTTGGTCCGCATGAATTCTTGACCGGCGTGAATAAACGGAATTCCTTGACTGGTTATGACAATGGCAGTAGCCAAGCGATGTGAAGCGTTCAGCCATTCCTCCGGTTTGTCGGGGTGAACCAACTTAAGCCGATCCCACAACGTATGGTTATCGTGGCATTCCACATAATGGATGGCTTGATCCGGCTGCGGGGCGAACGAGTGAATCGATTCATTATAATAGATCGCTCCGGTTATCCCTTTTTTCAGTTCTGTCTCCGTTGCTTCGCCGCTGATAAACCCTCCTGAGGTCGGATTGAAAATATTCCCCTTCACCGCATTGCGTAGTTTATCGTTGAATTGGCCGATGCCGGGCATCATTCCTGCGTGAAACTGATTAGCTCTTTTTTCGGCTGGCAATGACGTTTCCATGTACCAACCTTCACCCAGCAATAAAATGCTTGGATCAATGGCATCGAGATTGCGGCGGATTTCCTGCATCGTCTCCACATCGGTCAAACCCATCAGATCAAAGCGAAACCCGTCTACATGATATTCCTTCGTCCAGTAAAGCACGGTATCGAGTATAAATTTCCGTGCCATTTTTCGCTCAGAAGCGAATTCATTGCCGCAGTGGGCGCCATCGGATAAACTACCGTCCTCCAAATACCGCAAATAATAGCCAGGCACCAGTTTCGTGAAATTGACGCGATAGCCGTCATAAACGTGATTGTAAACCACGTCCAATATGACCCGAAGTCCATGATCATGGAGAGTCTGAATGAGTTCCTTCAGTTCCCGGATTCGGCTGCAAGGATTATATGGATCAAGGGCGTAAGAGCCTTCCGGCGTGTTGTAGTTTTGCGGATCGTAACCCCAGTTGTAGCGTTCGTCAGGGAATCGTTCATCTACGCTTATCGGACAAAAATCATGGATAGGCAGCAACTGTAGATGGGTAACACCCAAATGAACAATATGATCTAATCCGGTTTCAATTCCCATTGGCCCCTTAGTGCCAGCTTCCGCCAGACCGAGATACTTTCCTTTATGCCTTACGCCGCTTTCGGGGTGGATTGTCATATCCCGGATATGCCCTTCATAAATGACCGCATCAAGGACGGAATCCAGCTTCGGTTTATCGTGCGTCCATCGGCTTGGGTTGGTTTTGGCGGGATCAACGATCGCTCCTTTTTCTCCGTTGATACAAACCGCTTTGGCGTACGGGTCTGCTGCCTCGTTCCAGGCATCACCTATTTTAACTTTGTACGTATAGAACCAGCCTTCCCAGTCTCCCTCCACTTCCCTTTGCCAGCATCCTTTATCGGTGCGGGTCATATCCAACTCATGCTGCGGGTCGCCATCCCAGGTTGAATAAAGAACGAGTTTGGCTTCCCAAGCTGTTGGAGCCCATAATTTACAGCTCATACCCTCTGTTGAGTAAGTCATTCCAAGATCGTCGCCGTCATAGTAAAAACGGTCATCAAATGCTGGAGAAAATACGGATATCCCATCGGAGACTTCCAGATCACCGTAATGAATTTCGTAATCAATTGCTTGCTGTACCGCCACTATTCATGCACTCCATCCGAAAGTAGGGTCAATTCTGAGCCCGGTTATGCGGGTCAAGTATTGTAGATAGATGTTTATAACTATAATCGGCTTAACATGAACAAACGGTGATAGATGTAACAAAAATACCGGCCGCTTTTGATATTCGGCGATATATTTATAAACCCCTTTCAAATGCATTCCTTACTAAAGTATTCCATGGCAAGCCGTTCGGATATACCTCCATGGACAGCGATCCGCCTTTTGGGCGATCATCCCCCCACGCTAGCAAGAACGAAGATCAAGCCGGCCGTATTGTTCAAGATATGCGTTCCCATCGGCACCAGAATTGTTCGTTTCTTTTCGTATAGATAAGCTAATATCAAACCGGTCGCGACATAAGCCGGCATGTTCCAAAATTCGGAGTAGTTATGCTGCATGACCACCGCTTCAAACACATGTTGGAAGCCAAACAGCAAGGAAGACACCGCATAGGCAAGTAGCCGATTTAGCTTCCGGAGGGAACGGAAGATCATTACCCGGTAAACCAGTTCCTCCGTAATCGGACCAATAACGGCGATGGATAGTCCGAATAAAATCGGATACTGGAGCAAAATGTCCTTCATTTTATTTTGATTGCTTGCTTCCGTCACCTGATGGAATATGGAAACGAGGATCGGTACAAGGATGTTGGAGACGAGTAGTATGGCTATAACCCCTGCAAGGATCCATAACGCGTTACGCAATCGTTGCTGGTTGAACGAGGCAAAGGATTGCTTGAGAAACGAAGCAAAACCGGCAATCGCCAGCACATACAGAACGGCAAATAGCAGGAACGAGATCCGGTTTTTGTCTTCGTTTTGCAGAGGGACGATCCCATTGATCAATTGGATGACCGGTTGAACGATAAGCGATATCAAGCTGAAATAATAGACGATCACTAAAATAAACCCCAATACTAATTGCTTGCGCGTCAACCTCTCATGGAACTCCGCCATTGCTTCTCCCCATTTCGCCGCTTTGGAATCGATTTGTTTTTCTTTGTCGAAAACATAGATATATTACCATATTTTTACTTTCGATCATGTTAAATATCTATTAATGCTGCGCCTTGCGGACACAGATCCACGCGACATACTGCCTTCGGGCTACTTTGAGCTAATGGCTTGCCTATCAGAACATAACAAAACGCCCCGTACGCTAGTGGTCAAGACCCCATTTAGCGGACAGCTAGAAAAAAACCTACCCTATAAGCTGTCGTCGGTATTCAGTCGGTGACAGCTTGT